>JAJDCR010000111.1 GCA_029260735.1 Planctomycetota bacterium
TGCCATGCTGTAAGGCGTAGAAACGAGAAATCGCCTTCTATCCTTTTTTATTACTGATTATTCCTTAACTTAATGGCTTTGGGGCAACGCCCTGGGAATATTTGAACATCAATATCCCCAGCCCTGAAGGGGCGAAATATTTTAATTTATTCCGCCCCTTCAGGGCTACGTTTGTGTTAATCCTATAATTCCCAGGGCGTTGCCCTGGGCTAGGTTGTATATACCTTTCAGGCCAAAAACAAAAACCTATCCCACTCAGCCCTCCAAAGGGGAAACAAAAAGGGTTTTCAAGGATTTGAAATGTATTTGTAGGCGTATAATCCCATTTTCTAGGGCTAGAGACATACGAAAAAAGAATACGCAAACCCGTTCCTTGCGAATACAGACAAACCCTTATTATCTCCCCTTTGGGGGAGAAGCGAGGAACGAGCTGAGGGGGGACACGCTGAAACATATACCTAAGCCAGGTTTAACATATGCTACAAGAACTATATTTCCAAAAACTTGCGCCCTTAAGTTGACACTCGTGCCCTTGTGGGCGTCCGCAACGTCTATTAAAGACCCATGTAAGATTTTTCTTATTTCAAAAGCAGCAATCAAATAGCTATCACCCTGAGCAGATTACCCCTTCTCATAAGGATAGGTAATCTGCTCCAAAATCTCCGCTAACTCTCCGACGGCGATGTGAGCATCCACTCCTTGGGTGATTAATCGGCGTACGGGTTCGCGTAAGGGTTTAGGGAGAAGAGCGATCCTGTCTTTGGGGCAAAAGCCTTCTTTGAGCATTTGGTATTGGATCACTTGGGGTTTGTGTCTTTCTTCTATTGCGGCGACGGTGAGTCCTTTGGTGTGGCTTTCTTCTAAATAGCGGCTGAAGAGGGTGCTTCCGTTGTAGAGATTATCGAGCATGAGGGCAACGCTTTGAGCTTCATCGTAGGTGCTGAAGTAATAATCGGGGTCTACCTTGCGGAAAAAGCCTGCCGAGAGGAAAACGATAGTCCCATAGGTGTAAGCAAAGTGGTTGGTGTCGTTGAGTTCATTGACTGTGGAAAACATATCTGGGTCGACAACTCGAATCGAAAGAGTTTCTGAATCAAAGATAACGTTTTTCCAATTCATATCGCTTAAGCAATAGTTTTTTTTGTGAGCTTGGGCGACAAATTTGGTGTAGCAATAAGCAGCGTAGTCTTTTTGTGCTTCGCTTTTCCAGGTATTTTTTTCTATTCTTTCGTTGATAGTTGTCCCTGTTAAATACTCCGTTACGTAGCATTCTTGTCGGGTTGAAATAAAATAGATTTTGGGGAAACTAAGCTCTTCGATGAACTTTTTTTTGCGGTAAAGATTTTGCAGTATAGCCGAGGTTTTTTTTCCATCGATTAAATACTTTACGAAGTAGTCTTGTTTCTCTATTGTTAAACGGCCAATGGTACTGTTACGTCGTTCTTTTTTTTCCTGGAGAGTAAATTCGGTAGGTAATTGAAAGCCTTCTTGAGCATATTCAATTTGTATTTCGGAATGGGACCTGCCTACATTACTTGCGCGCAGAGTTTCCTCTGCCTGAATTCTTTTCCCCCGCTCTTTTCGGTAAAGGCAAAACCAGGGAATAGAGGTTAGAATAACGGGGATTAAAAAATCTATCATAGAGTCTAGCCAAAATTTGTGGCCCAAGAATATTGGGCCACAAGCGAGCTTAAGGCAGGGAATCTGCCAAATTTAGGAGTTGGTTTTATCAGCGCTTTCTTCAGCTTTTTTTTCCTGGCTGTCGACAGGTTCATTGGCTTTCTCTTGCGAGGGAGCTTCTTTCTTTTCGACAGAGAGAAGTTTCTCGTTTTTCTCCTCCGAAGGTCGCTGGCGCATTTTATTAAGCATGGAATTTGCCTTGGACATCAGGTCGGAGTACTGATTAGAGTCTGCCGCTTTTTGACGATTAGAGTGACTGTAATCTTCAATTAACATGATGGCCCATTTAGCTGCATCGCGCATAGTTTGAGCTATGATTTGCCGTTCCTCTAGAGAACTATTGCGAACGAAAGACTGCCAGTAGCTCATTTCATTTAGCCAGCTTCCAATCGCAACTTCCATTTGCACCAAGTCACCAATATTTTCGTTCATTTTTTGAAGGGGTTTAACCACTAGAAAATAGGCTATTTGAGCAATTCCAATAACACAAAAGAAAAACCCAAGAACTCCTCGATCAACAAAGAAAGCGTATGTTCCCATGCTGAAAATAACAATCCCAATGATAAATGATGAAATATTGACGCCCAAAGTCACATAAAAAGAAAAAATGCCGTGACGTGAGGCTTCGTTAATTTTTTTTATCATTCGTTCATTGACGCTTTTATCTTGTTCTAGCTCCCGATCCACAAAGTGAACCGTTGAACGAACCGTACTAATAGTCTCTGCATCTAGCTGACAATCCCACTCTTTGCTTTTTTCAAGAGGACTAGCCAACCATCTTTGAGTAGACTCAGGGTCTTTATAGATTCGTCGTAGAAGTTTCTTTACATTATCTTCCGACATATGTACTCCCAGTTTTTAACAATAGTTTTAGTAGTTGCAAGTATCTGATAGAATGTAACTTATTTTTTTATTTCTGATTTTTTTAGGCTTTTAATAAAGGAGCTGGGTTAAACTCCGCCGGAATTCCAGGGAAGTTATTTTCAATAAAGTCTCCCATTGTTTTTCGGGTTTGCTCCGAAATTAATTCTTGCATTTTTTCCATACATTTGTGACATATAACAATAAATGCAAGCATCTGTGATCCTTGGCACATAGCTCTTACAGAGTATTCAGAAAACTCTTCACTGCTAGATTGACACAAATGACACTCTTCCCAATCAGAAGAGGGTTGATAGTGCTTCACCATATATTCTTCAGAAGCAGCACTCGACTCTTTAGAAAACTCTTTCATTAAGTTTTTCCCACAGTCAAGGCAAATCGCATACTCAAAAACAACCTCTTTTCCCTTAAACACCTTCTCTATTTCGTAAGGCTGAGGGCTAGAAATCAAATCCTTATCGCAAGAAATACAATTAGTAAAAGGACCTTCCAAGTACACAGAGTGTAGATTCTCAGGAATATCTCTTCTCTCCAAACTTTCTAAATCTGGATCATTCAACCAATCATCCAAGTCATCAAAATCATCCATATCATCGTCGTAAAAATTATCGTTCATGGCAATGCCTCTTGTTTAAGGAGATTTTCTCTTAAATTGCAGAAAAGTACCTATACAGAAACAGTCAAAAAAATAAAAAAATTATTTTTTACTGCCTCCCTTAATGACCTAGACTCTTTTCCCCCAGTTGTTGCAAAGCTATAGCCATAGGGCGGAAAAAAAAATTATTTTCTCTAGTACTCTCCAGTAAAATTTTATGAAAAATATGCAAGTCCTCTCTGTTCACAACTAAGTTTGTACTCAAGGCAAAACTCTGCATCAAGTTTTTTGTTTCAACATTCTCCCCCACTAATACAAAGAAAATATTACGACGAACCGACATAGGAGTGTTGGCCATAACCTTAATAATTTCTGTGCTATAACCTTCTTGGACGACCACAACATCAAAGGAGTGAAACTGAAGCTTAGAAACGGCGTCATCTACCGACTCTGCCATATACACTTTACAAGACAAATCTAGTAAAGGGTCTATAATATTCTGAGCCGAGGCAGGCTGCATACACAACAAAACTTCCAAGTCACTACAGCCATTGAGCTGAAGATCTAAAATCCCATTGTTTCTTCTCATCGCTGTAAATCTCCTGTTATTTCACCAAAAAATATTTCCCTATTGATTCAAGTTATCATCTTCCATTTGTAAGCTCCCTAAATCAAGCCCCTCTTCTCTTTTAGGGGGAGAAGGAGCAGGAGTAGAAGGAGAAGGAGTAGGAGGAACTGATCTTTCGTTTTGCTCGCTCACTTTTGGTTTGTCCCGAGAAAATTTAAACCTTCCGGTGGAACCAGAACGAGAAGGGTCTCCTAATTGCATTCTTCGACTAGAATCTTTCATATCTGTTCGCAGAAGTCTTCGGCTAGGACTCTCTGCTGAGTTTCTTCCCGGTATCTCTGGGCTACTTTTCATAACCTTTAAACGGCTACTAGTAGCATGACGATCAGGATTATCTTTTTCAACAGTATTAGGTCGAGGACGAGGAGAAAAAGGCCGCTTACTAGTATTAACATTTCCCCCAGATCTTCTTTGAGGCATTAGTTCTTCCAAAGAAGTTCCATAAGATGAGGCTTTCTCAGCATGTTCCATACTAAGGTCTCCCAAGTCTGAAGTAGCAATTCCTTTCGCAGCCTTAATTCTATCGACTCCTTGGATCATAACACTTTTACGAGAGCAGTAAGCTTTTGCAGTTTCCTCGGAAATCAAATCTTTGTCAAAAAGCTCCAAAAGATTTTGATCAAAGGTTTTCATTCCATAGGTTCCTCCTTGGCTAATGACATCATAGAAGGTTATTTCCTCTGATTCTCCGTTAGTAATAAGGTCACGTGTTCGAAGAGTATTGGTCAAAATTTCAAAAACTCCTGCTCGTCCACCACCTACTTTGGGAACAAGTCTTTGACAAACAACCCAGCGCAAACTATCTGCCAGACGAGAGCGAATTAGCTCTTCCTCTTCTCGATCAAACATTCCAACAATACGGGTAATGGTTTGCCCTGCATCAATAGTATGAAGAGTACTATAAACAACGTGTCCTGTTTCTCCTGCCGTTAAAGCAATTTCTACAGTTTCTCGATCTCTCATCTCTCCCACTAGTATAGCCTTGGGAGCTTGGCGTAAAGCAGCCTTTAAACCGGTAGCAAAGGAGTTAAAATCAATACCTAATTCTCTTTGATTAAAAGTGGCTTTCTCATGGGGATGTTCATATTCAATAGGATCTTCCAAAGTAACCACATGAATAGCTTTAGTTTCATTTAAATGCCTTAGCATCGCAGCAGCACTAGTTGACTTTCCACTCCCAGTAGAACCAGTAATTAAAACAAGTCCATTTTTCTCTTCTGGAATTTTGTAGAAAACTTGAGGAAGATTCATCTCCTTGATCGTCGGAATATGAGTGCTCAACTTTCGTAGAACAATCGAAAGGTTACCTCGTTGCGAAAATATATTCACCCTAAAACGACAGCCATTACGAACTTGATAGGCACAATCGCAAGAACCCGTTTCTAAAAGAGTACCGACTAATTTCGGATTTCCTTGCATAAGATTTAAAGAAAAAATTTCGGTTTGGAAAGGAGTGATACTCAAAATAGGAGTAGAGAGTTCTGCTGGAATTAGTTGCCCAGCACTTTCCACTTGGAAAGGCTTTCCGACTGTAATGTTGATATCAGAGACATCTTCATAACGCTCTAAAAGTTGCGTAAGGATTTGATCTATTTCGCTTCTACGCATTTTGGATTTCTCCCCAGTACGAATTTTAGCTTTTTGGAATTTCCAAAACTTATTTGTTGAACATCTCTTGGTACTCTTCAGGTATTTCTTTTAAGTAAGAAACAAATAGCTCTTTATTGAAAGATTTTTCGAAGGCATCTTCGGCAGTAATCAAACGCCTTTTGAGTAAATCTTCTATGGAATCATCCATAGTACACATTCCAAGACGTTTATTTGTTTGAATAACATTAACGAGTTGATGGCTCTTTTTTTCTCGGATTAAAGATCCAACGGCGGGAGTATGAACAAGTATTTCTAACGCACAAATACGGCCTCTTTTATCTTTACGATTAAAGAGAACTTGTGAGACAACCCCTCGCAAAGAATCTGCCAAAGTGTTACGGATTTGCTCTTGAACGTTACCAGGAAAAACCTCAATAACACGGTCGATCGTTTTGACAGCACTTTGAGTATGTAAAGTTCCGAAAACTAAGTGGCCTGTAGCCGCTGCTTCAACAGCCAAAGAAATTGTTTCTAAGTCTCTCATTTCTCCTACGAGAATAATGTCAGGATCTTCTCGAAGAGCCCCCCGTAAAGCACTCGAAAAACTATTGGTATCTCGTCCCACTTCTCTGTGATTAACGATACATTTTTTAGAGCGATGAACAAATTCTATGGGATCTTCAATCGTAATAATATGATCTTTTCTAGTCGAATTTGCTTGATCTACTATCGCAGCAAGAGTAGTAGACTTACCACTTCCAGTTGGTCCTGTTACCAATATAAGTCCTTTGGGTAGACTAGCAAATCTTCGGATTACAGGAGGCAAACCCAATTTGTCTGCGCTTAATATTTCATTGGGGATTTGTCGAAATACCGCAGATATTCCATTGTTTTGGCGAAAGAAGTTGGCTCGAAATCTTCCTATTTGATCGATACTGTAGGAAAAATCAATATCTCCACTTTCTTCAAAAGCTTTGACTTTATGATCAGGACAAATCTCGTAGAGTATGTCTCTTAATTCGTCATCCAATAACTGCTTATACTTAATCGGCTCTAATTCTCCTCGCACCCGAAGAGCAGGAGGATTACCAGAACTCATATGTAAATCAGAGGCCCCCTGAGCACTCATTAGTTTAAAAAAAGCATCTATTTTCGCCATAACACTCTACCAATCTTATCTATAAAATGAAGATGCGCACCTAAATTTTTTTCAGACTCGAATAAACTTTAAATTATAGGAACTTCAAGGCTAATAATGCAAGAAAATTTTTTATCGAAAGCTTTCTAAAAAACATCCTAAGGAGAAAAATATGTTTCTATATCTAGAGAATCCACATATTCTCCTTTTTGAAACCAAATACGGCCATTCTCTATAGCTAAAAAAATTCCTCCTTCTCCTCTCCCAGAAAGCAAAACCTGAACTCCTTGCCAAGGGGATAAATGACAAGCTAAAATTTTCCAAAAAGTCTTTTGAGAGGGATTTTGATTAGAAACAAAAGCTATATAGCTTTTCTTATAAACTAAGGCGTATATCTTTCTTTCTGGAATTTGCGCCCACTGCGATAGTCGCTTGATTTCCAGTTTCCCAAGCAAAGATTCTCCTTTCCCCCAAAATCCATGCTGAGCAATCTCCCATAACCAAAGGGAATCTATTTTGCGGGAAGATAAAACTAGTGGGGCTTGAGAAGGCTCTTCTCGAAGAGTAGAGAAATGCATATTAGCCATAAGCTTCTGGACATTTCCCGCTCTACAGTAACCAGCAACAGACAAAGTTAGCTCGCGAGCTTCCTCGCTTTGATCTGGCAACTGAAAAAATAGTAGGATAATAAAAATAAATAAAACAAAAAATCCCAAAAGTCCTCTCATTTGGCCTCCTGCAAAATAGGAGGAGAAGAACTTTCTTTTTCAGATGAACTAAGAGAAGAAACCATAGAGAAATGAGCCTTTCTCTTGCGAGGAGAAGCTCCTTGTATTTTCAAGGAAATAAGATTTCCTTCCTTGGCTTCTCTAGGGTTATCTAGTTTAAAGGGAAATTCTTGCCAAATTTCAGGAATAAAGACCATAACACGGTTATTGTCAAAAAGGCGACTAATGATTCCCTGGAAAACTCTATTTTTCTGCAGTTTAAGATACTTATAAAGCCAAAAACTACGTCGCTCGCTTTCTGTGACTTTAATCGTTTTCTCGGAACGCTCAAACATCGCTAATTTAGCTTGCAAATTGGGTAAATCGTAGTATGGTGCTTCTTCTGAAGAATAAAAGAACTGCCTATGAACAACTAAATCACTATATCGCCGGATAGGAGATGTTGCTTGGGTGTAAGAGCTAAGTCCTAAAGTCGCATGACTAAAAGCTTGCAAAGACAAACTGGCTGCTCCCATTGACCACCTAATTTTTAAAGGATACAAAGGATCATCTTTATCCAACTCTTCGATATTTTGGCCACTCTTTGCTTGCCCTCGAAAAATAGCAGGAATGTTTTTTTCTTTTAAATTTTCACCAAACTTTCCGTTAAACAAAATCATGCACTCAGAAACCACTAAGTGTCCTGAGGTATTGGAACGGGAAACTTTGATATCAACATTCCCATTTTCTACTTTAATTTTGACATCGGGAAAATCTGTCACTAAAGCTCCTTGAGATAGACGTTCTTCTCTAAGAGAAATAGCTGTTTTTTCCAGCCAGGAAAAAAGCTCATGCTCTTGCCATTTAGGATCATTTGTCTCTTCATAGGTTAATCTTTGCCCTAGTTTTAGGGCAGTTCTTTCAAAATGATAGCGACTTAGTTTTCCTTCGGGGTCAAAATAGAAAAAACCAGAAACAGTTGGCCTTAAACTATCTTCCTTCAAAGTCAAACGTTCTTGTACCAGAGAAGAGGGAAAAACGGGTATTCTTTCATCAGGAAAATACAGAGTAGCAAAACGGTTTTGAGCATTGCGATCAAGAGCCGTTCCTTCTTTTACTGTAGCATCAACATCTGCAATATGAATTCCCAAAACTTTCCCGTTATCTTCTTGGTGAACTGAAATTGCATCATCAACCTCTTCTGTATCTTTGCTATCAATAGCAATACTCCATATGTCGCTCAAAATTCGACGACCATCCCAGCTTGTATCTTTCTGAAGCAACTCTTCTGTCTCATCTAAAACATTTTGAGGAAAGGTACGGCTTAGGTCTGAGCGATAGATACATTCATTGATGTCTTTCTCAATAAGCCCTTTATTTTCCAAGGTAATCAAAAGATCATCAGCTGATAAAGCAAGCAAAGAGGATACCCGTTTTGAACTGGCTGAGGCACGATCTTCACCTCTTAAGGCAAATTCTTTAGCTAGTTCAATCATCTCTAGGATATCTGCTCCAGGCTCCTCTCGCTCTTTTGCTTCTGGATGATACTCAGTAAACCACTTAAGAAAACTATCTTCTTGTTCTTTTCTCTTTTTCTCTGCTGTTAAACGTCGTGTATTTGCCTCTACTGTATCACTGGCATTGCGAGTTAACTCTTGGCCATTGATTTTAAAATACAGATGGTCTTCTTTCAAGACTTTGAACAAGGAAAGAGCCCTCGATTCACTATAATCTCCATGATAAAGCTCTACTAAATCTCGGAAAGAATATTTATCTTCTTCTCCCTCTAAAAACTCCCACAGCGTAGCTAAATCCGTAATTTCTTCCTCAGTAGACAAATATTTAATTAAGCCCTCTTTCATAGATTTTTGATTATCCGCCTCTAAGAAGGTATTTGACGACCAAAGAATTTTTTTTCCTGGTATAGAGATCTTTCCCCCTTCTTCTGTGTAAACTTCTTGCTTTGTATCGGACTCTTTTAGAACCATAGCCAGCATAAGCTTACTTCGTCGTTCGATCCCGACAACCTTGTATCTGTTCATGAATATCTCCTGCGCTTGTTTCTTTGGTAGTAACTTTGTGGTTAGTAATTCTAATAAGATAGGCGAAACATATCAATGCCAAAAATGAAATAATCCTCTCGACATAAACAGATAATCTTGGTAATTTTAATACTTCAAGCACCCCCTAAACATGAACTAAAGGAGATTATCATGAAAATTGTTATTGGGTCTGACCATGCAGGCTTCGAAGCCAAAGAAAAACTCAAAAATATCCTCAGTCAAAACTACACTGTCATTGATAAAGGAACTCATAATGAGGACTCTTGCGACTATCCTGATTTTGCAAAAAAAGTCGCATACTCTATTGCTCAAGAAAAAAATCAGCAGGGCATTTTAGTTTGCGGAAGCGGAATGGGGATGGCTATCTCAGCCAATAAAGTCAATGGAGTAAGAGCGGCACTTTGTCCAACAACAGAACATGCTCGACTTAGTCGTTTGCACAATGATACAAATGTATTATGCTTAGGATCTAGACTAAACTCTTGGGAAGAATTAGTCAAAATTACTGAGACTTGGCTGGAAACATCATTTGAGGCAGGAAGACATCAAAAAAGGATTGACAAAATTCACGAAATAGAACGAGATAATCTAGAGGAATCTTAGGACACCTAAATTATAACTTTTACACCTAAATGCTTTTTAACTCTTCCACTATTTTTTGCACCTGAGGAGCAAACTTTTTTGCCCACTCAAGAAGATGCGTCTTTTTCAAGACCTCTTTTGTTAAGAAAAGAATGAGTAAATCGCGGAACTTTTTATTTTGTTTAGCTCTTTCTGATAAAAGCCACAGAAAGGTCTCTTTTACCTCTTTATTCACTCGGTATAAATTCATTAAAGGTTTACCGCTAACAATGTCGGTTACAGTCTTATCGTCTAGAATAGCCTTTATAGCCGCTAAACGATGTTTTTCCATCGTCATCTCTTGGCGAGGAGTCGCCTCAATAAAACCTTTTCCTTTATCCATAAGATGGATAGCTCGATTTGTGATCGCTACCCAAAGACATTGGCATATTTGGACCGTATTTTTTGGTTTCTCAATTGGCTGGGTAATCACCCAACGCTCTCCTTTGCCTTCTTCACTAAGCTTAAATACGGGTAAGTTAATCGCACTATCTAGAAATTCATCCGCATTCCATTCGTTTAAATTATCCAGAGAGTGGTTTTCTGCTGCACGTTTTATCTTATCAACGCGCAAAACCTCTATTTTCCCCATTAGTTTGTACAAAGTCTGATTGGTAGTTTGTAAGCCCAGATATAGTTCTTCTAACTCTTCTGGAGATAGATTTTTTACTCTAGACCAAGTATCAATCCAGTATTGTTTTCTCTTAGAAACTCCGCCTTTTTCAGCCTTACGAGGTTGCATAAAAGCTTGGTGGATAAGAAAAATTATATCTCTGATTTTATTGGATATTTTCATAGTGGTAAGTCAGAAGGTAAGGCTTATCTAAAACTGCTCTTTAGTAATATACACTTTGGAGAGCGAAGCTCCATTGGAATAAGAATAGAGAAGGCATTCACTGCGGAGCAGTGGGGGAACGTAGCCAGGGCATTTATGCCCTGGAAATAAAGGCATACAAAGAAACTGGTGCCGTAGGTACAAAGGAAATTATTTGCCTGCGTACCTACGGCACGCTATTATTTATCCCTCTTATTCCAGGGCATAAATGCCCTGGCTACGTGCCTCAGTCGCTACGCGACCAATAAACCAAAAGAAATTTCTCATTTCAACAGCAGTCCAGCCTCGTCTCCAATAAATAAAAAAAGATTTTCCCAACCTACAATCACTCTGTGACTTGTATTTCGGGAAAATCTTTTGAAGAGTACAAAGCGGAAAAATAACAGAGACAAGAAAACTATTTTTTCTTTTTCTTAAGTCTTTGCTCTTTTTCTTTTTCCAACCTTTGTTTCTCTTTTTCTTTGCGTAAACGTTCTTTTTCTTTTTCACGTTCTTTACGCTCTTTTTCTTTACGCTTTTTCTCAGTTTTTTCGCGTTTGATTTTCTCTTTGTCTTTCTTTTTCTTGTCTTTAGGTGCTTCAGATTCCTCTGCGGCAACACCTTCAACGAAAGCAAAAACAGCACGAGGAGCATTGTCCCCAATACGGGTTTTGTTAAGAGAAATTACACGAGTGTATCCCCCAAGTCGATCAGCATACTTAGGAGCTACTTCCGAGAATAGTTTGTGCGTCAATTCAACGTCTTGTAGAATGGAAAGTGCTCTACGAAAATAGGCTAAACGAACGCTAGCACGTTCAGCTTCAATTTGTTCTTGCACTTCACCATTTACCTCTTCCACGGAAGCTTTTATTTTCTCTTCCGCTTCATTCATTTTCACTTCGGCTTTTTTCGCCAAAGTGATCAACTTTTCAGCATGGGGAGCATATTCTTTTGCTTTAGCTAAAGTTGTGACAATTTGTCCATGCTCTAAAAGACTCTTTAAGAGATTTTGCTTTAGTGCTTTGCGGTGAGAACCAGTTCGTCCTAACCGTCGTCCTTTTTTACGATGCCTCATGGCTCAAGTCCTATCTTAAAAATACTCTCTATTTTTTGTTTACGGTTACTTTTGCTACGCTAAAACCTAAGTCTAGACCCATTTGAGTAAGCTTTTCCTTGATTTCGTTGAGAGAGGTCTTACCGAAATTGCGGATTTTTAGCATTTCACTTTCTTCTCTGGACACTAAGTCACGAACTGTTTTAACTCCCTCGCTGGCCAAGCAATTGGAGGCTCGTACACTTAAATCTAGACTTTCGATAGGTTGATCCAACTTCGAGAGAACTTCTTGAACATTTTTGTCTGACTCGGAGGAAGTCTCCTCCTCTTCAACAATGTCCTGTAATTCTTGCCCGAGTTCAAAATACTGAACAAAGGGGTTCAGGTGTTTACGCAAGATTTTAGAAGCCTCAACTAAAGCCATTTCTGGTGAAATAGTTGAATCTGTACGAATTCGCATGTTTAGTTGATCAAAGTTGGTCACCTTCCCAACACGCGTATTTTCAATCTCGTGTTGAACATAGAGAACAGGAGAAAAAATAGATGCAACTGGAATCACACCTATTTCTTGAGGCTCAACCATATTTTCATCTGCAGTGACATAACCTCTTCCTCGTTTAACTTCTAAGGTCATGTTAAACTGAGTATCCTCTGAGAGAGTAGCGACAACGAGATCTTTATTTACCACTTCAACGTCTTGACCAGATTCAGATTTTAAATCACCACCTGTCACAATCCCTTTTTTGCTTCTTTCGATGGATAAGGTTGCACTATTGTCATCATCTCCCATACGAATTTTGAGTCTTTTTATTCTTAAGATAATGTCGCATACATCTTCTAAAACTCCAGGAATGGTAGAGAACTCATGCTCCACTCCTTCAATTTTAACCGAAGTAACGGCACACCCTTCAATTGCAGAGAGTAGTACTCTACGTAAAGAATTTCCAATCGTGCGTCCAAAACCTCTTTCAAAGGGTTCAATAACGAACTCTCCATATTCAGAGGTTAAAGTCTTTTTGTTACAAACAACACGCGTGGGTAGCTCTAGGTTTCGCCACCTTATTCTCATAATTGATTACTCCATTGCCTGTTTGGAAACGAGCTTTTTAGCCATAAAAATTATACAAGATCCTGATATCTAAATATCTAATTAACAATACAGTTTAATAATACGGTTAACCATACAATAAACACCAGGAATCGAAAAGACAAAGAAGATCTACAAAGATTAACGAGAGCAGAATTCTACAATCAGCTGTTCACGAATCTCAAGAGTAACTTCACTTCGATTAGGTAGTTCAACAACTCTAGCTGAAGCTGGACTTTTTGAAACCTCTAGCCAAGAAGGAGCGTCCTCAGGAGCACTTTCTGCAATCGCAGAAATCAATTTCTGGGAAACTTCTTTTCCTACTACAGTAATCACATCGCCAACTTTGACTAAATAAGAAGGAATGTCGAGTTTTCTTCCATTGATCGCAATATGCCCATGAGTAACTAATTGGCGAGCTTGAGCGCGAGAATGAGCTAGATTTGCTCGACGAACTACGTTATCTAAACGACGCTCAAGAAGAACAAGAAGGTTTTCACCAGTGTTTCCTTTTTGTCGTTCAGCTTCACGATAAGTGTTCATAAACTGTGTTTGGTAAACACCATAGTATCGTTTTAATTTTTGTTTTTCTCTTAAACGAACACCGTACTCAGAGATTTTTCCTCTTTTCCACTTGTGTTGTCCAGGGGGAGTGTCTCTTCTTTCAAAGCTGCAAGATTTAGTCTGACACCGACTACCTTTTAAGAACAACTTCATCCCTTCTCGGCGACAAAGTTTGCATACAGCACTAACATGTCTTCCCATATATACTAAACCCTTCGTTTCTTACGAGGCCTACATCCGTTATGCGGTAAGGGGGTTACATCTTCGATTTCCTTAATGTCTAACCCTGATGCCTGTAAAGCACGAACTGCAGACTCTCGTCCAGCTCCAGGCCCCTTAACTTTAACATCGACTTCTTTAACACCAAACTTGATCGCTTTTTCAGCACATCTTTCAGCAGCTCTTTGAGCTGCGAAAGGAGTACTCTTGCGGGATCCTTTATATCCAAGAGTACCAGCCGTATCCCAGCAAAGGGTGTCGCCATTAAGATCTGTAATGGTGACAATTGTATTGTTAAAAGTAGCTTTTATGTGCCCAATTGCTTTCGTTACATTTTTTCTTATTTTCTTTTTTTTACTGCTAGAGCGAGCCATTCAAATCTCCCAAATAATAAAAAAACTAGTGTTTACCCACTCGTTTCTTACCTGCAACGGTTCTTCTTGGACCTTTGCGTGTTCTAGCATTAGACTGGGTTTGTTGTCCCCGAACAGGTAAACCACGTCGGTGGCGCATTCCACGATAGCAGGCAATATCTTTTAAACGTTGAATATTTTGCCTAACTTGTCGATTTAAAAGACCTTCCGTAACATAGCTACGCTCTATTTCTGCGGCCAAAGTAGCAATTTGCTCATCGGAAAGCTCTTTTGTGCGAACGCTTTCTTCTATCTCAAGCTTTTTTAAGATTTTTTCAGAGGTAGTTTTGCCTATACCATAGATATAGGTTAAAGCTATGACTATTCTCTTGTTATTTGGTATATCAACACCAAGGATACGAGCCATGCAATAATCTCCTTAATTGCATACGGAATATCTATTATTTTCCTTGTCTTTGTTTATGTCGAGCGTTAAGACTGCATATCACCCTTAAAACACCTTTTCGGCGAATGACTTTACAACCTTCACAAATTCTTCGAACAGAAGTACGAACCTTCATCATCACACTCCTAGTATTGCAGGTTCCTCAGGTAAGAGGTAGAAACTCTGACCACTTATATAAATCACTTCTTTTTCAAGAGTAAACATAAGCTGGTGAGTTTTAAATACCACTTATTTTTAGGATGGACTAATTGATTTCTATCGTGGCAAGGTTAAGATGATTGGACCATCTTCGGAAATGGCAATGCTATGCTCAAAGTGAGCGGAAAGAGTATTGTCTTTTGTCAAAACAATATCCCAACCTTTTCGACGCACTGTACGAGTTTGATATGTTCCAATATTCAGCATCGGCTCTATGGCTAAACAATAGCCAGGCTTCAGCTTAACATCAAAGGCTCGCCAACTTGGATCCACGTAGTTTGGTACCTGCGGATCTTCATGCATTTCTCTTCCTACCCCGTGTCCTGTATAATCGCGCACTATTCCATAGCCATTTGCCTCGGCATGTTCTTGAACAGCTTTAGCAATATCCGAAATTCGGTTATTGGCAAGGGCAGCAGCGATACCACGATGAAGACATTCTTTACAAATTTTCAATAGTTTACTTGCCTCGGGAGAAACTTCTTCCACGGGATATGTATTGGCACAATCACCAACATATCCAAGGTATTTCACCCCGATATCCACACTTAGAATATCTCCAGGCTTCAGCTTACGATTATCAGGTATTCCATGAACAATCTCTTCGTTTAAAGACGCGCAAATGGAAGCAGGGAAACCGCGATAACCTTTAAAAACAGGAATAGCTCCGTTCTTACGAATAAAAGACTCCGTCTCATCATCGAGCTTTTTCAGAGTTACTCCTGGCTTTATAAGAGATTGTATTAAGAGGTGAGCATTAGCAACAATACTCCCTGCTTTTTTCATTATTTCGATTTCTCGAGGGCTTTTGCGGGTAATCATTATGAACAAGATTGCTCTCAGGATCAAAAAAAAAATCCTGTTTTTTTTATTTTTTTTCAAACAAGCAAAGGATATTTTTACCGAAACAACGTATAGGTATAGACTTATGTCATTTTCAAATTTTTCATTGTTTCAGAAAAAATTTCTTCTACTTTACGATTTGCGGAAACTTCTCTCAACATACCTTTTTGGCGATAATACTCCAAAAGAGGAGATGTTTTTTGATGATACTCGGCCAAACGTTTGGGCTGAACCGATGGATCATCATCTACTCTTTGATAAATCTCTCCTCCACAGTTCTCTTTTGAACAAACAGTTTGTTCATCAGTTGAAATGTTTAGAGTAGAGATGTTGTAGATTTTTCCACATTTTCTACAAATTTTTCTTCCAGAAAGACGTTGAATCGCGATCTCATCAGGAAGAGAATAGTAAATAACTAAGTCTAGTTGTTGATTACATTGGGACAAATGTTTATCTAAAGCTTGCGCCTGCTGAGAAGTTCGAGGAAAGCCATCGAGCATAAAGCCCTTTGTTTGGCAATCTTCTTCTTCCAGTCTTTTAAGAATAACTCTAATCACTACTTCATCAGGCACAAGTTCACCGCGATTCATGTAACCTTGAGCTTCTAGTCCAACTTCATCTTGACGTTTAACAGAAGCCCTTAGCATATCTCCCATAATGAGTAGGGGGATAGAAGTCTCTTCGTGAATTTGCTGAGCTTGAGTCCCTTTACCAGCCCCAGGGGGACCTAAAAACACCATTCTCATGATATCTATCCTTACCTACGCCCTGAGCGCCCTGAGCGTCCTCCGCCTTTACCACTAAAACCATCATAGTGTCTCATTAATAAATGAGATTCTAGTTTTTGAACAATGTCCAAAACTACACCAACGATAATCAAAATACTTGTACCACCAAGGTTGTAAGCAATACCTACTCCCCCAGCTCCTTGTATTCCAGCTATCATGATAACAAGAATGGGTAAAAGAGCAATCGCAGCGAGGAAAGCCGCTCCCACAAAAGTAATTCGTGTCATAACTTTTTCAAGATATTCAGCTGTTTTTTTTCCAGGACGAATACCCGGAATAAAACTTCCATACTCTTTCAGTTGATTGGCCATTTCCACAGGTTGGAACATTAAACTAGTCCAAAAGTAACTAAAAAAGAATATCATCACAATGTAAAAAGATATATAAGAAAAGCTTTCTGGAGAAAACCAATCTGTTGAGATACTACCTTTACCAATCAAATTAATTAATGCCATAGGAAAAATTAATAAACTACTGGCAAAAATAACAGGCATTACTCCAGCGTGATTTACTTTGATAGGTAAGAAATGTCTTTGTCCTCCGTAGACTTTTCTTCCCTTGGTGTGCCTAGCCTGCTGGACAGCTATTTTTCGTTGCCCAAATGTAATATATACAACAGCCCCCACCACCAAAATAAAAACTGCCCCGAGAAGAATTAAATGCTTAATCTCACTTCCACCTTCTGATCCAGAAATCATTACTGTTACTTGGTAGGGAAGACTAGCAACAATGTTTGCCATAATGAGAATACTAATACCATTTCCGATACCATATTCACTAATCTGTTCCCCTAACCAAACAAGAAAAATAGCTCCGGAGGTTAAAGCAACAATACCTGTCAAAGTGAAAAAAGCTGCATCTGGAGGAACTAGGTAGATTTGCTCATTACCTATTTGAACAGGACTACGGAAGACCCCTAAAATCATATAAGATTGAAGAACACATAGAGGAACCGTAGCATAACGAGTGTATTCATTAATCTTCCGCTGACCAGCAGGTCCTTCTTTTGCTAAAGCTTCCAAAGAGGGTATTACTTTGGTTAGAAGACTAAAAATAATGGAGGCACTAATATAGGGCATGATACCAAGCGAAAAAATCGCGCAGTTGGCCAAAGAGCCCCCTACCAATGATGAAAAAAGAGTTAAGACCCCTCCTAGACTACCTCCCAGTCCTGCGTTAGCCGAGGCCATTCTATTAAGTTCATCGATATCAATACCTGGTATAGGAATGTGAGAACCCATACGAAAGATGAATAGAAAGAGAGCTGTATAGAAGATTTTAGTTCTCAACTCAGGTATTTTGAAAATATTTCGGAAAGATCCAAAAATATCCTGGACGCTAATCATGAATTACTTCTGCTTTCTCAAAAGAATGCAAACCTGTTCCAAAATTAAGGCTTACATCTAAGTATATTTTAGTTTCCCAGCTGGGAGAAGACCCACAGGAAGACACTTAAAAACTCTTTTTTGTTGTTAGTGTGAACTGAGTATGACTACTTATCGTTTTTTTTGCTACTATAACGCGCAAGAAGGTTTATTTCACCATCATTTGCTTCAATTTTCTGTTTGGCAGCAGCACTAACTTTATGAGCTTTTATTTTGAGCTTTTTCACGTTAAGTTCACCATCTCCCAAAATTTTCAGAAGATGTTTCTTACCATTTTGAACTTTCACTACCCCAGCTTTAGTCAACTCTTCTAAGTTAACATCCTGGCCATCGGAAAGTTTATTTAGTTCGCTTACATTAACGATTACCCAGCTATCCTGGAATCTTCTGTTATTGAAACCACGTATAGGAAGACGACGATACAAAGGCATGTTACCACCTTCAAAAACTAGAGGTAGAGTAACACCTGAGCGAGATCTTTGCCCATCGTGTCCTTTACCAGAAGTACCGCCTTTTCCACTCCCTGGACCTCGTCCTACACGAGTTGCTTTCTTTCTAGAAAGAGGTGTTCGTTTTATGTCGTTCAGATTCATAATGAGTCAGGCAAAAAACATAAAAGTTTTGCCTACCTCCTTTTCTTTCAAAACTTTCTTTTAATCATGTCCAAACACTGGTCGAAAACTTTTCCACAAAGTTAATAGGCGATTGGCAATATGAGTTTTCCAAGTGCCTAAAAACAAAACAGAAAATCCTTAGACTAAAAAGCTAAGGATTTTATTGTAGTTCGACGTGAAGTTTTCGTTTATAGCAAATGCTTTTCCAGATTCTTTTAGAGACCGAGGCCTCTTAAGCTTTCAACTTCTTCTTTTGATCTAAGCTTTTTTAAGCCATCTAGAGTAGCTTTTGTCAGATTAACCGGATTCTTTGAACCATATGCTTTAGTTAGTATGTTTTTAACACCAGCGGCCTCTACAACTGCTCGAACAGAAGCTCCAGCAATTACCCCTGTACCAGGTCGGGCAGGTTTCATGAATACTTTCGTTGCTCGGTACTCGCCTATAACCTCGTGAGGTATAGTGTCTCCGGTTAGAGAGGTTGCATGTAAATTTTTACGTGCATCTTTCATCGCTTTTTGAACGGTGGTAGGAACTTCATTAGCTTTTCCGAAACCAATTCCAAGTTTTCCTTTTTTATCGCCCACAACAACTAGAGCACTAAAGCTAAATCTACGCCCACCTTTTACTACGGTAGAACAACGATTTATCTTAACTACATACTCTCCCCACTCTTGAGTATTCTCTTCAACGGGAGGTACCATCTAAGTCTCCTTATTAACTAGAAATCTAATCCCTCTTTACGAGCGGCTTCTGCTAAAGCTTTTATGCGACCATGGTATCTGTAACCACCGCGATCAAAAGCAACTTTAGTGACACCTTTTTCTTTTGCAAGTTTGGCTATTTCAGCCCCAACAACTTCTGCAGCCTGAACATTTCCACCATACACCGCTTTTCCTCGAACCGAAACTGTTCGAGTTGATATCGCGGCCAAAGTTTTACCAGAACGATTACCTGTTGCATCAACATGGGTATCATCGATGATTTGGCAATAAATGTGAGCATTGCTACGAAAAATATTCAACCGAGGTCGCTCAGCGGTACCAACAAGTTTTTTTCTAAGATGCTTGTGGCGTCGCCATCGATCTAGTTGCTTCTTCTTTTGTAAATTCATAAATGACTTGGCGAACATTATCTGCATACTTTTATGCTGTCGCCAACCTCCATTTCATACAAAAACTGATTCTATCTAATGAGATAAAAGCAAAACTATTCTTAAGACCCAAAGCTTTTACCAGCCTTCAGTTTAACAACTTCATTTTCATATCGAATGCCTTTACCCTTATACGAATCAGGGGGCCGAATGGCACGAACGTTAGCAGCAAATTGACCTACTGCTTGACGATCACATCCCTTAATTATAATTTGAGTAGGGTTAGGCACTTCAACATTTATATTTTCAGGGATCATTACTTTTTTTGGTAAACAATATCCCACTTGGAGATCCATATGTTTCCCCATTAACTTTACATTGTAACCGGTTCCAATAATTTTTAAAGTCTTTTCAAAACCTTCTGTTACTCCAGTTACAGCATTGTTAATTAAAGCTCGGACGAGGCCGTGTAAGGCTCGACTTTCTTTGAGATCATCAGGTCGAGTAACAACAATAGCTTTGTTCTCTTCATCCAACTCAACCTTCATTAAGGGATGATATTTTTGTTCAATTTCTCCCTTTGGACCCTTCATCTTCACACTATCGGATTTTATATCGACTTGCACACTAGATGAGAGAGAAATCGGTTTTTTTCCTATTCGTGACATTTGTTTTACTTCCTTGGTAATCAGAAAGGATTACAACTCTTGGCTTACCATACAATACAAAGTACTTCACCACCGACTTTTTGTTCACGGCATTCACTATCAGTCAAAATGCCTTTAGATGTAGAAACTATAAAAGTTCCCAATCCATTCAGAACCTTATCAAGATCACCAGTTCCTTTATAAACACGTCTGCTTGGCTTGCTCACTCTTTGTAATTTTCGAATGACTTGCTCTCCATCAGGACCGTATTTTAAAGAAATCTCCATCTCGTTTTGAGGAGCGGCTTCAATAACTTTGCAATTCTTAATGTAGCCTTCTTGTTTTAGCTTTTGCGCAATGCCTTCTTTGATTTTAGAGTGAGGAACAAGAACACTCCCACGATAAATCTGCTTAGCATTGCGTATTCTTGTTAGCATATCGCTAATCGGATCGGTCATCATAAGGCGATTTCCTAAATTAGTTTACCAACTCGCCTTTCTCATCCCAGGTATCTCTCCTAGGTTAGCGAGTCTTCTTAAACAGATTCTACAAACACCGAATTTACGGTAGTACGCTCGTGGTCTACCACACAAAGAGCACCTATTGGTACGCCTTGTTTTATATTTCGGATTTTCTTTGTTTCGTTCACACTTTACAATTTGAGATTTTTTGGCCACGTTTTACCCCTAGTTTTTCTTAAAAGGCATACCAAATAGTGATAAAAGTTCTAGAGATTTTTCTCGATCACTATTTGATGTAACGATAGTGATGTCCATCCCTTGACTGAACTCCATTTTATCAAGATTGATTTCTGGAAAAATAGTTTGTTCTTGCATACCAATAGAGTAGTTTCCTGCTTTATCAAAAGATTTTCTAGAAACTCCTCTAAAGTCACGAATACGAGGAATAACGATAGTGATGAGACGATCTAAGAACTCATACATTCGCTCACCTCGTAAAGTAACTTTGCAGCCAATGCTTTGGCCTTCTCTCAATTTAAAACCCGCAATGGATTGTTTTGCTATCGTAATCACAGGTTTTTGACCTGCGATTAAAGACATATCTCGTGTTGCGCACTCTAGGCGCCGTTTATTTTCCAGAGCTTTTCCCACGCCCATATTAAGAACGATTTTATCGATCCTAGGGCTTGCCAATTTGTTTTTTATTTCAAATTGTTTCATTAAAGCGGATACTATCTCTGAAGTATATTTTTCTTTCAGCCTCGCCACACTCTACTCCTATAATTGTCGTCCGGATTTTTTACAATAGCGCACTTTTACCCGCTTTTTCTTGTCATCATCACCTTGAACTTCATATTTATAAGAAACACGGGTTGGCTCTTGAAGGTGGGGAGAAAAAAGAACTACGTTCGATACATGAAGAGATGCTTCTATTTCTATTCGACCACCTTGAGGGTGTTTTTGGCTTTTTTTGATATGTTTTTTAACATAATTAACACCTTCTACCACCACTCTATCCTTCTTGGTTAGAATACGTAGAACTTTCCCCTTTTTACCAGTTTCAGTTCCTGATCTTACTTGGACATAGTCCCCTTTTTTAATTCGCATAACTACACTACCTCTGTTGCAAGGGATATGATCTTCATATATTTTTTTTGTCTAAGTTCACGGGCAACCGCTCCGAAAATCCTGGTACCTCGAGGATTGCCATCTTTGTCAATAATTACCATTGCGTTCTGGTCAAAACGGACATATGATCCGTCATTTCTTCGAATAGCTTTGCTGGTACGAACGATTACCCCACGAACAACAGTTCCTGCTTTCATCTCTACACCTGGTAAAGACTTTTTAATCGAGGCAACAATTACATCTCCAACTCGTGCATAACGTCGGCGTGATCCGCCTAAAACCTTAATGCACATCGCTCGTTTTGCTCCTGTGTTATCCGCAACGTCCAGGACTGTTTGCATCTGAATCATACAACATCCCCTTCGCGATTTAGTTTACAACTTTAACTAAACGCCATGATTTTGTTTTTGATAAAGGACGAGTTTCCATTAGTTCAACCCGATCATCCATTTTAGCAGTATTATTCTCATCATGAGCTTTTACTTTCGTATTACGACGAATGTATTTTTTATACTTAGGATGTTGGATCAAACGGTCAATTTGCACAGTTATGGTCTTGTCCATCTTATCGCTGACAACAACACCAACTCTTGTCTTGCGCATTCCTCTTTCGCTCATATTTAGCCTTTTCTTAAATCAGTGAGCTCTTAATTACTTTCAAGCTCACGGCTTCTCAGAATAGTCTTGATTCGTGCCATTCGTTTTTTCGCTTTACGAACAACACTGGTATCAACCATTTCATCTACAACACTTTGGAATCTCAACTTGTAAAGAGCTTCATGAGTTGCATCTAATTCCTTTTGCAATTCACTATCCGACATTTTGCGAAGCTCTTCCACTTCTTTTCTAGATTTCACTAGTAGTCTCTCCTCTCCACAAATCTTACCTTTAACGGCATTTTATGGGAAATGCGATTCATTACCTGTTTGGCAACATCGGCAGGAACTCCCGAAAGCTCAAAGAGAATAGTGCCCGGTTTTACCACAGCTACATAGAACTCTGGTTCCCCTTTCCCCTTCCCCATACGAGTTTCGTGTGGAGTGGCTGTAATACCTTTATGAGGAAAAAGGCGGATATGCAACCTACCTTCGCCTTTGAGAAAGTGAGCCGATGTAATACGCCCAGCTTCAATTTGGCGCGCGGTGATCCATCCGGGTTCAAGGGATTGAAGACCATAGTCTCCATGCACGAGTTTATTTCCTCGTGTAGCCATCCCTCGGATTCTTCCTCGCTGTTTTTTTCGATACTTTTGCCTTTTTGGCATTAGTGGCATCGCTCACTACCTCCTCATTATATTTACCTAGATACATCCAAACTTTAACCCCAATCGCTCCGTAAGTAGTAAAAGCGGTGGCAAAACCATAAGCGATATGGGCATCTAAGGTTTGCAGTGGAACTTTTCCTCTTCCAGAAGATTCGGTTCGAGCCATTTCTGCTCCAGCCAAACGACCAGAAAGTTGAATTTTAATTCCCAAAGCACCTTCCGCCATCGTAGTGTCTATAGATTTTTTCATAGTACGACGAAAGTTAGCTCTTTTTAAGAGTTGCTCTGCGATGTTCTCCGCTACTAGTTGAGCATTAACTTGAGGTCTAACAACTTCTTTAATCTCAAGATTTACGGCTCTATCACCAACAAACTTAGTAAGCTCTTGGCGTAGTTTATCAACATTAGCCCCTTTGCGACCAATGATGAGCCCAGGACGAGCAGTATGCAAGATAATGTTTACTTTTTCTCGAGTTCTCTCAATCTCAATCTTAGGAATATTACTGAATCCGTAATTTTTCTTAATATGTTTTCGAAGTTTTTGATCTTCTAACAAATATCTTGAAAAATCTTTTTTATCGTTGGCATACCAACGACTACGCCAATCTTCAGTAATACCGATTCGAAAGCCAATTGGGCTTACTTTTTGCCCCATACTATTCTCCTATTTGGGTGTTCACCTTAACTACTACTTTTACTCGTTTTCCGCTTCATTTTGTCGTTCTGTAATAGAAATACAGATATGGGAAGTTCTTTTACGAATTCTCATCGCACGCCCCATTGGTCCAGGTCGAAAGCGTTTCAACATTGGACCACCATCGACTTTAGCTTCAGCGATAACTAAATTATTTGGATTAATGCTTCCTTGTTGGGTTGCATTTGCAGTAGCAGAGTCGAGAACTTTCTTAATCATGGGAGCAGCTCTACGACTAGAGCTTTGCAGTATCCGAGAGGCTTCATTGACAGATTTATCTCGAATCAAGTCAATCACATAGCGTGCTTTGCGAGGCGAAATTCGAGCATATCTGTGCTTAGCAAGAAATACTTTTGTTTCGATCATTTTTTCTTTCCTTTGTTCACATGACCTCTAAAGGTACGGGTCATAGCAAACTCCCCTAATTTATGTCCAACCATTTCTTCCCGAATAGCAACTTTTATAAAGTTTTTACCATTGTGAACCATGATAACGTGATCAACAAAGTCTGGAAGAATTGTACAAGATCGACTCCATGTTTTAATAGGCTCGTCTTTTTTGCCGGACTCTTTCACTTTGAGAACCTTCTTTAGAAGTTTCTCATCAAAGTAAGGACCTTTTTTACTAGATCTGCTCACGATTTTCTCCTACGGATAATATGCTTGTTACTAGGTTTTCGTCTTTGGCGTGTCTTTCCACCTTTGGAAAGCTTACCTGTAGGTGAACAAGGGTGTCGGCCCCCACCAGATCGTCCTTCACCACCCCCCATTGGGTGAGCAACAGGGTTTTGAGCTGTTCCACGAACGTGAGGCCTCTTCCCCTTCCAGCGATTACGACCAGCTTTACCAATAGAGATATTTTGGTGTTCAGCATTCCCTAATTGGCCAATAGTTGCACGACATTTAATGAAAATTTTTCTGGTTTCTCCAGAAGGCAGTTGAACAATAGCATATCGTCCTTCTTTAGCAGAAAGTTGTGCTACCATACCAGCGGATCTTGCCATTTGTCCGCCTTTACCAACTGACATTTCAATGTTATGAATACTCAAACCAGTGGGAATGTTTTCAAGAGGCATGCAGTTACCTACGCGAGGCTCTACTTTTTCTCCTGACATAACAGTGTCTCCTACTTTTAAACCAGCAGGAGATAAAATATAGCGTTTTTCGCCATCGGCATAA
Organism: Planctomycetota bacterium; assembly: GCA_029260735.1. GTDB lineage: Bacteria > Planctomycetota > Uabimicrobiia > Uabimicrobiales > Uabimicrobiaceae > JAJDCR01. The sequence goes on from JAJDCR010000111.1 coordinate 24,755, forward strand.
GCAACCAAAGCTATACGAACTGTTCTATTGGGATCATACTGTATCGAGCTTACTTTCCCAGGAACATTGTCTTTATTCCGTTTAAAGTCAATTACACGATATTTTCTCTTATGTCCTCCACCGCGAAAGCGTGCTGTCGTAACTCCTTGATTGTTACGGCCACCAGTTCGATTAAGCTTACGCAGAAGTTTTTTTTCCGGTTTTGATTTTGTGATAGTACTAAAATCAGGTAGTACCACAAATCTTGTTCCCGGTGATCTTGGTTTTAACTTTCGAAGTGCCATTTTTGTCCTTTTAGCCTGTTTTACGATACTTAACTTTAGATCTACTATTTTACGTGGCTTTCCCGATTAGGAAATGGGCTTTAAAAAAGTTCTAGCTTGTGTTCTCGATTTAAGTACACAATAGCTTTTTTCCACGAACGGGTATAGCCAATGCGAAATCGAAAGCGACGCTTCTTAGGTTTTTTGTTAATAATCCGCACTTTATCTACTTTTACGGATTTGTGTGCATATATTTCTTCAATAGCTTTTTTGATCTCAATTTTGTTGGCATCTGGCGCTACCTCGAAATGATATGCATTGAGTTCTTCAACATCGACCTCGCCTTTTTCTGTAACAAGAGGGCGACGAATTATATCATATGCATTTTTTGCCATAGCACTATATCTCTTAAATATTTTTGTATGTCTTTTGTCGTCTTCTTACAGTCTTACGACGCAATTATTTTCAATTTCTTTAGCTTTTTACGTAAATTTTGTCTCGGTCCAAAGACTCAATATTGCCTTCTCGACTAGAAACAAGATTTTCGAATGCTTTTTTGGTTATAATAATTTTATCATGAGACAGAAGGGTGTAAGTACTTGTGCGACCTAGTATATCTGCAGAAACTCTAGACAAGTTACGACTAGACTTCCATACATTATCATTAGTATCATCTAGGGCAATGGCTACTTTAGATTTATTCACTCCCATAGTTCTCAAAAGCTCTAACAGCTTCTTAGACTTGGGTTCTTCGAAATCGAACTCTTCTATCACCATAACATCTTTATCCCGCAATTTGGTAAGCCAAGCGGAATCATGGGCAGCACGTCTTGCTTTTTTAGGAAGAGAATAACTGTAATCTCTAGGCTTAGGACCGAAAACGATCCCTCCACCACGCCAATGAGGAGCTCTTGCAGAACCTACGCGAGCACGTCCCGTGCCTTTTTGTCGCCATAGTTTCTTTTGAGAACCAGCACATTCAGCTCTTCCTTTGGTAGAGTGAGTCCCTACCCTTTGACGCGCTTCATACATCAAAACAACTTCTTTTAAAAGAACTTGCCGAACTCGATCTCCAAAGATTGTGTCATCAATCTCTAGAATTTCTTTAGTTCTTTTCCCGTTTTTGTCAAAGACAGGTAATCTCATCATGTTTCCCTTATGCTTTTATGCGAATTTCAACTCCAGCCGGCATGGTTAGCTCGGTGAGGGCTTCTACTGTTTTTGCCGTAGTTTCAGAGATGTAAATCAAACGTTTATGAATACGAATTTCAAACTGCTCGCGTGACTTTTTGTCAATGTGAGGAGAGCGAAGTACGGTATAGCGTTCTATCCTGGTAGGTAACGGCACAGGACCGGAAGCTCTGGCTCCTGTTCTTTTTGCAGTATCTACAATTTCCAAAGCATATTTATCAAGAATTTCATGATCATATGCTTCCATTCTAATTTTAATTTTCTCTTTGGTCATCCAGATACTTCTCCGAAATATTGTTGCGCTATAAAATCAAAATTATACTAGCTTGTCAAGCAAAAAAGATAATCTAACAACCATAAGGCTCTTTATCTATGGGGCTTCCCTCAAAAATCACATTTTCTCTATAGCCAATTTTCAACTATAGAAGCACACTTAAAATCAAAAAGTTATTTTGGTCTTGTGCGAGAAAAATATATCTTAAAATACTAACCAAAGCAAAAGTTCTCTACTTAAAACTAGAAAACTTTAAACTTCCGACGTAAGTATTTAGAGGATTAAATTCACAGAAAAAATGACAAAAAATATCTGTCACAAATTCCCGAATGTATTTATCTCGATACCTTAAGGAGAGGTTTCTCTCAACCCTTTTTAAGGGGTATTTAAGGAAGTGCTTCTTGAGAATGATTTTAAGGAACATCAATCTTGATGTCTTGGGGGAGCTATAGATCCGCAAATCTATAACCAATAGTGAGCAATTTATGGTTGCATAACAGAACTATCTTAACAACTTTCTCAGGAAAATACAAAGCATTCCTGATTTTTTTTTACATTTTTTATCTACATACTATATAATGACTTAGAAGAAGAAAGCATCTCCCTCAAGCATCTCAAGAAATTTTTTTTACCATTTATCTTGAACATCTTTTGGCACAGCAGAGTATTTTAATGGCTGCATGGAGTAACTCCCTCGGCCTTGGGTCAAACTGCGAAGAGAGTCCGAAAATCCAAACATCTCCGCGATAGGAGCCTTTGCCGTAATGACTTGAGTTTCTCCGACAACATCCATTTCACTAATTTCTGCCCGCTTGCTACCCAAAGTAGCAATAATATCTCCTACATAAGAAATAGGAGTACGTACATGTAAGCTCATAATGGGCTCAAGAAGTACGTAAGATGCTTTTTCTAAGGCTCTCTTTGTTGCAAAAGAAGCTGCGGCATTAAAAGCCGCTTCTGAAGAATCAACAGTGTACTCGACATGTAAAATAGTTACCTTGACATTAATGACAGGGTAACCTAAGTCTCCGCAACTTAATGCTCCTTCAATACCTTCTTTTATAGCAGCAAGGAAAATAGCTTGAAAATTACGATCTTTTACTCGGTTTTCGATAGTCAAATTCTTTTTGTTACAAGGTTCCACTTTCACCATGACAGAAGCATAGTGGTTACGTCCTCCGAATTGCTTATCAAAAACTTCGCGATCTTCTGCTTGAGACAAAATAGTTTCTCGATAGGAAACCCTAGGTTTTCCTACATTTGCAGCAACTTTATGATCTTTTTCTAGGCGGCTACAAATAACATCTAAGTGTAGCTCTCCCATACCAGAGATCAAAATTTGGCCACTATCTTCATCATACAGATACTTGAATGTAGGATCATCTTTACTCAGCAAAGTAAGTTTACTGATAAGTTTATCTTTATCAGCTGTCACTTTTGGCTCAATTGCTTTAGAAATAACTGATTCTGGAAAATCCATTTTTTCTAGAACAATCGGGTCTTTTTTAGTGCAAAGAGTGTTCCCCGTAACTGTATGCCTCAAACCAATAACACCGACAATTTCTCCCGCACGAGCAATCTCACATTTTTCACGAGAGTCCGCGTGCATGTACCACAGTCTATTTACTCTTTCCATTTTATTTAAGTTAGAGTTATAAACCTGCATTCCCTCTTTGAGCTCTCCTGTGTAAATGCGAACATAAGTCAAATCCCCGTGTTTATCTGAAGCGGTTTTAAAACTATAAGCACAAAGGCTAGTGTCCGTTTCAGGGTGACGCGAAATAACACTGTTATTATGAGGATGTGTTCCATCTACTTTGGGAGCATCCAAAGGAGAGGGGAGATAGTCGAGTACAGCATCGAGGATTTTTTGCACTCCCTTGTTCTTAAAAGAAGAACCACAAAGGAGAGGGACAACCTGTAGATTTAAGGTCGCCTGCCTAAGAGAGCGCTTAAGATCTTCCACTTCCAGAGTTCCAGAGTAGAATTTTTCAATCACCTCATCATCGAAGTCCGCCAAAGAATTGACCACTTCTTCCTGGTAGTGCTTTGCTTTCTTCATAAGATCTTCCGAAAGCTCTTCCTCAATAATATCTCTTCCCTGAGACTGTTCATCAAAAACCAGTCCTTTTAGAGAGAGTACATCTATAACCCCACGAAAATCATTCTCTGATCCCCAGGGAATTACAATAGGAACAGGGTTGGCCTTTAAGTTCTTACGAATCTCCTTGATTACTCCCTCAAAATCAGCACCTACACGATCCATTTTGTTCACGTAGGCAATTCGAGGAATTTGGTAACGATCGGCTTGTCGCCAAACTGTTTCGGATTGAGGTTCAACTCCTCCCACAGCGCAAAAAATTCCGACCGCTCCATCTAAAACTCGTAAGCTCCGCTCAACCTCTGCAGTAAAGTCTACATGGCCAGGAGTATCTATGATGTTAATAGAGTAATTCTTCCACTCGCAAGTGGTAGCTGCACTATTGATGGTAATTCCACGCTCACGTTCATCTTGTAAGCTGTCCATGACTGTATTACCTTCATGGACTTCTCCCATCTTATGCTCTTTTCCTGTATAAAAGAGGATACGCTCTGTTGTTGTGGTTTTACCGGCATCTATGTGAGCGATAATTCCAATATTTCGAATATAATCTATCTGAGGCATTTTATTAAACTCTAGTTACTAAAAAAGATCGTACAGCTACAATCAGAGGAACTTTATTACCAAGCAAAGTGAGCAAAAGCTTTATTTGCTTCTGCCATACGGTGAACATTTTCCCTTTGAAAAATAGCCTTACCTTGTTTGCGGTAGGCATCTGTCAATTCATCGGCCAAACGTTCAGACATAGGCTTGCCTTTTTTAGCACGAGCTGCTACTAGCAACCAACGTAAAGCAAGAGTTACTTGGCGTTTTTTCTCAATTTCCATAGGAACTTGATAGGTGGCTCCCCCTACACGTCGCGAACGAACTTCAATCAAAGGTTGTACATTTTTGATGGCAGCTCGAAAAATTTTAAGCTCGTACTGCTCATCTTTACCACCTTTGTCTTCTGCTTTTTTCGCCATATCACTGTCTGCAAATCGTTTACGTACGATCTCTAGGGCATCATAAAAAACTTTTTGTGCAGTGGTTTTTTTTCCATCAAGCATGATGTAATTAATAAATTGACTGGCCAGCTTATCACGATAAACTGGATCGGGTTGCAAATAAACTTTTGTTGATTTAAATTTCTTACCCATCTACTGTTCCCCTTAGGCTTTCGGTCTCTTAGCGCCATACTTAGAACGACCTCTCTTACGATTGGTAACGCCCATAGCATCTTGAGTTCCACGGATGATGTGATAACGTACACCAGGAAGGTCTCTAACCCTTCCACCACGAAGAAGTACAATGTGGTGCTCTTGTAGGTTGTGTCCTATTCCTGGAATATATGCGGTTACTTCTTTACCATTAGAAAGACGAACCCTAGCAATTTTACGAAGGGCCGAGTTTGGTTTTTTAGGAGTAGCTGTTTTTACTTGCAAACATACTCCCTTTTTTTGAGGACAAGACTCAAGGACAGGAGATTTTCTTCTTCTGACCACTTTTTTCCTGCCTTTTCGAACTAATTGATTAATCGTTGGCATCAATATCTCCTGATGGTTATGCCATTACTATAATGGGAGTTTCTTTGTAAAGTTTTTTCATTGGAACTCCCCAAAACGTAATTCTTATTTTTCGGAACTTTTATATAGCTTAGTTAGAAGACAAAAAATATGTTTATCCTCTAACTAAGCTACTGCATTTATCAAACCGTATTTATCTATACTATAGATACTGATGAAAAAGATAAATGCGGGTACCTATTCTAATAGATTTTTTTTTTTAATCAAGATGCTGTTTCGAATTGTTCTGATTCATCATCCGCTTTTTTTTCGTCCTCTACCCGATCTACTCGAGTATGGCTATGGTATTTAAAGCCCGTTCCGGCTGGTACCATATGGCCTAAGATGACATTTTCCTTCAATCCCAAAAGTTCGTCTCGTTTGCCTGCTAAAGCAGCCTCGGTTAAAACTTTTGTTGTTTCTTGGAAAGAAGCGGCACTAATAAAAGAGTCAGACTGCAAGGAAGCTTTCGTAATTCCCAACAAAAGAGGTTTGTAAGTAGCTGTTTTCTTTCCACTAGCTCTTGTTTTTTTATTAACATCGTGAAATCTAAACTTATCTACTACCTCTCCTGGTAGAAACTCAGTATCACCTGGCTTATCGACCTTGACTTTACGCATCATTTGGCCAATAATAATTTCGATATGCTTATCGTCAATCATTACACTTTGAGCCCAGTATACTTTTTGAATTTCTTCCAATAGATACTGTTGCAAAGGACCGACTCCACAACATCGAAGAATGTCATGAGGAATTTTTGGCCCATCGACAAGTGCATCACCCGATTTCACATAGTCGCCTCCTCGCACCTCTAAGTGCTTACCATGAGGGACTAAGTGTTCTCTTCGCAGACCACTTTCTTTATTAACAACTACGACAGTTCGCTTTCCTCGGCGTTTTTCACCAATTTCAACGACTCCGTCGATTTCGCTAATAACTGTGGCATTTTTTGGACGACGTGCTTCGAGTACTTCCGTTACACGAGGTAATCCCCCTGTAATATCTTGAGTACCAGAAACTTCTCGTGGTTTTTTTGCTAAGAGAGTACCAGCAGTAATTTTCTCGCCGTCATTAACTCCAATGTAAGCTTTCTCAGGCAAAGCACAAATGGCAACAGGTTTACCATCTTCATCTTTAATGATAATAGAGGGATGTCGCTCCCCTTTGTGCTCAATGATAACTTTACCTTTTGGTTCTACACGCATGGTAACATCGGCAATAATATCATCGTAGAAAGCATAACCATCTACTTCGGCAAAAATTGGAACGTTATGAGGATCACACTCAGCAATCTTAATAAGGTTCTTTTTCTTTTTCGTAACTCCTGCTTCCAGAGTCATACCATTTTTAACAACTGATTTTTTTCCAGAAATGGAACAAAGAACAGACCCTAGAGGGATTTTAAGTTCTTCTTCGGCCGTGACAATAACTTTACAGCTACTATCTTTCGCTTTACCATCTTTGTCAAATTTACCTTCTATGCTAACCATACCAAGCATCGTAGCCTTGATTTCACTCCGCCTCTTAGTGGCAACCACTTCCGAGTCGGTGTTCGGCACAACCTGTTGCCCCTTGATGACGTTAAGAGTTGCCCCCACAGGAATATCAATGACTTCTTCATGAACCATCATGATACTTCCATTACCATCAATCACAACATGGTCTTTTTCTCGGTTTTGCGCAATCTTCAGATCTTTGAAGGATAGAGTTACACGTGTTCCTCGAAGAGGAATACTGATGTCTGTCTCTTGACGATCTTTCATAGCGATCCCTCCAATATGGAAGGTACGCATAGTTAACTGAGTTCCTGGTTCACCAATCGACTGAGCAGCAATTATACCTGCCGCCAAACCAGGCTCCGCAGGCTTACCTCTGGATAAGTCCATTCCATAGCATATGGAACAAACTCCTACCGGAGTTTCGCAAGTCAAAGGACTACGAACTCTAATTTTTTCCAAACCAAGAGCTTCGATTTTTCGTCCAATTTCGTCGTTAATTAAGTCATTTTCATGACAAACAACTTCTCCAGTTTGCTTATTGTAAATGGTATCCCGAGAAACACGTCCCATGATATTTTGGCTCAGAGGAACAGTAACTTTGTCTCCTTGAATAACCGCTCCCTTTGTGATTCCATTAATGGTACCACAGTCATCTTCATTGATGACAACATTTTGAGCGACATCAGCCAATTTACGAGTTAAGTAACCGGAGTCTGCTGTTTTCAAAGCAGTATCAGCAAGACCTTTACGAGCACCGTGAGTGGAACTAAAGTACTCTAGTACCCTTAGTCCTTCCCGGAAATTCGCAATAATAGGAGTTTCAATGATAGCACCACTAGGTTTCGCCATTAAACCACGCATCCCCGCCAACTGGCGAATTTGCTCTAAACTACCACGAGCCCCACTAGAAGCCATCATATACAATGGATTATAGGAGTTGCCATCATCGCCTCTGTCATTTTCGAGACATTTCATCATCACTTGACCAACTTGTTCTCGAGCTTGGGTCCAGCAGTCGATGATACTGTTATAACGTTCCTTGTCTGTAATTGCTCCTTCCGTATAAGCACTTTCAATTCGTGCTACTTTTTCTTCGGATTTAGCAATAATCTCACCTTTTTGTGGTGGAATAAGGAGGTAGTTCTTAGCAATACTAATTCCTCCCAGAGTCGAAGCTCGGAAACCCAACTGCTTGATATCATCTAGCAATTTAAGAGTAGCTTGTCGTCCCAGTATTCTCTCACATTCAGAGATAATAGAAATAACCGCTTTTTTGTTAAGCGCTTTATTGTAGTAAGGCATTCCTTCAGGCAACATACTATTAAAAATCGCACGCCCGACAGTAGTCTTAATAGTATTATGCCCTTGCAGATTTTCTTCAGCAGTAGGAGGATCTACTCGCATATCTTCAGGTAGCTCAAGCCAAATTGCCGTTCTAAAAGAGGCCTTTTTATGCATGTATGCCAAAAAGACTTCATCATAACCACACATAATAGGCACATTAGGAAGATCTAACTCTCGAGAGATCGTCATATAATAGCAACCTAAAACAATGTCTTGGCTGGGTGCAATAATGGGTTGTCCATTAGAAGGAGAAAATATATTATTAACGGAAAGCATCAACGTTCTTGCTTCGACTTGTGCTTCTATAGATAATGGAAGATGAACAGCCATTTGATCCCCATCAAAGTCCGCATTGAAACCAGAGCAGACTAGAGGATGAAGCTTGATCGCATTTCCTTCTGTCAAAATAGGAACAAAAGCTTGGATACCCATCCTATGCAAAGTAGGTGCCCGGTTAAGAAGAACAGGATGGTTTTTAATGACATCTTCTAAGATATCCCAAACCTCTTTATCCTTTCTTTCCAACATTTTTTTTGCACTTTTGATGGTATCAGCATGCCCAAGTTCTTTTAACCGACGAATAATAAAAGGCTGAAATAGCTCTAAAGCAATTTTTTTCGGAATTCCACATTGATGTAGCTTTAAATCAGGTCCTACAACAATTACGGAACGAGCAGAGTAATCCACCCTTTTTCCGAGGAGGTTTTCACGAAAACGACCTTGCTTTCCTTTTATCATATCAGTCAAACTCTTCATAGGTCGATTTCCTGTTCCTACGACAGGACGTCGACAACGAGAGTTATCAAAAAGAGCATCTACTGATTGTTGAAGCATTCTCTTTTCATTGCGAATAATAACATCAGGAGCATTCATGTCTAAAAGCTTTTTTAATCTATTATTTCGATTAATCAAGCGACGATAGAGATCATTTAGGTCACTGGTGGCAAAGTTTCCTGAGTCCAATAAAACAAGAGGTCTTAAGTCAGGGGGAATAACCGGAATTGCTTCGAGTATCATCCACTCAGGGCGATTACCAGATTCGAAAATCATTTTTGTGAGCTCGAGTCTTTTAATCAATTCCTTTTGCTTTTGTTTAGAGCCTGTATCTTCGTAGTCCCTCTGTAAGGTTTCCGCTAACTCACGTAAATCTAAATTACGCAACAGCTCTTGGATGGCCTCCGCTCCCATACCGACTTTAAAACTATGTTCTCCATGAATGGCTTGGGCGTCACGTAGTTTGTCTTCTGAAAGTAACTCACATTTTTTCAGCCCTGTATCGCCAGGATCTATCACAATGTAATCTTGAAAATAGATTACCCTTTCGATATGTGCTGTTTTAATGCCTAGTAAATTACTAATTCGACTAGGCATAGCTTTAAAAAACCAAATATGAGCAACAGGAGAAGCTAAATTAATATGCCCCATACGCTTGCGACGCACTTTTGAGTGGGCAACTTTTACCCCACAACGGTCGCAAACAATACCTTTATATTTAATACCTTTGTATTTACCACAGTAGCATTCCCAGTCCTTTTCAGGGCCGAAAATACGCTCGCAAAAGAGACCATCTTTTTCCGCACGATATGTACGATAATTGATAGTCTCCGGCTTTTTAACCTCCCCAAATGACCAGCTACGAATATCTGCAGGAGAAGCTAACTTTATTGTGACCGAACCATAATCATTGATTCTATCGTAGAAGATATCTACCATAGAGAGATCCCTCGTAAAGATGATGATAGTTTAGAAATTCTTAAGTTTCTTGTTCTTTTTCTTGTGAAGTTGAATATCAAGAGCTAAGCCTTTTATTTCATTTGTTAAGACTTCAAATGAAATAGGTGTACCAGGTTCTAATGTATTTTCTCCTTTTACCATTGACTCATAAATCTTCGTTCGTCCCTCAACATCATCCGATTTTACAGTTAACAATTCTTGGAGAATATTGGCCACACCATAGGCTTCCAATGCCCAAACTTCCATTTCACCAAAGCGTTGACCTCCAAAACGCGCTTTTCCTCCCAGCGGTTGCTGAGTGATGAGCGAGTAAGGTCCTGTTGCTCTAGCATGTACTTTATCATCTACAAGATGATGTAGCTTCAGCATATAGATATAGCCAACCGTTACTTTTTGATCAAAAGGATCACCAGTTCTACCGTCGTAAAGTCTAGATGTTCCATCTCTTGGTAAACCAGCCTCCTCTAGAGCATCTTCTATTAGAGTTTCGCTACAACCATCAAAAACAGGAGTGATTGCCTGGAAACCAAGTTTCATTGCCGCTCGTCCTAAGTGGGTCTCAAGAATTTGCCCCACGTTCATACGAGATGGCACCCCTAAAGGGTTAAGAAGAATTTCAACCGGAGTTCCATCTGCCAAATGAGGCATGTCCTCTTCTGGCATAATCTTAGAGATAACTCCTTTGTTTCCGTGTCTACCGGCCATTTTATCTCCAACGGAAAGAATTCTTTTCGTTGCAATGTAGACCTTGACCATTTCAAGAACACCTGTAGGGAGTTCATCTCCTGACTGCAAGTAGTGACTCTCTTTGTTCTTTTGGTCTTCTGACTCGGTAATAATATCGCTGTACTCTTTTACAACAAAAGCGACTTTCTCTTTGACATTAGGATCATCGATTTTCAAATTGTTGATGTGGAGTTTTTCTTTAAGACCTCGAAGCTGAGTGATATTATGTTTAGTGCTCCAGCTAATTGCTTTCCCAGTTTCGTCAAGAGGCTCTTCTCCTAGTACTTCTTTAATCTTTTCATACATAGTTTCAAGAGCATTAGAAAAAACTTCAAAATGTTTTTCCTCTAGTCTTTCGATTTCTTTTTTATTTCGAGCTCGTTCTTCTTCTGTCAGGCTTTGTTTTCGGGCAAATTTTCTTGTCCCAATAACTATTCCTTCAACTCCAGAGGGAACATCTAAACTGTCGTTCTTGACATCTTCCCCCGCACGTCCAAAAATGGCGTGTAAGAGTTTTTCTTCTGGAGAAAGCTCCGACTTACTTTTGGGGGCAACTTTTCCAACGAGTAGATCATTAGGCTTAACAATCGTACCTACTTTAACAATTCCACTTTCATCTAAATGTAAAAGCGCACGATCAGAAACATTAGGAATGTCGCGAGTAAACTCTTCTCGCCCTAGTTTGGTTTCGCGAATTTCAATCTCAAACTCATCAATATGTAAGGATGTATAGTAGTCTTCTTTGACAAGCTTTTCTGAAACGATAATCGCATCCTCAAAGTTATAACCATCCCAAGGCATAAAGCCAACAAGAACATTTCGCCCTAAGGCAAGTTCTCCATGACTTGTCGCAGCACCATCAGCAAGTACCTGACCACGTTTGACTCGCTCTCCTGTAGAAATGATAGGTTTTTGATTTAAGCAAGTTCTTTCGTTAAGACCTACAAACTTACGCATCTCATAGAAGGCTTCTTCATCTGAGTCATCTTTTTGGATAATCACGTGATCTGCTGTAGCAATTTTAACAAAGCCATCAAACTCGGCACAAATAACCATACTGGAATTACTTGCAACTACTTGCTCCATTCCTGTAGCCACAACAGGAGGCTCGGTAACCAAAAGAGGAACCGCTTGACGTTGCATGTTTGATCCCATCAAAGCTCGGTTAGCATCATTATGCTCCAAGAAAGGAATCAAAGAAGCAGAAACTCCCACTAGTTGTTTAGGTGAAACGTCACAGTAGTCAATTTCTTCTCCAGACAAAAATCTATAATCACCATCAATTCTAGCCATAACAGTGTCGTCAATAAAAGCACCGTCTTTTTTGACTGGACTATCAGCCGGAGCCATCACCTTGCCCGTTTCTTCATCTGCACGTAAGTATCTAATTTCTTTAGAAACTTTGCCGTCCTTGATCACTTGGTAAGGAGAAACTAAAAACCCATACTCATCTATAGTGGTGTAAATAGAAAGACTAGAGATTAGTCCAATGTTTGTACCTTCAGGAGTCTCAATAGGACAAATACGCCCGTAGTGAGATATATGAACATCACGTACCTCAAAACCAGCTCTTTTTCTATTCAAACCACCAGGACCTAAAGCTGAAAGTCGACGTTCGTGTGTAATTTGAGCAAGTGGATTAGTTTGGTCAACAACTTGAGAAAGCTCACCCCTACCAAAGAAATAGTCGATTGCTGATGAAATAGTTTTTGAATTAATCAAATTTTTGGGCGTAAGGTCATCTCCATCTTCAGGATCAACGTTCATTCGATCCTGGATAGTTCGTTTGAGTTTTAAGAAACCTTTGTGAAATTCATCACCAGCTAACTCTGTAATAGTACGAACTCGACGGTTTCCAAGGTGATCGATATCATCGATTTCCCCTTCTCCACTACGCAGCTTAAAAATATATCTGACAGCATTAAATAAATCGTCGTTGGCTAAGGTCATTTCATTAGAATCAACAACGTGGCCAAATTTTCTATTTAAACGAAAACGTCCGACTTTCCCCAAACAATAACGAGTTGCATTATGAAATTTTTCGTCGAAAAGCTCTTTTGCTCTTTCCAGATTAAAAGGGGTTCCAGGACGTAAACGACTAAAAATTCGCGCTAAAGCCGCTTGGTAGCCATCGACATCTTTTTCAAGGTTTCTCTTGATATCGCTAGTCGGGTCTTCCTCTAAAGTATTCAAAATTAAAGAATCTAGCTTAGCGTCTTTGATGACGGCAGCAGAGGAAACAGCGAACTCTTGAAGTTGATCGGATAAATCATCTGTGATTAATGTTCCTGCTGGTAAATGGAACTCGACTTCTCCCTCTTCATTTTCTTTCTTAATAGGAGCCGCCAAAACTTTTCCGATAATGTTACGATAAGATCGATTTCCTTTGAGAGTAACGTTTTGAACCTTATGAAACAAACGAATAATCGATTCATCAGTGGAATACTCTGGAGCTAATGCACGAATAAAGATAGTGATAGGAATCTTTCCACTCTGATCGATTCGAATCGAAAGAGTATCTTTCTTTGTTACATTTATTTCTATCCAGCTTCCCCGCTCTGGAATAATCCAACAAGTTTGTAAATGCTTTTCCCCAGAATGTTTTTCTTCTGCAAAATCAATACCAGGAGAGCGATGTAGCTGACTAACAATAACACGTTCAGCTCCATTAATAATAAACTCTCCTCCTCCAATCATAAGAGGGATCTCGCCAAGATAAACATCTTCTTCTATGTAAGTTTCATCAGGGCGATTGAGCCGAACTCTAATCTTAAATGGAGCCCCATAAGTTCTTTTTAAGCGACGACATTCATCAGGAGTATATCTTGGTTTTGCAAGCTCATATTGTTTATATTCTAAGGTTATACTTCCATCAGGAAAACTCTTAATAGGAAAGACTCTCCCTATGATCGCTTCTAACCCTTTTTCGTCTCGACTAATCGAGGGAACCTTCATTTGGAGAAAGTCTTCATAAGATCTCAATTGAAGTTCAACTAAATTAGGTACTTCAACGATCTCTTTGTGTTTTCCGTAATACCTACGTTCAGAAAAGTATGTCATAAATTCCATTTAACGAAAATCTATAATCGCAAATAGACTCGTTAACCTCCGTAGATTTATCCGTAGATTTGTCCGTAGATTTAACACGGCTCAAAAATTTATTTGGCCACAAAAAAACAATAGCCGCAGGCCATCAAGACAGACTGCGGGTGCAATTTGTGCGACAGAATTCTTTTTTTTCGTGGCTTTTTTTATTTGTAGAGAGTTTTTTTACTAAGGGTGTATCCCTAGTTTTTTCTACAAAATAGCCCAAAAAAAGCAAATTTCTATAAAATAAAATTTCTCCATTGAAAATTATATCCCAATGGAGAAATTTTACAGACTATATTTATATGCGTTGAAAAGTGCAAAGTTGACTAGGCTACGCCTTTAATTTCAACCTTAGCACCAGAAGCTTCTAGTTCAGTCTTTGCTTTTTCAGCATCGTCTTTAGAAACTTTTTCTTTAACAGCCTTAGGAGCTTCATCAACTAAAGCTTTAGCTTCTTTCAATCCAAGACCAGTAATACCACGAACGGCTTTAATAACTTGGATTTTCTTGTCGCCAATTTCAGTGAGAACCACATCAAAAGCTGTAGGCTCAGCAGAAGCTTCATCACCGCCACCCGCAACAGGCATAGCACCCATAGCAACAGGTGCTGCAGCTGAAACATCGAAAGTTTCGCAGAATAGATCTTTAAGTCCTTTTAAATCAAGAACATTGTACCCTTTGATAACGTCCACAATAAGTCCGCTTTTTTCTTCTCCGGATAATGCACTGATTTCTTCAACGAGCTTACTTGTATCACTCATCTCTAAATCTCCAATCCTCAAATAACAGATAACCCAGGCAAGGTTGGGATCGCCGTGACTTTAAGGTTAACTAAAAATTTTTACTGAATTTGTACGTTTGCTACCCAAAACAAGGTAGTATATCTTTCATTACTAATAAAAGCAAATGCACGTATGGCTTTTGACTTTTCTTTTGACCTCTTTAAGAAGTAAGATCGGAAACATTTTCAGCTCCCTGCTCTTCCATCTTATCAATTAGCCCGTTAGTTGCATAAACAACGTTTTGTAATGGGCCAGCCAAAATAGTTGCAATTTGTTGCATTGGGGCTTCGAAAACTCCAGCCAACATTGAAAGAAGAACTTCTCTCGGAGGAGTTTTAGAAAGCTCAACAACATCTTCATTGCTTAAAACATTACCAGGAAGATAGCCAGCTTTGAGTTTTATTTTCTTGGCTTTTTTATTCCAGTCAACTAAGCATTGAGCTACATTGACAATGCTTTCTCCGCCGAAGGCAATTGCCGTTGGTCCATTGAGATGCTCAGCAATCGTTTCGCTGTTTCCAGGAAACTTTTGCTTTAAAACAACATTTGCCAGGGTATTTTTTAAGACAAATAAACTAATTCCCTGAGCATATAGATTACTTCTCAACTCAAAGGCATCTTGCGCCTCTAGGCCACTATAGTCAACCAAAATGAAGCTATCTACTTCCTCTAGGTATCGGGATAGCTCTCGAGCCATCTCTTTTCTGAGCATTTTAGACATGCATCTTCACTCCGATATTCTTTGAGACAATTTTTTTGTTGGAAATAACCCTATTCACAAAAATTTCATTCTTCGTAGAATAAACTACAAATTTTTTGTTTTTGTGATAACGATTAGGAAACAAACCTAATGTTCATCAAGGGCTATTCCAGGTCCCATAGAGGACGAAATTACCACTTTTTTGATATAGATTCCTTTAGCAGTAGCAGGTCTCACAGCTTTGATATGTTCAATAAATGCTTCAACGTTTTCAATTAAGCTTTCCTTAGGAAAGCTTTTTTTGCCAACAGGAGCATGAACATTACCGCCACTATCAGTACGATACTCTACTTTTCCGGCTTTAAACTCTTTTACAGCAGTAAGAACGTCAGGAGTCACTGTACCAGACTTAGGAGAAGGCATTTTGCCTTTTGGCCCAAGAACTCGTCCTAACTTACCTACAAAACGCATCATGCTAGGATGAGCAATAGCAACATCAAAATCAAGCCAATTTTCTTTTTGAATTTTATCAGCTAAGTCTTGAGATCCTACAACATCAGCCCCTGCTTTAAGTGCTTCTTCTGCCATATCGCCTTCAGCAAAAACAATGACTTTTACATCTTTGCCTATACCATGAGGTAAAGAAACTGATCCTCTAACCAATTGGTCAGATTTTCGAGGATCAACACCTAAGCTCATGACAATATCCACAGATTCATCAAAATTAGCTTCGCTGGAACTCTTGATTAACTCAACCCCATCTTGAGTGGAGTAACGAGCCTTAGAATTAACCTTACTAAGATTATCTTGATGTCGTTTTGATTTTGCTCTACGGCTGGGAGGTCCGGGGCGTCTTTTTCTTACTTTTTCTTCTTCAGGAGCTTTTACTTGATCACTCATGATTTAGTACCTCTTATTCGACTACTTCAATCCCCATACTTCTTGCAGTTCCTTCGATAACGCGCATGGCACTATCGACACTATGTGCATTCATATTTTTTTGCTTTTCTTCAGCAATTTTTTTCACCTGTTCTTTGGTCACTTTCCCAACTTTTTTAATATTGGGAACACCAGACCCTTTAGCAACTCCAGCAGCCTGTTTCAAAAGAAACGAGACAGGTGATCCTTTGAATTCCATATCAAAAGAGCGATCGTCATAAACGCTTAGAATCACTGCTATTGGAGCACCCATATTCTCACGAGTGGCATCATTAAATTTTTTAACAAATTCACCAATGTTAACACCATGCTGCCCCAAAGCGGGTCCAACAGGGGGAGCTGGAGTGGCTTGTCCACCAGGACAAGTCAATTTAACATTCGCAACTACTTTTTTGGCCATATTTTCCTCGTTACTTTATTTACAAGCTTTCTACTTGCCAGAATTCTAACTCTACTTGCGTATACCGACCAAAGATCGCAACAACAACCTTAACAATCCCTTTTTGCTCATTAACCTCGTCAACAATACCATCAAAGTTCTCAAAAGGACCTTCTTTGATTTTGATATTTTGTCCTTTTCGAAAGGATATCTTAGGCTTAGGTTTGTCCTTAGTCTGTGAGCAGTTGAAAAGCATTCTCTCAACTTCTTCCTCAGACATAGGAACTGGCTTTGAGGGAGATCCCACAAAGTCACCAACCCCAGGAGTGCTTTTTACGATATGGCGGGACTCATCGGACATAATCATTTCGACCATGACATAACCGGGATACAGTTTTCTTTCAACGACTTTTTTTTGTCCCTTTTTTACCTCTGATACTAGTTCAGTAGGAACAACTACTCTAGAGAAAAGATCTCCTGCTGTTGAAGCAGCGATTTTTTTCTCCAACCCTAGTCTTACTCTATCCTCTTTGTTACTTTGCACACGCAAGATGAACCATTTCATGTCAGGATTAGGAGAAGCACTTTCAATAGTAGCATTCTCAACTACTTCCTCAACATCAGTGTTTTCTTGTGAAGCTGTGTCATTTTCAGTGCTATCCAGCTCTTTTTCCACATTAGCCTCATTTTCATCATTGCTTTTGTCTTCAGGAAAGCCCATGGTATGCCTTCTATTTAAAAGATAGTTCCGAAAAATTTATCGAAAACGATATCTGACAGGAACATGAATACCCCTAAGATGATAATTGTAATAATAACAACAACAGAAGAGGTTACAACTTCCCTAAATATAGGCCAAGAAACCTTACGCATTTCACTTTCAGTCTCAATAAGAAATTCTGAGAGACGAGCATGCCTAAAACTTGCCCAGAAAGACAGCAGAACTGAAAAAAGCCAAATGCCCAAAGAAATAAACAGCCGATATGATATAATTATATCATACTCAACTAAGGGAATGGTTATTTGAGTAAGAGGCTGGCTTAACCATCCATATTGGATACTTTCAGCAGGCGGAAAGCAGGTCGAATAAAGCCGGTATGCTCCAAAGGTAAAAAGCACAAGTAGGCAGAGAAATGTAATTCGACGAATTACAATTCCTTGTTTCGGTTTATAAATCAAAGACATTCTTACGTTTCCTTTTGTAACTTTCTCATATCCCAAATATCAAAATATTCCGTATAAAACGGTTTTGAAGGGAGCACAAACGGCAAGAACACAATTAGCCCTAACAAAAATCTTTTGACTTTCTTGTAAACCAAAAGACTTTGTTAGGGCTCATTGTAAATAACCTAGATTATTACTCAGAAATTTCGGTAACTACACCAGCTCCCACTGTTCTACCACCTTCTCGGATAGCAAAACGAAGCTCTTTTTCCATAGCAATAGGAGTAATGAGTTCAACTTCTAGGTCAACGTTATCACCAGGCATTACCATATCAGCACCAACTACTTGAGCTGTTCCAGTAACATCCGTTGTTCTAAAATAAAACTGAGGTCTGTAACCACTGAAGAAAGGCTTGTGACGTCCACCTTCTTCTTTTTTCAATACATAAACCTTAGCTTTAAATTTTGTATGAGGCTTAATAGAACCAGGTTTAGCTAGAACTTGACCTCTTTCGAGATCTTTCTTTTCGATCCCACGTAAAAGCACACCAACGTTATCACCAGCCAAACCTTCATCTAAAAGTTTGCGGAACATTTCCACGCCAGTACATACAGTTTTACGAGTTGCAACCATACCGACTACTTCGACATCATCGCCTACCCTAACTTTACCACGTTCAATACGACCAGTACCTACTGTACCACGTCCTTTGATGGAGAAAACATCTTCAATAGGCATTAAGAAAGGCTTATCGATTTCGCGTTCAGGCTCAGGAATATAATCATCAACTGCAGCCATCAGGTCAAAAATACATTTAGCATTTTCTTCGTCAGCAGTTTCACATTTTCCAGCAAGGAGAGCTGATCCAGGTATAACAGGAATATCGTCTCCTGGGTAATCGTATTTGCTTAAAAGCTCACGCAACTCCATTTCGACCAACTCAACTAGGTCAGGCTCGTCTTTCATCATATCGCATTTGTTTAAAAAAACAACGATACCAGGAACGTTTACCTGACGTGCCAACAAGATGTGCTCTCGTGTTTGAGGCATAGGTCCATCGGTTGCAGCCACCACTAGAATGGCACCATCCATTTGTGCAGCACCTGTAATCATGTTTTTGATATAGTCAGCGTGTCCTGGACAATCAACGTGGGCATAATGCCTGTTCTCAGTTTCGTATTCAACGTGGCAAACAGAGATAGTTATTCCACGGGCTTTTTCTTCAGGAGCTTTATCTATTTGATCGAAGTCCAGATTACTACATAGACCTTTAAGACTAAGAACTTTAGTGATGGCAGCTGTAAGGGTTGTTTTGCCGTGGTCGATATGTCCAATAGTGCCAATATTAAGATGCGGCTTGGTTCTTTCGAACTTATCTTTTGCCATAGGGACATCTCCGTTAACTCAAATATAACTTTTTTTCAAAATTTCATAACAATTATATCAAAACAATTTTCTATCCATCATTCACTTCAGCAAAGAATAAAATAATCTCATAATTGAAATTATTTCAGCCTAAACAAACTATTATTCATAGAAGGGTTAAGCATATCTTCCTACCATAATCATTCAACACTAAATATTCTTACTAGGAAAAGCTAAAAATATTTTATAGTGAGTACATAATCATGGTTACATTCTCAAACACTAAACCAACTTTAGAGACTAAACGTCCAAAATTCTTCTTTAGATACACTGCAACACAAAAATCAGATAAGACTTAGAGAATAGCATTCAAATCTGGTGTAAAGATATATGCGGGAAGACAGTGCTTTAGTATTGAAGTTGTAGTTGATGAGGATAAAAAAAATAAGACAAATTTTCAATTTTGGAGGATTGGATAAACAAAAAACTTCTTATTATAGGGAATGAAAGTATCTTGTTTTCAAATTTTCCGGCGGAATACATTGTCTTATGAATCAATAGCTGCTGATGGGGATTGAACCCATGGCCTCATCCTTACCAAGGATGTGCTCTACCACTGAGCTACAGCAGCGTCTAGAGCGGGTGATGGGAATCGAACCCACACTGCCAGCTTGGAAGGCTGGTACTCTACCATTGAGTTACACCCGCTTTTTTTTATGGAGGGAAGAGGATTCGAACCTCTGAAGGCGAAGCCAGTGGATTTACAGTCCACCCCCGTTGGCCACTTAGGTATCCCTCCTGAATTTGCATTATTTTAAGCAAGCTAGCGGTGGGATTCGAACCCACAACCGCCTGATTACAAATCAGGGGCTCTGCCGTTGAGCTACGCTAGCAGAGTTATATCTCTCTTTACAATTCAAGGAACAGGTGAATGTTCTCATTTAAGAGAACGTAATTATATAACCAACTCAGCTTATTGCAAGCAAAAAATGGATTTTAAAAAAAATACCCGCTAAGACTATACAAGAGAACGGCTTAGAGGGAGAATACAGCCTATAAAACAAAGAATTCCACTGCCTTTTTAAAATAATAATTCGCATCTTCTTCTTTTAGAAGAGAAAAATTTTCTTCTTTTTCCTTAAGATACTTAAGATACCTATCATAGCTAAAAACAGTATAAGCTCCCTCCTCTTGCTGTGTTTCCAGAAGCATTTTACTTTGAATTAAAGCTTGCTCGGAAATTGCTGGATCCAAAGGTGACTGGGCCATCCAAAGAAGGGTTTCTTGAAACACTTCTGGCTTGTTACAACTCGCCAGCATCCCTGCCACATCAAGCATTTCAGAAAACTGAGGGCGATTAGAAAATTTTTCACAAAAAAGCGAGAACCCTTCATAAGCCTTGCTTGTCCCCACCTGTTCGGACACTAATTGAGCTGTGTAGATAGCAGGAAAAACAAGCTCATCTTCAACCTTTTCGAGAGCAACAAAATATTTCTCCATAAGAGAACTACTTTGCCATAAGCGCATAAAAATTCTAGCAAGATATTGATTGGCGAGATTTCTTTTTTCATTATCCCCTTTTATATTTGGAATTCTAAAAAAAGTACTTCCGTAGAAGTTTTGAAACCTAGATGATAGGAAAACAGACAAGCACCCTTCCATTATTTCTGCAATAGAATCTACTTGATCAGGCCCCCATATGTCATCTTTTACGTTATCCAGAACCGTTGCCATAAAAGAGTCACCATAGAAACTTAATCCATCCAGAAACTCATTAGATTTTAGCTTTAGTAGCATCTTTTTGTGAGATTTTCCCCAAAAAGTGTCCATTCTAGATAATGAAAAAACAAAAGTCGCTGCTACCTTTGTTGTCTCCGGGTTATTTAGCAGCAACTCTTCCAATCGATATTTGGCGAAAGACTTCTTTACCTCCCAATACATTTTCAAGGAGAGAAACTTTATCCAAACTTTTCTTAAAAAACCAGGCAGCTTAGGAGCCAGGTTTCCTTTTTCTGCCTCTAAGGCATTTAAAAGTATATCTTTAAGCTCTTTGTTCATTAGATAATTTTGGCGCAAACGTTTTCTAAATGGCCAACCCTGTCACTTTCTGAGTTTGAGCAATATTCAAAATTTTAGGAATCAACTTTTTCGACAAGAATATTATGTCCAAAAGCATAGCCTATTCCTGGTAAAACAAGTTCACGTAATAAAATTTTAAGAGCACTGGCAAAAGGAATTGCTAAAATCAAACCAAAAACTCCAAACAATTCCCCTCCCACTAACAATGACAAAATAACTGTAAGAGGATGCATTCCAGTTTCTTTTCCCATTATCATGGGAGTTAACAAGACACCTTCTATTCCTTCGATAAACATATAAAGACAAAACAATCCAAGTAAAGGCCCCAAAAGAGAGCTGTCTGACTCCAAAGCTACAATGACCATATTAGGAATCAGGCCGACGATTAAAACCATAAAAGGCACAACACTAGCAACTCCCTGAATCAATCCAAAGAGGAGAGCAAACTTTACTCCAAAAAGCTGTAAAACAGCCCATGTTAGAATAGCCTTTATAACGCATATAAGGAGTTTACCTCGAAAAAAAGAGGAAACCGCTAAGTGAATACTCTGGAGAATTTGTCGTACTTCGTTTTTCTTTTGCTTGGGAAGATATGAAAAGATAGTGTCACGAATGTTATTCAGGCTTCTTAAAAGAAAAAAAGTATAAACAGGAACAAATACGAGATAGGATAGTAATATAAAAAAATGCGACCAAATTTGCTGTGCCCAAACAATAGTTTTTGGTGACTGAGCAAAAATCTTCTGGAGATTTTCTGGTTTTGATAGTTCATCAAGAATGTCACCTAAAGCTATTTGTTTATTAGGATGTTTCGTATTCCATTCCTCTATATCTTTTTTCATCCAGGCAAGAATGACATTAACATAGGAGGGATCATACTTGCCATCACTATCAAGATCTCTTACAACAGTCTCTTTTTCATCAGCAATATTATTTTTATTTTCATCTAAAAAACTATCACCAACAAAAGTTTTTTGATAAAGAATAGAAACTTCATCACCTATTAAAGGCACAATGACGAGAAAACTAAAAGAAAGAGCGGCCATTAAAAGAACATAAATACAAGAGATTGTCGTTACTCTGCCAATTCCCCATTTTTCAATTTTATTCACTGCTGGATTAGCAATATAAGCGAGTAAAAGAGAAAGTAGTAGCGGATTAAAAATAGATCGAAGGTGATAGGCAAGAACTACCACTGATAAGAATAAAATTCCAAAAAAAACCTGTAAACTTCTTTTCTTTAAAAGATCTGCTTGCATTCGTTTTTCCCACTAGATTTGCTTAGGTACTTTTTTACGTAGAACCCTGTTAAGTATTTCTCATGTATATTTTTTATACATTCTACTGGATATTTATAGCCATCACAAGTAATTTTTAAAACCAAGCTAAACATGCAGAGAAAGCTATCATTTATTTTACTCTCATTTTTTTTATTTTTTCAGGCAAAGTTTTCAAAACATACTGGCATTCCCCTAATAGAAAAATATAATAGAGAGCTAAAGTATGGATTTCTTAAACATAAAGGTTCATTGATGAAAAAAATTCCTGACTCAACAGAAAAAAAACTAATTGATTGTATTTTCAAATACAGAGAGGCTTTGAGTCATAAAAAATACTTAAGCGTACCAGAAAGAGAGGCAGATCGTCAAAGCCTCAATGATTTGTATGAAACTTTATCTAGCCTAAAGCAAAAGGTTTTGGATTCAAAATGCTATCTACAGTTTGGTGAAATTCAAAAGGAACAAACCGCTCGTCTTCTAGCTGATGAAACTACTCCTGAACAAAGAACCGAAATGCTTGCTTATGTCTTAAGATGTCTATGTCATCCTGTTGTTCATTTTCACGGGCGATCTTCCATCAATAATTACCCCGAACGTAAAGAGATGGCTTTAGAAGAGGCAGAACCCGAGTTTACGAGTTTTTCAGAAGCTAACAGGCCCCAAACTCTCTGCACCTTCAAAACACGGCCCATTTCTTACGAAGAGCTGGAAGCTTCACGAGAAAAACTTCGCCAATTTATAAAAAAAGAAACCTCTCCCCAAAGCTGGTCCTCGCTTTCTATTAACGAAGCTGAAATTCTCTCCCAACTAGCTGCTGATGGACAAGCTAAAATACCCATAGAGGTACACGATTCAGCTCCCTCCAATTATCCGGTAGCAATTGTTTTGAAGGAGTCTTAATTTATGGAGGAAACACTTCAAGAGCTATTTCTTGCCTTAAGCACAAGATGGCGGCAAAAGGACGATAACTTGGCCATCGGAATGAGTCAAAATAAACTACTACAGGCCTTAGAAATAGATAAAAATAACTTAGAAAAACTTCTCCAAGAACTTAAAGCCAAAATAGCATTTCTAGGTTTAGAACTCGTGGAATACCTTTACAAAGGTGAGCTTTGGTACTCCATCCGTGCTAACTATTGTTGTCCAAGCGAAATAAAAAAAGAAGAAGAAGCCACTCTCGCGATCATCATTGGCTCTTTAGAAAAAATGAAAAATCCAAATTCTGCGGAAGTTTCTATACAACAAATTAAAAAAAAGCTTGTCAGCGGAAAATATCTTTCCGAGTACCAATTCGATCGAGTCATAAAAAACCTGGAATATCTTGGATACATTAAAAAAGGACGTAAAGGTGTTTCATATTCTCCTAGAACTTTGATCGAATTCTCCGAAGAAGCAAGAAAACATATTGCTCAAGAGTCGCAAAAATTAATTTTTTAGGAAAGACTATATGACTGGGGCAAACGGCAACAAGGATGAAGATTACAAATGGGTGCAAGAGTTTAAACAGGGAAACGAGGAAGCCTTTAACCAACTTGTCATAAAATACCAAGATCGTATTTTTAATACGATTTCACGCTTAACAAACGATTTAGAAATGGCCAAGGATTTAACCCAAGAAACTTTCATCAATGCCTACAGAGGGCTAGCAAATTTTAGAGAAACCGCCACTTTTTTCACTTGGTTGTTTCGCATTAGCTTAAACATTGCCAAGAGCTCTCACAGGCAACAAGCACGTAGAAAAAAAACATTCTCTCTTTACCAATCTACTCCCGGCGAAGAAGAAACCATTTCCCTAGAACCTTTGTCTAGAGAAGATGATCCCGCAATTTCCTTGGAAAAAAAAGAACAAGAAAAAATAGTTCAAGAAGCCATTGCCAGCTTAGAAGAACCTTTTAAGTCCATCCTTGTTCTTCGCGATATCGAGCAAGTTAGTTATGAAGATATATCAAGTATTTTAGATTGCCCAATAGGAACAGTCCGTTCGCGTATCCATCGTGCTCGTCTCATGATGAAAGAAAAACTTATTAAATTACTTTAAGGCATCTAAAAGAAACAAAAAGAAATAGGATTTCCCCAAAGAAATATCCTCTACAACAAAATAGGCTTTTTAAACTCCTAAAAATTTTTTGGGAACTTTTTACTAGGATGAATCGACTAAGAGAAAAGCAGCGGACTGCTTTTGTAATTGAGAAACTAAAAACTTGCTAGGTTTCTCGTTCAAATTCAAAAATAGTAAAAGTACATATCCAGGGGTTTGAAAGAAAATAATATGCAATGTCAAGAATGTCTATCTCGGTTATCTGAATACTTAGATCAAAAGATGGACTCTCGAATAGATCCAGGTCTTCATGAGCACTTAGAAGATTGTTCTAATTGCCAAGAAGAGTTTAGATTACTTGAGAGAACTGTTCAGTTGATTAGAGATCTGCCTCCACTGGCTGTCCCTCTAGATCTAAGAGCTAATATTCAGAACAAAATCCAAAAAGAAAAAAATCACCGGTGGCAATGGTACAAAGCCTCCACCTTTGGCTTAGCTCTAGCAGCAGGGCTTTTGCTTCTGCTTGTCATTTGGCCTCGTTTTTCTCGTCTAAACACTTCAGAGTCTTCTGTTGCAAATACGGAAAGCCAGATTTCTTTAGAAAAAAAGATGAAGTCTCCTGTTGTCGCCAAAGCAGCAAAGGCTAAGGAATCTCAGCCAGAAAAATTTTTATCGAAAAAAATGGAAAAAAGAAGACAGAGCTTAGGTGCTCTAGAAGAGCGAAAAGATCAACTTTTCAGAGACGAGCCAACCTCTGCTCCATATAGTTTTGATGCTGGCGAAACTTTAGCAGAAGAAGATCTAAAATTAGATGTTGCAGGGCCAGAAGAAAACACTATGGTCATGCAAGAAGCTATCATCGTGGAAGAAGATCTTTCATCGGATGACTACGCTGACGAAGGAGTTGAGAAGGAGGCTGAAAAAATTTACGAAAAAGCAGAAGACGGAGCTTTTTTAGCAAGAAATGAAAAAAAAGAAAATCTTGGACGTCGTTTTCCTGGCGAAAACACCAGAGAACTCTTGGAATCTGGAAAAACAGACCAAGATACTCTTTCAGATAAAAAAGAGCCCACAAAAACATTAGCTAAAAATAATCCTGTGACAGAAAATAAAGCCAATAAGTCTAACTTAACAAAGGAAACCGCTTCCCGTTTAAAGGAAATTATGCAATCTGTCTTTGGAAATGGACAAGCAAAAGAGAAGGCTGGCAAACAAGCTGATTATCTTTCTTCCTCTTCTGCTAAAAAAGAGTTGTATTACACAATCGAATATCAAAAAGAAAAGAAAAGTGAAGAGGAACCAGATTTAGTCTGCACGATTGTCGCTTCTGATTTAGCTCAAGCGAAAAAGTGGATAACGGAAGCTTTGCCTGTGGAAAAAATTCTTTCTAAAAAAGAAAATGAAGAAGAAAATGAAGAAAAAAAGCCGATTCATCGAGTAACTTTCCCCGAAAATGGACAAGAGCTACCTTTGGATAATTCGGATAATAAAGTTTCTTCTGTCAGTTCTTTGTTCGTTTGGAAAAAACACTTACAAGAACATCAATGGCGCAATTTCATTTCATCAATGAAGGCAAAAAAAGGAACCTACCTAACAGATACATCCAAGTTTAGCCAGGATAACTTTCCAGAAAAAGGGCTAAATGTAAAAATTATATTGATTCAAAAAAACACAGAATTGCTTAAGGAAAGTAATACAAAGAAGGAGTAATAATGAAAAAGACAGGAGCTTGGCTGGCCGTTTATGCTTTAGAACAAGTGGGAGTAAAATACACTTTTGGTATCCCTGGAGTTCACACCACTGAAATTTACGATGCCCTAAACTCGTCAACTCAAATCCAGCCTACTCTGGTCACTCATG
Source organism: Planctomycetota bacterium (assembly GCA_029260735.1). Classification (GTDB taxonomy): domain Bacteria; phylum Planctomycetota; class Uabimicrobiia; order Uabimicrobiales; family Uabimicrobiaceae; genus JAJDCR01. Next base: position 51,108 of record JAJDCR010000111.1, read on the forward strand.
AAGGATCAGGCTCTTTTATGGCAGACGCCATTAGTAGAACATCTGGCTCTATTGGAACCATTGTTGTGGTTCCTGCCGCAGGCGTTACTCATGCCATGAGCGGAATAGGAGAAGCCTTTTTAGATGGTATCCCCATGCTTGTTATTACGGGAGGAACCCGAAAAGACACCGGTCGATCTTACCAACTGCACGAACTAGATCAAAAAAAATTAGTCGCTGCTGTTACAAAAAACGCTTTTGTTATCGAAAAGCACGAAGATATTATTCCCACTATTTTTGAAGCTTACGATATTGCCACCAGTGGAGAACCAGGCCCTGTCTTCATAGAAATTCCCGCGGAACTGCAATTATTTCAAGCAGAGATAGACCACCTCCCCACCTATCAACATCTCTCGACCACCAGTGTAAAACAAGAAGAGAAAATCCAATCGGCCATTGAGATGCTAAAAAACTCAGAAAAGCCAGGAATTTATCTTGGCTGGGGAGCTGTTGATGCTCACGAACAAAGTATCGCCCTTGCCGAGCTACTAGAAGCGCCTGTGGCAACCACCCTCCAAGGAATCAGCTCTTTTCCTGCGAACCATCCCTTACACACAGGAATGGGATTTGGCCCCTGCTCTGTTCCTGCTGGTGAAAAAGCCTTTGAAGATTGCGACTGTCTCCTTGCGGTAGGAGTCCGTTTTTCGGAGCTAGCAACAGGCAGTTACAGTTTACCTGTTCCAGAGAATCTAATTCATGTTGATATAAATTCTGATGTTTTTGATAAAAATTATCCTTCTAAAGTATCTATCACCGGAGACGCGAGCGAAGTTTTTAAATCCATTCTCAATACATTTCCCAAAGAATGGAAAAGCAAAAGAGAAATGGGCCCCCTCCGCCAACTCATCGCAGAAGAAAAAAAGAAATATAAAAATGAATGGTGCAAAAACATAAACGAAAAACTTGTGAGCCCCGGAAACTTTTTTAAGGCACTGCGCGAAAAACTCACCGACGACGCTTTCCTCCTAACCGACGATGGCAACCACACTTTTCTCGCAGCAGAGCAATTCCCTGTTCACCAAGCCCGTCGTTTTGTCTCTCCCACAGATTTTAACTGCATGGGCTACTGTGTTCCCGCCACCATTGCAACCAAGCTAGCTAACCCCGAAAAGCAAGTCGTAGGAATCGTCGGCGACGGAGCTTTTTTAATGACCTGTATGGAAATCATCACCGCAAGTTCCTTAAACCTAGGAGCTATTTTTTGCGTTTTCCACGACGGAGAGTTAGGGCAAATCTCCCAGTTCCAAAAAATTCCCCTCAATCGAAAAACCTGCACCATACTAGGGGATATTAAACTCGAAGGAGTGGCTACAGCCACAGGCGCCGCTTATATCGATCTAACTAACGACAAGGAAATAGACAGAGTTCTCGACGAAGCCCTTAAAATTTCCTCTAAAGGCCAGCCTGTTATAGTAGATGTCCGAATCGATTACAGCCGCAAAAGCCGCCTCACCACAGGCGTAGTCAAGGCTAACCTGGCTCGTTTTCCTCTAGGGGAGAAGGTTCGGTTTATCGGGCGGGCGGTTAAGCGGAAGGTTACTGGGTAGTCTACCTAAAACGTTCCTATCTCTAAATGCTATTTTAGGGTGGAGGGCTTTGGCTCCTGCCGAGCAGGAGATGTGCTTTGGCACTTGATATTGTGATCTTCGCACATCCCCGGCGCGGCAGGAGCACCCGCGAGATAAAACGTTTTTCCAAGTATGAAACCTATGATCCAGTGGATGTGCTTTAAATACCATCAGGAACAAAGCACATCCCCTGTTCGGCAGGAGCCTCACCCTCCAGGGAACATGGTGCTTAGAACGGTTTTCGATCATCTTTTTCAAAAGCGGTTTCAGATAAGCCTTGCCTCCAGGGAATATAGTGCTTAGAACGATTTTTGCATAATTCCCCCTCAAACCTCCTAACCCTCAATCTTCTCAATTTTCTTCTCAACTTTCTTTTTAGTAAAAAGAAAAGGCAAAAAGTGCATGTTTGAGGTAAACCAGTAAGATATCAGCAAAAACCAGCCCGTATCCCCTTCTTTTAAGTCAAATTTCAGGTCCAAGAGAAAACAGAACATTAACCCCACTACTCCCCAAACAATCATATTTATTATAATCAACGAAACGTTCCCAACGACGAACATCGATTGACCAGAAACGGGTTCCCATTTAGGAAAGCTATACTCTTGAAATGAGCTTTCCAAGCAAGGAAAAGAAGAGCTGTCTTCTTGCCAACGACGAAAGACTTCTTGTCCTTTTTTCTCCTTTTTCTGTCTAAGACTATATTCTTTTTCGATAGGGAATGGAGAAGAAAAGCTAAACTTTCCTTCTTCTTGTGATTCTTCGTCTCGCCAATGGATATAGATTCTTTCATTTTTGGTTAGACTGGGATAGCCTGATTCTATTTTGCAATCTCGGATTTGATTCTTTTTAAGAACGAAGTGGGTTTCTTCTCCACGAAAGACTAGGGAGTCTTGGCGTAGAAGAAAAATGCCCATATCCCAAGCAGTAAAACCTTCGTAGGTTTTTAGCTCAGAGTCAGGAACTATGCCAGTAAAAAACACTTGCTCTGAAATTAAGTCAGTATTTTTTTCTTGAAACCGTTTCCAAAACTGGTTTTTGATTTTTTCATTAAAGCGTAAGTTTAAGCGAAGAACAGTAAAATAAGAAAGAGCTGGGATGAGAAAAACTCCTACTCCATAGATTATCCACTTTAGTATTCCCTCCCAGGCACTGTATTCTACCCATAGGGCTAAGACAACAGGAGGGAAAAGCATCAAGAACATTTGAATTTTTCCCTGTTTCTTCAAATAGCTCTGTTTATTTGCAGAAGAAAAGAGCTTACCAGGAGTTTCGTTTTCTGCTCTTTCTTGTTTTTCTTTTTTAGGATCTGCTTTTTCAGGAATAGAGTAACGAGAAGTGTCGTCATCTGCTTTTCCCAAGATTTCCAGGAGTTGATTTTCTTCTATTTTTTGATCCCTAGCTAAATGACGGGCTATTTTGAGGATTTTACGATGCTGGTAAAGTATCTCACTCCAACCTTTTTTCCAATGCTTGGGAGTAGAGAAGTAGAAACGATGAATTTTAGCTTGGGCCGTAATAAAAGCTTCTGGATTTCCACTTATCTCCATTGTTTCTTGGTATATTTTACGGTGTTGAGATTGGTAAATGTAGTAGCAAAGAATTGTAGCAAACAACGAAAGTAAAAAAGTTCCTACAAAAATCATTTTGACAGAGGAAAGAGAGAGGTTCATGCGAGCTGCTATTGTTTGCCCCTCAGCGGGAATCAAGAAAATGGAGAGTGTAACAATCGCGAAGGCAAACAAAAATATCCCGGCAAAAACTCCGAACAAAATACAAGCTCTTAGTCGTAAACTCTTTTTGAAATACAATAGACGATATGTCACAAAGGCATCAAATTCTGCTTTGGACAAACTTTCTACAATATATTCACTAAATTGAAAAATGAAACGAGTGATAATTATGGGCTGAGGAGCCCGAGCAGTCGGAAGCATGGATATTTGCAAGAACTCCCGATTGAGAAGCTCTTTTCCCAGAGCAAAAATTTTCTCATGAACCTCTCCTTTGCCAACGACAGAAGCAGAAAGATAGCGAATCCAAAGGGCCACTGTGACAAAGAGAGTGACAAGAGAAATGCCCAAGAACTCTTGCCAATTTTCCGCCTGTTGTTTGTAGGCAAGGTGAGTCGCTAAAAAGACAAAAACTGTTCCGACAAAAGAGAAAAAACAAAGAGTTTTAAGAATCACTCCCGATCGAACTCCTGGAACTAGCTTACGCCAAACAGACTGAGATAAGAAAGTACAAACCAATTGAGTGAGTAAGGGAAGTCCAAGAAGAAAAAGAGCGGAGAGTAAATGACCAGGAAGAAGCACTTGGTGAGGCAAAGGTTCATGGGCAATAAGAAGAGAAATGTTTAGAACAATGTTTCCAAACAACCACCAAAGCCAAAGTCCAATAGAACAAGTTGTCGATAGATAGCGCAAGACACAACAAGCAAAACCTTTAGCTTCGCTGCTAGGAGCATAAAGAAAAGATTTACGAACTACTATTAAGGTCCACAAGAGAAAAAACAATAAAATTATAAGGGGAGAAAGTAAATAAAAAAATAGCCGCTGGATGGTTTCTCGCTGATACAGAAAAGAGAAAGCCAAATGAGGTATTCTCTGATGAGTTGCTATTTTGTATGAGTAATTTCCCTCTGCTTGGTGAAAAATTTTGGGAAAATTTCCTTTAGCGGAGGGAGGAAGCTCCAAATGTACAGAAAACTCATTTACTTGGAATGTTTGGCAAGCTTCCAAAAGAGAATTTAATCGAAGCTTTCCTTCAACTTTCCAAGACTTTGAAGAAAAAACTTTGGGCCGATTTAAATAGAGATAATGATATTCTCCCATATCCTGCTCAATGGAAGAAAATTCCCACTCTTCGAATTTAGTGGTCGCCAAAAAAACACCGACAGCTTCTTTCAGAGCATTAAATTGTTCAGGTTGAGTTTTGCCTATGGCATAAATATCAAAATAAAAATCTACTCCTCCATAAATATCTAAACTCAAATACAAATTTGCATAAGGGGAAATTTTAGGAGGGAGTTGAACATCGGGTTTTTTTGCTGCTTCAGCTCCCAGCAATAAAACAAAGAAAAAGCAAAAAATAGTGGTCGCTTGAGAAAATTTCATCGGGTGCTTTCTGTTTTTTTAGTAGTGACATATATCCTAATATTTATAGGATGTCACCAAGAGTGACACATAGACTTTAGCTTCTAGCAGATATTTTTATTTTACTTATTTTTTGGCTTTGCGCATCTTTTTTTTAAGAATTCTTTGCTCTTACTTGACATATTTTCTTATTTGTTATAAAATATAAGATACCAAATATGTTTTTGAAATTTTAAAAATAAACTAAGGTGTGTGATTTATTTAACTCTATTTAATTTAAAGTCTAATTTTAAATCGCACCCTAGGCCTATCTCAACAGGAGAATGCCATGAGAAATATTATTTTTTTAGCTCTATTTGCTTTCGTTTTAAATTGTGTTGTAGTTGCTCAAGAATGTGGGCCTGACGGTAACGTTGCCGCTAATTGTGATACTCCTGCCGTTGCTAGTGGTTGTGATACTCCTACCAAAGCTGGTTGTGGACCTAATGGAGATCTTGATGCTTTCCCTACATTTAATCCCGTTAATTTTTTAGACCGCAGCGTACCAGTTAATTTAGGTACAGGAAATTTTTCTGCATCTAATCCAACCGATGCTAATTTCCAAGCGGTTATGGGAGATTACTACAGCGAAAGTGACATTTGCGAAGTGCAAGCAGCTAACTGCGCTCCTAATGCTAGCGTAAACGCTGAAAACTGCGCTCCTACTGCTAGTGTAAACGCTGAAAACTGTGCTCCTAATGCTAGCGTAAACGCTGAAAATTGTGCTCCTACTGCTAATGTTAACGCTGAAAATTGCGATCCTACCACTAGTTCTGTAGCTAGCAATGCAGCAAACTGTGTTGATGACCCAACTTGTTTAACCGGAGCAGAATTTGTTATTGGTTGCTAAACAAGTAGCATAAAAGATTTTCGTTAAAAAAGAGAGATTGCATTTCCTCTTTTTTTGAGAGGGCGGAACCATTGCTCCAGTACCAAAAACGAGGTGCTTTGTGGCAGTTGTTTCGCCCTTCTCTTATCCCCGACCCCTTGCGGCAGATTTTCTACTATCTCTGGTGCTACTTATGAGAAAAATTTTATTTCCCTTTATTCTCTCCTTTGTTTTAGCATTCATCTCTATCCATCCTCTCTTTGGTCGAGAAATTATCAAAATCAAAAACTTGGATTTAGATACTCTTCTCTTTGTTTTTCGAATAGAAGCTCAACACGAAAGAACAATTGCTCGTGGTGATAAAGAAGAGCTTCAAAAAATTTTCAAAGCTAAGGGATACAATCTCTCCGAAGAAATTGCCATATCTTTTTCAGCCCAGCAATATTGGGAGCTAAAAGACAACCAACATGAACAGAGTTACCTCATAAAGAAAAATCTTCTGGGCTATGATGTCTTTGTCCGGCCTCCTTGGTGGGATTATCTATCTTTGGGAGTACAAGGCCAAATAGAAACTGCCTTTATGGCAGATGCTCTCCGTATGAACGTTTCTATCTACTATGAAAACAACCTTGTAAAGGAATACCCATTTTTTCTTTCAGATGTTATTTCTTCGTCTGAAAATGGTATTTTTGAAAAGCGCTGGGGAGCACTTAACCAAGCAACTCAATCTATATCCCCAGGGATATATAAAATTAAATGGGAATTTTTGTGGTCAGAACAAGCTCCTGTTTTCCAAGAAAAATGGAAAAAACGCTTTGGTACTTTTGCTCCCATGTCGGAAGAAAAATTAATTCGCATGGGAAGTAAAAATGACTCTGAAGAATACCGAAGAAAGAGTCAAGGTTTTTATCTATCTCAAATAAAAATTTTAAACGGTCTCTACCTAAATCTAAAAACTCAAGAACAAAAAATTATTCAAAGATACGCCAGTAAAAATAGGGTTCCTGTTGAAACTTGGGAAAAGTGGATAAAAACGTTCTATCAAAAAATCGAACAAGAGCAAAAAACCTTACATAACTACACAAATAACCATTTTCCTTTGTGCTATCCTAAAACTCAAGGTGCTCTTTTAGCCTATTGTCGCATTTTATTTCGTCTAGCACGGTCTTCTCAGGCCACCGTTCAAAAGATATATCAACTCAACCTTCAAGAACGCTACCTAGATCCAGATGCGACCCACAACCTCAATATGATGGAACAACATATTCGAAATTTACACAACAAATGTGCCCGAGAAATGAGAATGGATTTAGCGACAGAACTGGGCTATAATCCACCTCCTCAACTTTCTTCTCAGCAAAACTAGGAAAAGGTGAGAAAGGAAATCTATGAACATTCGCAAATTTCCTCGAAAAAAATATCAATCCCAAGGCATAACTTTAATCCTTACCGTTGGCATTTTGCTTATGCTTTCCATTATGGGAGTAACTTTCGTTCGCTTAGCTGCTTACGATAGAGCAGCCACCGACAATAATGCCCTTCTTTTGGACGCAAGACTAACAGCTTTAGCCGGAATAGAACAAGCCGTAACTCATATTCAAGAAAGACTCGCTTTGGGGCAAGAAATTGATAACACAATTATCTACCCTGAAAACTCTGATCCTAACTTGAAAACGGCCGTTCTAAATAAAGAAGATGTTTCTCTTCACTCCGGAATTCTCAATGGAAAATTCTCATTCTCAGGTTTAGTGGGAAGTCCCGAGAATGGTCAAATTCGAGGTCGCTATGATTTCGGAGGAAACTTCTACGCTCTAAAAATCGAAAGCGAAGCAGGAAAACTCAATGTTAACGGATACATTACTGAGGACACAACCAAGCAAGCTGTTTCCAATCAAGTTCTCCGTAACATTTTGATTTCTTTAGCAAGCAACTGTAGCTTAGATGACGCTAGTGCTGCCGCGGATGCTATTGTCACAAGAACAATTGAAAACGAAAAAAGATTTCGCTCTAAACAAGAACTAAAAGATATTCTAGAGCGTTTAGAAGAAGAAGCTGATGCCAAGGATGAGTTTATCCGTAATCTTACTTGTGATACTCCAGTCAATCGAAAAACTTGGGGAGTTCATAAAAACGGCCAAAGAGAAATCGCAGAAGTATCTTCCTTTTATCGAGAATTTCGAGCTCCCGTGAACATCAACACAGTTTCCTCAGAATTGCTAAATTCCTTAATTACAAATATAGACGCTACTGCTGTTCTCTACTCCGTAAATGTAGTTTCTGATCAAAACGATGTTTTCGGAAAAAGACTCGAAACAAATATCCAAGACAATCCTCTAACTTTCGCCATCGATTTCTCTGATACAGGAGTTAACGTCGATGGAATTGTCGATGAAATTCGTTCTTTTGTCCCTTTTCGCGACCAAGAAGACTTAGAATCATTTATTGATGATAATTTTACAGGAACAACATTTTTTCCGGGTGCTCCTAGCGGTGTAAATGCCAATGAGTGGTTTCAAGCCTGGAAAGATACCTTAAAAAGCAACTTTAATCCCAATGTTGTCGAAGGTTTTTGGAATCCTAATGGCCCTTCTTATCGTCGGGTTTCTCGTGCTTATCTTTTTGATCGAGCAGCCAACGAGATTGGCCAATGTAATCCTGGTCACACTGCAGATCTATCTTTTTTCAACCTTGGTCCGATTGAAATAGAATCTTTGGCTCGTATTACTTCGGAAAATGGCGAACGTACCTTAGCAGAAGTTCAAGTCACTGCTCTCATTGAATTTGGAGAAGTTTTACACCATACTTCTCAACAAGATTTTGAAAATGGAACCCAGGTTCATCAAAATACCCATACTTTCCCGAATAATACACGACAACAGCAAACGGGGAATGTTTTTGATAATATTGCCGGAGGAGTAGAACCACGACCTCGTCCTGCCGATTTGGGTCTCTATGATAGTGGAGATACCTTTGTCAATCTTCAACCGTTTAAGTCTTTCCAAACGGATGGACAACTGTTAACCGATTTCAGTTATTTTGGCGGCACTACTAATCAAGGATTGTCTCTAAGTTGGCATGTTCCTCCTAAAGTGAATACCGATCAAGTTATGACCGCTCTTTCGATTGGAGCTGCTACCCGAAATCAAACCGTCCAGTTAGCAAGAAATCACTTAACCCATGAAGGAATTCTTTCTCGCAGAGCTCAATACAGTAGTCGCAATGCCAGCCGATATTTTGCCACTTATGCCTTTTCACAAAAAAGCATGGACAATAGCTCTAATAATGATTTTCGAGGTGTCAATAAAATCGACGAAACTCATTTAGCTAACTACCAAGGAGCAATTGAAATGTGGGTTAAGCTGGATGAAAATCCCGGAGACGATATAAATCCGGGATTAAGCTATGGAATATTGGGAACTACGACAAAAAATCGACTGCGTAACGGTTTTTTTAACCCTGTTCAAGAACAACTCGCCGACTATACCCAAGAAGGTCCTCTACGTAATGGAAAGTTTCATGAAGGAACTCAAATGTACCTTTATGTAAACAGTTTTGGCAAACTCCGGCTTTCTCGACTTTATTATGCTTATTGCTTTACCAAGGAAATACCAAACTCCCAAACTCAAAGACACTACGGAACTATTTTTCCCGAGGATTTAGATAAAAGTGGTGTTTTAAATCGCAACTATGTCCGCAGTGACGTAGAAGTAGACGTTAGCGGAGGAGAACTAGATTGGAAAGCACATGAGTGGCACCACATTCGTTTAACTTGGGACGATTCTATTGGTCAAGTAGAGCTCCATTTAGATGGACAGCTTTTTGATGATATTCTTTCTCCAACCGATGGCTCCGAAAGTCGTGGATTCACAGTTCTTAACGAAATAGATCCTCGCGACATTATGTTTATTAATGGCTATTTTCGAGAAGAGGCTGTTGCCGGGGGGTACTTTGCTTTTGATACCCAAGTTCACTATCCAGGAAATGGAACCATTGATCGTTTTACTTCCTACGACTCCACCGACGAAGGTGCTTATGCTTCGCGCTACTTTTCTAGTAGTGTTTATCAAAACAGTTTTCAAATTCCTGAAAATGCTATTTTGGGACCTATCGAGTGGGTTTCTTACTCTAGTATAAGGCGGGATCCTTCTGACTATACTCAAAACTCAAATGTTACGATGACAGTTTCTGTAGAGAACACCGAGGGAGAAATTCTTGCTCCTTACCAAGGGGCTCCGGGAATCCAAACCCAGAGACTAATTCCCTCTACAGTAACTTCTGCTCTGAAGGATAGTGTAGTTAGGTATAGTAGTAATTTTCAGGTGGGAGAAAAACGAGCCAACGATCGAGGTTTGGAATGCCCCACTTTAGACTCGGTATCTCTTGTCGTCTTATATACTTCTCCTAAATACTTGGACATTTCGACTCCATAGGCAAAATAACGTGATTACCAAAGTTTATAACGAATACTACTATATGGAGTTTCCCGAGGGAGCCCAAGCCAGTTCACAAAACCTTGAGAAAATTAATAAGGTTATTCAAAAGGCGACCCAAGAGTCTAAAAGGGTCGTCATTTGTTTCCCCAATCGACTCAAGGTGAGTAAAAACTATTTACCTTTTTTTAACCTATTTAAAAAGAAAAAAGACGATATTGTTTTCACTTCCCAGTCGAACGAAGCATACTGGTCTACTGGGTGGGGAATTTTTGCAAAAGCCCAATTACCAATTGCCGAGTATCATAAAGCGATTGCTTGGGCTAAAGATGAGCTACCTGAACCAGAGATGAAGACAGACCTCATCGGAAGCAGTGTCTACGTCAAATGGCAAGGAACTCTTTTTGACAATCCTCTTTTACGAGGAGATTTCCAACGAAGTATAGACGAGGCCAAGTATCCGGCAAAGTTTCGTCTAAAACCTAAGCAAGTGGATACTAATTACGGTAAAGTATGGACTTACCTAGATGGAGGTATTGTTCTTGATATTGCCGATGTTTCCTTTATTGATCAAGATATGATTGATTTTTTGCGAGAAGAGCTCCACTCTGACTGCGAAGCGATAGAAGCAAAAAATTTATTTTTTGTCACCTCAGGAAATTTTCAGTCTTGGCTTTTAAAAGCACGATTCGACTTAGATGTCTTCCAAGAAAGTGCTCATATTTTTCGTTTGGTTCCCGATGAAAAACAAAAGGAGCAAGTTTCCGCGGAAGTTCATGAGCTCGCTCAATTTGAAAAAAACTTCGATTACAAAACTCCTCTCTTTGTTCATACTCTGAATCACCCTAACGAAGTCGCAGAAAAAAGAAAATTTTTCTTTCCAGAAATTTTTCTAATTGAAGTCAAAGAGCGCTCCCAAATAAATACCCTGAAAGAGCTTTTGCCCCAAGATATGCAAGCTCGTATCTACCCAATAGCACCAGCTTTTGACCCTTCTATTAAAGTGCTTAGCCCGGAACTTCTTACTCCTGGCTATGACAACCAATTATTTGCAGAGTTTCTTTATGCTCTCTTTCAAAGAAACCACGGCCATCCCAACAATACCAAGATATACCATTTTGAAACCGATCCTAAATCTTTCGCCAAGGTAATGGGATTAATTCACTTGGATTTTCAAGAAGAGTTTAATGAGCAGCACCAAGCTTTTATCCAAATCCTAAAACAATGCGAAACCTTAGAAGAAAAAGAAGGAAGTTTTTTTATTTCCACTTTGGAAGAACAAATAATAAACTTTAAAACTCACCTTCATTTTAGTAAATCAGGGGCTCTTAAGCTTCTTTCTCAATACGATGTAATTTTTCCCAAAAATAAATTTCCCCTCAGTCATCCTTTGCAGCTTTATCTCAAAATGATCGCTTCTTGTAATGAAGTTGAAATTTGGTTGAACTTGGTCGAGGTCTTTACTCAGGTCGTTTTAAAGCAAGATGCTTTTAAGCTAGAAACACGTTGGCAAGTAGAGCAAACCCTTCTGACAATAGAGTGTCCTGCTGATGAAACTTCTTCCCAAAGTTGCCTTACTTTATTCAGCTTACTCAATGCTAGCGAAGCTTTTGATATTTTGCCCGATAAAGAAATTTTAATAGAGATCATCTCTTTACTTTGGGAAAACAAAAGCTCCGATGAAGGCTTCCTGATTACTTTAACTTTGGGAAAAAAAGAGATGGAATTCAAGGCCGTCAATCACGCGGACAACACTCTATTTCTCAAAGCAAACGTCGATGATTCATCACCTATTTTTGAAGTCAATGGAAGAACTCCTTATTCGATGAGTGCTCAAACTAGGCTGTTTAAAATCATCAGTCTTTTTTTCCGGCAGTCCCCTGAGAAAAATGCAGACTCTTGGAGATCGGCATGCTTTGAAGCCGTTTCTCGAATTACTGCCCAAAGTGACCATGCTCAAAACGTCCATTTTATACTCCAAAGCCAAGGAGAAAATGTTTGTCTGCGCTTTTCTTCTGATGCGAAAAACGATAATTTGCTTCCTGAAAGTGCCAAGAAAGTATGGAACAAAGGAGCTGATGAATTTACCATAGATCGCCAAGGACGTGACCTTTTTCTTGTCCGAGGAGAAATATCAGACTTCGACGAAGAGCTAGAAGAAGAACCCAATTTCCAAGTTTCTCAAGAAGAAAAGCTAGCCGAAATAAAAGAAGAGATCTTAGACCAAGTCAATAAGGCTAAAACTCGCCAATTTGCTTTTCGAAGAACTCAACTCTTACAAGCTTACGACTTTGCCCTGGAAGCTTACAAAGAAAAGCATGGAGCGAGCCAAGAAGGGGAAGAAGAAGAGTTTGAAGAAGACACTATTAAGCAACGAAAAGTGCAAGAACGAGTTCTTACTCGAATTCAACCGGACTTAACAAAGATTACTAAATGGAGAAAAAATTTCTTAATCGCTAGTCTAGCTTTTCTCCTCCTTTGTGTGGGAGGTATTTGGTTTGTTTTTACCCAAAAGCTTCCTGTGAAAAAGAATCAATTACTTCCCCAAGTGAGTGCAGCACCTCCTAACCAAGCTATTGTCTCCGAGACTATCGAGGTAAAACTAGAACCCGATCCTGCTAAAAATATAATTCGAGAGATTTGCCGAAATCTTTATCGAAATCGTCAGCCCAGCCAAGCAATTTTAAATGAATGCTTAAAAGATCTATACTTGGCTCGTCTCAAATTTCCTCAAAGTGGGGATATTTATAACTTGATTGGAAGGATTTATTCTTACAAAATATATTTAGACCAAGAGAGTTCTTTTCCCACAGATTGGAAAAAACGCTGGGAGGGGCAATGCAAACAGCATTGGATTAAAGCAGAAAAAATCTACAAACAAGGCAAAGTTGAATCGACTTTAAAAATCAAAGTCCGTGACTGGATGCCCGAAAAGAAATATCTCCCCGAAGACTCTAAAGATATTATTTACACCTCTCTGCCCAAAGCAGTTGAAGATGTTCAAAGCTTACAAAAAAACTTTAGTTAAGAGATTTTACTATGAAAACTATCCTCTTTCTTATAATGGGCTTTTTTTTCCTTATCCCTCTGACGAGTCAAGAACAAGTGGCTCTACAAAAATCTTATTTTTTTCGCCTAGCTCAATCTGTTGAAGTTGACATTGTAGATATTCTTCCCGGAGGAGATATTATAGCTCTAGCTACTCCTCCTGGGAAAGAAGCTCTACTTATGTGGCGCAATGTTTTCACCAACGAAAGCGGCAAGGTAACCCTTCCTTTTTCTTCTGTAGACTATATTAGTGCAGGAGCAACTAATGGTCAAGTCACTTTCTTCCAAGTCGCTTCAGGAGAACTTTGGAACTTAGATCGAGCCAGTGGCGAGATTAGCATGTGGCAGAAAAAAGAAAAAGGAAAAAGTGGTTTTGCTCTCCATCCCTCTCCTCAATCTCGTTTTTTATACGCAGGAAATTCTCTCTATGCTTGGGGCTACCTCTACAATAATGCTGGAAAAAATGCCGATTATATTGTCGAAATGAATCTGAATTTAGAGAGAAAAAAAATTCGCACAAACAAGCTTTTGAGCTACTCCAAATTAACTAAGTCTGCTAAAAGACACCACCCCAAAATAAAGCAGATTGCAAAAATGCAAATCCAAAGTAATTACCTTGCCCTTGCTACTCAAGATGAAAAGGGAGAGGGCGTTCTTTTAGCAGTGGACTTAGTCGACGGAGGAAGCTTTCCCATAGCTCCCTTTCGTCAAATGGTAGGGAGTGCCTTAGCAAGTGGTAATAACTTATTTGCTTACGTCACTATTCCCCTAGGAGAGCAAAAAGAAAAAATAGGAGAGCTTTACCTCTATGACCTAAAAAAGAGAGCGGCTCAGACAATAGTGGAAGATAAGAAAGTTCTCAAGGGTAGGTTCATTCGGCCCGTATTTAACGCTGCGGGAGATCATCTAGCCATCGGTAAAGTCGAGAAAAAAGGAAGCCAGGTTTTCCAAGACATTTTGATCATCGATTTAAAAACACATACCCAGGAATCCATTACTGTCACCCACAAAGTTCCTTATATCAGCTGGCATTTTGTTCAGAATGACAAAAATGAACCCTACCTTTTGCTTTTTGATGGGGAAACTTTTTTTCAGAAAAAACTTTGAAAATACATGATTTCAAGAAATATTTAAGATATAATTAGTTGAGCTATTAATTTTTATCCAATTAATTATATCCAAGTTTAGATAACTATTTGTGAGTGCGGTTATGAAAATCTTTTTGATTTTATTTTTTGTGTTTCCTTGCTTTTCTTTTATAGAAGCAAGCGTTATTGGACATTGGCGTTTTGAGGAAAGTGGTTTTTCCGATGGTGCTACTCTACCTTCGGGCTCTAATTTAATTTTAGACTCCTCAGGAAACGGAAATCACGCCACTGTTAGAACTTCTGGTCTAACCTATGAGTCTGGTGCCGGAGATACCTTTGCTCCTGGCTCCAACCAATCTATTCGCAATAGCGGCAGCGGTTCGCTCGAAATAGCCTCTATTAACCTAGGAGCAGGCAATACTCCCTGGACAGTCGAGTTGTTTGTCAAAAAGACAAGCAATACGGGTACTTTTGATGATCTATTAATGACTCGTGCTACAAACGAAGCAGGTCGAGCCAGTAATTTTGGTTTTCATTTGAGACTAGATGGATCAAACACTCGTATGCAGTTTTTTGGAGATAATGGTAACCCCACTGACTCCACCGTTCTTCCTCTAAACACTTGGCATCATCTGGCTATAACTAACGATGGCTCTCAGTATGAATTTTTTGTTGATGGAGTGTCCACAGGAGTCGCTGCAGGAAATTTTCATTTTAACGGGCTTGTTATCGGTTTTACAGATGAAAACTACATTGGTTTCATGGATGAAGTTCGTGTTAGTAACGAAGTTCTTGCCTCTAGCCAATTTTTCAACGGAGCGGTTCCTGAGCCAGGTACCTTTCTTTCGACTCTCCTTGCTTTGGTTCTTTTTTGGAACTTTCGTTTACGTCGTTAAATTTTAGGATACTAATCCATTAATCCGCCGTGACATATTAATTTCTTAGGGCAGGTTTTTAATTCACAGGACTATTGGACGAAATTCGCTTTTCTGATGAAATCTTAAAAACCAGCCAATTTCTCTTTAATGAAGGGGCTATCCTCGAAGCCTCTTCTATTTTTTTATTCACAATAGCAATGGTTTCTTTTGCCTTCTATCACCATTAAATTTTTATTCTCATTTATTTCGCACATTCCCAATAGATTTAAGCAAGAGACAATGCAGAGCATTCAAGTAATTTATTTATATATTGAGTATGGCAGTAATCAATGTATTAGCTAATAGGAATGTTATCGCTTTGTAAAAGGAGTAATGGTTTTGCAAAAAAAATTCATTCTCACAGCACTCCAAAAAGGTATGCTTTCTTACCATCTTTTATGGCCACATTCTGGGGTTGATATAGAACAAATGATTATCAACTTACCTGAAGAAGTGGATATTAATCATTTGCAACAAGCTTGGGCTACAGTTTTCCAAAATAATGACATATTGAGAGCTTCTTTCCAGTGGTCAAAGGTTCCAGAACCCTTCCATATCATTTCTCAAGAGATAAAAATCCCTTTCATTTTTGAAGATTGGTCTGAACATTCTCCTCAGGAAATTATCCAAAAACAGAAAAGGTTTTTGTCTAGAGATAGAGAACAAGGTTTTCATTTATCAATGCCGCCTCTTTCTCGATTATTATTGGTTAAACTAGAGGAAAAAAAATATCGTCTTTTCTGGACGTTTCATCACATTTTGATTGATGGTAGATCTTTCATATATATTTTACTAGATGTTTTTAATTGCTATAAAGCTTTAGTGAAGAAAATTTCATTTGAATCAACCGAAAGAGCTCCTTTCGAAACCTACATCGATTGGTTATCAAAAGAAAACAAAGAAAAAAAAGATGGCGCTGAGGTATTTTGGAAAAAACGGCTCAAAGGTTTTACTTATCAAACTCCCTTACCTTTTGAGTCTATAAAAAACAATACTCTCAAGGAGAGCCGCTATGGAGAAGTAAACATTTTTTTAAGCGAGGAGTTTTCATCATCCCTCAAGAAATATGCTCAGCAAGAAAATATAACTCTTAACACACTCCTTCTTGCTGCGTGGGCTCTTTTGCTAAGTAGACACAGTCAAAGTAACGATGTAATCTTTGGAGTTACAAAAACAACAAGAAGTTCCAGTATAGAAAAAGCCAAAGAAATGATTGGTCTTTTTCTGACAACACTACCTGTTAGAGTTTTTATAGACGAAAATGCGTTGGTTAAAGATTGGCTGAAAACCATCCGCCAAGACTGGATTTCCATGCGTCCATTCGAGCATGTTTCCTTTAAAGACTTACGAAGTTGGAGTGAATTAAGTGGCTCCAAAGGACTGTTTGACTCTTTAGTGCTTTTTGAAAATACTCAATTTGAGGAAGAATTGAAATCTTTAGATCAAGAATGGGCAAAACGAGAAGTTCAACTACTTGAATCTACTAATTTTTCTCTCTCTCTTTTAGGCTATGGAGGAAAGCAAATCCGTCTGAAACTTGAATACGACAACCATCAGTTTAGCGAAGTTTTTGCTAAGAATCTATTAGCTCAAGTTCAGAATATTTTTAGAGGGATTTTCGTTTCATCTGAAAAAACTATTCAAGCCATCGATATATTAAGTAACTACGAAAAAAATCTTTTATTCACCCAGTGGAATAAAACTGATTCTCCCTTTAATGATAAAATTACAATTCCCGATATGGTCGCTAAACATGCTCAAAAGACCCCTGAAAAAATAGCTGTTCAGTTTGACAATCAAAAAATAACCTACAAAGAACTAGATCATCAATCTACCCATCTAGCCACTCATCTAATACAAAAAGGAATTGGTTCGGGTGTATTAGTAGGTATTGGGATTGAACGCTCCTTAGAAATGGTACTCTGTTTACTTGCTGTTTTAAAAAGCGGAGCAGCATATGTTCCACTGGATCCTGCCTTTCCAAAAAATCGCTTAATCTTGATAATTAAAGATTCTGGCTTGGCTTTTATTCTCACAAGTGAATCAACCAGTCCCCTCTTTGATAATCTTGATGTCCAAAAAATTATAGTGGAAAAATGTTTGAATCAACCGATATTTAATACTGATTACCCTAAAGAAAAATTGCCCAACTCTTTGGCTTATATTCTTTATACCTCTGGATCAACTGGACGTCCAAAAGGAGTAAAGATACCTCAAATAGCCCTGCTAAACTTCTTAAACTCCATGTCAGCAAAACCTGGTATTAACAGTTCAGATGTTTTACTAGCAGTGACCACTCTGTCTTTTGATATCTCTGCTCTAGAAATTTTTTTACCTTTAATCAATGGAGCTCAACTAGTGGTTGCGAATAGAGAGACAACCATTGATGGAAGACTCCTTTTGAAAAAGATAGAAACAATTCGTCCCTCTTTAATTCAAGCAACTCCTGCAACTTTTAGGATGTTATTAGATACAGGGTTTTCCAAAATACCAGAGCTTACTGTATTGTGTGGAGGAGAAGCTTTTCCTCCTGATTTAGCCAAAGCTCTATGGAAGCGAAGTAGAAATTTGTGGAATATGTATGGTCCTACAGAAACGACCATCTGGTCTACAATCGAAAAGATTACATTCTCAACCGAAAAAATAACTATTGGACGTCCCATAGATAATACTCAAATTTTTATTTTAGATTCAAACCTCCGACCTGTTCCTCTTGGTGCTATAGGAGAACTTTGTATAGGTGGGAAAGGATTAGCAATTGGCTATCATAACTTACCTGATCTCACTTCAGAAAAATTTGTGAATGTCTCTTTCAAAAACTGTAAGCGAATTTATCGAACAGGGGATCTCGCTAGATATCTTCCAGACGGAAAAATTGAATGTTTGGGTCGCACAGATCACCAAATTAAAATCAGAGGTTTTCGAATTGAATTAGGAGACATTGAAGGTTCCTTAATAGAACATGAAAATATTAACCATGCTGCTGTCATTCTTAGAGAAGATAGTTCTGGAAAAATGCTAATAGCTTATATTGTTGTAGAAGATGAGGGTATAGAAACAAGCGTTTACAAGGAATATCTATTGTCAAAACTTCCCACCTATATGGTGCCTTCCATTTTTATAAAACTAGATGCTCTTCCTTTAACCCCAAATAAAAAAATTGATCGAAAAGCCCTACCTCCTCCAAACGCCAATGATTGGGATGAATCATCATTGTTTGTACATCCTACAAACAATGATGAATTTCAGATGAAAAAAATTTGGGAAAAAATTCTTAAGAATGGCAATATTTCTATGAATGACAATTTTTTTGATATCAAAGGTGATTCTCTTTTAGCAGTTTCACTTTTAGTAGAAATCGAAAAAAAATGGGGATATCACCTTCCTATATCTATTTTCGTTGAAGCTCCTACTATTAAAAAGCTAGTTTTAAAACTGCAAGGTAGCAAAAAAACGTATTCTTCTTTAGTCAAGATAGATGAAGGAAAAGACCTAACTATTTTCATGATTCCTGGAGCAGCTGGACACTCTATGGCTTTTAGAGATTATATTTCTCATATTAAAGGTGATTACTCTATTTATGCGATAGAAATTAGTGAATACGATGTGAATAACTCTGTTCAAGAATTAGCAAGGCTATCCCTTCAAGAAATTCAAAAAAAACAACCCCATGGTCCTTATGTTTTAATTGGACTTTGTTTTGGAGCTTTCGTTTCTTTTGAGATTGCCTGTGAACTAGAGAAACAGGGGGAAAAAGTAATAGCATTGGAACTTCTAGATCCTCCTCCACTAGATATTAAACTAAGCTTCAATATATTAAGCAACATGGCAATAAAGCATCTTAATAAATTTTTTCTCAGAAATCCTTTCTCAGCTCTTTATTCCTTTTATAAACTTCTAAGCTCCAAAATAAACAAGCCTAACCAAAAAGAACCTACACATAGTGATTTTATGTCGGATTCTGAGAAAAAAATTGATAAAATTATTGAAAAATGGGATCAAGAAAGAGATCTTAGAATTAAAAAGGGAAAAAAATACCTACCTAGTTCTTACCATGGATCTGTCGATATTTTTAATATTAAAGAAAATGGCATTTATATATCCACTCTAATCGAAAAAAGCTGGGATCAAGTAACTAAAGGCCCTACTAAAAAATATTTCTATGAAGGACATCATGGAAATTTTTTTTTGAACCCTCACGTTGAAAAAATCGTTCAAGTTTTAGAGCAAAGGCTTCAACTTGAAGAAAGAGAAAACAAGCTCTAAAAGTAATTACTTTGATAATTAGGAGGCCGACAATCCTGACATACCCCTTCTAAGCTCTCTTCACATTCCTCACAACAAACAAATTGCTCTGGACAGCCTGGTTCTGTGCAGTCGACGTAGTGAGCGGTCTTTTCCTGGCAATAGCAACACGAGGAGATAATGCTTTCCTTTCCTGTTCGATTCGCGGGGATAACGATTCTTTCATCAAAAACGTAGCATTTTCCTTCGAAGAGCTCTCCTTTTACCCGAGAATCCTGTGAATACTTAATGATTCCGCCTTCTAATTGAGAAACATCTTGAAAACCTTCTCGGAGCATAAATCCGGTTAATTTTTCGCAGCGAATTCCTCCGGTGCAGTAGGTTAAGATTTTTTTGTCCTTGCAATCCGATAAATTTTCTCGAATCCAATCAGGCAAATCTCGAAAGGATTTCACCGGTGGACAAATGGCTCCTTGGAAATGTCCTATCTTATGTTCATAGTCATTGCGTGCATCTAAAACTATCACTTCCTCTTCTTGCAAAGCTTTGTAGTATTTTTTAGGGCTCAAATGCTTGCCTGTTAGTTCGGCCGGATTGATATCTTCCTCTAGACCCAAGTAAACGATTTCCTCTTTTGGGCGAACAAAAATTTTCTTGAAGGCATGCTCGTTGACAGGGGAAATTTTAAAATCCATATCATGAAAACGTAGATCCATATGCATCGCAGCCATATAAATTTCCGTTTGTTCGTAGGTCCCTGAAATCGTTCCGTTAATTCCCTCATGAGCCACTAGAATTCGTCCTTTTACGTCTAAAGTTTGGCAAAAACTCAAATGCTTTTGGGTATACTCTTCATGATTTTCAATAGGAACATATTTATAGAAGAGTAAAATTCGAAAAGTGCTTTGTTCTTTTTTTCCCATGATGTTTATTTCCTAAAAATTTTGTTTTTCCATTGCCAAGGAGAAAGACCTATGAGCTTAGTGTTTTTTGTAATTTTGAACTTAAGCTTTAAAAAAAAATAATTTCTATTTTTTTTAAATATGTGATAAAATGTAAAAGAAAAAGTAGAAATCCAAATATACAAGTAAATATCAAGAGTTTAATAGCCAAGTTGTTTTTCGAAAATATTCATTACGCTAGGAGCAATGTTATGAAATTCTCTGTTTTATTTTTTATGATATGCCTAACAATAGCAGTGACACCTACAAAAACTTCTGCAGCAACAATTAATATTATCTCCGATATTGCAGATGCACAAGTATTTTCACAAGCTGTTCAAGGAAACTTTCTCAATAGTACTATCACCAATATGTCTGTTGGACGAAATGGAAATGTTCTTAACGCTGCAGTTTTAGTTTTCGAGCTACCAACAATAGCACCAGGAGAAATTATCGTAAATGCTAATTTATCCTTTACTTCAGAACAAGGAAGCATTACTGATGTTCCAAATGCAGATTTATATGGATTAGATTTTAGAGTCGCCTCAACTGCTTTGGCAACAGATTTTTTTGCAGGCCCTAATGATTCTTCAGCATCGAAAATACAAGACGACATATTAACAAATACAATGCCTATTGGAGAAGTCGCAGTTACGACCAATAATTCTGGAGATAGTGCATTAGTCTCATATTTGACAGCACAATTAACAAATGGAGCACAAGCTGGGAATTTTGTTTTTTTACGAATAAATATTGATGAAGTTATACCTTCTTCTGGGACTGTAAAAAATTACAAGATATTTTCAGCTTCTAATCCAACTCCTCCAGTTTTAACAATAGAAACTCTACAGGCAATACCTGAGCCATCCACTATTTCATTTTGTTTTTTAGCATTATTTATAGTGAGCATAAGGAAAAAATTTTATTGCGGCAACTGAACTATCTCATTCTGTTAAAGGAAAGTTGATGGAAAACTCGGAAGTACAATTGCAAAAACTCAGCCAAATTCAAGAGATGCTGAGCTCTATGCAAAACCGATATAAGAATGTCCAAGAGCAGATGAAGCAGATTGAACAGGATATGAGCATGGTTCAAAATCATCTTGCTCTTCTCCTTCAAGAGCAAGTAGCGAAACAGCAAGAAAGCTACTACAGTGAGTTTCGCGAAACTTCTGAATCTTTCCATATCGAAAAAAAAGCCCCACCGGTAGTACAAATGGAGTTAATTCAGAGTGAAGAGATCTCCTTGCCCAATTTACCCGGACAATTTCAATCTCAAGGAAATGAAATTCACAATAAATGGGTGAACGAAGAGGGAAAAAAGCTTACTTTTGTTGGCTTCGACAAGACCAATGATTTTCATATGGAAAAGCTTCTTCTTCTTCCTTTTATACAAGAAATCGATCTCTCTTCTAGCCGAATTAGCAACCAAGGAGTTCAACATTTTTCTCAACTGACAAACTTAGAAAAAATCAACCTCGAAAATAGTCTCATCACCGATACAGCAATGGAGCACCTTTTAGGATTAAAAAACCTCCTTTCTCTCGATTTAGGCAACACTAAAATCACGAATAAATCTATCCGTCAATTGGTTTATTTCCCTCAGCTCCGAGAACTCTACCTAAGCTACTGTCAATTTATTACCTTAGAGAATGTCACAGAGATTTCCCAACTCCAAAAACTAGAGATACTAAATTTGCAGAACACTCTCGTCAATGACGAAGGACTAATCCTTGTTTCTCAACTATCTTCTCTTGGCCAGCTTATTTTACACAATTGTCCAGAGATCACAGACGAAGGATTAGAGTGTCTCCAAAGCTTATCTAGCCTAAAAGAACTGCATATACTAGAGTGTCAAAAAATCACAGTAAAAGGCATCGAAAAATTGCAAACCCAATTGCCTCAAGCTGAAATCTATTGGTAAAATAAATTTCCTTTAAAGAACCTTGAGCTTATCTAAAACTTCATACAAGTCTTTTCTTCCTTGTCCTCCGTCAAAGTTAGTAAATCGCTTCATATAATTCACAGTCACTGCTTGGAAGCGTGCTGTAATCATGGTATGAGACGTTGATTTTGCTTCTAAGTCAAAAACCATAACTCCTTCATCTACTTGAAAAAACCAATTCATTGTTTTTTTCGGAATTTTTACTGTAATACGAGAACCCATAGATGTATCTTCTAAAAGAAGAACATCTCTTTTTAAATCACTCAATGCTTGGGCCAAAGCCAAAACAATTTTTTTGTATTCATGGGGGAACACTTTATAAATTGTCTTTTCCACTTTATTCCAATCTTTCATCCCTAGTAAGCCAAAAGTATATCGGCGCACACTCTCCATTAAATTAAGCTGAGAGGGAGAAATACCTGTTTTCTTTTCAATAATAAAGTAGCCCACTTTTTCAAGTTGCTCGATCAGTTTATTGCTGTCTTCATGCTCTAAATCTATCCCCTGAACAATTTTATTAATCGGAATAAGCTCAGAAGGTCGCTCAGATTGACCTTGAAAGATTTTCTCACAATCGTCTTTTTCTTTTTTTTCTTTTCTTATTTCTGAAACTCGTTTCCAGCAGACTATAAAAAGACAAACCCAAACCGCTATAAAGCCTAGTATCTGAAGAATTGTTTCATCGAACATTGTATCTCTCCTTTTTCCCTAAAGCACAATTAAGACACGCCCACTACTTTTTTTATTTTAGCAGAACAGAAAAAAAAGTCAAAAAGCGAAAACACAGGTTTAAACTAAGAGCTATTTTTTTAATAACCATCTTCCCACTAGGAGAAAAAAGTGAGTAGTACTGTTAGAAAGTTACTCGATAAAGGCTTAATATCCCCTCCCAAATTTATTGCCGACAATGTGATGTATGAAGTAATGATGGGCTCTATCGCTTACGGAGTCTCCAATGACGCCTCAGATGTAGATGTCTATGGTTTTTGTATTCCTCCCAAAGATATGGTCTTTCCTCACCTAGCAGGAGAAATACTTGGATTTGGACAGCAAATCCAAAGATTTGAGCAATATCAACAGCATCATATAAAATGTGCCGATGAAAGCAAAGGCTATGCCCGAGAATATGATCTAACGATTTACAGTATCGTAAAATATTTTGATCTTTGCATGCAAAACAATCCTAACATGATCGACTCGTTATTTGTCCCTGATAATTGTGTTCTCCATATCACAAAAATAGGAAATATGGTGAAGGATAAGCGGCAGATATTTTTACATAAAGGATCTTGGCATAAGTTTAAAGGGTACGCTTACTCGCAAATGCATAAAATGAAATCCCAAAACCGCACAGGAAAACGCCAAGAAATTGTTGCTGAATTTGGCTACGATGTAAAATTTGCCTACCACGTGGTTCGGCTTCTCAATGAAGTTGAGCAAATATTAACAGAAGAAAATTTAGATTTGCAAAGGAACCGAGAGCAACTGAAATCGATTCGGCGAGGAGAGTGGAAGTTAGAGGATATCGAAAATTACTTCCAAGAAAAGGAAAAATTACTAGAGACGGCCTATGCTAATAGCAAATTACCTCACACCCCTGATCAAGATAAAATAAAAAAACTTTTGGTCGATTGCCTAGAGGAGTATTATGGCTCTTTGAGTAAGTGTCTTGTAATTCCAGGACGCCAGGAGAAAGCTTTAAGAGAAATTGTAGATATAGCAAAGAAAGCCCTAGAGTAATTTTTTTTTTTTTTAAAGATATCAAAGAAATAAAATGCTACACTTATTACGTGCAGTGATTTTTCTTACGTAATTTTAACTTATCTCTCCATGTGGTGAGGGAAAGGTAACAAAATGAAAAGTGTTTATGGAACTTTGGGATTATGCTATTTACTAATAGCTTGTTTTGCTCCTGTCCAAGTTTTTTCAGATCTTGTCTTTGTTGATTGGACAAATATCAATACCTCTGCAGAAACAGCGACAGGCGACTTATCGGGAATTACAGTTAATTTTAGTGCGGGTTTTGATGTCTTTGGCGGGACAACCAACAATACTTCCACTCTTTTTTCGAGCAGTGACTTCAATCCGGCCCTTCCTGTTTCAGATGAAGTTGGGATACAGCTCAGCACAGCTGTGAATACGATTACATTTAGCCAAGCTATTTTTAATCCAATTTTTCATTTCAATGATCTAGGAAGCACTCTGACTTTTTTAGGCGGTCCTACTGTAACAAAGTTAAGTGGAGATGGTGGTTTTAATGTTTCTGGGAGTCAGATTATCGGTAGTTTTCTTGGTGGCAGTGATAATGACTCTGATGGTACCGTACAATTATCAGGTGCTTTTACATCCATTTCTTTTAGTGGAAATCTTACTAGTCCTGCTGATGGTATTAATTTTCAAGTGGGAGCAGCTACTGTTCCTGAACCATCTACCTATGCTTTATGTTTGTTAGGCTTAGCCTTACTCGGTTTTAGAAAAAAATAAGACCCATAGACTAAAGTTTAGTTCGAAGCCTAAACAATAACATCGGGAGAGCTCTTGAAAGCTCTCCCGATACTTTACTCCTCCAAGTTCCTTCCTTACTTTCCTCTTTTTTAACCCAAACTAATTTGATAATTGGCTTTAAGTTACGTAATAAAATTTGCTATTTTCCATAAAAGACAGTATCTTGAAAGAGATCTCTTTTTATGAAAATATTTTCTCAAAAAGGCAGATTTTGTTAGTATATAAGGCACTCGGAAAAAAGCACCTAACAGATTGGGAGTAGAGATGTTTTTTCAACAAGAAATAGATGAGGAAGAATTAGAGTGGTTAAAAGCGATTAAACTTTTGTCTCCTGGAACTCTTCTTCGAAATGGTATAGATCACATTTTACGAGCCAAACTAGGCTGCTTGGTTGTTTTAAGTGATACTCCAGAGGTTTTATCTTTAGCCAAGGGTGGTTTTCATTTAAATTGTGCTTACAGCCCCATGCGTTTATTTGAGCTCTCTAAGATGGATGGTGCTATCATTATTTCAGAAGACCTCCGGTTTATCGTAAGAGCCAATGCTAATCTCACTCCTTCGGCCGAATACCTTTCTACAGAAACAGGTACTCGCCACCAAACAGCAGAGAGATTTTCTAAACAAACTGGTAAGGTTGTTCTCACTATTTCAGAACGGCGACATTCTCTTTGCTTATATCTGAAAAACCGCAAATACCTCTTTCGTAGTGTCTCTGTTCTCATTTCAAGTGCAAACCAAACCATGCTGGCTCTAGAAAGACACATTACCTCACTAACAGCAGCGATTAATAATTTACATTCAGCAGAGATAAGACAAAATATTGGCTTAATCGATGTTGTTACAGTCATTCAATATAGTGAAATGGCAAGGCGCACTAAGGAAGAGTTAGATAAGCACCGCATTGAGCTCGGAAATGAAGTGGTCTCTCTTCATATGGATTCCCCAGAGTTAGGAATAGCTGTAGAAAGAGGATTTTTAGTGATACGCGACTACTATCAAAGTGAAAAACACGATGAGCAAGGAGTATTCGAACGCCTTTTTAAGCTAGATGACCAAGCCCTTTTGGACTGCGGAAATATAAGCGTAGCTCTAGGCTTTCCTCGCGATATTAATAGTTTTAAAGATGCTATTGAGCCCAGAGGGTATCGCATTTTATCCTTAGTTCCTCGCCTTTCTTACCCTCTTATCGAAAATTTGGTTACAAGCATGGGACTATTCAGTGCTATTCGCAAAGCTTCCATAGAATCTCTTATTGATATCAAGGGCATTGGAAAAGTTCGAGCCCGGCTCATTAAACAAGAAATATCTCGCATGATTAATGCCAGAGGAGACAGCAAGATAAATGAATAAGCTACAAACAGAAGAGAGCACAAAATTTGGAACCCTCGGCGGTGTCTTTACTCCCTGCACCTTAACTATTCTTGGCGTGATCATGTTTCTACGATTTGGTAATGTCGTAGGACAATCAGGTATTTTTAATGCTATATTAATACTCTTTTTAGCCAAAACTATCACTCTTTTAACAACTTTTTCTCTATCGGCTATAGCAACAAATACGAAGGTCAAAGGGGGTGGTGCTTATTTTCTGATTAGTCGGAGCTTGGGGGTTGAATTTGGTGGTGCCATCGGAGTGGTCTTTTTTTTAGCCCAAGCAGTATCTGTGGCAATGTATACGATTGGTTTCACAGAGGCCTTTGCCAGCTCTTTTCCCTCTTTGTTTGAGGGAAAGATATTTATGTTTGATCCCTACCTTTTTGTCTCTACGATTGTCAATATTTTGGTATTTACTTGTGTTTTTGTCGGAGCCGCTTGGACCATCAAACTGCAATATGGCATCCTAGCTGCGTTGTGTATTTCTTTGATATCCTTCTTTTGCGGATGCTTTCCTCAGCTAAGTATGGCTACTTTTCAGGAAAACTGGGGACCTAGTTACATTTCCGGGGAGAACTTTTTTACAATGTTTGCCCTATTTTTCCCTGCTGTTACAGGAATTATGGCAGGAGCAAATATGTCCGGCGATTTGCGCAGCCCAGAACGTTCTATCCCCAGAGGAACTTTGGCTGCCATTGTTTTTACAGCTTTCGTTTATTTAGTAATGGGACTTTTCTTAGCAGGGGCTGTCCCTCGTCAGCTTCTTCAAGAGAACAATCTAATTGTCAAAGACATCGCTTGGTCTCCTGTCCTTGTCACCGTAGGAATTTTTTCAGCCACTTTATCTTCCGCCTTAGGCAGCATGATGGGAGCCCCCAGAATCTTGCAAGCCTTTGCTCGCGATGATATCTTTAAAAGCCTAAAAGGCTTTGCTCAAGGTAGTGGAGCAAGTAATGAACCCAGGCGAGCGACTATCCTGACTTTTTTCATAGCTCAAGGTTGTATCTTAATTGGTGACCTTAACATGATCGCACCCATAATTACGATGTTTTTTATGATCACTTATGGAACCTTAAACCTATCTACTTTTTACGAGGGAATCACAAAAAACCCCAGTTACCGTCCCCGCTTTCGCCTCAGCCACTGGTCTCTCTCTCTTTTGGGAACGTTAGGTTGTTTAAGTGTTATGTTCTTGATATCTCCGATCTCTGCTTCTGTCTCGATCCTTGCTATGTTTGCTTTATATCAGGTAATCGCCAGGCGGGATATTGCCGCTCGCTGGGGAGATGTTCAGCGAGGAGTTGTTTTTGAAAGAGCCCGCCAAAACTTGCTGAAGTTGGAAGAGGAAGAGTATCATCCAAAAAGCTGGCGTCCTATTATTCTAGCTCTTAGCGGAGGTGTTTGGAGTAGAGTTACTTTGTCTGTCTACGGACATTGGCTAACGGCAGGACATGGCTTACTAACCCTATGCCAAATCATTGTGGGCGGTTTAGAAAACTTAGTCCAGCGCCGTTCTAGCCAGGAGAAAATGATTCGCAAGTTCATCCAAGAAAATGAAATCAGCGCCTTTCCTGCTGTAGCTATTAGTAATAGTCTGGATGAGGGGATAACGGCCATGGTTCAATGCCATGGAATAGGGGGATTTCGCCCAAACACAGTTCTTGTTGGCTGGAGCGATGAAGAAAATCGCCAGGAAGCATTCGGTGAACTACTGAGAATACTCGGACAACTCCAAGTAAGCACAATTATATTAAAAGCAGAAGAGGAAGAAAATCCCTGGCAGGCACCGAAGGGAACTATTGATATTTGGTGGAGGGGAGAAAGTAATGGAGCTTTAATGCTGCTACTTTCTTATCTTTTAAGCAAAAGAGACGAATGGAGAGTTCATAAAAATGGCATTCGCATATTGCGAATGATACCTTCTGAGGCAGGTAAAGAATCAGCCTTAGATCACCTAACGAAACTTCTGGAAAGCTCACGCATAGAGGCCACTCCTTCAGTTGTTGTGTCTGAAAACATTAGTGAAGCTATACAAAAGACTTCTTCTCAAGCAGCTCTTGTCTTTATCGGGTTTACTCCTCCAAATGAAGGTGAGGAGCAAAAATTTATTGACTCCATGGAAAATTTAGTAGGAAGTCTACCTCGTGTTTTCTTTGTCAATAGTGCCGGAGGAATGGAGCTAGAATAAGTTAGATCAAAAGCTTTTTGCTTTTTTGGACATCGTGCTGAAAAATAAAGAACGGGGAGCTTTTAGCTCCCCTAAATTTGTCTACTACTTCCAAGGATTGGAGTAAATACTAGCCAAATCTTTCGCTTTTTCCGCAGCAAAGGTGCCTTTGTATCTTTTCATTCCTGAAAATTTTTCTAAGGTTTTTGCGGTGCGGTTTAAGTTAGAACGAGAAGCAGTTAGCTGAGCAAGTTTTTTTAGAGCTTGGTATTCTTTAGAATTTTTCCCTTCCCTGCACTCTCTCGCTTTTTTGCCCGCTTCTTTTGCATAGTCGGTACCTTGCCAATCTTTTTCGATTTTCTTATAGGCTTGATAAGCTTCAAAGTAATCTCTTTGATCAAAAAGTGAGCTGGCGTGAGTCATTTCCCTTTCCGCCCGAGGCTTTAAGTAATCGACTAAGCTTTGAGCTGCTTCCTTTTGAGAAGCATCTCTACTTGCTCCTTTGTAAGCTCTTCCATATTGCTGTTTTAGCAAAGCCGATATAGTCGAACGAGAAACTCCTTTGAACTTTCTCTGCAAAAGAATATCTTTTTGCTTAAGAAATTTCTCAATTGTCTTATTGGAAAGACTACCAGGATGCCCATCCCATAAGAATTTTCCATCAGGACCAATAATGTAAGCTCTTGGAATACCACGTCCTGGAGGCACTCCCTGGGTTTTAGTAAAAACTTTGTACTCCATAGGGGTTTGATGAAGAGAGAAACGCTCAATCATATTTAGATCTTCTGATGTCGCTCCAATTACAGTTAAACCTCTGTTAGAGTATTTTTTATTCAATTCATTTAAGTGCGGCACGGCACTTCGGCAGGGGCCTCAGTGGGTGGAAAATACTTCTACCAAAACTAAATCACCTTGATGAGAGCTAAGATCCACTCTTCCATCTTGGTTATATACTTTGGCAGATTTCATATCATCAGCTTCTCGGCCTACTAATTCTGAAGACCAAGCAAAAGGCGTTAAACATAAGCTAAGAAATACAAGAAATGCATACTTTTGCATAAAACTGTCCTTTCGGGTTTGAGACTTATCCCTAGATTACATTTACCTAGGGCTTAACTAAATGATAGGACATAATAAGGTTTTTTTCAAGAGCAAAAGATTTAGCAAGTGTCTCTATTTGGCGGCGTGTTTATTATTTTGAGAGAGTTAAATTACCGAAGAAAAAATAGATAAAAAAGAAGCCAAAATTCAGAACCAGAGAGAAAATGGGGGTCCAATAACTCATAAAAATGAGAAATGGTAACATGAGAGCAAAGTGCTTTTCTCTGGATCCTGAATTTTGGCTTCTTTTAGCTACTAATGAGAAATGTGTGCAAAGGCTTAGGTACGTAGAAAAAATAAATATATGATGTCATCATTTGTTTATTTTTTCCACGCACCCTATTCTTCTCAATTTGTATAACGAAAATTTTTCTGGAAAAAGAAGTTTTTCTAAAATTTTTTTGAAAATATCTAAGGTACAACCGACACAACCAATTTAGAGGCTAACGATGCAAGAAGGTAAAATTCTAAAGAAACGCTATTGTCTAGAGAAAAAAATGAACTCCGGTGGGATGGCAGATATTTTTCTTGCGATCGACCAAGCAAATAAAAACCGCTGTGTAATTAAAGTTCTTTCTCAAGGCTCAAGCGAAGAGAAAAAACGCTTTTTTCGAGAATATGAATTTTTAAGATCGGTAAAACACCTTTGTCTTATCCAAACAATAGACTTTTTTGAAGAAAAAGAGGATCTTTTTATCGTCCAAGAGTTTATTGCTGGTAAATCTCTAGGAGAAATTCTTCGCGAGCAAACAAAAACCTTTCCTCTTTCTGAAAAACTAGTTATTGCCAATAATATTGCCCGTGGAGTCGAAGTTCTGAACAGAGCTGGTATTCTTCACCGTGATATTAAGCCCGATAATATTATGATTCACAAAGAAGCGGGAATCGTTAAACTAATTGACTTAGGAATTGGTAAAGATTTAGCTAAAGCCCAAGAGAAGTTAACCCTCAATCAAGAGATTATCGGTACTTTGCCTTACATGAGTCCAGAGCAAGCGGAAGGAAAATACAGCGAGCAAAGCGATGTTTTTTCTTTGGGAGTAACCTTATATCAGTTTTTCTTAGAGGACCTTCATTCCCCCTTCCAAGATAGCAATACCCTTTCTGTTATCTACAAAGTTGCCCATTATCGCCCCCCTACTATTTGGGAACGAGTCCAAGAAACCTATTCTCTTTCTTCCTCCGAAAAAGAAGGATACGAAAGAATATCTCTACTAATTGCCCTCTCCATGGAAAAATTCCCTAATCAACGTTGTTCTAGCGCTCAATTTATTGCCGACAATCTAGCTCAAATTCATAAAGAGGTTTTTAGCTCTTCTCGGCAGCTCAAAAAAGATACCACCTTAGAGCTATCTCCTGAAGTTTCCAAAGAATTACGCCAGCAACTCCTAGAGATAAAAAACAAAGAAGAAAATCTTCTCTCTTCTCAAGTCCGCAAAAAAACAAGATCACGCCGTCTTCCCCCAAAAAAAACCTCATCTACACGTTGGTGGATTATAGGAGTCTCTCTCCTTGTAGTAAGTTTACCATTATTTTTTTCCAAGCCCTTCATACCACAAAAAAAAAACATAGTTACTCTCGATAAAGGAGAAAAATATTTTCAGAAATCTCTCCACTACTGGTCTTTAAGCCAATTTCCTCTCGCCTGGAATGCCCTAAAAAAAGCAAATAACTTTTCTTCCAAGGAAATCTATCAGGGACAAAAAGCTTTGTTTTTATACCACGGATACGGAGTCAAAAAAAATCCTGCCGAAGCAACAAAGATTGTTCAGAGAATCTTACCCAAGCTAGAGACAAAAAAAGAAATCCATAGTCTGTATTTACTAGGTAGCTTTTATTTTTTGGGAATTGGTGTTGAGGAAAATCATGATCAAGCCCATTTTTATCTCTCCCAAGCGGCCCATCAAAAATATCTTCTCGGCATAAATTTATTAGCACTACTCTACGAAACATCCCCTCAAAAGAAAAATTTTTCCTTAGCTTTTTCTTGGTTTAATGAAGCGGCCGAGCAACAAGATCCTTTAGCTCTAACGAATATTGCTCGCCTTTACCATTTTGGTCGCGGGGTCAAAAAAGATGAACAAAAAGCACTAGAGTTTGCTTTAAAATCAGCTCAAATGGGACAAACCGGAGGAATGTGTAATCTTGCTCTCTTATATTCTTTGAGAGATCCCTTAACAGAGAACGACAAATCACAAACCCTTTTTTGGTACGAAAAAGCCGCTTCCTTTGGAACAACCTCAGCCATTCACTCCTTAGCTAAATCTTACGAACAAGGTCTATTTACTCCCAGAGATTACTCCAAAGCTATTTCCTGGTACGAAAAAGCCATTGAGAAAAACGATAGCAAAGCCATGACAAGCCTAGCCTACCTTTATTCTCAAGGTTTAGGGGTAAGGCGTAGCTATGAAAAAGCCTTTCGGCTCTATGAAAAAGCGGCCCAAGAAGGCAATGCTAATGCCATGTACAGCCTAGCTTTTATGCACATAAAAGGGTTTGTTAATAGATCACCAGATTACCAAGAAGCTTTTCTTTGGTACAAGAAAGCAGCCGAAAATAATCATGCTAAAGCTTGTGCTCGCTTAGGGTATTTGTATGAATTAGGACGAGGAACTTCTTCTAATCTAGAGAAGGCCGTGTATTGGTATGATCGTGCTTTTGAGTTAGGAGCCGAGGAGGAAATTCGTCGGATCAAGGGGAAATGAGGTAGCACAAATAATTACCAGCCCTCATCCATTCTGGTCTAAAAATCAAAAAATATTGCTTTTAGTGAAGAAAATATATTTTTCTTGTAAATGATGGCGAATTCTAATATATTAAATAAAACAAATATATTAAACACAAAAGACTCTATGGGAGTGATTAAGCTAACTTACGCGAGGTGTGCTATGCGACTAAAAAGTTTATTTATTGTTCTACTTAGTTTATCTTCTTTGTCTCTGTGGGCGATTCCTTTAGATTTAAGAACCTTTAATAAACTGGATTTGGGTCTAGGAAGCCGCCAAGGAATATGGAACGTAAACGCGGATGGAACCTCCGTTACCCAGACTCAAAACAATGATCCATCTGTTTTTCTGAGTCCAAACTCGTTTAATGATTCCCAGCTCTATACCGGTCAAATCTCTCCTGCAGTAGACAACGACTTTGTTGGGTTCGTTTTTGGATTTCAAAACACAGGGTCCTATTATCTGCTAGACTGGATTCTTGATGATCAAAATTTTGGAGCCGATACTTCTTTTAGAGGGATTACTCTAAAGCGGATCGACTCTGAACCGGCCAATCGTGGACAGCTATCCCAAACAGCATCTGTTCCGGGAATTACCCAACAACTTTTTCACCAAAGCGTAATAAGAGACAACAATGTTACCTACGCCTTTTCTTTGCTTCGCGATGTTCAGACAGGAGAGATTTCTATTGATATCCTGGATACATCGACAAATAACAGTGTAGTCGACTTTACTGTCTTTGATTCAACTTATACGAGCGGACAGTTCGGCTTGTACACCCACGTTCAAATAGCTACTTTTTCTAACCTCACCGCAACCAGCCTATCCTCTCCCGTACCAGAACCTGCTTGTCTCTCCTGGATTGCTTTCTTTAGCTTTTTGATCTATTTCCGTAAATTTTCTTAGAGATAATAAATTGGACTCTTTCTGAGCCGAGAGAATTTCGTGATAAAAGGTACAAATATTATTTTTAGGCCCATCGATGACCCAGGGCTCGTTCGCCTTTGGCTCACTTCACCCTGGGCTGTGTTGTGTAACACTTTCAGTGTATGGAACTCAAAGAAACGTTCTTTTTTATAGAATACTTCAGAAATTTCCTATATCCTAATTTGGAGCGGTTAGACCTTTTATTTTATTTGCCGCTCAATAATGCGCTCTGAAGAATCGTCAGAATCTATGTTTCATTATGTGCCTTCAGCACATGAATTGGGGGGGCTAATATCTACCTGGGGTTGAAACCCCAGGCTATAACATGTTACCGCTTCGCGGTAGAAAACATATGCTTATCCTTCACTTCTCGGAAATTACAATGTGAAAGGTTTTATTGAAACATTGGCCTAAAATTTGAGAGTGTATTCTATAAAAAAGAACGTTTCACGAAATCCATACACTGAAAGTGTTACACAACACAGCCCAGGGTGAAGTGAGCCAAAGGCGAACGAGCCCTGGGTCACCGATGGGCCTAAAA
>JAJDCR010000112.1 GCA_029260735.1 Planctomycetota bacterium
GAGGTCAATATCTAGTTTTTGTACTTTGTTTGAGGCTGTACTGTCTACAGAGTAGCGTATCCAAGCATACATTTTTTTGGAACAAGAACTTAAAATGTCTATGGACTCTAGGGCAAAAGGAAGACTTAAACCCAAGGAGTGCTTGCTCCTCTGCTCTATTGCAGAAGAATTTAGAATTAACCCGATCGATGATTGAAGTGCACTATCCATCAAACTTGGATGAAGAACATAGTTTTCTTGGCTTTTAGTAAGAGAAGTGGGCAGAGAAATTTTAGCAAGAATTTGATTTTCTCCTTGGTAGATTTCCTCCATTCCTTGAAAGGAAGATCCATAATCTAATCCGACAGTTTGAAAGGCTTCGTAACAAGTTTCCCCTTTTAGGATTCCTTGGTTCATTTGGGATTTAATTTTGTCAATATTGAGAAGCGAAGATTTTTCTTTTATTTTAAACTCAGCAACTCCTTGAGAGTGAACTAGGGCTCCTCTATTTTTATTTTTGCTATAGATTTTATAGGAAACCTGAGCATTCTCTTCTTCCTGCAATCCAATATGCACCTCTTTACCTACACCATTCATTGATTCATTGACAAAAAACGGCTGAGACCAAACTACATTTCTTAGCCGAATCGAAGTTTCTTCTTTCTCTTCTCCCGATGCTTTTTCAATAGCAACTCGGGCCATTTCTAAGTAGGCCACTGCCGGGAATACTCTCTCACCATTTACTTGATGATCGTTTAAGAAAAATTCTTTGCCTGTAAAATTCGAGCTAAATCGTTGTCCTTGAAAATCAGAAGTGTTGTCGTGGAGTAATGGATGAACTATCTTGGCTTTCTCCGAAATCAAAATACTTTGAGGAGAAAGCTTATCTTTTGGTTTTGAAATCCAGTATTTTTCTTTGGTAAAAGGATATATTGGTAGACCAATTTTCTTTGGTTTAAGCTCATCGCATCTGGAAAGCTCATTCAATTCCAATGGAAATAAATCAGAAGTGCTGTCATGGAGCAGGGGATGAAGTATCTTAGAATGCCCTGAAATCAAAATATTTTGAGGCGAAAGCTTATCTTTTGATTTTGAAATCCAGTATTTTTCTTTAGTAAAAGGATAGATAGATAAATTCATTTTTTTTGGTGTAATTTCATTACACCAGGGAATATGATTCAATTTTACTGGAAATAAATCGCCAGTATTTTCATGGACTAATGGGTGAAGTGTTTTAGAATCCCCCGAAACTCTAATATTTTGAAGGGAAAACTCATGTTTTAATTTTGAGATCCAATATCTTTCTTTGGCAAAAGGATAGATAGGTAAACTAATTTTCTTTGGTTTAAGTTTAATACATCTGGAAAGATGATTGAATTTCAATGAGAGTAAATCAGAAGGATTTTCGTGGACTAATGGGTTAAGTATCTTAGCATACCCCGAAACTCTAATATTTTGAGGGGAAAGCACATGTTTTGCTTTTGAAATCCAGTATTTTTCTTTGGCAAAAGGATAGATAGGTAAACTCATACTCGTTGGCTTAAGTTTAATACATCTGGAAAGATGATTGAATTTTAATGAGAGTAAATCAGAAGGATTTTCTTGAAGCAATGGGTGAAATATCTTAACATCCCTCGAAACTCCAATATTTAGAGGAGAAAGCTCATTTTTTGCTTTTGAAATCCAATATCTTTCTTTGGCAAAAGGATAGGTCGGTAGATTGATCCGATTTGGTTTTTCCTCTTTATAGAGTTGATTCCAGTCAAAGATGGCACCTTTGATCCAAATCTCGACTATCTTAGAGAACTTCTTTTTTAGTATCCACGCTTTTATCGTTTGTGTCATGTCTTCATCAAGAAGAAGTGATGATAAGTATTTCTCTTTTCGCTCGACTGAGCTTTGGTAATAGCCCTGCAGTTTTTTGTTCTCTAAAAAAGACGAGAATTTTTGCAGTAGGCTAGAGAGGTCTTTCACTATAAAAACAATTCGCTCCTCCATAGCTGGGCGGCCAACTTGTAATGTATAAGCGATATTTTCAATACTGTACTCTTGTCTTTTGTCAAGATTTTGCTTTTCCTTTAAGAAAGAAGACAAGTGTTCTATATAAACTTGTAGTTGTTCTTTACTTTTTGCTGAAAGAGGGACAAGAAAAAAATCTGGAGATCGAGGAATAGAAGTAGCCAATCCTCGAGGAAGAGAATTAGGCGCCTCTTCAATAACTAGATGAGCATTGGTGCCACTGAATCCAAAAGAACTTACAGCAGCTCGTCTGGGGATGCCAAAAGGAGAGTTCCAATTCTGTAATGTGGTATTGATGTAAAAGGGGCTATTCTCTAGAGAAATATGGGAGTTGAGAGTTTGAAAATTAGCACTAGGAACTAGCTTTTGGTGCTCTAGGCAAAGCAGTGTCTTAATAACTCCAGAGACTCCTGCCGCTGTAAGTAAATGACCAATATTACTTTTCACGGAACCTAAAGCGCAAAACTGTTTTTTAGAAGTCTGCGCCTGAAAGGATTCTTTCAAGGCTTCTACTTCAATAGGATCTCCTAGTTTTGTACCTGTTCCATGTGCTTCGACCATGGAGATTGTCTCGGGATGAATTCCAAAGCGTTCATAGAGATCATTTTCAAGCATGATTTGGGAATTAACACTGGGGGCGGTAATCCCATTGGTTTTTCCATCCTGATTAACACTCCATCCACGAATAATTCCTGAAATGGGATCTCGGCTTGCTAAAGCATCCTTTAGTCGCTTTAATAGTAAAACTCCCACTCCTTCTCCAGGAACAAAGCCATTAGCACGATTATCGAAGGTAAAACAACGTCCATCTTGGGAAAGCATACCTGACTGAGATGCCATAACATGGAGACCAGGGCCCGACAAAATACAAACTCCTCCAGCTAAAGCAAGCTCACTATTATGATTCATTAAACTGTTACAGGCTTCTGCAATAGCAACTAACGAACTAGAGCAGGCGGTATCAATCGATAAGCAAGGACCTTTTAAGTTTAAAAAATAGGAAATTCTAGCTGATAAGATAGAGCTAGAAGCTCCTATCAAATTTCTTGAATTTAATTTCCCAGGTAAAGATTGTCCATAATCTCCCACGCTGCAACCGACAAAAACTCCACAACGACTAGATGATAAAGTTTCAGGATTGATGCCCGCATTTTCAATGCACGACCAGCAGCTTTCCAGAAAAACTCGTTGTTGGGGATCCATCCACTGAGCCTCTGCAGGAGAGATCTTAAAAAATAAAGGGTCAAACTTATCAGCATTCTCCAAGGCTCCTATCCATTTACAATTGGTTTTTCCTTCTGTTTCTTTTTCGTTATAAAATTCATCTATAGACCAACGCTCTTCAGGAATTTCTCTAATGCAATCTGCTCCTTCTGCAATGTTTTTCCAAAATTGCTCTAGGGTATTTGATTGGGGAAACTGGCCACTTTTTCCAATAATGGCAATCGAGTTATCCCGAAATTTGTTTTTGTCATTGCGATGGAAAGAAGTTTGAGAAGAACTAGGAGTTAAATTTCTTTGAATATTTCCTAGAGTAGCTTTTTTCTTTTCTTTCAATAGCAGCTGAGGTTGTTTTTGGGGAGTATTTTTTGCGACAGAAACTTTCTCTTTCTTTTCTTTTAGGCGGTCTTTGTGATTAAGTTCCTGAGAGAAATTTTCTATATTATCTCCACTATTTTCTTTTAAAAAACTGGCTAAATATTTAATTGTCGGATAATCATAGAATCTAGTAGCTGTAATATTGGTTTTATATTCCTGATTGATCATTTGAACCCATTCTACTCCAACAATAGAGTCTAGGCCCATTTCCTGAAATGTACTTTCCACATCGATCTCTGACTCTTCCATATATAATGCTTTTGCTAGACTGGAAATCAGTTTTTCTTCCAAGTTTTCTAAAGAAGTCGATATCGTTTTTTGTGGCTGC
>JAJDCR010000113.1 GCA_029260735.1 Planctomycetota bacterium
CACATCCCCTGCTCGGTCGAGCTCGCCCTCCAGGGCGTATATTGCCTAAAGAACGGTTTTAGATAATCGCGCACCAGAAAGAACAAAATGGAAAAATTGGATACTTCCTCTTCCCCAGCCTATTGGAAAAAAGCTCTCACTAGGCTTGTCCTACTTACTTCGCTGCCTCCTGCTATTAGCTTTTTTGCGTCGCTCTGGTGGCTTTTTGATCTAAGTACTCATTTTCGTATTCAATATGTTTGTGTTTTGTCGGGTGCATTGCTTATACTTATGGCTCTGAAAAGCTGGAAAAGTTCTCTTTGGATCGCTGCTTTACTTATCTTTAACCTTAGTATGGTTCTTCCCTTTTATGGACAGCCGCAGAAAAAAAACGAGGCTAAAGAGTACACCACCTCTTTAAAACTCATTGCCTATAATCTTTATAGCGGCAACCGACAGAAGGAAAAGGTAATCGAGTTTCTTCAGCAAAGTAAGGCAGAAGTTATTTTTTTACAAGAAATAGACCGCTTTTGGGAAAAGCAATTAGAGTCTCTTAAGGAAACCTATCCTTATAGCTTTGGAGTAGCTCGTTCTGATAACTTTGGAATTTATTGTTTGAGCAAGCTTTCTTTCCAAAAAAAAGAAATATTCTATGCCTCTGAAGAAGCCTATGTTCCTACCTTAATTGCTGAAGTTGAACATGAAGGAGTGAGTTTCTTGGTAGTAGGAACCCATCCCACTCCTCCTGTTAGTGCTAAATACTCTTTCTGGAGAAATGAACAACTTCAAGTACTTGCTAAAAAAATCAAAGACTTTAGTAAGCCTGTTGTTTTGGCGGGAGACTTAAACGTGACTTCTTGGTCACCTCATTTTCAAAAATTACTTCAAGTTGCTCAGTTAAAAGATACTCGATATGGCTATGGAGTACAAAATACTTGGCCCTATCGTTCTCGGAAAACTTTTATTATAAGGATTCCTATCGATCATTGTTTAGTTTCTTCTGATATTTGGATAGAAAACCGCACTATCGGTTCGAGCATGGGCTCAGATCATCGTCCGGTTATTTTAGATTTTTGCCTGAAGAAGGCTCCTGGAAAGTAAGGAGATTTTTTTTGACCCACTCGTTGATTGATTCCCTGACAAAAGAACTTAAACTAACTCGTAAACAAGTAGAAGGAACTCTGCACCTTTTAGATGAAGGAAACACAATACCTTTTATTACAAGGTATCGCAAAGAGGCCACTGGTGGGCTAGATGAGCAAAAAATCCAAGAAGTTCAAGACAAAGCAGAGTATTTTCGTAATCTAAGTGAAAAAAAGGAAGAAGTTCTTAAAAAAATCCAAGACCAAGGAAAGTGCACAGAGGAAATTGCCCGCCAAATAGAAAAAGCCACGGCCTTAAAAACTTTAGAAGATATTTACCTTCCCTTTCGTCCTAAAAAAAGAACAAGGGCGACGATTGCCCGTGAAAAAGGTTTAGAGCCTCTGGCCGAAAAAATGCTTTCCCAAGGAGGAGAAAATCCTCAAAAATTAGCCCAAGCTTATATTGATCCTGAAAAGAAATTACTGGATGCAGATAATGTTTTACAAGGGGCTATGGATATTGTTGCGGAAATCATCAACGAAGATGTACGAATTCGTGAAAGAGTTCGTCAATTTACGTTTTCCTATGCTCAAATTATCTCTCTCAAAATAAAAGACGGAGAAGACCAGGCCGGAGTTTATCAGGACTATTACGACTATTCTGAGAATGTAAACAAAATCCCACCTCATAGAGTTTTGGCTCTTGATAGAGGAGAAGCGGCCGGCGTTTTACGGGTCAAGATTAGCATTTCAGAAGAAGAAATTCTTCCTTTAATGGAAAGAATCTATCTTAAGGGTTCAGGAGCCTGGACAGAATACTTAAAAAATGCCATCAAGGATGGTTATAAACGTCTTTTGTCACCTGCGATTACTCGTGAACTCCGCAAAGAAATAACAGAGAAAGCTCATCTCCATGCTATTCATGTTTTTGCGGAAAATCTTCGTAACTTGCTTTTGATTTCTCCGCTGAAAGATATG
Source organism: Planctomycetota bacterium (assembly GCA_029260735.1). Taxonomy (GTDB): domain Bacteria; phylum Planctomycetota; class Uabimicrobiia; order Uabimicrobiales; family Uabimicrobiaceae; genus JAJDCR01. Next base: position 2,040 of record JAJDCR010000113.1, read on the forward strand.
CGTATTTTCGCCATTGATCCAGGCTTCGCTAGTGGTTGCAAGATAGCCGCTCTTTCCGAAACGGGAGAACTTCTAGAGCACGGAGTTATTTACCCTCACCCTCCTCAAAAAAAGACAGACAAAGCAGAAAAAATTGTCGAAGAAGTTTGTCAAAAGCATAATCTCAATGCCATTGCCATTGGCAACGGCACTGCTTGCCGAGAAACAGAGGTTTTTATTTCGGACTGGATTGAAAAAAAGAAACAATCTTTAGTTTACTCTATTGTAAACGAAGCCGGCGCTTCAGTTTACTCTGCTTCCGCTGCTGCCCGAGATGAATTTCCTGAACTGGATGCCAGTTTTCGAGGAACAGTCTCTATCGGTAGACGCTTGCTTGACCCTTTAGCTGAGTTAGTTAAAATTGATCCTAAGAGTTTGGGAGTAGGTCTTTACCAACACGATGTAAATAAGAAAGAGCTGGAGAAAGCTCTCCAAAGAGTCGTTGAGTCTTGTGTTAACTTTGTCGGAGTAGACTTGAACCGAGCTTCTGCTGAATTGCTCAGCTATGTTTCCGGTATTAATCGTCGCTGTGCAAAGAGCATAGTTACAAAACGCAAAGCCTTAGGTCGTTTTTCTTCTCGAGAGCAACTCAAAAAAGTGAGTGGAATTGGAGAAGAGGTTTTTACCCAATGCGCAGGCTTTATGAGAATCTCTCAGGGAAAGAGCTTTTTGGATAAAACAGCTATTCACCCTGAAAGCTACTCTGCTTGTGAAGTTTTCTTAGAAAAGTTAAGCAGTTCAGTGGAAGATATTGGAAAACCTGACTCCTTGGGAAATTTACAGCTAAAACTCAAGCAAGTTTCTATCCAAAAAATGGCCCAAGAAATTGAGATTGGAGAGCCTACTCTCAAAGACATTATTGATAACTTAATGCGGCCGGGACGAGATCCACGAGAAGGACTCCCAGCTCCCATTTTTCGTAAAGGTGTTCTATCTCTAGATGACTTAGAACCTGAAATGTGTCTAACCGGAACAGTACGCAATGTTCTCGATTTCGGAGCTTTCATCGATATTGGATTAAAAACCGATGGACTTGTTCACGTTTCTGAAATGGCCAATCGCTTTGTTCGCGATCCCCTAGACATTTGTAAGGTAGGGGACAATGTTGAAGTTCGTGTTCTATCGGTGGATAAAGGTCGAGGTCGTGTTAGTTTGAGTATGATTTTATAAGGACAAATGAATTCCCATGGACTCAAAAAAATACGCGGTGGTCTATTTTCCTCCTCAAGAGAAAACTCTTCCCCCCATAACAAACGTAGCAGGAGTGTCTCTCATTGAGAGAGCCTTGCTTACTGGGCAGAGATCTGGTATTTCTTTTTTTTACCTAGGAGGAGAAAAGGCAGAAGCCCGCTCTCATATAGAAAAACTTCTCCAGCGACATCCTTGTCTACAAGGGCACTGGGCTTGGCTAAGCCCAGAGTCTCCTATATATAAGGAACGACCTTCTCTCCTTTGCTACCCCTACGATTCTTTATTTTCTGTTGATGTTTTAAACGAGTTTAGCGATCCTGAAAACTTAAACAAAGTCGCTTCCCAAAAGGAAGAGGCTTTTTTTCTCGCTCACTTAAGCTGGGATAAATTTTCTTCCGCCTGGGAAAAAGGAGACCTTGTTGAAATGGTCTTCTCGCTTCCCTCATCGCCTCAAGGAGGTTTTTTCACTAAAGTGGATTCTCCTGTAAAAAAAGCGGAGCAGAAACTTTTGCAGAGCTTACAATCTCCTTTGGAAGGAACGGTGGATGTATATTTTAATCGTCCTTTAGGACGTTTAATGACAATTCCTTTTGCTCGGTGGAGATTCCACCCAAATCTTATTAGTCTTTTCTCCATTGCTATTGGTTTGATGACGGCATTTCTTTTTCTTTGGGGGAACTACTACCAACGGATTGTGGGTGCTTTTTTACTTCAGGCCTCGGCCATGATTGATTGCATTGATGGAGATGTTGCTCGTCTTCTCTTCAAAGAGTCGCGTTTGGGCTACTGGTTGGATGTGGCAGGAGACAATGTCGTCCATATCGCTGTTTTTACTTGCTTAGCAATACACGAGTACCAAACTCACCCTGGCTGGTTGCCCGTGACTTTTGGCATTCTCCTTGTGGGAGCAACTATTTTATCTTTTGGCTTAGTCATGTATACTCAAATCAAATTGAAACCAGCAGCAGAAAAAGTGCATTTGGGAAAATCCATTTCTTCTCTAAGCAACTTTATTGAAAAAATGACGAGCCGAGATTTTACAGTATTGATTATATTTTTAGCTCTTATTGATAAGCTAGAATGGTTTTTGATTGTAGCTGCCATAGGAAGCCAAATCTTTTGGATTTTACTTTCCTTTATGATTTTTTCGATAAAAAAACAAATTAGATCCTCGCAAACAAAGTGACTGGGTACATCCGGCTACTTTAAAAGTATATACACTAGAAAGCAACTTATTGCTGGTGGCAATTCTTGCTACCCTCAGAGAGAAATTTGATGAAACTAATTAAAATTACTTTATTGGTCACAGGTTTACTTTTTACAGGCTGGCTTGTCTCCCAAACAGGCTTAGATGTAATTTGGCAAGAACTTGTGGGCTTGGGCCCCTGGTGGGTTCTTTTTCTCCTTCCCTATCTAGGGGTTTATTTTTTCGACGCGTTGGGTTGGAAATATTCTTTCCTAAAAGAAACCAAAGTTCCCTATTGGTTGTTGTTCAAAGCTCGTTTAGCGGGAGAATCTATCAATTATACTACCCCCACAGCTTACGTCGGGGGAGAACCGGTTAAAGCTTATATCCTTTCCAAAAAGAAAGCTGCTTCGATGCCTGATGGACTTGCTTCGGTCGTTATTGGGAAATTTTTAATGACAGTAACTGAAGTAATCTTTATTTTAATCGGGATACTGATTACCGTAGCAGTTAAGGATGAGAACCAATCTCTTTTTTGGGCTCTCTTAATTTTCTTTGGAGCCTTTCTCGTTTTTCTCGGCTTTATGATGGTTTTTCAGCAAAAAGGCCTCGGGAAATTTTTTAGTGAAAAAACTCGTAAGATTCAGTTTATCTCTTCTTATTTGGACAACCATAAAGAAGGCATCGAAGAGTTTGATAAAGTTTTAGCACGCTACTACCGAGACGAAAAATCACAGATGTTTCTATCTTCCGCGTTTTATTTTTTAGGATGGCTTTGCGGAGCTTTAGAAATATATTTAATTTTGTATTTAACAGGAAATCCTATTTCCTTGACAACCGCTTTTGCCATGGAAGCCATCTCTGTTGCGATTAAAGGCGCTGGTTTTATTGTCCCTGGTTCTATTGGAATTCAAGATGGAGGACAAGTCTGGGTCTTTATTTTCTTTGGATTTTCCGCCAGCGTGGGGGTTACTTTTGCTATTTTAAGACGCGTGCGAGAAGTTATTTGGATTGTTCTAGGACTATTTTTCTTATTTCGAGAGTGGGGAACGTCCCGGCCCAATTTTCAAGCCGAGCTTCATTTACCCTCCTTAACAGAAACGGGGAAAGCTCAGGCTTTGGGTAGTCTTCAAAAATAGGGACAGAAATAAATATTTACAGAGAGGATTTGTTATGAGAAAAGCTCGGCAACTTAGAGAAATGTTCCGCAGTAAGAAGGTTGTTAGAATTGTAGGTGCTCATAATGGAATGAGCGCTAAGTTAGTAGAAAAAGCAGGATTTGAAGGTGTCTGGGCTTCTGGATTAGAAGTGAGTACGGCCCACGCTGTTCCCGATGCCAATATTTTGACAATGAGTGATTATTTGCGAGTCGCTTCTTATATGAACGATGCCGTATCTATTCCTGTTGTTGTAGATGCTGATACGGGTTATGGTAACTCCAACAATGTTATTTATACAGTGCAAAAATTTGAAGCTGCAGGAATTGCTGCCATTTGCATGGAAGATAAGCTCTTTCCTAAAGTGAATAGCTTTGTTCCCGGAAGGCAAGAACTTGCTCCTATTGCTGAATTTGTCGGAAAAATCATGGCGGCAAAAAATGCTCAGGAAAGTCCTGACTTTATGGTAATTGCCCGAGTGGAAGCCTTGATCGCTGGCTGGGGGATGGAAGAAGCGTTAAAAAGAGCTAATGCCTATGCAGAAGCAGGAGCAGATGCTGTCTTTATCCACTCTAAACAAAAAGAAACTCAGGAAATAGAAGAATTTATCCAAGCTTGGAAGTCAGAGACTCCTTTAGTTGTTTGCCCGACAACCTATCCTGGTTTTACGGTAGAAAAGGCGGAAAAAAGTGGCAAGGTAAAAATCTATATTTTTGCCAATCACGGGATTCGCTCTGCCATCAAAGCGATGGAAGAAACCTTTGCCACTCTCCAAAAAACTAATGATATCCGAAGTGTAGAGAACAATATTTCCTCTATGAAAAATGTTTTTGACATCCAAGGCATGCCTGAGATGAAGGCAAACGAGAAGAAATATCTTTTGACCGAAAGCTCGGCTCGGGCCATTATTCCTGCAGCCGGAGCAGCGAAGCACGATGTCTCTTTATTAAAAGACCTACTCCAAGATCGTCCTCTGGGTATGCTGGATGTTAATGGAAAATCGATTTTACAACGCAATATTGAAATTTTCAATCAACTAGGGGTTCAAGATATTGCGATTGTTAGCGGTTATGAAGGATCAAAAATCAATCTTGATCAAGTCGATATTATTGAAAACAAAGACTACGATAAAAATGGGATTCTTCACTCTATTATGTGTGCCCGAGGCCACCTAAAGGGAAAAACGATCGTCGCTTTTTCAGATATTCTATTTGAAAAAAACATTATTGAGCGTTTGCTCAAACGCCAAGAGGATGTTGTTATCGTCATCGATCGTTCTTGGCAAGACACTAAGACAAATGGTCGTCCGATAGATCTTATCAAAGCATCTAATCTTCCTCCTCAAGGAGAACGAGTTGTCGGACTAGAGCAAGATAACCCGGTTGTGAAAATGGGACAAAGTCTTTCCCCCGAAGAAGCCACTCACGAATTCATTGGTATTGCTATGTTCTCAGAAAAAGGAGCACAAGCCCTTTTGAGTTTATACGACGAATTCTCTGAGAATCCCCCTTCTGGTTCATTCTATGAAGCAGAGAGTTTTTCGAAAGCGGATCTGAGTGACATTCTTCAAGCGATGATGGATCGTGGTCACAAAGTGAGCTCTTTAGAGATTCACAAAGGATGGATGGAAGTTCATAACTTTGAGGATTACAAACGAGCTTGTGAAATGATAAGGGGTTAAAATGATCACGTGCCAAGGATTGGAAAAAGCACTAAAGACCAATGGATTCCAATTTTTTACGGGAGTTCCCGATAGTACATTTAAGGATTGGCTTCTATTTTTAGAAGAGCCCAAACATTCTTTCCAGCATGTTTTAGCTTGCAATGAAACCTCTTCCATTGCAATTGCGGCAGGTTATCATCTAGCAACAGGTGATTTTCCTATCGTTTACATGCAAAACTCCGGTTTAGGGAACACGGTTAATCCGCTAACTTCTCTCGCAGATCAAGAGGTTTACTCTATTCCGATGGTACTCTTTATTGGTTGGCGAGGAGAGCCCGGAAAAAAAGACGAGCCTCAGCATAAAAAGATGGGCCGAGTGATGAACGCTTTACTCGATAGCTTAGAAATTCCTCATCAGGTTTTACCCGATGAGGAAAATGAGCTAGAGCAGTTCTGGGCCGGAGTCAAAAAATCCCTTCAAGACAGGCAAGGGCCTCATGCTGTTATCATTCCTAAAGGGATTTTTTCTTCCTTCTCTCCGAGTGTAAAAAAGGAAACTCCTTGGACCTTGGTTCGCGAGGATGCTATTAAACTGATCGTCGATAGACTTAGTGGCCAAGAAGCTATCGTTTCGACCACCGGAAAAGTATCTCGGGAACTGTATGAGTACCGATCTCAGTTAGAGCAAGGGCATCAAAATGATTTTTATACGGTAGGCTCTCTCGGATGTGCTAGCTCTATTGCTGTGGGAATTGCTTATGCGAAACCCCAGCAAAAAGTCCTAGTTTTTGATGCCGATGGCTCTGCTTTGATGCACCTGGGTTCCTGGAGCACCGTAGGGCATTACAAATTCCCTCAGCTCAAACATATTGTTTTTGACAACGAGGCCCATGAATCTACCGGCGGCCAGACCACTCATTCCGGTAATGTAGATTTTGTCGCTATCGCAGAAAAGTGTGGTTATGCTAAGGCTCAAGTTGTTTCTAGTCGAGAAGAATTAGAAGCTTGTCTGGGAAATTTTTTAGAGGGCGTGGGCCCAGAGCTCCTCGTCATCAAAGTGAAAAAAGGATCTCGGCCTAATTTGGGACGTCCAACAACGACTCCGATTGAGAATAAAGTCGGTTTTATGAATTTTTTACAGAGATAAGTGGGGAATCAAAATTTTTTGGACTTTTTTAGTATAGAAATTTTGATTTCTGACAAGGAGCGACGAGTGCGCATAGTACTTTTCTGCAATTGAGAAGAGACGAAGTCAGGGATCAAAAGGGCAAACTAAAATGTCTAAAAAATTTTGTTTTCTCACCTAAACTTAAGGATATAGCCATGCGTAGAGAGTTTACTATTTTGGCCTTATTGGCACTATTTGTTAACCTTTTGGGTTACTTTTATTTTCCCCAGATTTTATGGTCCCTCATTATTGTTGTTCCTTTAGCTTTATGTGGTTTTCGGGATATGTTTCAAAGCAAGCATACCATTTTACGTAACTTCCCCCTTCTAGGGCATTTTCGTTATTTGCTTGAGTTGATTCGGCCTGAAATCAACCAATACTTTATCGAATCCAATGTCGATGGGGTTCCTCTCAATCGCGAGCAACGCTCACTGGTTTACCAAAGAGCCAAAAAACAACTCGACACTCTTCCTTTTGGAACTCAGATGGATGTTTACAAAGCAGGCTATGAATGGTTCAACCATTCCATAAGCCCCGTTGAATACAAGCACCAAGATCTTCGTGTTACTATAGGGGAAGGCTCATGCGAAAAACCTTATTCGGCCAGTATTCTCAATATTGGCGCGATGAGCTACGGAGCTCTAAGTAAAACAGCCATTATGTCTTTGAACGCAGGAGCCAAGATTGGTAATTTTGCCCACAACACAGGAGAAGGAGGGCTTAGTCCTTATCATTTAGAGCCCGGAGGAGATATTATTTGGCAAATCGGCACAGGCTACTTTGGCTGTCGAAAAGAAGGTGGAGGGTTTTCTCCGGAAAAATTTCAAAAAAATGCCTCCCTTCCCCAAGTTAAAATGATCGAAGTAAAACTTTCTCAGGGAGCTAAGCCAGGTCACGGAGGAATTCTTCCCGCAGTTAAAGTCAACCAAGAAATTGCCAATATCCGAGGGGTCCCTGTCGGAAAAACAGTCTTCTCTCCCCCTTATCACAAAGCTTTTAGCACCCCTATAGAAATGATCCAGTTTATCGCTAAACTCCGAGAACTTTCCGGTGGAAAGCCTGTGGGTTTCAAACTCTGTGTCGGCAAAAGAAGAGAGTTTATTGCCGTCTGCAAAGCCATGGTTGAACTCAATATAACTCCCGACTTTATCGCCGTAGATGGAGGAGAAGGCGGAACAGGTGCGGCTCCTTTAGAGTTTTCTAACAGTATCGGTTGTCCTCTAAGAGAAGGGCTTGTTTTTGTCCACAATGCCTTGGTAGGGTATTCCTTACGTAGCCGAGTAAAGGTTATTGCTTCGGGAAAAATTCTGACCGGCTTTGATTTGTTATCTCGCCTTTCTATAGGAGCGGACATTTGCTACTCTGCCCGAGGAATGATGCTCTCCTTAGGTTGTATCCAAGCTCTTCGTTGCAATTCCAATCATTGCCCTGCAGGAATCGCTACTCAAAATCCTTGGCTTTACAAGGGAATTGTTGTCGAAGACAAAAAACAACGAGTCGCGAACTACCATCAAAAAACGATTGAAAGCGCCGGGGAAATGCTCGGAGCAATGGGACTAAAATCCAGCCAAGAGCTAAAACCTTGGCACCTGATGCGACGAGTTAACTACAACGAAGTTTTGCACTACGCTGATTTATATCCCTTCCTAAAAGACGGAGATTTACTCAAAGATAAGCTTCCTCCTTCTTTTGCTCGGGCCTGCAAGGCCGCCACAGCAGATAGTTTTAACGCCGTCGAATCGGTAGGATAGTCAGAAAATAGACTTGACTTTGATCGGTAAATATTAATAATAATTTAGGTTTTAGAGAACGTCGGCAGTCATGATCGACGTTCCATATTTTGTTTCAAAATTTAGAAGACGATTTTCATTGGGAGATATGCAATGGGCTTATTAGTCAAAAATGGTGAAATTATTACCTCAAACAGTCGTTTCGTCGGAGATATCTGGTGCGAAGGAGAAACGATTACCAGGATAGGGAAAAACTTAGAAGCTCCTGCCGATGCAGAAGTTATTGATGCTTCCGGAAAGTATGTTTTCCCTGGCTTTGTTGATCCCCATACCCATATCTATCTTCCTTTTATGGGAACCTATGCAAAAGACACCTATGAAACCGCTACTATTGCCGCTTTATGTGGTGGAACCACTACCCTAATCGACTTTGCTATCCCTGGTCGAGACGAGTCCCCTCTCGCTGCTCTAGAGACTTGGAAGAGCAAATCAGAAGGAATTGCTTGCCATGACTACACTTTCCACATGGGAGTGACCCGTCATGATTCTCAAGTCGAAAGTGAGCTAAAAGAGATTGTCGCCGGAGGAATTGCCAGCTTCAAAATTTTCTTAGCCTACAAGGGAGCTTTTGGAGTCGATGACAGGGAACTCTACAATATTCTTAAGCTAGCCCGAAACCTCGGAGTTATCACCACTGCCCACTGTGAAAATGCCGACCTTGTTGTCGAAATGCAAAATGAACTCGTCGCCGCAGGCAAGCTCGGCCCTGAGCACCATCACTCAAGTCGTCCTCCTCAAGTAGAAGCCTTAGGAACACGCCATCTCTGCACCATGGCCGAACTTCTCGGTTCTCACGTCTATATTGTCCATCTTTCTTGCGAAAATGCTCTGAGAGAGGCCCTGGAGGCCAAGCTACGAGGAACCAACGTTTGGGTCGAAACTCTCATTCAGCACCTCCTTCTGGATAAAACCTATGCCGAAAGACCTAATTTTGAAGGCGCTCAGTACGTTATGAGTCCTCCTCTACGCGATAAAAAGAACCAAAATGTTCTTTGGTCAGCGGTTGCTCACAACCTCATTTCCACTGTCGCAACAGACCACGCTCCCTTTGATCTTCAACAAAAAGAAATGGGACGAGATAACTTCACTCTAATTCCTAACGGAATTCCCGCTCTAGGAGACCGAGTGCGCCTTCTCTACACTCATGGAGTAGAAACCGGAAGACTCGACATCCATCGCTTTGTTGACTCTGCCAGTACCCAAGCAGCTAAAATATTTGGCCTCTTCCCTCGCAAAGGAACCATCCAACCAGGAAGCGATGCCGACTTAGTCATCTACGACCCCAAAGTAAGCGAAAAGATCTCTGTCAAAACTCACAACATGAATATCGACTACAGCGCTTTTGAAGGCTGGGAAGTCAAAGGACGTTGTGATGCCGTCACCGTTCGCGGTAAAGTGCAAGTGCGAGAAGGTAAGTTCGTCGGGGAAAAAGGAATTGGTAAACTCTTAAAGCGAGAAGCCACTCACCACGTCAGCTAGATTGACAGTGGGTTGAAAAACCCACTGTTACCTAGCTAAAATTTTAGCAAAGAAACATTCTCCATGCGTAAAGTCTTAGTATTTTTTCTCTTAAGCATCCTTCTCTCTGCTTGTGGCACTTGCATAAACTTAAAAGACTATGAAGAAACCACTCCCTACGGAGGAGTTATTTTTGACTTTGCCATGACCCAAAGTGATTTCAATTTTACCCCTGGCCCTGTTTTTACAGTCTTAGCCATAATCGATATGCCCCTGAGTCTAGCTTTGGATACCGCTACTTTGCCTTACACTATTCCCGTGTACATGAGCAATAATCCTCGTGGAGATAGATATGGAGAAGATACCTCTCGTGATGGTGGTGGGTATGAGGAATATCCTGAAGAGAAGCACCAAGAGGTAAATTGAAACCGTTTTTGATAAGATTTATTAAAACCTTTCTAAGGTATATGCTTCATCGTGTCCCCCCCTGTTCGTTCCTCACAGTTCCCCCCAAAGGGGGAACAAAAAAGGTTTTCAAGGATTTGAAATTTATTTGTTGGCGTATAATCCCATTTTCTAGGGCTAGAGACATACGGAAAAAAATACGTAAACCCACTTCTTACGAATACAGACAAATCCTTTTTGTCCCCCATTTGGGGCTGTCTGGGGTAGGTTTTTTATTTTTGGCCTGTAAGGCCTATACAACCTAGCCCAGGGCAACGCCCTGGGAATTATAGGATTAACACAAACGTAGCCCTGAAAGGGCGGAATAATTAAAATATTTCGCCCCTTCAGGGCTGGATATATTGATGTTCAAATATTCCCAGGGCGTTGCCCTGGGCTGGGTTGTTTCGCTCTTTCAGAGCTGAAGGAAATCAATACAAACCATTGCTAAGAAATGTTTTAAGGGAAAAACCTACCCCACTCAGCCCGGAGGGAGGGGGTTAATGTGAGTAGCCATGGGTTGAAAACCCATGGAATGTATTGCGCCCCGAATACGCCCTGAAGGGGTGAAACAAAGAAAGTTTCGCCCCTTCAGAGTGATTTAGGTTAGGTGTTCCATTTATTTCCGGGTTTGCACCTAGAGCTACTATATGAATCCCCTTCGGGGATATTTCAAGGACTTACGATTTAGGTTGACACTAAATGGCCACTGATTGTGTTTGTATTGTTCTTTGCACTTGCTAGCTTTCCTCCTAATTATTTATTTTAATTGACTATTTTTAATATCAGAGCATAGGTTTAAAAAGCAAATTAATGTGCTGAATCTCGGTTTTATTCAGATTAAATTTTTCTTTGCTTAAAAATAAGGGATGCTTATTATTTACTGTCGGTTATATTTTTTTTCTTTAAACTCTTAGGGTAGAAGAGATTTTTTTGGAAGGGTAAAAAAAGCCTTCTCTTAATGGCTTTTGCTTGGGATCTAAATTTTTTTATTACATTCTTTTTTTTACTTGGATAATTTTTTCTTCTCATTATAATTTTATTCTTCTTAAGAAGAGTCCCATTTTTTTTAGTAGGCAAATTCTTTTTGAAGATATGGATGAATTGTGGTATATTAATTGTGGTATATTAAAAGTAAGTGAGCTATATATTTGAGAGTTTAGCGAGTCTTAAACTTTATTAACTTACAGGGGCTATAATGGGCGGGGAGCATAGAAACGAAAAAGAACCAGATGGACCACCAGGGGCAGACTTCTTATCTCCTGATAAGCCAGATTCTAAGTTGCCAAATTTGACCTCTGATAATACAGAGAATTCAAATGAAATATTAGAAGACAAAAAGCCCTTCGGTGAGGATTCTAAAGCAAAAGAGAATAAATCTAAAGCCCAATATGACGGAAGCACAGAGCAAGTTAGTATGGATGACATCTTCTTATTGAACGAAAGAAGTGCGGAAGCCTTACTTAATGATTTTGCTCCAGATAAAACATCGATCCAAAGGACTCTGCAACTTTCGAAGTCAGAGTTTTTAGCAGGGATGCCATCGCTTGAAGAGACAAAAGAAGCAAAACTTGGTTGTGACGAGCTACAAGAATCTGAATCTGAACTTGAACCTGAATCTGAAGTGAGCGATGATCGTAAAAATGATAAACTACTTGATCTTCGTTTTCAAACTGGACGTAGAAAAATAAATACTAACCGAATGAAAAAAGTTCAATTCCCTATTACTCGAAAAATTCCCTCTAACTCAGGTATTTTTCCTGCTAATCCGCCTCTTTCTGGGACTGCTCGAAAAGATAAACCTATTCTCCAAACAAAAAGATATAAATCTCCTCCCCCTGGAATTTTTGATAAAAAAGCAGACTCCCAAGTTTTAAGTAAGGGGGCAGCTTTATTTAAAAGTTTTGAATACCTCATTCGAAAATTTATCAATTATCATCTTAGAGGCAATTGTTCTCCTGAAGAGTTGCATGACTACATTCAAGAGGCGATGAAAATTCTTTCGAAACAACTCTTGGCAAAGGGATTGAATAACCAGGTTTTATTGGATGTTTTAGAGAACCGCGTTTTTCAAAACCTGAAAAAATTTCGCTTACAAGGAGCTACTGGGACTCGAGAAAAGGAAAATTTCGAACCTTTTGAAGAAGTTTTGGCAGTAAGACGACCTTGTGAGATTTTCTATGTTGCTTTTTGTTTTTTTTCTATTTTAGAATCTCAACTAGAGTGGGATGAAAAAGATGACGCCGATGGGTTTTCTTCTAGTGAGCTTTTAAGAATCTTAGAAACAGAAAACTTGGCTTCTGACCAAGAAGAAGATAAACGTTGTGACCTTCAGAAAGTGTTTCAGGATTGTTACGAGTACACTATGGCTTCTTGGGATGGAACTTGTCCTTGTGATAGAACAAAAAAAATCACCGAAATGCTAGAATCTATTCAGTATTTCTTAGAAGAAATTACAGGCTTTATTAAGGGGTGTAATCCTCAGGCAGAAACTTACTACTGTTTTCATGAATCTTTTCAGATGATAAAAGAAGAAGTAAAAGAAACTGAGGGAAAAAATTATGATATTTACAAAGCAATATATCGATTGTTTAAAAAGCCTGTATTAGAAATGGTTAAGCAAGGCTCTTCAGCAGATGAATGGAGTAAAGTCTCTCATGGTCAAGAGTACATGATTATTATTGCTGATTCTCCTCGGCGCCTCTTTTTTTTCTTTCTAAGATTTTTATTCCTTCTCCTTTGCCATTTACAAAGCGTGATTAAAGAAAATCATCTCTTGGGATTTATGTCGAAGATTTCTGAGTCATTAGCAGAAATCTCTGTTTTTTCTTTATATGAAAAACAATCTCTAACAAAGCTAGAAGATATTTTTGAACACTATCAAAAATATCCTCTCAGAGAAGAACCAAATTTTAAAAAAAATGAGCCTGAATAAATCTTTAATTTGCATTTCTCTAGGATAGGAGGACGAGAATTCGCTCCTCGCAGTATCTTAATATAAATCAATGCTCACTTCTTTTTCTTTTAATAAAACCTGCAATTTTTTTTCTTTTTCATTGTAGGAATACTCTGAATTTACTTTTAGAGGCATTTTTTCTACGAATATTTCTGCATGATGAGAGTAAGTATTTTGACTTTGGCAGAGTTTTATCTTTCCTTTCTCAGATTTGCCAGATAAACATTGAATGAACCCTTTATTATATCCTTCTCCCTCATCTTCATAAATTTCTCCTCGGATTTTTTCTGCAGGAAAAACCCGCCAGGTTAAGTTTTCCCAAAGGGCATTTGTTGTATGTAAGGCTTTTTTTGTAAGAGGGATAGCACTTCCCTCTTTTTGGAATAGGGGAACTTGATCTAAAGGGGTGTCTACTAAAACCCACTGTTCTCCAGCTAGTATCTCTCCTGTCCAAAAATTTTGCCACTTTCCTGTCGGCAAATAAAGCATTTGCTTTTCTTGATGAGGCTTTGTTGCTGGAGCAGCCAAGAGATTTTTTCCGAGTAAAAATTGATAGCTTAAGTTATATGTATTTGAATCTGTAGGGTACTCTAGAAACAAAGGCCGTAAAAGAGGGAGGCCTGTTTGGCTGCTTTCGTAAGCCAAAGTATAAATATAGGGGATAATTTGATAGCGAAACTCGATAGCTTTTTTTATGTGAGAAGTGTAAGGCTCTCCAAATGCCCATGGTTCTTGTCGCTTAGATCCTTTTCCTGAGTGATTACGCATGAAAGGATAAAGAGCACCAAGCCAAGTCCAGCGAGTTAATAATTCTCCATTACAATCCCCTGAAAACCCACCAATATCGGCTCCTGTAAAGGCAACTCCTGATATACCCAAGTTGAGGAGCATAGGTATAGACATTTCTAAGTGCTCCCAATAGCTACTATTGTCACCGGTCCATACCCACGAATATTTTTGGATCCCACTAAAACCACTTCTTGTTAAGACAAAAGGTCTTTTTTGGGGCATTTGTTTTTTTAATGCTTCATAGGTGGCTTGGCACATTAAATATCCATAAACATTATGTACTTGAGCATGCCATAATGATCCATGCTTAGCTCCCAGAGGAAGTGTTTTTGTTTTGGTATGAAAAGCGGCGGGCTCATTCATATCGTTCCAAATACCAGAAACACCTTTTTTTAAGTAGACTTGATGCCACTCTCCCCACCATTGACGAACTTTCTCTTGAGAGAAATCTGGCCAAAGAGCAGGATTAGGCCAAACTTCTCCTACTAGGTTTTCATCCTTTCTATTTTTGATAAAAACATCTTCTTTAAGCCCACTTTCGTAGACGCAATATCCCACTTCTTTTTTGACAGCAGGATCTACAATTAGAACGGATTTAATTCCCTGATTTTGGAGTTCTTGGGTAAGTTTTTCTGGTTCAGGAAAACGAGAAGGAGAAAAAGTAAAGACTTTGTAGCCTTCCATGTAGTCAATATCCATCCAGATAGCTTCTAGAGGAATTTTTCTTTCCTTGTACTCTGAAGCAATCGCCCGAATGGTATTGGCGTCCGGGTAGCTCCAGCGACATTGATGGTAACCTAAGCTCCAAAGAGGAGGAAGAGGAGGTTTTCCTACTAACTCTAGGTATCTTTTTATAACTTCTTGAGGATTTGGCCCACTAATTAAGTATAGGTCAAAGGTAGGTCCATCTGTGTGGATAAAACTTCTTTCGGGATCAGTTGCAGCAAGATCAAAAACGGTTCTCCAACTTTCATCGAGATAGAGCCCCATGAACTTTCCTGAATCAGCAATCATTAAGAACGGATGAGCCTGGTAGAGAGGGTCCGTGTCTGGTCGATGAGTATAATCGTCGGTTGTCCAGTTTTCCCAAATGCGTCCCTTTTTGTTTAAAAAGCCTGTTCGCTCGCCTAGCCCATAATAAAGCCTTTGAGAAGATTCTTTTAAGGTTAGGGTTATTCCTGCTCCCAAAGCTTTTCCATCATTAACTTCAGCTATCGCATTGCCCTCTCCAGTAGCTAAATCTAACATGTCAAAAGTTTTTCCCAGAGGCTTAAGACGATGAGAATGGAAAGATAAAAAATCTAAGTTTTCCCAACGGAGCTGAAAAGGGTCAACTTGGTAATGAATAGGGGGAAAGTCTGAGAATCGAGCTTCTGAGTTATTTTCGCAGTGTTGTATTTCTGTTTTAGAGAAATTTTGAGAAGAATTATTAGAAGGATTAATTGTCCAACTTAATTTTTTTTTATCTTCTAATCGATGCCAAAGAAAGAATCTCCATACTCCATCAGCCCATGGTTGCAGGGAAGCCTGAAAGGTATTTCCTTTAAAAATAATGGAATGAGGATTTTTTTCTTTCTTAAAAAAACGAATTTCGTGCATAAGAGAGTCTTTCTGGAAAGAAAAGTTTTCAGAAAAGTAGGTCTTTTTGCTATAATAAAGAACTGATTTATTATAGTTTAAAAGTATATCAACAAAGATTTATCAAGTGTAGAGAATTTTGAGGAATCATGAATAGCTTGATTGCATGGTTTTTAACAGGAGGTTTTTTTCTAGGCTTTTTTTTAGCAGGAATTTTTTTTAGAAACAAGACAAAAAATATTTTTCTTCAAGTCCAAGGAGAAAAAAGGTTATTAGAAAAAAATTTTCAAGAGCATATTGATTTAAAAGATGAACAAATCGAAGATTTGAAAAGTTCTTTAGCTCGATTTGATGAAGATTTGCGTTTACTTCGTGAAGAAAGTAAACGAGAGTGTGAGAGGCGTTATGAGGCAGAAAAAAAAGTCGAAGTCCTGGCTGAGTTTTCAAATAAATTCCATTTGCTAGAAAAAGAGAAAGATTCCCTAGAAAAAGAAGGTAAGGAACTCTACAAAGAGCTAGCACAGGTCATGGCAAAAGAAGAGCAACAAAAAGAAGAGATTCTAAACAAGAAAGAAGCCGTGGCCGACTTAGAAAAAGAATTAAATCTCCAAAAAAAAAGCTGGGAAGCTTTAAAGGAAAAGGAAGAAGGTTTCCAACTACAGTTAGTTGCTTTGAAAGGAAAACTCTCCAAAGAAGAGAGTTTTCATGAAAAAGATATCGAGCATATTTTTAACTTAGAAGCCGATATTGAGAAAAAAGAGGAAAAATACCAGCTTTCCTGCGCAGAGAACCACTCTTTAGAAAAAAAATTAACTAAAGTAAGGTCTGAGCTAGAGCAAGAAAAAAAGCTTTCTTTGGAGAAAGCCCAAGCTACTCAAGAATTGACAAAAAGTTTTTCCCACACCTTTAAATCTTTGGCTTCAGAGGCTCTCCGTCACAACAATCAATCTTTCCTAGAGTTAGCTAAGACAACCTTGAATAATTATCAAGAAAATGCTAAAGGAGATTTACATGAACGCCAAAAAACTATTCAACGTCTTGTTTTACCTTTGGAAGAATCTTTACGCCAAGTAGATGAAAAGATGCGAGAGATAGAAAGAGAGCGTTTGACTGCATATACGAGTTTGACAGAGCAGGTTCGTTCTTTGGCCACAGGACAAATTAAACTGCATATGGAAACAAACAATCTAGTGCAAGCTCTAAGAGCTCCTACTGTGCGTGGACGATGGGGAGAAATTCAGCTAAAAAGAGTAGTCGAAATTGCCGGAATGTTAGAGTATTGTGATTTTACTCAGCAAGAATCGGTGAGTACTGAAAATGGAATGCTCCGACCTGATATGATCATAAAACTCCCTAACAAAAAAAATATTGTAGTAGATTCCAAAGCCCCTTTGAAAGCGTACTTGGAGGCTTTGGATCTATCTGAAGAAGAAGCTAAAATTAGTAAGCTAAAGGACCACGCACGGCATATTCGATCTCATCTTAATAACCTTAGCAGCAAAGCTTACTGGGAACAATTTCAACCAGCACCTGAGTTTGCTGTTTTATTTCTTCCGGGAGAGAATTTTTTTAGCGCTGCTTTACAGCAAGATCCTAGTTTGATTGAGTATGGTTTTGAAAAACGTGTCATTCTGGCGACTCCCACTACTCTGATCGCTTTACTTCGTTCGGTAGCTTATGGATGGCAAGAGCAGCAAATGACAAGTAATGCTCAGGCTATTAGTGATTTAGGGGGAATTCTCTATGATCGAGTACGCGGTTTGGCTGCACATTTTGCGGAAATTCGCCGTGGTCTAGATAAGTCAGTAGAGGCTTTCAATAAAACAGTAGGGTCTTTTGAAGGTAGAGTTCTTGTGGCCGCTCGTAAATTTAAAGAATTAGGAGCGGGAAATGGAGATGATATAGAAACTTTAGAGATAATCGAACGTAATAGTCGTCCTATTCAGAGTGTTGAAAATATGCTTTTGTTTTCTGAACTTGACGATGGAGAAACAACAAATGAGTCATAAGGTACTTTTTTAGTACCTAAGAGTATGCTTTAAGGATAATACGTTATGCGCAGCAAAGTTTTACATCTATGGTTATTTTTTTCGTTAATTCTAGTTTTATTACCAGGCTTTTCTTTTCTGGGGGCATCTTCTCCCGTTCATTTAACGATACTACATACAAATGATCATCACGGAAGACTGATTCCTTTTGATACTGCTCGTCAAAAATCAGTGGGGGGAATGGCCGCTCGGATGACTTTGATCCGTAAGGTGAGAAAAGAAGTTGCCCAAAATAATGGATACCTTTTACTTCTAGATGCAGGAGATGTAAATACCGGAGAACCCCTCTCTGATATTTTTGCTGCAAAACCTGATATCGAGATTATGAATGCTATGGGGTACAATGCGGTAGGAGTAGGAAACCACGAATTTGATTTAGTTTTTGATAAGGTGAAAGAGCAAGTTGAACTGGCCAATTTTCCCTTCTTGTCTGCGAATTCTTTTTATAGAAAAACAAATGAACTCATTTATCCTCCCATGATTATCTGGAACATTGGAGATATTAAAGTCGCTGCCTTTGCCTTAACTTCTTCAAATACACCTCAGATTAGCACTAATGGACATAATCCCCGATTCTTTTTTTCTCCAGAAGAAGAAGTACTCCCCCATATGTTAGAGTATCTAAAGGGCAAGGTGGATTTTATTATCGCAATTACCCATGTTTCTCATTTTCAAATGGTCGATCTAGCAAACAGATTCCCTGGGATAGATATTGTTATTGGTGGACATACCCACTTGGAAATTTATGAGCCAGTGAAAGCAGGAAAAACTCTTCTTGTTGAGGCGGGTTCATATGGTAAAACTATTGGGCGTTGGGATTTGACTTTTCAAGACAAAAAAATGGTGGATTGGAAGTATCGTCTTTTGGGTATTAACTATAGACTTCCCAAAAATAACTCTATTCCAGGAGAGTCTATGCTTGACTTAAAGCCCGATCCTTTAATCGAAGAAATGCTCCGACCTTACCGCGAAGACACAGAGAGGATTTTGAATGAATCTATTGGACTTGCTCGCCAAAGTATTCCTCGGGGAAAGAGGAGCAATTTACCAAAATCTTCTCCTCTAGGAAATTTAATAACCGATGCTATTCGGCATGCGGCTAAAGCTGATATTGCTTTTCAAAATGTGGGAGGAATTCGCTCGGATCTTTTAAAAGGAGATATCACATACCGAGATATTCGAACAATTATGCCGTTTGCAAATACAATTGTAACGTATGATGTAACAGGAGGGCAGTTGTTAGATCTACTAAATTTTATTGCACAAGCAGATCCTCGTGATGGAATTTTTAGCGAAGTGTCAGGAGTGTCGTTTCGAGTAAAAGGAGAGCGTGCCATTCAAGTACGAGTAAAGGGAAAACCGATTAAAAGAGAGAAAATTTACCGTATTGCTACAAACTCTTTTTTGGGGCGAGGAGGAGACGGGTACTATATCTTCGCAACATTTTCTGAAATGATAGATACGGGTTTAACTATAGATCAGGCTATTATAAGCTATATCTCAAAGCACTCTCCTTTGCGTCCTTCTCGAGAAATTCGGATGCAATGGTTACCCTAACCCCATATGTGTCAACTTAAAGCGTAAGTTATTATTAAAAAAGAAGTTTCAGAGATAGACTCTCATCTAAAATGCCTCACCCTCCAGAGAATATAAGCCTTCGAAGGGTTTTTGATAATCTCAAAAAAAACGGTTTCAGGTTAGCCTTTACCTAGAGCAGAGCGAGGTCATAGATGCTAGTAGAAGCATTATTCTTACTCAAAATGTTTTTAGCTTCTTCTATACTCTTTTCTTTTAGCGATTTTATTTCCTCGTTTTCCCCAAACTGAATTACGTAGGATTTATCATAGCCTAAACGTATTTCTCCGGGCTCTAAAGCCATTATGCTACCTCCCACTAAAGTTTCCATTTTAGTGTGTTTGTCGTAGTTGAGAGTTGTTCCGTAACGACTACCGAGGTCTTGTAAGAACCATTTGTTTTCTCGATAGAACATTAAGAAGTTTTGTCTAGAGATACTTCTTTCTCTTCTACCCACGTTAACAAAAGTAAAAACATCTTTTTCTAAAGGTAAACTTCGTATATCGCTAGTATTACGTCCGACTATATATATTTGACTTTCATCAAGAGAAATTATAGTTTTTTCTTGATGAAAGTACATACTTGATTTGGATAACGAGGTGCTTGGAGTTGATAAAAGGGAGAGGGGTTTTTTCGTATAGAATCCTCTTAGGATTAAACGAGTTCCATCCTCTAGTTCTAATCGATCTCCTATATGAAGAGGAATAGTATTATCTTTTTGTTTTAAAATGATGTTTTTACCTAAAGCATCGTTGATAATTGTGACTTCCATTGTGCCTTTTGATTGTAGATAAAATTGTCTATCTTCGAAGAAAATTTTGTCTTGGGCAGAAGATAATAAAAGGGGAGTGGAAGGGTTTAAGAAAAACGTATCGCGCCCTTTTTCTTGATCCCTCATTATAAGGTAATTAAAGTCATTTTGGTAATCGAAGTTATCAGAGAGCTCTTTTTCTTCATCCACTAAAAAAGGACAGCTTTTGTATTTTAGTCCATTTTGAAGTAGTTTACTGTTGATGTTACGAGATATACTAGACTCAACATCTGTTTCTTGAGTCTCACTTAAAGGAAAGTAGTAAGCTTCCCAGTTTTTTTCGTATACAACTCGATTACTTGCGTTAAGGAGCTCTTCTTGGATAAGTGAAATGAGTTCTTTCATTTCGTATTTTTCTTGCTTGGTTAGATTAGAACTTTTATTATTAAAATTATTTTCCAATTTAACCATAGCTAGATAGATTAGGTTTGCCGAAGAACCTGGAGGTATTCCTAGTAAATCATATAGATCAACAAAAGATTTATCGGCCGAAATGTTAGAGTCTTGTGTGTTCTTGAACCCAGGCATTTCATAAAATTCATTATTTGATTCGTCACTCATAATATCTACCTGCACTTGAACAAAATTGATACTTTGTGGAATGGTTGTTACAAAAAATATTAATCTTCCCCATCCTCATCTGGTAGCTCTAAGTCTATGTCATCTAGTTGAGCATCGATCCATTCTTTGCTCTCTGTTGGTTTTGATTCGAACTGTTCGCTAATATCTTCTACTTTTTCAATAACATCTTGAGTCACCCATATGTCCTGCTTTGTTTTGAGAGCCATAATTATCGAATCACTAGCTCTTGCATCGATTTGAACTTCTCTTCTTTTGCCTGTCCATTGGCAATTTTCATCATTTACTTTTTGTTCTAAAATAAGAGTGGCACAAAAAGTATTTTCTTTTAAGCTAGATATAATGACTTGCTTTATTTCTATGTCAAAGCCTGTTAGTATACTCTTCATTAAATCGTGAGTAAGTGGACGGATGGGTTTTTGGTTCTCTATCTCATTGGCAATGGCACTTGCTTCAGACAAACCAACAATAATCATAAACACTTTCTGGGGGCTTTCCAAAAAAATAGCAGCACCCCCTCCCAAAAGACCAGCAACTCTTTTGACTTCACATTTTACTAAATTTGACATACATTTTTCCTGAAAAGTTACTGGCATTAGTATTCTTACAATGACTAGCTTATATATAACAAATTATAAGGCTGGGAGGAGAGTTTTGCAAGAAAAAACATAAATTTCCTTCTGGATTTAGAGTAAAACTTTGACCTGCTTTCTTTTTTTATTTTTTTTTAGTAAAACAATTTGGCTAGTAAAACGAAAATTAGCGAGAATTTTTTTATTTTATTGACAAATTTTTATATTTTGTTACAACGCCTATTAAAATCATAGCCAAACTCTCGTTTGAAAATAGAAAAAATCAAGAAACAAATAGAACGAAAAGATGTTAAAATCCTTGTTTACTAGTACTTTTAACATCTTACATCTTTAAGAGGAATAAATCATGTCTATTCACAAAAGTTTAGCCATTAAGTCGGCTTTGAAACGTCACCGTAACGTGCTAAAGCGTCACGAAAGATTAGCAATTTTGAGAAAAAAAGGTACAGTTACTAAAGACAGCTCTGTTTTTAATCTACCAAAAACAAAAACTGCTAAGAAAATTAAGAAAACGAAAAAGAAAGAAGAAGCTGCTAGTTAATAAAATAACTCAACTACTTTTATTTCCGTTACTTAGGGCGTGCTTGTTAATCTTGATACGAGATTAATAAACACGCCCTAATTCATTTATAGGCCAAAATTAAGATATGATAGTGGAAATTTCTCTATGTTAATTTTCTGGATAGCTTCTTCGCAAAGCCTTTTGAAATATTGAGATTGGACAAAAAAATGTTTGCACACCGATTGGAGAATGTATCTGCTTCTGGGATTCGTAAGATTTTTGAATTGGCCACTCAGGTAGAGAATCCGATCAATCTATCTATCGGACAGCCAGACTTTGATGTCCCCGCTGTTATCAAACAAGCCGCCATCCGGGCGATTGAAAATAATCAGAACACTTATACTGTAACGCAAGGAATTGAAGAGTTACGCTTAAAAATTTCAGAGAGTATTTTGCAAAATCGAGGCAGGACACCGGAGTCCGTTTTTGTTAGTTCTGGGGTTTCAGGAGGCCTTTTTTTAGCAATGATGGCCTTAGTGAATCCTGGCGATGAAGTGATTGTTCCAGACCCCTACTTTGTTGTCTATAAAAACTTGATACACTTAGTTGAAGGAATACCAAAATACTATAACTTGTATCCTGATTTTGAAATTAAAGCAGAAAAAATTGAATCTTTAATTACAGAAAAAACGAAGCTGTTAATTTTAAATAGTCCTTCTAATCCGACAGGTTCTGTCATCAGTAAAGAGACTTTAGTCGAAATAGCAGAAATAGCAGAAAAACATAATCTAATCATTGTTTCCGATGAAATTTATAGTTCATTTGTTTACGATGAAGGCTTTTCTTCTATATACTCTTACTATCCCAGAACAATCCTTTTAGATGGGTATTCCAAAAGCTACGGTATGCCAGGCTGGCGTATGGGCTATGTCGCTGGCCCTAGTGACATTTTGGCTAAGATGAGTACTTTGCAGCAGTTTTCTTTTGTTTGTGCTCCTTCTTTTGCTCAGCATGCTTGTTTGGAAGTAGAAAAAGTTGATATGACTCCTTGGGTAAAATCTTACAAAAAGAAACGTGATTTTGTATACGAGGCTTTGCTTCGCAGTGGCTACCAAGTAACTAAGCCCCGTGGATCTTTTTATATTTATCCTTCCGTTCCTTGGGGAACAGACGAAGAATTCTGTCAAGCTGCTGTGGAGCGAAGTTTGCTAATGATTCCAGGTAGTGCCTTTAGCTCTCAAAACACCCATTTTCGGATTTCTTTTGCTGCAAGTGATGATACTCTTGAGAAGGGGGTTGATGTCTTGGCCCAAATCTCTCAACCTCCTAAAAAATAAAATAGGTATATTTGTCAAATTATCTTGAAAGAGGTCTTTATGGATAAAGTAAATCTAAAACTTTTACTAACAGACTATGACGAGCGATGTACGGATTTACGTCGGCAATTGTCGGATTACCCCCGCTTGGCAATTATTATGATTGTTGTGATTGCTACCTCTATTGGCTGGGTTTTTGGAGAAGGAGCCTTTGAACGTTTGTGGGTTTTTTCTGCGATGACGATTCTTTGCCAGATGTTAGCAGTTGTTGCTATTTTCATCTATAAATTTTCTGCTATTACTCGTCAGTATCTTTTTTACTTGGAAGCTATCCTTGATGAGTATATGCCCGAAAAGATGAAAACTCATAGCATCCCTGGGGGATTTTCAGGCAAAATAGGATTTGGGTTTTATCGCTGGAAAAGGTTACGTTGTGGAGAAAATCCCTTAGCTCATCGAGTTTTCAACTTTTTAGCGGTTATTTTTATTATAGCAGTAGCTATTTTTTTTTACATGGGAATGTGGGATAGTCTTTTTGATGCTTGGCTTGTTCGCCCTATGGTCGTTTTTTTTGCTATTTTCCTGACTTTGGTTGGAGTTGTTCTTTATTACTCTATTGGGCCCTATACCAATTATTCGTTAAATAAAGCAAAACCTAATAATGATTTTTTTGATTTTCAAGATGCTATTTCTTTGCTTATAGTTGACTACAAACAACGCAATGAGGACTTTCGTTTTATCTCAGATTTTTACCCTCGTTTGTTTATCAGTTTACTAATGGTTATTAGTGTTTCCTTAGGGGTTTTTTATGCTAATCCACAAAAAAATGAATGGATTTTTTGTTTAGCTCCTTTTGGCCTGCTGATTTTACCTATAGGCATGATTTATTTGGTTCGTCAGCTTAAGTATATTAAGATATATTTACTTCATTTAGAGAATTTTTTTTACTCTTTGCAGCAGGAAGGCATGGACTCTTCTGTTATTCCAGGCGACTTTCAGTTTGGTTTTTTTCGCTTTATCCGAGAACGGCATGTTGCTAAAACCGTTGGAGGACAGGCTTCTTTTTTCATTTGGTTAATTAAGTTTTTTCTAGCAGTGAGTGTTATTAGTTTTTCTGCTTACTGGAGTTGGCGTTCTTATATCTGGTTGGGAGAGCTGGGTCTGACTTGGCTAGGAGTAATTCAGTCTATAATTCTTTTTGCTTTGGTTCTACTAAACCTCTTTTTTTATTGGCGAACTTATCAGATTAAGGGCTAGGATAAATGAAATTTATTTCGTGGAATGTAAACGGTGTTCGGGCATGTCTGGGGAAGGGGTTGGCAACATTCTTAGAGCAAGCAGGAGCAGATATTGTTGCTTTACAAGAAATTAAAGCTCAGAAAGAGCAAGTGACTCATGATTTTACTGACTACCCTTACGAATACTGGTATTCTGCCGAAAAAAAGGGTTACTCGGGAACATTAGTTTTAACCAAAGAAAAACCAGAAGCGGTTTTTTATGGTATTGGTCAAAAAGAACACGACCAAGAAGGACGTGTTCTTACTCTAGAATTTTCTGATTTTTACTTTATTAATGTGTATACTCCCAATGTGAAAAGAGATTTGTCTCGTTTACCTTATCGAGAGGTTTGGGATCAAGAATTTCTTACCTACATGTCGTCTTTAGAAGAAAAAAAGCCTATTGTTGTCTGCGGAGATTTAAATGTTGCTCATCAAGAAATTGATTTAAAAAATCCGAATAGTAAAAATGCAGGCTTTACTCCTGAAGAGAGAGCAGGCTTTGATGCTTTTATTAAAGAAGGTTTTGTCGATAGCTTTCGGTTTTTACATCCTGGAGAACCAGATCACTATACTTGGTGGAGCTACCGAACAGATGCTCGTTCCCGAAATGTCGGATGGCGGATTGACTATTTTTTGATCTCTCCTCGTCTTTTAGATTGTCTTGAAGAAGCCAAGATTCTACCTGAAGTGATGGGCTCTGATCATTGTCCTATACACTTGAAACTTCAGTTTGTTTAGAAGTACGGATACCATAGCAAATTGCCATCTTTGGGGTATATATTAGGATTTTGTCTCGGAAAAGAATGATAGAATAGTTCTTGCTATTTGCTTTGTTAATCACTTATAATATGAGCTGGAGAGAGTTTGTTTTTGGTTTATCAGAAATCTTTTACAACAAATTCTCAAACACCTCAGATTACCTCATTTACTCAGAGATTATCTAATCTCTTCTGCTTTGTAGTCCTGGAGAAAATATGTTAATTGGGCGAATAGAAATTGTCAAAGATGGAAAAAAGTTGTCTAAGCAAATACCGCCCGAAGGTATAACCGTGGGTAGGGGACAAGAAGCAGATGTCATTGTTTCAGATACTGCAGTCTCTAAACTGCACTGCAAAATTTTTTCTCAAGACAATCAATTTTTTTTGCAGGACTTAAAAAGTCGTAATTTTACCTTTTGCAATGGGGAAAAAGTATCGGGAACAATTCCTCTAAATCACCGCGACATCATTAAAACTGGGCGTGTAGAAATTGTTTTTTGTTTGGGCGAGAAAGAAAAAAGCCTGAACTTGGAGATCAATTCTTTTGAGGTAGATAAGAAAGAGGTCATTTTAAAGCCTAAAGAAGAGGAGTCAAAAGCTTCTTTGGAAAATGATTCTACTTCATCAAATGATTCTACTTCATCAGAAGAAGCTATGATTGCTATTGGAAATGGAAATTTTCCTGCTCATTTGATGAAGTCATCGGAAGAATTTCTCTTTGTTCGTATTACCCTCTCTTTACCAGGAAATAAGGTTACTCCAGGTAAAATTCATGAGTGTCTTCTTTTACGGGAACGAAACCCCCAGATAAGTTTAAAAGATATTTTACTTCGGAAACATTATATTACGGAGCATGATATCAGAATTATTGAGCGAATAATGGGGAATATCATAGTAGAAGAAAAATCATCTACTACGATGAAACTGGATGAAGCTGAAATAGAAGAGGTTGTTGCGGAAAATTCTCCCTCGAACTCGGAGCAAAACTTTCAAGTAGATCAAGAAGATCGTCTCTTTGTGAAAGTGGCGTTAGCTAAAAGATTTATAACCGAGGAGCAAATACGGAGTTGCGCTCTTTTGCAAAGAAAGTATGCGGCCCAAGGTCAGTCCGTTAAGCTTTTTGATCTTTTAGAAAATGAAAATTGTCTAAAGTCGGCAGAAGCGACAAATGTAAGACAGTTGGTTAAGGGAAAAGAAATTCCTTATCGCATCGATGGATACGAGATGATTTCGTTAATCGGAGCGGGCGGAATGGGGACAATCTACAAAGCACGTCAAATCTCTATGGATCGCCTTGTCGCAATTAAAATCTTAGCAAAAGAACACCACAATAATCCCCAAATTAATGAATTATTTTTAAAAGAAGCTCGTGCTGTCGCACGTTTGAACCATGAAAACATTGTTGCAGGTTTTGACTTTGGGGAAGCGAATGGGGTTTCTTTTTTTGTGATGGAATTTGTTGATGGACCTTCTTTATTGGAAGAACTAAAGAACAATAAAGGAAGTCTTTCTACGGAGCAAACACTTTCTATTATTACTCAGGTTACTAAAGCTTTAGAACATGCGTGTATGAAAGAGCTTATTCACAGAGATATCAAGCCAGAAAATATTCTTTTGACTAAGGATGGAACTGCTAAGCTCTGTGATTTAGGATTAGCTAAGAGTACAGATCAAGAACAAGATACGCAGAAGAAAAGACGCTTTGGCACACCTGCTTACATGAGTCCTGAGCGAATTCGTAGCGAAGCGAATGTTGATATTCGAGGTGATATTTACTCTTTGGGAGTGGCCTTTTACCGAACTATATTTGGACGTTTGCCCTTTACCGGAAGTACTCGAGAGATTTTAGCTAAACATCTTACAGAGCCTGTTCGCTTTCCCAAGGAAGGGATGGAGAAAAACAAGGTGCCTGTCTCTCGTATTATTTTGAAAATGATGGCTAAAGATCCTGCCAATCGCTATCAAAGTCCTACCCAGTTAATCGAAGATCTCCATAAAGTCCAGCAGACATTAAAATCCTTCCCTGAAGAAAGTAGTCAGGGAGCAACCCAAAATGCTAGTGCTCCTCCTCCAAAAGTAGCACGTAAAAAAAGAAGAATTCAAGCTCTGCGTCGTAAAAGATGGCGCTAGTCAATAAAGGGAGTTCCCATTGAACCACCCTAAGGTACCTAAAACGTAAAAAGGGAAAAGAAAAGCTATGTCAAAAATGGATCATCTTTTTGTTCAGGCTGCTATGTCTCAAAATCTTCTAAACGCAGAACAAGCCCACTTTTGTATTTCCAAAAGTGCCCTTGAATGCTCTCGGTCAGCAACCGTTGTTGCCGTAGAAGAGGGGTTTATGAATACCCAAACAGTGGCAGAGGTTTACCAATCTATCCCTGTTAATGAATCTCCCGTTAAAGTTTTTTCCTTATCAGAAGAAATGTTGTCGGAAGATGACTGGGAGTTACGTTTCACTGCTTTAGTAAAAGAAAAAGGCTTGGTTTCAGATGAAGTGCTAGAGGCTTGTCAGCAAGAGAAGAAAAAACTCGAAAAAGAAGGGCATTATCCTCAGATGGGGGCTCTTTTGTATACGAGCGGATGCTTGAGCCGAGAAGATCTCTTACGTCTTTATGATGAACTTTCTTCTGGAGGAAAAGAGCCCAAAGTATTAGAGGAAGAGTTTTCTTATGCTGAATTTTCTCCTCCTCGTATTCGTAAGCTAGGTCGAAAGAAGCCCAAGCGAAGGAAAATAGAAGAAGCA
Organism: Planctomycetota bacterium; assembly: GCA_029260735.1. Lineage (GTDB taxonomy): Bacteria > Planctomycetota > Uabimicrobiia > Uabimicrobiales > Uabimicrobiaceae > JAJDCR01. The sequence continues at coordinate 29,664 of JAJDCR010000113.1, forward strand.
GAAATGGACGCTCAGATTTCGACGGAAGCTGAGATTATGTTTGGTCGTATCGAGGAAGTTTTGGAAAAGAGTTACAGCTCAGGAACTCCATCTTCTGAAGTTATAGCAACAGAGGATGTTCTGGATGAACTAGACCGAATAGAACTAGAGTTAGAACGAGAAGAGCAAGAAGCCGCAAGGCAAGCTACCCGTAGAATTAGTCCCAGTAACGAACTAAGCACAGCTTTAGAAGGGATGCTTTCTAGTGATAGTGGCTCTAATTTGGATAAATTAACGGAAACACTTCAGTTATTAGTTAAAAAACTGGATGAACCTTTAGACTCTTCTCGTTCAACAGACGAAGCCACGGTAGATTCTGGGGAAGATTTAGCTGAGCAAATGGAAGAGGATTTGGAAGAATCTGAATTACACCGTTTAGCTAAAGGCTACCGACAAGTCAAAGAAGCAGAGTTGAAAAGAGTTTTGAAAAAAGGGGGAGTTCTCGAAAAATGCTTTATTCCTGAGCTTAATATGGTGGATCGTAAGTTTTCGCCAAAACTCTCCTTGGAGAATTGCATTATTGGAAACTTAGACCTTGCTCGTTCTCAGTTTGAAAACCATGTGAGCTTCAAAGGCAGCCAGATTTTTTATAAGGCAATTCTACGAGAGACTTGCTTTCATAAAGATGCCATCTTTAAGGATTGTCGTTTTCATAATGGAGCTGATTTTACCAAAACGGAAGTAAAGGGAAAGGCGAGTTTCAATGCTTCTGCTTTTTTACGATTCGTTAGCTTCAATCGGTCTGTCTTTGGGAAAAAAGCCATTTTCACTCGTTGCTATTTTGCCAAGGGAGTTAAGTTTGCTGAGGTACCTTTTGCCAGCGGAGCTAGTTTCAACGATATTTTTGTCGATCACCGTTTTTACATAGAAAAATGTAAATTTGAAGCGGAAAGTACTTTTAGTGGAGCTCGCTTTTCTGATATCGCCGATTTCTCTCGCAGTACTTTTGCCAAAGAAATTAACTTTAAAGGAACTAATTTTGCGCGTTGGGCCAGTTTTAAATCGGTAAAATTTAAAGATGATGTCAACTTTAACACTATGCAAGTAGCAGGAGATATCTCTTTTACTTGGGCTACGTTTTATGGCCTAATTAACTTAAGTGCTTGCTGTGCAGAGCGCAATGTGAATTTTCATCATATCACTCTTAAAGACGATGCTGCTTTTTCGTTCAAAGATGCCTATTTGGGTCGTCTGTTTATTGGGCAAAAAAGGCTTATTGGGCGGATTCAAAGTCATAACCAGTTAGACTACCGCACAGCTCGGACAGAATATGGTCTTCTTAAAAATAACTTCCGAGAAATTAATGAGTACGACAAAGAAGACTGGGCTTATTTAATGGAAAAGCGAATGGCACGTTTAGCCTTACCTCTCAATGGCCCTAAGAATGTTTTAAAACGTTTCTTTGGTTGGTTGGCATTAGATGTTGCTTGTGGCTATGGAACGAATCCTCTTAAGATTTTCTTAACTTCTTTAGTTACATTACTAGCGTTTTCTCTTTTCTATCTTTCTATGAGCGGAGAATTTGTTCCTAGCGGAGATTTAGCCTATCCTCGTCAGACTTTTTCTGGCCCAAGCCTGAGCTTTCTGGACTCGGTTCAGCTTTCTTTCCGAACTTTTACCAACGCTTCGGTTGAGGGATGGGTACCATACACAGATAGCTGGGTTAACTACATTATGATGGTCGAATCTTTTATCGGATTTTTTGTTATGACTATCCTTGTTGTGACTTTTAGCCGTAAAGTTATTCGCTAGGTTTTTTGGATGCATCCCTACCTACGTTTTTTACGCCCATACACATTATGGGCACCTGCTTTAGGAATCATGAGTGGTTCTGCGGCTGCTTTTGGGGCATTGCCTGCTTTGGCAATGCCCCAAGGCTATCTTCCTTTGCTGCTGAAGGTTCTCTTGGCTGGTTTTATCGCGGCAATTCTCAATGCTGGTTCCAATGGTTTAAACCAAATCTATGATTTAGAGATTGACCGTCGAAATAAACCAGATCGTCCTCTGATTTCAGGAGAAATGTCTCTGCGAGAAGCTTGGATTATATCTATCTTCTTTTATGTCTTTGCCCTCCTCATTTCTTTATTCATCTCGTGGATCTTTGCCTTGATGGTATGGATAGCTGCTTTTTGCACGATCATTTATTCGGCACCTCCTTTACGAACAAAACAACATTGGCTTGCCGCTACTTTAACTATTGCGATACCGCGAGGAGCCCTTTTAAAGGTGGCAGGCTGGTCGGTTTTACGAGACGTCGATAACACGGAACCTTGGTTCATTGGCTCCATTTTTGGTTTGTTTTTACTGGGGGCAGTTACCACTAAAGACTATGCGGATATTCCAGGAGACCAGCAGGAAAATTGCATCACTCTTCCTATACGCTTTGGAGTGAAAAAAAGTGCTTGGATGATCGCACCGTTTTTTATTTTTCCTTTTGCTCTTTTTCCCTTGGGAGTTTATGGAAAAATTTTGACGGGTAATGGCTTTATGATTAGTACTTTGGGGATTGTTTTGATGCTATGGGGGGCTTATGTTGTTGCGATGATTTTACGAGATCCAGATGCCCTAGCAAGCTCAGAAAATCATCCTTCCTGGAAGCATATGTATCTCATGATGATTTTTAGCCAAATAGGACTAGCGATTGCCTACATGTACTAAAGCCCACATTAAACTAAAAAAAAGAAAGCCAGCAATAAGGTGCCAGCGGTAGTGTAAAAAGCTGTCTCTTCTCTCTTGCCAAAAGCTTTTTTTGCGGGGAACTAATTTTTCCGTGATTCTTTTTCGCTTGTTTTTCTTTTCGTTATCTGGAGTAGAATTCTTTACCTTACCTTGGAGAATTTGATTGATGTCCCCAACTAGTTCTTTTGGAGTTTGGTAGCGCTTGCCTTTATCCTTCGCTGTCATTTTCTGTAAAATAGAATTTGTTGCTGGAGAGATCTGTACTTTTTTATGGATAGGAGGAAGAGCTTCTGTAATGTGGCGACGAGCAACTTTCCAGGTGTCCGCATCATTAAAAGGTAACTCACCCGAGAGCATATAATACAACGAAATTCCTAAAGAGTAGATATCGGACCGAGTATCCACTGTTTTACTTCCCTGAGCTTGTTCTGGTGAAGCATAGTAGACAGTGCCTAAAGTAATCCCGCCACTCGTTTTGCAAATATCCTCTGTTAAATCTTTAGCTAATCCCAAATCGCATAGTTTAGCTACTCCTGATTTTGATATCATGATATTTTCAGGTTTGACATCTCGATGGACAATCGAAAATTCATAGGCATGTTCTAAAGCACTGGCGATTTGTTTTGTGATGGTTAGAGCTAGTTTTTCTGTAATTTTCCCCTTGGAATGAAGAATCTCGGCTAAAGAAAAACCATCAATGAGCTCCATGGCAAAGTAGTAGCGCCCGTTGTCTTCTCCAAAATCATAGGCTTTCACTATATTACTATGGCGAAGTTTGGCTGCATTTTTCGCTTCCCCTAAAAATCGACTGATGAAACCAAAATCTTCCGATAGTTCTTGGTCTAAAATTTTTAGAGCGACTAAACGCTTATTACTCCTGTTTTTCGCTTTATAGACAACCCCCATAGCCCCTTCCCCAATTTTTTCGAGAAGTTTGTACTTGCTAATAGAGCCCTCGACTTTGAAAGATTTCTGGCGGCTATTTGCTTGAGTCAATTCTTGGCGAATTTCTTCGATCATACTCTTTTCAATATAGCCTTTTTTTAAGATAATATCCATCAGTGTAAGTTTTTTATTGCCCTGGCTGTGTAGCTCTTGCAAAAACTCGACACATTCAATAACTTGCTCCCCTGTGATGGCTCCCTTTCGGATGGCACGCCGCGCAAAGTAAAGCTCATCCTTACGTATCATTCAGAAATCCTTTAGAAAAGCCTCATGCTTTGTAGAAGTTTGGAAAAACTTAGGAGTTAATTGGAAACTAAGCCTGATTATAGCAATAGGTTCTTTTCTTCGCAAGGAATTTAAAGAGCTTTGATTTTCTTGTAATCCTCGGGAAACTATGTTTATAATGAGGGATGATAACTTAGGTTTTCGAGTAATATCTTTGCCTGAATAAATTTTTGACATTTTTTTATTTTCTGGGAACTAAATCACTACTCCGATTCGTTCTAGGGTGTAGAACTCTATTTTGAAATTTTATAAATGAAAGCTAAGGGCCTTTTTCCATATGAAGGATAATTGCGAGCATACCCTACTTCTTTTTGAGGATCTTATCAATCGCCACACGGATTTGGTTTTTCATGTTGCTCGTTCGTGGACAGGGGATGTGGGGCAGGCTGAGGAGTTGACTCAGTTAACCTTCATTAAGGCTTGGAAAGCTTTTCATCAATTTCAAACGAACACTAATTTTAAAGCTTGGGTGCTAAAAATTTTACGCAATACTTTCATTGATCGTAAACGAGCTCAAAAGAAAGATCGTGAAATTTTTTCTCTGGAAAATCTTTCTCGAGAACAGGAGCCAGAAGCAGAGGTTCCTCCTCCCCAATCGATTGACTTTGAGAATCGGGAAATTTTTTATGATCTTTTTGGTGATGAAATTGCACGGCTTTTAAAAAAAATACCGGAAGACTTTCAATTGGCTGTTTTACTTTGTGATGTCGAAGGTTTGACTTACCCAGAAATAGCCGATGTCCTCCATCTTCCTGTGGGAACTGTACGTTCGCGTATTCATCGTGGTCGAGCTATGCTCTCTGAGCTACTTCAGGATCATGCTAAAAATATAGGTTACATACGAGAGAAAAAAACATGAATTGTCCAGAAGTTATTTCCTTAATAAGAGATTACGTTGACCATGAGTTGGCTCCCCAAGAGATGAGCCAAATGAAAGCTCATCTGGATAAATGTTCCTCATGTACTGAAAGGCTAGAAGAAGAACGTTATTTAAAGCTGAGTATTCGCAAGTGGGTGAAAAGTGACCCTGCTCCTGCAGGATTAACTAACGTTATTGCCCGGCAAATTCGGACCCAAAAAAAAATACAAACAAGTTGGTTGAAAAGACGAACTTTAATTTTTGTTAGTTTAGCGGGAGCCTTTCTTTTGGGAGGGCTAAGCGTGTGGGGATGGCTAAGTTTTTCTAAAGATCAAGCAGTAAGCACTCCCTCTGAGTGGACAAGAGAACTAGTCAATGATCATGTTCGTTATTTGTCCGTAGTAAATCCTGCCCAGCACCTTGCTTCCAGTGCGAAGGAAGTCGAAAAAATCTCTCTTTCGAAAGTAGATTTTTCTCTCCGCTTACCTGAATTTACATCCGAAGAAATGAAGCTGAGTGGAGTGCGGTTTTGCCGTCTCTTGGATCGCCGTATTGCCTTGCTTTTCTACGAACGAAATGGAAAGCGCTTATCTTTGTTTGCCATGAAAGATGAAGGGATAGATTTTTCCGGAATGAATTTAGTGGATCGACTTCCTTGTTCATGTGCTACGAAGGCTTGTAGTGGATATCGGGTGGTTGCTTGGAGAAAGAATGGCTTTCTCTATAGTTTAGTTTTTAGTGAGCAACAAAATGATTTACTTGACTTAGTGAGAAATACCTATCAATATTGAAATTATAGACGATATTATTTTTTTAAAAGGAGATTAAGGAAAAATTACTCAAAGGTTTTATCGATGATTTATTTGGAAAGTACAAATTTAGAAAATACAAATTAAAAAAACAAAAGGAAATAAATATGAACTCCAGAAAAAAATTTATGACATTGCTATTAAGTGCTTTACTTGTCTTGTCTTGTTTACAGTATGTCACTGCGCAGGATGCTAAAAAAGCTGATACAGAAGTAAAGAAAGCTGACGTAGAAGTAAAAAAAGCTGCTTGCGAAAAATGTACAAAAGGCGAGAAGTGCGAAAAATGTGCAAAAGCAGCCAATTGCAAGAAGTGTGCTAAAGCAGCGAAGTGCACAAAATGCAAAGGAAAAGCGGATAAGTGCAAGACGTGTACAAAAGCAGCGAAGTGCAAAAAATGTGGAAAAGCAGCTAAGTGCACAGAATGTAAAGCAGCAAAAAAAGCGGCTAAGTGTGAAACCTGTGTAAAAGCAGCGAAGTGCACAAAGTGCAAAGGAAAAGATGATAAGTGTAAGACATGCGCTAAAGCAGCGAAGTGCAAATGTACTAAAGGTGTCAAGTGCGAAAAATGCGCAGCCAAAAAAGCAGCGAAGTGTGCAAAATGTGCAAAATGTGCAAAAGGTGAGAAATGCGAAAAATGCACAGCAAAAAAAGCAGATAAGACTGCTCAAACCGCAGAATGCAAAAAGTGCTTTACTGATAAAGTTTGCGCTAAATGTGCTGCTGCTAAGAAAGAGAAGAAGTAAGATTTTTCCTTTATTGTAGCCTAGTTTAATAGTCTGCAATAACGATTCTCTCTCCCCCTTTGTCTGGGGTAGGTTTATTGTTTTTAGCCTGAAAGGCTTATACAACCTAGCCCAGGGCAACGCCCTGGGAAACTGGAGTAACGATAATCATAGCCCTGAAGGGGCGGAATAATTTAGAATATTTCGCCCCTTCAGGGCTGGGGATATTGATGTTCAAATATTCCCAGGGCGTTGCCCCAAAGCCATTAAGTTAAGGAATAATCAGTAATAAAAAAGGATAGAAGGCGATTTCTCGTTTCTACGCCTTACAGCATGGCA
>JAJDCR010000114.1 GCA_029260735.1 Planctomycetota bacterium
TGTTCACACTGATCCTATTACTAAAGATTCTTTTTAAACTGATCCTATTACAAAAGATCCTGTTGTCACTGATCCTATTACTAAAGATCCTGTTGTCACTGATCCTATCACTAAAGATCCTGTTGTCACTGATCCTATCACTAAAGATCCTGTTACTACTGATCCTATTACTAAAGATCCGAAAGAAACTCGAGAGATTCATGAGCTACGTCTAAAATCGAACGGGCAAACTCCTTATTTATTCTATACCCAAGCGGGCAAGATAGAAGCAAGATATATTCAACAAGACGAAAACAACTTTAGAATCCAGTTACCTCCTGAGCAGAAAAACATTCATATTGAGCAAGGGTTCTATTACGATGACTTTTCTGTCCCCACCCAACAGAATGTTTTGGTTTTGAGTAAAATAAATTTCTCTCAACTAATCGAACAGCTTAAATCCAGTAATCCTAAAGATGCCATAGATACGGTATGGAAAATGTTTCAATCTCCTCTTTACGGAAAGCATTACAAGAAAAGTATTATGGAGCAAGAGGCTAGTGAGCTAAAGGAACTCATTGTTCATTTAGAAAAACTAAAGGTAAACTCTCCTCAAAATATGTTTCAAAGTGCTCTTGTTAATGAGTTTAAATTATATTACCAACAAAAAAACACATCTTCCTCAAAGAATCCAGAAGACTCAAAAGTTGAAGGTAAAGTTTACCAAGTCTCTATTTTGAGAGATCCCAGTAAATCAGAAAAACTCATATTCCAAACACAGAAAACAAAAGTTAGTCCTTTTCAAAACGAAGAGCAAAAAGAGTACACTATTTTTTCATTTAAAATCCCAGAAAAAGAAGAAATTCTTTGGGTAAAAAGTGGATTTTATTATCAAGAGATTCATTTAAAAAAGATAGACAGCAATACGATTATTCATTTATCGCAAATAGATGTTCCTTCGTTGAGAAAAAAACTAACTGGTTTATCTTCTGAAAAAGCCATCAAACTAATGTGGCAACTTATCCGAAAAAATAGCCAAAGTCTTAAAAGAAAAAATCGAGAAGAATTACAATCTCTAACCTCTGACATTGCTAAAATACCGATTAAGGGAAAAGGAAAAATGTACAAAAGTGCTGTCATCAATGAACTTAAATTATACAGTCGATCTGCTCAAAAATAAGTAGACCCCCAAAAGAAGAAAGGACGGCAGTTCTGCCAAATAAATATGGATACTGCACTTGAAGAAAAAAGATTACAAGAAATAACCGCTCTCTGTAAAAATCGTGGTTTCATTTTTCAGTCCAGTGAGATTTATGGTGGGCTTCGAAGTGCCTATGATTATGGACCACTTGGCGTAGAATTAAAAAGAAATATTATCAATGAGTGGTGGCGTGATATGGTCTATAGTCGCCAAAATGTGGTGGGACTAGATGCCTCTATTATTATGCACCCTAAAGTCTGGGAAGCTTCGGGCCACCGAGCTGGATTTGCAGACCCTTTAGTCGATTGCTTAATATGCAAAGAACGTTTTCGAGCAGACAAAGCTCCTAAAAAAATAGCAGGAGAAGCTGTTACTATTCAGCTTGCCGATAAGGGAAAAGCCAAAGAAGCTCTTGATTTTATTGAAAAAAACCTTTCTCTTCAATTAACACGAAATAAAAAAAATATTGAAGGAGCCGTCGCTTCTGAACGAGGCTATGTTTGTCTTAACTGCAACAGCCCATTTCTTTCGGAAGAACGCCAATTCAACTTGATGTTTCGCTCATTTATGGGACCTGTTGATCCTATGGAAGAGGTAGCTAATGCTGTTGAAAATGGTAATTTTGAAGGACTCAAAGGAAAAGATTTGCGACAAGCGATGGAAAAAATACTCAATCCATCCACTGTTTTTTTGAGACCAGAAACAGCCCAAGCTATGTTTGTTCAATTCAATAATATTCAAAGATCCATGAGTCTCAAACTTCCTTTTGGTATTGCCCAAGCAGGAAAATCTTTTCGCAATGAAATAACAACTCGATATTTCATTTTCCGCTCTTGCGAGTTTGAACAAATGGAAATGGAGTTCTTCTGTCATCCAGATGAAGATGATCAGTGGTTAGATTTTTGGAAAAAAGAGCGCATGAACTGGTGGCATCGATACGCTAATAAACCAGAGAATTTCAAATTTCGACAACATTCTCCTGATGAACTAGCCCACTACTCAAAAGATTGCTATGATGTGGAGTATAAGTTTCCTTGGGGATGGGACGAACTGGAAGGAATTGCGAATCGAACAAACTACGACCTAAAAAAGCACGAAGAGGCTTCAGGAAAACGTTTGCAATACCGAGATCCAGAAAGCGGTGAGATGTATTTTCCTCACGTTATCGAGCCAGCCGCGGGGGCAACTCGTGCAGTCTTGGCTTATCTAGACGATGCCCTTGATCAGGATGAAATTCCTGACTCAAAAGGAGAGCTTCAGAAAAGAACAGTGCTACGTCTACACCCTCGCTTAGCTCCTTATAAAGTAGCTATTTTGCCTCTTTTACGTAAGGAAGGTATGCCAGAAAAAGCATCTCAAGTAGCCGATCAATTCTTTCAAGCTGGTATCAATGCCCGCTATGACGAAGTCAATGCTATCGGAAAAAGATATCGTCGTCACGATGAAATTGGTACCCCTTACTGCATTACCATTGACCAGGATACTATAGAGGATAATACCGTAACTATTCGCGATCGAGATACAACAAAACAAGAAAGAATTTCTATTGAAGAAGCGGTTGATATTGTGAAGAATCGATTAGCAGAAGGATAGAAAAATAGGATAGAAAAATAGAAAAGGTATGGTTCAGATAAGGCCAAAATTTGGCCTTATCTGAAAAAGGCAGTAAAATGATTTCAAACAAGAAAGTTCAAATTTATCATTTTATGAAGAAGACAGACTGGCAGCTAAATACTCACGATTCATCCGAGCAATGTTGGAAACGCTAATTTCCTTCGGACACTCCGCTTCGCATTGCCCTCCATTGGTACAACTACCAAAACCTTCTTCATCCATCGCTTTAACCATATTCAAAACACGCTCACGCTTTTCTACTGCACCTTGAGGAAGGAAGCTCAGATGAGAAACCTTCGCAGCAACAAAAAGCATAGCAGAGGCATTTCGACAAGCAGCTACACAAGCACCACAACCAATACAGGCTGCTGCATCCATAGCGGCTTCGGCATTTCGTTTAGGAATAGGTAAAGCATTAGCATCAGCAGCTCCACCATTATTCACATTCACAAAACCACCGGCTTGTATAATACGATCAAAAGCACCTCGATCGACAACTAAATCTCTCACCACAGGAAAAGCCTTTGCTCTCCATGGTTCAATCCAGACAGTCTCTCCATCTTTGAATTTACGCATGTGCAACTGACAAGCGGTAATACCGCCATCAGGCCCATGAGGACGACCATTAATAACCAGTGAGCACATTCCGCAAATTCCTTCACGACAATCATGATCAAAAGCTATCGGCTCCTCTCCCTTTTCCATCAATTCGTCATTAACAACGTCTAGCATTTCCAGAAAAGAGGCATGAGTCGAGATATTTTTAGCTTCGTAGGTCAGAAAGCGCCCTTTTTCATTAGGTCCTTTTTGCTGCCAAAGCTTTAGTGTAAGATTAATTGTATCACTCATTTGTAGCTCCTTTGGGTTAGCTTAACATTCTCGAAAACCAACTCTTCTTTGTGTAGCTTAGGAGCTTTCCCTACACCTTGGAATTCCCAAGCAGCGACATAGCTATAGTCATCATCCTTGCGTTTAGCTTCGCCTTCCTCTGTTTGGCTTTCTTCTCTGAAGTGGCCACCACAGGATTCTTTGCGATCTAAAGCATCGCTCACAAGAAGCTCACCAAACTCCATAAAGTCAGCAACGCGTCCGGCATACTCTAAAGCCTGGTTTAGCTCTTCTCCGCTTCCAGGAACTTTAACGTTATTCCAGAATTCTTCGCGTAAATCAGGAATTTTCTTCAAAGCTTTCTTTAAACTAGCTTCGTTGCGGGCCATACCACAGTTGTCCCACATTAAGAGTCCTAACTCTTTATGAAGATCAGCAATAGTTCTCTTACCATTGATCGAAAGAAGTTTGTTTTGTCTTTCACTCACTTCTTTTTCTGCCTTCACAAATTCTTCGTGGTCTGTACTTACCTTAGGCAAGTCTGCCGTAGCCAAGTGATCACCAATAGTATAAGGGATAACAAAGTATCCATCGGCAAGTCCTTGCATAAGAGCGGATGCTCCCAAACGATTAGCTCCATGATCAGAGAAGTTAGCTTCCCCCAGAACATAAAGACCAGGCAAAGAACTCATGAGATTGTAGTCTACCCACAATCCTCCCATGGTATAATGCAAAGCAGGATAGATTCTCATCGGCATTTTGTAAGGATCTTCATCTGTAATTTTGTGGTACATATGGAAAAGATTACCATATTTTTGCCGAATAACATCTTCTCCATCGCGCTTAATGGCATCCGCAAAATCCAAATATACAGCTGTTTTTGAAGGGCCTACTCCGCGCCCATCATCACAAGCTTCTTTTGCATTACGCGAAGCAACATCACGAGGCACTAAGTTACCAAAGCTAGGATACTTTCTCTCCAGATAATAATCTCTCTCATTCTCAGGAATATCACGAGCAGCTCGATCATCCCCTTTTTTCTTGGGTACCCAAACCCGGCCATCGTTCCGCAAACTCTCGCTCATCAAAGTTAGCTTTGATTGGTAATCACCAGAAACGGGTATGCAAGTAGGATGGATTTGAGTATAGCAAGGATTCGCAAAGTAGGCGCCTTTTTTGTGAGCTCGCCAACTAGCAGTTACATTACAACCTTTAGCGTTAGTAGAGAGATAATAAACATTGGAGTAGCCACCGGTAGCTAAGACAACAGCATCGGCAACATAGCGTTCCATCGTCCCAGTGACAAGGTTTCGAACGATAATTCCCCGCGCTTTACCATCTATAACTACTAAATCCAGCATCTCACGTCGAGTAAACAACTCTACTTTACCAACTCCGACCATTCTCATAAGAGAACTATAAGCTCCCAAAAGAAGCTGTTGCCCGGTCTGTCCTCGGCAATAAAAAGTCCGCGATACTTGAGCTCCCCCAAAGGAGCGGTTAGCTAATTGCCCCCCATATTCACGAGCAAATGGAACTCCCTGAGCCGTACATTGGTCAATGATGTTTGAGCTGACTTGAGCTAAACGATAAACATTAGCTTCTCGCGCTCGGTAGTCTCCCCCTTTGATGGTATCGTAAAAAAGTCGCCAAACGGAATCACCATCGTTAGGGTAATTTTTCGCCGCGTTGATTCCCCCTTGAGCAGCGATACTATGAGCACGCCTAGGGCTATCTTGGATACAGAAGGTCTTTACATTATAACCCAACTCTGCCAAAGAAGCAGAAGCAGAGCCTCCAGCTAAACCCGTACCAACAACGATAACATCATATTTTCGTTTATTAGAAGGATTAACCAGCTTTGACTGAAAGCGGTGGTTATCCCACTTTTCAGCAAGAGGACCAGCAGGGATTTTTGAATCTAAAGTCATGTACTAACCTCCTTTGCCCAGATACATAAAAATTGGAATAGCCGTATATCCAACGCACATCGACACAGCATATAAAGCACCACCTGCTTTTATCATGGGTGTGTAACGAGGATGGTTGAGTCCAAAACTTTGGAAAGAACTCTGAAACCCATGGAATAAATGAGTACTCAGAACCCAAATACAGCTAACATAAAAAATAACCCACTGAGGTTGTGCAAAGTAAGATTGAACAACATCATAAATTGTCGGAGTATCGCCCACTCGAGGAGTAAACTTAAACTGACAAATGTGGACAACCAAGAAAGTCAAAATAACTAAGCCACTAAATATCATAGTACCTGAGGCCATGCGTTTTTCTCCGCTAGCCTTATAGACAGCATATTTTTCAGGTCTAGCCGCCCGGTTACCTAGAGACAATCGAATCGCCGTTAAAATATGGAGTAGAAATATACTGATGAGACCCGCTTCAGCTGCATACAAAAGCACTTTATTAGCTTCTAGCATAGCGGCATATTTGTTAAAGGTCTCTTTCCCAGCAAAAAGAGCTAGGTTTCCAGCCAAGTGCATAACAAGAAATGCGCACACCAGCTGTCCAGTGATACTCATCACATATTTTTTTCCCAATGATGACTTTAACATAAACAATCTGCTCCTAACAAAACTCGAACTAGTGTTAGATCGCGAGGGAACCATTTTTGATTAGTTTGAGACAATGAAATACAAGAACATGGTAACTTCTAAGATTTTACAAAAAATCTCAGGAATGAGCATGATCAACATCTTTTGACAAGGCACCAGCCTTATCATTTACAAGAGAAACTTCTTTTTGCTTTTGCAATTCCAGAAAAACCTTTTCCGGAGTTATCGGCAAATTTCGGATTCGAACCCCACAAGCATTAAAAATAGCATTGGCAATAGCAGGAGCCGGTCCATTAATCGGAATTTCAGCAATAGCCTTAGCGCCAAATGGCCCTGTCTCTTCATGGGTATGAACAAAACGAGTAACAATTTCTGGCATATCTATGGCTGTGTAAATATGATAGCTAAAAAAATCCGTATTTATCGGAGCTCCTTTTTCATCAGCAATCATAAACTCACTGTGAGTAAAACCTAAGGATTGTGCAATAGCTCCTTCGACCTGCCCTTCTGCCATCTGCGGGTTAATAATCTGTCCAGCATCCGTTACCGAAACAATTTTCTTTATTTTAAAAATTCCTGTCTCTGTATCCACAACGACGTCTGCAAAAGTCGCATTAAAAGGAGGTGGTGAATCGTAACTCATATGAGAAGCATGAGCCATCAATTGTCTTTGACTATCGGTGTAAAAAGCTTTTGTGCAGATTTCACCATAAGAAATTTTTCTTCCATCGGAGGCTGTCACATAAGCTTCGGCAATATCAGCTTCCTCCACTTCCAAAAGAATTTTTCCCATTTCTAAAATCTGCTGCTTCAAATCCGCAGCCGCTTTTTTTACGGCACCTCCAGAAATATAAGTAGTACTAGAGGCATACGCTCCTGTATCAAAAGGAGTAATATCTGTGTCTGAAGAATAAACTATCATTTTATCTAAGGGAACCTCTAACTCTTCAGCTGCTATCTGGGCAAGCATAGTATCAGATCCCGTCCCCAAGTCAGTGGCTCCTGCTAATAAATTAAAGCTACCATCCTCATTCATTTTGATAAAGGCTGCCCCCATATCAATACCAGGTATCCCAGAACCTTGTCCACAAATGGAAACTCCCACTCCACGGCGCTCAATTCCTTCGGAAGATGTTTTTTGTAGCTCCTCCCACTCAATGAGTTTACTTCCCTCTTCCAAGCACTCTTTCATTCCACTTGTATATATAACTAGAGGATAACCTTCTTTTCCTTCTCCCAAAACTTTAGCAATGGGAACATCATCCCCTTCTTTAACATAATTTTTATGACGCAGATCTATTGGGTCAAGACCAAGGTCGTGAGCAATTTCGTCGACCATACTCTCTAAAGGAAAAAATCCTTGGGGAGCTCCGTAACCTCGGTAAGCACCTGCAACAAAAAGATTAGTATAAACAGCTGTCCCGGAAACTTTAATGTTCGGTGCCTTGTAAAGCGCCAAGGCTTTATTTGCAGTTACCGACATTACAGTCAAAGAGTGAGAGCCATAAGCTCCTGCATTTTCTAAAATATCTAAATCAATAAAGCGGAAAGTATAGTCTTCATTCACCCCAATTTTGAGCTTAATTTTTTGAGGGTGACGAGATCGTCCCGCATGAAGTTCCTCTGCTCTAGTGTACTCAAGACGAGCAGGTCTTCCTGTCTTCAGAGTAACTGCTGCACAAACCTCTTCATTTAAAATTTCTTGTTTGCTTCCAAAGCCCCCTCCAATTCGAGGTTTAATCACTCGAATTTTTGCGATAGGGTAATCGACTACTTCCGAAACAATCCGACGCACGTGAAAAGGAACTTGTGTTGCTGTGCGAATAACTAAACGATTGTGTTCATCCAACCAAGTAAGGCTTATATGGGGTTCAATATGAGATTGCTGGGCATAAGGAGTTGAATATTCTCTCTCAAAAACATACTTGCTTTCTTCGGCTGCTTGAGCAACGTTGCCAAGTTCCGCTCCCAAATGGGCAGCAATATTCCTCTTAACATCTGTAACTCCGGGTAGTCCATCATGACCATGAAGCTGAACCTCATTATCTAAGGCTACTTCAGGATCTAAAAGAGCGGGTAAAATTTCATACTCTACATGAATTTTACCTAACGCCTCTTCCGCTGCTTCTAATGTTTCTCCCACAATGATAGCTACACGATCTCCCACAAAACGAACTTTAGAATCTAATAGTAAGGTATCTCTAGGAGAAGGTTCAGGATATCCTTGTCCTGCTGTCGTATAATAGTGCCGACGAAAATCCTCATGGGTATAAACTGCAATAACCCCTTCTAGCTTCATCGCTTCGCTGCTGTCAATTTTCAAAATCTTAGCATGAGCATGAGGACTACGCAGTATTTTAAGGTAAGTCAAATCTTTCAAGCGAATGTCATCAGCAAAAACAGGCTCTCCCCTAACCAATGCCAAGCCATCAACTCTTTTTGTTTTTTTACCTATATGCTTCACGAGTGCACCGCCTTTACTGGTTTGACATAACCTGTACACCGGCATAGATTACCGGCCAAAGCATCTCGAATTTGCTTATCCGAAGGATTCGGCTCATTTCTCAAAAGAGCCTCTGCTGATAAAATCATTCCAGGGGTACAGTAACCACATTGAACCGCCCCTTCATCTAGAAATTTTTCTTGTAATGGATGTAGAGAAAAGGTACTACCAAAAGATTCTACCGTCTCAATTTTTTTATCGGCGAGTTGGTGTCCTAAAATAAGACAAGCATTTACGGCCTTGCCATCAAGTAAAATCGTACACGAGCCACATTCCCCGTAATCACAACCACGCTTCACACTATACACTTCGATTCGACGAAGAATTTCTAAAGCTGTCTCGCCAGGCTTGTGCTCTGCTTGAACGGATTTACCGTTTAAAATAAAGTCTGTACGCATACCATTCCTTCCAAAAAGACTACGATTTCTTAAGTAAGCGTTGCATACTAATCTTAGTTAAATTTCTTTTATAATCAACGCTGCCGTGGTGATCAGAGAAAAACGACTCTGCTACTTCATTTGCCATCTTCTCTATACTTTCCCTATACTCTTCTTGGTGCAAACATGAAGTAACTACTAGCTTATTTATTTTTCCCGCAACGACAAATTCCCATTTTTGTGTATCCTCAAAAGCAAAAACCAATAAAAACGGTGCTGCCGATGAAAGAACTTGATAAGACTTTTCTGATACTTTGCTGACCAAAGAAGCATCTATTACTACTTTAGATAAAATCCCTTCTCCAGACCAATCACGAAGCTGGACTTCCTGTAGTTTTGGAGTATAAACATGTAAAATAGGATTTAGAGCGTACATCGCTGCATAAAAAAAGGAATCTTTTCTCCCTTCCGCGATTTCTCCTCCCAAAGTTCTTTGATTACGGATATTCTTGGAAAAACAAGATCGCTCGGCCCACTCAGAAATTTTATCATCTTTCATATCAACCAGCTGCTGTAAGCTAACTCTTGCCCCTAGAGAAATCGCTCCACTATCTTTCTTAACTTCGTCATTTACAAGGTGATTGATATCAACCAGCACACTAACACTCTTTGCTTTTTTTGATGCAATGTAGGAACCCCCGCCTAATATGGCGCTGCCTGACTCATTAGCAAAAGCACATGCCTGCTCAAATGTATCTGGTTTTTCTACTCTTTCAATAGATGTCCACATAAACTTCTACCTTAATTCTTTCTTTTAAACTAATTTAGCCAACCCCTCTTGCAGGCGCAAGAGTCCTTTCTCGATTTCTTCCTCTGAGATAGCATAAGAAATACGAAAGTTTTCATCGCAGCCAAAAACTGACCCAGGAACAACCGCAACATGGCATTCATTTAAAAAATATTCTGCTAAATCTAGCGAATTTTCAATTTTTTTTCCGTTAAAAGACTTTCCATAATAAGCATTGCACTGAGGAAAGAGATAAAAAGCTCCCTCAGAAGGATACACTTCCAAACCAGGAATTCGAGCAAATAAACTTAAAGCCAGTTTTCTTCTCTGAGCAAATGCTTTTCGCATCGCTTTGACTTCTTCTCCTTCTTCTTGCAGAGCAGCAATTGCGGCCTTTTGAGAAATAGAGCAAGGGCTCGAGGTAAACTGACTTTGTATTTTATTAACCGCCTTAATCAAATCTTCACGAGCAGCAATGTATCCAATACGCCAGCCGGTCATAGCGTAAGCTTTAGAAACTCCATTTACTAAGATAACTTGATCTTTAATTTCTGAGAACTCAGAAAGAGAAGTAAACTTTTCTTCTCCGTAAATCAGTTTTTCATAGATTTCGTCCGCAATAACCCAAACCCCTGTCTTCTTTATTACAGAAACCAAGGACTTTAACTCTTCTTTAGAATAAACAGACCCTGTTGGATTGTTCGGAGAATTCAAAAACACAACTTTCGTTTTTTCCGTAATTTTTGCCTCTAAGTCGGCCGCTGTAACCTTATATCCGTTATCTCTCGTTGTCGGAACATAAACAGGTTGACCAGAACACAATAGAACCATTGCAGGATAACTTAGCCAGTAAGGAGTAGGAATAACAACCTCATCACCAGGGTTTAAAAGGGCAAATAAGACATTTGAAATAGAGTGCTTAGCCCCATTACTCACAGCAATATTACTAGTATTATAACTAACTCCGTGATCCCTCTTTAGTTTGTCAACAACTGCTTGACGTAACTCAGGTATTCCGATGCCTTCAGTGTAACGAGTAAAGTTATTTTCAATCGCTCCAATCCCTGCAGATTTAATATAGCTAGGAGTTGGAAAATCAGGTTCCCCCACCGTAAATCCAACAATATCGACCCCTTGTTTCTTCAATTCTTTCACTTTTGCTGCTAAAACTAATGTCAATGAAGGAGCAACTTGACTCAAATTTCGGTTAAATTCCATGCATCCGGTTCCTTGATTTTCTAGATTTTCCTAAAACAAAAAGTGGCTTCTATTTATTAAAGCATATTGCTGATATCATGTCAAAAAAATAACCCACAAGAACAATTACCTGCTTAGGATATGTTCTAAGGGAAAAGTTGATTTTTATTTTCTTTATGCTATCTTTAAAAAGATAAAGACACAAAAAGATAAAGACAGCACAGACAGACCTTGGGAAAAATTTTAGGAGTTATAGTTAC
Organism: Planctomycetota bacterium; assembly: GCA_029260735.1. Classification (GTDB taxonomy): domain Bacteria; phylum Planctomycetota; class Uabimicrobiia; order Uabimicrobiales; family Uabimicrobiaceae; genus JAJDCR01. The sequence continues at coordinate 11,317 of JAJDCR010000114.1, forward strand.
TATGAAGTGGATCTACCTTTTTAATGAAAAACTGGAAAAATTATTTTTTCAAAAAATTTCATCAAAAGATCTCAACTTGTTTCGTTTTCTCTACTGCGGATCTCTAATTATTTACATTGTTAATAGTTTTCCTGAAGTAGCCATTCGCTATGCAAAAGGAATGTACAACCCTATTCCTTTATTTGAGCTAGTAGGCCTAGGATTGATGGACTATCAATCACTGTACTATATTTACTTAACTCTCGTTGTATCTCTTACCCTTGCAATGTTAGGGATATTAACTCGAGTATCTCTCTATATTTCTTGGATTTGCTTTTTTCTTTACATGGGCACAAAATTAGGGTTCGCTAAAATGCCTGGCTCTAATTATGTTTATCATAGCCAAAATATTATAGTTTTTGTTCTCTTTATTTTATCAGTTTCGCCCGGTATTTCAGACTGGGGAATAGTTTCGTTCTTTAGAAAAAATAGAAAAAAACAAATTTATTCTCCTCCCCATATTCCTAACTGGCCAACTCAGTTGATAAAGTCTACCATTGCCTTGGCTTATTTTGGAGCGGGATATTGTAAAATAGCTACTAGCTTTTTATGGGCGGATGGATACACTCTACAAGCCTATTTCTTACATAGGCATATTCTTTTAGATATGGAATTATCTGGCTTCCTAGCCCAATTTTACTACCTATGCCTTTTTCTTGGTATAGCCTCTTTAATTTTAGAACTGACTTTTTTTCTCATTATATTCTTTCCTCGCTTAGCTCCTTTCTATGTTTTTTCTGCTTTGATGTTTCATGTCTCTGTTATATTTACCATGGATATCAATTTCCTGAAAACTTTTGCTCTTGTTTATCTAGTATTCATAAGAGTGTCTTTTTTTTCTTGGCTATACGAAGAGATTAGATATCTTTTAGGTAAGGAACCGGCAGTAAATTATAAGGAGACAGAAAACCTTGATGAGTTAGGTGACTCAGAGAAAGATTCTAAAACAGAAGCAAGCAAATCTATTTCAGAAGTTGACAAAACAAACAACGATGAAACAAATGAATCTAACAGAAAAAAGTCAAGTTACTTAAGAGGAAAATGTGTTGTTTTAGGAGTAATCGGAACACTTTTACTTTGTATTTTTGCACGAATAGAGTCTTGGCCATTTACTGATTACCGAGTTTTTCAATCAAGGAATCACTACTCCAAAGTGGAAGCTCTTCGAATTGCCGCAAAAGATAAGGATGGTCACTACAGATGGGTACCTGTCAGTGTTCTAGGATCTGTCTCTGTCTACATAGATCAAATACTAAGAGGCGCTCTCATTAAACACAAAAATGGAGATAAGGAAACATTAGAAGCACTGATGCGCAATCTAATAGGAAATATTCCTGCCGAGTTTCGAAAACACTATCAACACATTGCAGTGGTGCAACTAATTGTCAAAAAAGATGCGCAAGGAAAATTCGAAGTACACCAGTCTATTGTTTTAACGAGAACATTTGATATTTTAGAGTAAGCTTTCCGCAAATTATTTTTTACCTTTTAGAATAAGCTTATTTTTAAAACTAGAGACGCGCTCTAAGTTCTGCTCATAAAAAAACGGCAAATATAGAAAATTCTATATTTGCCGTTTTTTTATGAGCAGAACAAAAAACAAAATTACCTAGCGCAAAGTAACCAATTCTTCTGAGCTAGTTGGATGAATCGCAACAGTCGCATCCAAGTCCGCCTTAGTCGCTCCCATTTTCACAGCAACAGCAAAGCCTTGAATCATTTCATCAGCTCCAATTCCGAGAATATGAATTCCCAGAACTTTTTCTTCAGCTCCTAAAACAACAAGCTTCATCGCAGTTTTAGTCTTACGCTTGGTAACAGCATGATACATATTGGTAAACTTTGTTGTGTAAACTTTGACCTCTTCACCATACTGTGCTCTCGCTTCATCTTCGGTCATTCCAACAGAGCCAATGGGTGGATGACTAAAGACAACGCTAGCAATGTTACTGTAGTCAAGTTTAGCTTCGCTCTGTCCATTAAAAAGACGATCGGCGAGTTTTCTCCCCGCAGCAATAGCAACAGGGGTCAATTCAACTTTCCCAATAACATCGCCAACTGCGTAGATTCCAGAAACATTTGTGTTGCTATAATCATCAACAGTAATATAACCTTTCTCATTTGCTTCCACACCTGCTGCTTTGAGTTGAAGATTTTTTACATTAGGAGAGCGTCCGATTGCCCAAATTAAACAATCCACATCTTTTAGCTCTTGTCCTTGATCTGTTGTAATAGTAAGTTTTCCTGCTTCATCTTTGGTCACCTTACTCACTTGAGTTGTCGGACAGACATCAACTCCCATCGTGACCATCTCTTCCATCAAGGTTTCATTCATTAAAGAATCAAAGCTACGTAAAAATTTTTCTCGGCGAATCAGAAGAGAAGTTTTTGAACCTAGTGTTTGCAAAATTCCCGCTAGTTCGACCGCAATATAACCAGCTCCCACAACAACTGCTCTAGAAGGAAGTTCTTCCATCTCAAAAAAGCCATCCGAAGTCATCCCTAGCTCAGCGCCTTCAATATCAGGAACAACAGGATAACCTCCCGTTGCAATAAGAATATGAGGAGCAGAGAATTGTTGCTCATTCACTTCCACTGTATTTGCATTAACAAAACGAGCATAGCCATGAATTTCATCTACTTTATTATTCTCTAAATGACGATGATGTATTTCATTTAGCTTTGCAATATAAGCGTCTCGGTCTTTTTTAATTTTATTCCAACTAAAATTATTAACTGAAGCAGAAAAACCATAATCAGAAGCATCGTGAAGAGCTTCCGCAATGGCAGCAGTGTTAAACATAACTTTCTTCGGAACACACCCCACATTGACACAAGTGCCTCCAATAGGCCCTCCTTCTATAACTAAAGCTCGAGCACCATAAGAGGCCGCTCTTTTTGCCGAAGCCAAACCACCGCTCCCGCCTCCAATGACAATGTAATCATAGTTCTGATCCATAAAAATTCTCCTTACATGTTATCAACCACTTCAATTCCCAATAAAGACAGACCATTTTGAATAGTTTGAGCAACCACTTGACAAAGTCCTAAACGAGCCAAAGTCAAAGCCTGATTATCCTCATTGATCACTTTCTCTTTTCCATAATAACTAGAAAAATTCTTTTTCAAAGTCAGTAAGTAACTGACCAAAAGGTGAGGATTATAATTACATGCTGTTTTTACTGTATCAGGAAACTCCGACACCATCTGCAATAAAGCAAACTCTTCCGAGGTAGTCAAAAGAGAGACATCTATGGATTTTTCTTCGTCTGGCAAAATCTCTGCTTTGCGAAAAATTCCTTGGATACGAGCGTAAGAATACAGAATAGCAGGACCTGTATCTCCGTAAAATTCAATCACTTCATGAGGATCAAACTGAACTGTTTTATCTAAAGAAACTTGTAGCATAAATAATTTCAAAGCCGACAAAGCAACCTTAAGAGAAGTATCCTCAATTTGTTCTTCCGATACCCGAACCTCACCATCTCGAATTTTTTCCTCAGCTCGTCCCTTCATCTCTTGAATCAAATCATCCGCATCAACAGCAGTGCCTTCTCGGCTTTTAATTTTCCCCATACCCCGAGGTAAAATCACCATACCATAAGGAACATGTTCGCAGCCACAAGCCCAAGGAAAACCAAGCATTTCCAAAACCGCAAAAAGTATTTTAAAATGAAGGTTTTGCTCTTCTGCTACTACATAAAGTGAGCGGTCTAATGTATAGTCCTCATTCTTTAATGCTGCGGTTCCAATATCTTGAGTCATATAAACAGAAGTTCCGTCTTTACGAAGTAAAAGTTTGTCATTGAGCTGAACTTTTTTGAAACTCTTCGGAGCAGCTTCCTTAAGTTTTTCGGCCTTCACCCAAATAGAGCCATCTTTATACCTCTCAAAAAGTCCTTTTCCCAGCCCTTCTTCGACAAACTTACGGCCCAAAGTATAAGTATCGCTCTCAAAGTACAGTTTTTCAAATTCGCAGCCCAAGATAGCATAAGTATCTTCAAAGCCTGCAAGAACCCAATCGTTCATTTTTTTCCATAGACTTCGTACATCCTCGTCCCCTTGCTCCCATTTTTGCAGCATACCTTGGGCTTCTTCTGTGTACTGCGAGTTAGCAAGAAACTCTTGCTCAAAAGCTTCGCCTTTTTTTGCTAAGTCGGATATTTCCTGGCGTAACTTTTTCTTTTCCTCTTTATCTGAACATTGACGCATATCCTCGCGTTTTTTACGAATAAACTCTTTATCAAGAGTACCTTGATCAAAACCGACTTTTGTTGCGTATTCTTCTTTTTCTTTTTTTAGTTCGCGATCAAAACGAACATAGTATTCTCCGACAAGATGGTCTCCTTTCTTGCCACTTGATTCAGGAGTCTCTCCTTCTCCCCATTTTTCATAGGCAAGCATAGATTTACAAATATGGATTCCTCGATCGTTAATCAAGTTAACTTTTATGACCTCATATCCATTAAATTCTAAAATTCGTGAAATAGTCATTCCCACAAGATTATTACGGACATGCCCAATATGCAAAGGTTTATTTGTATTAGGAGAAGAGTATTCAACCATCACTCTCTTTCCCTTCCCCATAAAGCTTGATCCAAATCGATTTTTGTCCTGGCGAACAGATGCACAAACACAAGCCATGAAAGCTTGGCGATTGATATAAACATTCAAGTAAGGTCCCACAGCCTGCAATTTTTCAATTAAATCACTCGCTTCAAAAGCTTCGGCAATTTCCGTCGCAACCTGAACAGGCGATTTTTTCAAAACACGTCCTAAAGGAAAGCAAGGAATCCCAAACTCTGCATCTTCCTTCTCAGGAGCTTTTTCTATTTTCAATTGATCTAAGTCAAACTCTAAAGAGCCATATTTTTCTTTAAAAGAAGAAAAAATTTCTTCTTTTACTTTACTAAAGTATCCATTCAAATTTAACATAATTATCTTCTTATTTTTTTATAATTTAACACATTCACTTAGGGCTGAAGCCCAACTGCTGTCAAAATAAGGATATCCGATTTTGAAAAGTATCCCCGAAGGGGATTAACGTGAATAGCCCTGGGTTCTTAACCCCATTTGTGTCAACCTAAGGCGCAAAGGGAGCTAAAACCCCAGACTTTATCATATTACCGCTTCGCGGCAAAGAATATATAGATCTTGCACCCTTAAGTTGACACTCGTGAGCCAAACTGCATAATACCAAAAAAGGTTTAAGTAAACAAATAAGCCTATAAAAAAACGGCAGAGAAGAAAGGATTCTTCTCTGCCGTTTTTTGTTCAGCTCTTATCAAAAGCAAAAGACGTCTCTTTTTAAGAAGCTGCTTTTTCTTCTTCTTCAACCTCTTTAGGTTTAAGCTCAGAAGGAGCAACAATCAATAAAAGCTCTTCTGTAATCGTATCCATCAATTCGGGCTTTTCTTCTAGGTATTGCAATGAGTTCTCTTTCCCCTGTCCTAGCTTCTCGTCCTTGTAAGAATACCAAGAACCACTTTTAGCGACAACTTTATTAAGAACGGCTTGCTCAAAAACATCGCTGGTCCAGGAAATACCTTTTCCAAAGTAAATATCAAACTCAGCTTCTCTAAAGGGGGGAGCTACTTTGTTTTTAACTACTTTTGCTTTAGTTCGACATCCGATGACTTCGTCACCTTTTTTGATAGAACCAATACGACGTATGTCTAAACGAACAGAAGCATAAAACTTAAGAGCCTTACCACCCGTAGTAGTTTCAGGATTTCCAAAGAAAACGCCGATCTTCTCTCTCAGCTGGTTGATAAAAAGAATACAAGTGTTTGTCTTACTCACAACACCAGCTAGTTTTCGCAAAGCTTGAGACATAAGACGTGCTTGTAAGCCCATGTGAGAGTCTCCCATTTCTCCATTCAACTCCGCTTTGGGAGCAAGAGCTGCAACAGAGTCAATAACAATCACATCTAGAGCATTAGAAGTAACCAAAAGCTCAACAATTTCAAGAGCCTGTTCTCCACTATCAGGTTGAGAAATATAAAGACTGTCTAAGTTTATCCCAAGATTACGAGCATAAATAGGATCTAACGCGTGCTCGGCATCAATAAAAGCGGCTCTTCCATTATTTTTTTGAGCATTTGCTACCACATGCAAAGCAAGAGTTGTTTTTCCAGAAGATTCTGGGCCATAAACTTCGACAATTCTTCCTCGGGGAACACCTCTTACCCCTAAAGCTAAATCTAAAGAGAGAGCTCCTGTTGATATTACATCAATTGGTGCAATATCATCTGAGCCAAGACACATTATAGACCCTTTGCCAAATCGACGATGGATTTGCTCAATCGTCAAGCGCAAGGCTTCTTCTTTAGGATCCGAAGAACTATCTTTCTTTTTCTTTTTTTTATCAGAATCTAGTTTTTTATCAGCCAAACTATATTCCCCCAAATAAAAGCAGCTCATAAAACTGTTGATTTACGATACTTTAGAAAGTCATCAAACTTCTATTTACTGTCTAGATTTTATAAAAATTAGCTTCATTGCCTTTACAACAAATACGGCTTTACAATTTAAATACTAAACATAAATATTAATCGATAACATCCTAAATTTCTGTGACGGAGAAATTTTAAACCATATCGACAAAGAACAAATCTAAAAAACCACTTATTAGGCCTAAGTTTTATAAGTGACCAGCAAACTGTTAAGTCACTTAGTTTTTTGAAGAACCTGATAGATTATTTCTAATAATTGGGTAGGGTCAAACGGTTTTTCTAACCAACCAACAACCAAAGGTTCATCATTTAACTCTTTTAAGATAGCTGAATCCAAATAAGCAGAAACAACAACAACCTTCTGAACTTTCTGAACAAAATCTAAGGAACGAATAGCAGTTAGTCCATCCCACTCTGGCATCTTCATATCCATAAGAATGAGCTCATAGCTATTTTCGACAGCTAGACCAAAGGCTTCTTTACCTGTTTTAGCTAGGTCGAAAGATATTCCTTCCATTTTTAGAATTTCTGACATCAGAACTTGCAAGCCAGGGTCATCATCAACAACAAGAACTCTTTTCTTTTTTTCCATGCTAAACTTCTTTATTTTTCTGTAAAGCTCTAAGAACTTATAGTAAAAATTCTTAGGGAAACTTCTCTTAGAAATCAAAAAACTCTTCACAAAAATGAGAAATCTTTTTTTCTGGCATTAAAATAGCAATAACTTCAAAGTGTATAGCTTTAGGCTTCATTTTACTTTTGTATAAAAAAAACTCTAAAGCTTTTTGAATACGCTTTTTTTTTTGCTTGCTGACTTGACACTGAGGAGGAAAATCTTTTCTCCATCCACTTTTCACTTCAATGACAGCAAGAGCCTCTTGATTTGAAGCAAGAAAATCTATTTCTCCTAGTTTTGTTCGGTAGTTAGAAAAAAGAATACGGTAACCTTTTTTCTCTAAATAGCTTCGAGCTATTTTTTCTCCCTCACATCCTTTTTGGTAATTTGATTTTTTCATAAGCAGTTTTTAATTTGTCAGTGCCATTGGGAAATTTCCCAAAAACACAATCACAAACTTAATCTCTACAAAAATGTTCATTTCATCAATCAATAAAGAGCAAAAAGAATATTTATTCTCTAAGAGAAATTAAAACAAACTAAGATTTCTTAGCTGCTCTTTTCTTTTCTTTATCTTTTGACCAAATTTTTTCTTTAACTCTAACAGCTTTACCAACGCGATCACGTAAGTAGTACAGTTTAGCTCGGCGAACTAAACCACGACGTTTAACTGCAATTTGGTCAATTTTGGGAGAATGTAAAGGGAATACTCTTTCCACTCCCTCTCCTTGAACAATACGTCGAACTGTAAACATTAGGTTAAGACCAGAACCTTTTGTTGCGATGACTGTTCCACTGAAAGTTTGTTTTCTTTCTTTCTCCCCTTCAGTGATACGAACAACAACATCAACAGTATCACCTATACAAAAATTCATTTCTCGTTCGGTCAAAAATTCTTTTGAGTAACCGTCTAATACATGCATGCTTCTACTTCCTACAGAATTTCCGTTTCATTTTCTTATATTTTGCACTGTAATAATCTATATCTATTCAGGATACGCATTAAAGTTCTCTATGAGTCCATTTTAAATAGATAAAAAAATGGCTTTATTAAAAACTATTTTTCTATACTAACTTATCTATCAAATCTGGTCTTCGTTCTTTAGTACGATGTAAAGACTCTTGCTTTTGCCATTCCTCAATTTTCTTATGGTTTCCTGAGCGTAAAACATCAGGAACCTCCATCGATCTCCAAATGGGAGGTCTTGTGTATTGAGGATACTCCAAAGTTCCTTCATTAAAAGACTCATCTACGGTCGAGTTTTCGCCTCCAAGAACCCCTGGAATTAAACGAATTACGGCATCTAAAATTACCATAGAAGGAATCTCTCCTCCGGTTAACACATAGTCTCCTATTGAGATTTCTCGAGGACACAACCCTAATCGAATTCTTTCATCAAATCCTTCATAATGACCACAGATCATAATAAGGTGAGCTTGTTCTTTTAACTCAAGAGCGGTTTTTTGAGTAAAAGTTTCTCCTTGAGGAGATAAAAGTATGAGTTGCGGAGTAATTTCAGGAGGAGACCAAATTGATTCCACAGCCCGAAAAACAGGTTCCGGCTTCAAAAGCATACCATCACCCCCTCCGTAGGGGCAATCATCTGTTGTACGATGTTTATCGTACGTAAAATTTCGGATGTTTGAAACTCGAATATCCACTAGATTCTTTTGCTGGGCAATTTTTAGAATACTTGTGTTTAACAGGTTGTGAAAGATGGAGGGAAAAAGAGTCAAAATATCTATGCGCATTTTGGTCCTGAAACTAAAATAGTATAGAGAGAATTTTTTTTTTGTCAAGTCAAAATTCAATCAAGTCAAAATTCAGTCTTAAAAATAAAGAGAGAGCAGAAATTCAAATTCAACTATCTAAAAATAGAATACCCTCTTGCCCAAAATAAATCAAGCAAAAAAGTACGGTTTTTATACGGAATACAAAAAATACACTTTAATCTCTTTCAAGAAAAAGACTTAGCGATTTTTAATTATTTTTTTCCATAAAAAAAGCCTCTATTGCTAGAGGCTTTTTGTTCCAAAAGAAATTATTAGCTATTAGTTGTAATCAAATATGTTATCCCAAACATAGTCAATTACAGTTTTAGAGTCATCAATAGAAAGAATATGACAAACACCTTTTTCGTTTTTGGTTAACAAATTAACCTCAACTTCTTGTCCGTCTCTTTCCACTATCCCTTTCAGCTTCTGCATCTTACCTAAAGCCTTCTCTACATTAAAATCTATTTCTGTATTGAATTTTTCCTCCAACCAGCTTTCGATTTTATCATCTAAGGCTTCTTCGGTCAAATCGCCTGAAGTTAAAAGATGATAGTAAGCCAAAATGACTTCTTTATTTTCTTCTTCTTCAGCTGCATCGATGAGCATATTAAAAACTCCGCTATTGGAGTCTAGATTTTTGAAGAACAAAGTATCTGTGACGTCTTTCAAGAAAGCTATACGTTTGTTTTTATATTTAACATATTGCTTAAAGCCAAAACCACCCAAAACAGCCATAGCTGATAGGGAAGCAACTAGTATGGGCATCACATGCTTGGCTTTTTCTTGATCCATACCAAACCACTTAGCTGTGTCTTCTGCTCCAAAGGCAACCAGAAAAATAACCCCAACAATCAATAGCAAAGAAGGAAGTACTTTCAAAAGAACTGGGATAGCCCCTGCAACAGCAGGGCCAATTAGCAGAAGACGATCTTTCATGTTCATACTAATTTCAACGTTCGGAAAAAGAACTTCCAAGTCTGCTTTAGGGATATTTTTATACAAGTAGACGTAAGTTTTTCCAGGAGTGAAATTCGCTTCTTTGAGCTTTTTTCGTCCTTTTTTTGTTTTTTCGAAATAATCTTCTTCTTTGAATTTCAAGAGTAAAACTACTCGGTTAAAAACATCGATTTGGATTTCTTCTTTCATGCTAAAAGGCTTTTCCTTAAGAGCACGAATAAGACCTTTTTTCACCTGGACAGACTCTTGGCCATCTCCACGATGGTAGCAAACCCAAGTTTCAAAGTCGTCAAAATCAATATCCATATTCAAAGTAATTAAAGACTCTTCATCCATCGCTTTAGCTAAAGCCTCTTCAGAAAGTTTGGTATAGTTTGCTTTCTCTAATACCTGGCCTAAAGTCTCAACTAAATTATGCTCTTTATTTTTCAATTCCTCTGCTGTAGGATCAACTCTAGGTTTGGTATCCGCATCAGGATCAAAAGGAGCAAAGTTATCTTTGAGTTTTTCTAACAGCCCGTGGAATTCAAAATGATAGTAGGATGACAGAATCTCACAAAATTCGCGAAATTTTTGACTATCCCCTTCTGAAAGTTTACCATCTTCAATACAAAGCTCAATAATATCGGATTTCCGGTAAGGAATAAAGGCTTCCCGATCTTCATATGTGGCCATATTGCCTCCTCACAATGAATCATAAAAGGAAAAAATACATGGCAAAAAGTTTACCGCCGTATAATACCTTTAAAATCATTTCCAATCAACTTTAAATTTTACTTTCCATAAGGTTCCCAAACATAGCCTCCCGAATATTCCCAACCATTATCTTCAGACGAAAGTCCTAAGTCCCAAGCATTCACCGCAACACAAGATCCATCTACAAAAAGTAAGTTAGCCCCTTGGTTATGACGATTAGAGACATCTTTATAAGGAGATTTTTTCCGTGTCCCGGTGTAGCGATCAAAAGGCTCATCTGTTCGTCCATCTAACAATAAAACAGTGCGAGAAAGTTGGGAAATTCTCTGTAAGCGAGGCCAATAAAAATTTCCTTTTTTCAAATCATCTAAAGTTTCTGGTAAGCGATCCTTCGGACAAAGTCCTCCATTCATCTTAATGCTATGCCTATCAGCCGTATCTCCTAAAGAGTTATAACCGTCCCAAGCCGGACATTGCTTAATAGTATTCAGACGTGATTCTCCCAGAAATAAATCTAAACGATCAAACCAACAATTATTTTGTCCCTCATCACTATCTCGGTCAGTGTGAGGTAAACGTCCTAAGTTATCTATACGATACAAGTAAAAAGCCATCCCTAGTTGACGCATGTTCGATCGACAAGAGAGGGAAAGCGCTTTCCCCCAAACTCTCTCTCCAAGCTGAATGAAAGAAAGCAAAAACAAATTCAATAAAACCAAGACAACCAATAACTCTATCAAAGAAAAAGCCTTCTTATTTGACATAATGACTCCTTGTTTATTAGATACTAATGAAACATATCACAAAACTAAATTTTACCAGAGCCACAGACAAAATAGATTACCGAGCTTTACTAGAGCGAGATTTATAAAATTTTGCCCCGTCCACTTTTGAATAAAACGTTGCCTTTTCTGTAGATCTCTGATAAAATAATCATTGTCTAAATACTTCCCATATTTCCATTCACTCCCTAAAAACTTTCCCGAGGAAAATATGAAGATTACTTTATCTTTCGTTTGTTTTTCACTACTCTTAATAGGCTGTCAAAGTGAGCAATACTTAAACACAAGGCCCTTCACTATCTCATATGATGATGCTTGGGGAACAACTTATAAAGTGCTTAGTCGACGCTATTATATAATAAAAGCCTCAAAAGAAGATGGAACGATGGAGACTGAGTGGGATAATGAGATGAGTGTTCACTACATGGATAGCTACCGCTATAAGGTCCATATTAAAGTGGAAGAATACGAAAGAAAAAAACACAAAAACAGAAAAAAAAACCCAGAAGAAATGTTTGAAGAAGAATACCAAGAGGAAATACCTGAGCTACCAGAACCGGGAGAAGAGCAAAAAGAAAAAGAAACTCAATATGTAGTTCGTGTAAATGTCGAATCTCAGCAAAATAGGAATATGGATGAACCAAGTAATCCTAAAGCAGGGGTTTGGATTCCTGTAGGTAGAAACTCAGGAGAAGAAACTCTCTTAGTTAGTTTCCTCAATGCTAGGCTATCTCTGAAAGAAAATACTTTCGAAAAAGAAGAATTAAAGACACAACAAGAGTTTGAGCGATATGATACAGGAGAACTTCCCTAAAAGACAACCACATGCTAATCCGAATAAACACGAGAGCTGCCGAAAGCCCTTCTATAGCAAGAAAACAACTAGCAAATTAAGGAGATTGCGCACTATGAAAAAAGTAACTTGCTTATTTTTATTTTTCCTACTAACAACATATTCTTCCCTTGCCGCCCAAGATAATGAAACTATCCTCTTAAAAAACGGAGACCGTTTAACCGGTGACATTGTAAAACAAGAAGAGAACCATCTTATCTTTTCGACAAAGTACATGGGCGAAGTAAAAATCCTCTGGGACGAAATTCTTGGAGTTGAAAGTAAGCGCAAGCTTTACCTAAAACTTCAAGATGGTAACTCTGTTTCCGCCGAAGGAATAAAACTCAACGAAAACGACCAATGGGTTATGAACTCTCCTGTACTAGGTCAAGTCCAAGTAAACAAAGACCAAGTGTTAGTGATTGCCACCAATGAAGATGATGCCCGCCCTCAGTACACAGAAATAAAAGCCGAGCTAGCCGCCAAGAAAGAAGAACTAAGAAAAATAACGGATATAGGAGAGCTTTGGTCAGGAAATCTCAACGTTGCTTTTAGCGGAAACGAAGGAAACGAAAATTCTCTTTCTTTTTTAGGCTCTGCCGATATAAAAAGAACTGGTCCAACGGACACTTTCACTGCAGGTATGCGTTACAAAACCACTACTGCAAATGAAGAAACTACCGCAAATGAAGCCACAGGTTTTTTAAAAGAGCAAATAAACATGACAGAACGATTCTATCTTTATGGAGAGCTTTCGGCCGAATGGAATGAAGAAAAGGACATAGAACTTAAATTTATTGCCGAGATAGGTATTGGTTATTTTTTATTAAAACCTGGTGACTACCATATGTTTGAAGATGATAAAATTACTTTAATACATGAGTTTGCTGCCGCCTTCAGTTCAACGGATCTTGACGATGGAGATGACACCCAATCTTTAGGTTTTACGACAGGAATTCTCTATGCTCAAGTCTTTTCCAATAAATGGAAACTTACGCTTGAAGGAAAATATTTCCAAGGTCTCAATGAAACAGACGATTATCAGCTAACTGGAGAAATAACTTTAGCCATACCATTGAGTGAAAGCTTATCTTTTACTAGCAGTGTTCGCGACCGCTACATTAATCTAGTAGAGGGTGATAATAAAAGAAATGATGTAGACTGGGCTCTTGGCCTAAGGTATTCATTCTAGAAAAATTAGGAGAAAGTACATGCCTGAATATCAAGTTGTCTTAACAGCCAAAAAAACGGGATGTTGTCCCCTTTACAAACCAGGAGATAAAGTTGTTGTCAATTTACCTGAGGTAGATTTAACTGCATCAGATAAGGTTTGTGCTTTTCTTCTGGCCGGACTTTTACAAAAATGCTTAGGCTACTCTCCTAATATGCTTTGCGAAAAACAAGAATCTTTCATTAGCAAAGACGAATTCATGGCAGAGTTTCACTTAGAAGAAGGAACGATTTCCTGTCCCCGAGTTTCCACAGATGTTTCCTTTGATCTAAGCATCGAAGAAAAAAGAGACGAGTCCATCGTTGCTCAACAACAACTCTCTGGTCACGAAGGAAAGCAGCAAGTTATCTCTCAACTACAGAAAATTCCTGTCTTAGCTGTCGTTTCAGCAGATCAACTTTATGATGTTCTTTCTCAAATTAGGCTAAAAAAATATCCCGCCTCTGCTGACATTATTCAAAAAGGGCAACCGGGACGAAATTTTTACATTGTCTACGACGGAGAAGTCGAGGTTTTTCAAACAGAAAAAGACGGTAAAGAAAGCATTATCAGCAATTTACAAAAAGGAGAATGTTTCGGAGAAATGTCTCTTCTAACTGGTGACCCCATTGCCAACACCATTAGAACAGCTACTGAATCCAGTATTCTCACGATGACAAGAGAAGCATTTCGAACTTTAATGGATAGCACTCCTGATATGCGTATGGTCATCAATCGCTTGATGGCAAGACGAATAAAACAAACGAATGAAAGAATGGGACTAGTTATTGGATCAGGTATGGTAGGCCAACTACAAGCCATTGGCTTTCCCGATTTAGTCCAAACTTTATCGCTAACCGAATGTAACGGAATTCTCCATGTGCAAAGTAAACATGGAGATGGAGAAATGTTTTTCCTTCAAGGACAACCCATTGATATTGTCATAGGAGAAGAAAGCGGAGCAGAATGTTTCTATACTATGCTCAACTGGAAAGAAGGCAAATTTCGCTTTGAAGAAACAGAGTTTGACCGTCCTCAAAAAATTATGTATGGTATTACAGAGCTTCTCTTAGAAGGAATGAGACGTATCGACGAAGAAACTCGAAAATGGGAGTCCAAAGATTTTAACTTTTAGGGACACGCCCTAGAAAATGAAAATACTGATAATAATAGGAATTTGTGCTTTTAGCTCTTCTTGTTTTAGCCCTCCTCTTTCAGAGGAGGAGGAGATAATTCAAATATCTCAAGATTTAGAGAGTTTATCTCCAGAATCTAACTCAAAACAAGATTTTCTTAATTTGGAAGTTACTATAGAAAAAATTTTCCAACTCAATCAAGCAAACAAAGTTTCCAAAAAACCTTGTTTTCAAGTAGATCTGTTGCGAAAGTCTCTATCTCTATACCAAATTATGTATTTTGCAAAGCCAAGTCAAAACCGCTGGAAAAAACTTCATAGCTACTACAAAAGAGAAAAAAATGTCCAGCAAAATTGTTCTCAAAGCCCAAAAGAGTTCTATGCCTTTTCAAAAGTAAAAAAAATACTTGACCAAGTTCAAGAAAAAAGTAAAAATGCTCACTCTCATCTAAAGCAAATAATTACATTTCTAGAAGTCCCAGCTAATTGGAAAAATTTTGCTCAGCAAATATTAAAGTCATGGGAGGTAGGTGGTGTGATTAAAATCGACCAAAATCAAATCCTGCTACAAGTCATCCCGGATGAAAAGCAGAAAACCTATCGAATTTACTTTAATCAATTTCAAAACAATAACTTTAGCAACCTTCCTCAGCTAAAAAAAGCCTTTCTTTCTCGTCTTTATTTACGTAAAGTAGGAACAGATAGAGACACAAATGTCCATACCGACATCGTACTAAAAATTGTCCAAGAAACCTTTTCGATCATTGAGCAAGTCCAAGACCCTAAGAATGAAATAGGGCGACGACAACTCCACAATGCCAAAAAACTTCTTCTACGATTAGGGTTAGAAAGGAAGCTTCTTCATGGAAGTTACTCTCTTGATTATGAAACTTATCTCTATGACTCAGAAGTAGTCTTCTTTTTTCATACTCATCCTTTTCGTTCAGCACCTTATTTTTATCTAAAAAAGCCTTCTGGCCAAGATCGTGAAATAACATTTCGCACAGGCCCAGCTTTGGTCTTCGACATCCAAAAAGACTTTATCGATTTGTACTTGGTAGTTATGGGAGAAAGCCAAAAAGTAAAGCGCTTTCGACCGATAAAACTACCAAGAAAATAATTTTGATTATCAAATATCTAAACAAGAGGTACAAAATTGTTTACGAAATATCACCCGACAAAAGGCGAAATGCTCCAAATTTTGTCCCCCGAAGGCAAAATTATCAATACCAAATTTCAGCCTGAAATATCTACTGAAAAAGTACTCCAAGCATACAAATTAATGGTTTATACTCGAACGGTTGATCTAAAAACTGTTTCCTACCAACGACAAGGTCGTATGTATACCTATGCTCCCAACTTCGGGCAAGAAGCCTCAATGATAGGAACAGGCTTTCATATGAATCAAGAGGATTGGCTTGTCCCTTCTTACAGAGAAATGGGAGCCTTTTTCCACCGAGGAGTCACCCCAACAGACATATGGTTGTATTGGGGAGGACATGAAGATGGTGCCAAGTTCCCTAAGGCAACTAATACTCTTCCTATTTCTGTCCCCATTGCTTCTCAAATTATTCACGCAGCAGGAATTGGGTATGGATTAAAGTTGCAAAAACAAAAAGGTATTGTCTATACATACTTTGGTGACGGAGGAACTTCCGAGGGAGATTTTCATGCCGGGCTTAATTTTGCCAGTGTCTGGAAAGCCCCTGTCATATTTATCTGCCAAAACAATCAATATGCCATTTCTCTTCGTCAAGAAAAACAAATGGCTTCCTCTAATATCGCGATAAAATCTTTAGCCTATGGAATGCCTGGTATCCAAGTCGATGGAAATGACTTTTTTGCTTGCTACAGTGCTACCCAAAAAGCCGCACAACATATTGAAGAAGGAAAAGGGCCTGTGTTGATTGAAGCTCTTACTTATCGAAGAGGAGCTCATACAACAGCAGATGATCCCTCTCGCTACCGAAGTAAAGAAGAAGAAAAAATATGGGAAGAAAAAGATCCCATATTGAGACTCAAAAGATATCTAGTGGCCCAAAAACTATGGTCAGAAGAAGATGACACTAAACTCACTCAGCAGTATGAAGAAGAAGTCGAAGCAGAGTTCCTGGAGTATGAGAAATATCCTCCCTATGAACTAAATGATGTTTTTCAGTACCTCTACAACACCATGCCAGATGATTTAGTAAAGCAAAAACAAGAGTATGAAAAGTATTTAGCTTGGAAGGAGTCTCGTTCATGACATTGATGAATATGGTACAAAGTATTAATTCTGCTTTAGACATCAAGTTGGAAGAGGACCCCAAAGTTCTCTCTTTTGGAGAAGACGCAGGACTCGAAGGAGGCGTTTTCCGAGTAACGGAAAATCTGCAAAAAAAACACGGAGAAGAAAGGGTTTTTGACACCCCTTTATCGGAAGCAGGAATTATCGGCTCAGCTGTTGGAATGTGCATGACAGGCCTACGCCCTGTTGCCGAAATCCAATTTTCAGGATTTGTTTATCCAGCCTACGATCACATTATCTCTCACGCTGCCCGTATGCATAATCGAACTCGTGGTCGCTATGATATGTCTATGGTCATCCGTATGCCCTATGGAGGTGGAATCAAAGCCATTGAGCACCATTCTGAGAGCATGGAAACACTTTTTGCTCATGTTCCTGGCTTAAAGGTGGTCATTCCTTCCACTCCTTACGATGCCAAAGGTCTTCTCATAAGCTCTATCGAATCAGATGATCCTATCATATACATGGAGCCCAAGAGGCTCTACCGAGCTATGAAGCAAGAAGTTCCCGATGGAAAATTTCAAATAGATATCGGCAAAGCAAAAATCGTTCAAGAAGGTAGTGATATCACCGTAGTTTCCTATGGTGCTATGATGAAAGAAGCGAGAGAAGCGGCTATTCTTGCCCAAAAAGAAGGCTACTCTGTCGAATTGATAGACCTACGAACGATCTATCCTCTAGACCGCAAAACCGTCGCTGAGTCCATTCGAAAAACCGGTCGCCTTCTTTCTGTAACCGAAGGTCCTTCTTTTTCCGGCATAGGAAGCGAACTAGTTACGTTAGCCAACGAAGAAGCCTTTTTAAGCTTAGAAGCTCCTCCTACTCGACTAGCGGGTTTTGATACCATTGTTCCCTTACCAAAAGGAGAACATTTCTATTTTCATACAGCTGATAGAATCCTTTATGAAGTAGAGAAACTCGTCAAGTACTAATTACCAAAAATTCTGTTACTCAGGAGTATACAATGAGCTTTTCTTTTAAATTTCCAGATATTGGAGAAGGGATCACTGAGGGAACCATCATAGAGTGGTACGTAGAGGTAGGACAAGAGGTTAAAGCCAATCAACCTGTGCTAAAGGTCGAAACAGATAAAGTAGTTGATGACATTCCCTCGCCTCGAACCGGTAAAATTATTGCCCGATATGGAGAACCCCAACAAGAGATTAAGGTAGGGGATGTTCTCATAGAGATCCAAGTAGAGGGTGAGCCACAAGCAAACTCGAGTTCAGAAGAGGAACACCAAGAAAGCGTTGGTGTTGTCGGAACTCTTGAGGTGGCCAAAGAATCAGATGTATTACCCAGCAGCGATGAAGGCACAGGAACCAGAAGCGTAGCTGTATCTACAAACAAAAAATCTCTAGCCACTCCAGCCGCGAGAGCCTATGCTAGAAACAAAGGGATAGATATCAACACTGTAACAGGAACTGGCCCAGCAGGCCGTGTAACCAAAGCAGATATTGATAATTACCAAGGAGTAACCTCGACAACAACCAGTCAACCAACTCCTCCTCCCATCAAAGTATCAAAGTCGGAGTCTCACGAAATTGTCCCTCTCAGCCAAATACGTAAAACCATTGCCAAGCGTATGGTTCTATCAAAACAAACGGCTCCTCATATGACTGTTCTCGAAGAGGTGGAAGTTTCTTCTCTAGTAGCTCTGCGCAGTGCCCAAAAAGAAAAATTCGCTGCGAGAGGAGCAAAACTAACTTACCTCCCCTTCATCCTTAAAGCTGTCGTCACCGCTCTCAAAGAACACAAGGTTCTTAATAGCCAACTTGACCTCGAAAATAATCGTATAATCTACAAAAAAGATTATAATATAGGTATCGCAGTAGACGCACCCGATGGTTTGGTTGTCCCTGTCATTCACAGCGCAGACAGAATGTCCATCTTTGAACTAAGCCAAACGATTGAAAGTCTAGCTCAAAAAGCCCGAGATCGCCAGCTATCTATGGACAATCTCAAAGGCGGAACCTTCTCTCTAACCAACTTCGGAGCTATCGCGGGAATCTATGGAATCCCGATCATCAACTACCCAGAAGTAGCTATTCTAGGACTAGGGCGCATCCAAAAAATCCCCGTCATCAAAAACGACGAAATTCAAAAAGGCCAAGTCCTTCCATTATCTCTCTCTGTTGACCACCGAATTGTCGATGGCGGAGACGCCACTCGGTTTCTACGAATGGTAATGGAGCTTTTGGCTGACCCAATGGAATTGTTGTTGATGTAAATCGAAGACCTGTTTTGTGCATGGCTGAGAGGGGTAGGTTTTTTTTGTTTTGGGATTAATTTTGTAGCGTAGTTTAAGAGCTTGCAAAATTAATCCCAAAACAAAAAACCTACCCCAGACAGCGCTCTGCAGGGGTGTTCAAGCGACAAAGCGGTAAAAAATGAAAGTAGACCGGCTCACTTCAGCAGGAGTATTTATTCACAGCTTCATTCGCCCAAAGTCATCTTCTAGCCTCTCAATATCATCTTCTCCAAAGTAAGTTCCTGTCTGAACTTCAATAAATACTAAGTTCTTATCACCTTTGTTAGCTACTCGATGAATCGCTGCTAAGGGGATATCGATCGCTTCTTTTTCCTTTAAAATAATTACTTTATCGTCTAGAGTAACTTGGGCTTCTCCTGTAAGGATATACCAATGTTCCGCACGATATTTATGTCTTTGTAGGCTAAGGCGCTTATTTGGATAAACGATGATACGTTTTACTTTATGGTCTTTTTCATCCGCGAGTATAAGGTAATATCCCCAAGGACGTTGGTTGTTCTCTACCATATTTTTTCTCTAAGATTCTAAATATTCTTCACAAACAAAGGGCAATGATGAAAATGAGCCAATAGATATAACCAAACTGTTTTCAATGTGTTCCTATACTTAAGGAAATAAAGCTCAACTTGTTAATATAAATTAACATATGTTACTAATATATTCAAACTAATAGCATTGAGCTCCAGTTTTTTTATAGACATTTACTTTCCTTTTAGCTTTTTCTCCCTATCAAAGAAATTATATAGATATTCTCTATATTTTTCTTAATTTTAAAAAAAATGTAGCCCTAAAATCTACCTTATGTCTTTATTTTTTACTACTTGAAGTCCCATATTATTTGTAATACAATAATTATATGGATAAAAAAATAAGAAAAGTAGGTAGGCCTAAGAAAAAAGAGCAGGATAAGCTTTCTGAAATCATAAATGTAAGAGTATCCTTTGAAAGAAAGCAAATCATTGGCCACCATGCCCGCATCAATCAAAAAAGCCAGAGCGAAATTGTCAATTTAGCTTTGGATCAGTATTTCGAAAGAAAAAATGAGAGGCTCGATAATATTCGTGTGCATTAATTATTATGGAAAATATTATGGAAAATATTCTGCAAAAGTACGATTTACCTGATTTAGAACTGCGCGATGACAACATAAGCTCATACCGTTATCTGATTTGGCAACCGCAAGAAGTCATGGTTATTCTAGGACGAAGCAATCAAATTGCTGATGCTGTCTTTCTTGAAAATTGCCTAAGCGACAAGGTTCCTATTATGCAGCGGCCTACAGGAGGGCAATCAGTTGTCCTAAGCACTAAGATGTTGGCTATATCTATACTAGCAGGGGAAGAAAGAGAAAAACAACTTCCTTCCAAGGAGTACTTTCGGATTTACAATGAAAGAATTATGGAGGGATTGGCTCAGTTAGGTGTAAAAACTTTGGAGTATAAGGGAATATCAGATATTACTCTTAATGGAAAAAAAATTGCAGGAACCGCTCTCTATCGCAACCGTCAAAAGGTTTTCTATCATGCTATTTTAAACATTGGAGAAGATCCTTTTCTTTTGGAGAGATATTTAAGATACCCTGTTCGTGCTCCTGAGTATCGTGAAAAGAGGCAACATCATGAATTTGTTACCTCTATCCATAAGGAAGGTTTTTCTTTTTCTCATAAAAGAATCGAAAAAGCTATTGCTCAGCAGATTCAAACTTGGTAAAAAAATCCCATTCAGAGAAAAATCAATCTCCGTTGTACAAATTAACAAACTTTTGCACAATTTCTGCTAGCTCTTCTTCTTCCGCTTTCTCTATTTGGCTTACGAGTTTCATTTTTTCTTCTGAAAGAGCTAAAGCTTTGGGAATAATAGAGAAAAGATGACTTGCTGATAAACAAACTACCCCTGTATCATCTCCAAGCAGCCAATCCCCTGGGCGAATCCAAACATTACCAATTTGTAAAGGCTCGTTCTTTAAAACCATTCCCCGATGATTAGTCACAGCGCTGGTAAGAGCAGTGGTATAACAAGGAAAGCCTCTATCTCGAATTTTATTGATATCTGTGATACTACCATAGATAACGACCCCAGCTAATCCTCTCTTCAAAGCAATTTCTGTTGCTATTTGACCCCAGACAGCCGGGCCCTGTCCACCCGAATCAATAACGAGAATATCTCCTGGCTCAACTTCTAATAAAAACTCTAATACTTCAATATGAGCTCCCGGCCACACTTTTAAGGTGTTAACCTTACCAATCAACTTGGTGTACTTATGAATCGGGTAAACTCGGTCTAAATAGACAGAGTGCTTAACCGCATCACAAATATCTGCGGGCATTAGATTATCGAGCATTTTTCTCAAGCTCTCCTCATTTACGGAGACGGGATTCAGAGGAAAAGCTTTTTCGCAATTGGCTAAAATTACTTGTAGGTTTTTCACTGCCTCTTGGCAATCTTTACCAGAAGAGTCGGAAAAGCGAGCAATCAAAGTGGATATTCCAAGGGAAATGGCTTGGCTAATTTCTTCCTCGGAAGAAAGCCCTGTAATTCCAAGGGGAGTCTGTCCGACCAAAGAAATGATCTCTTGAAGAGAATAGAAGGGCTTATCTTCATCTCCCTTCAAAGAAATAAATACCATATCGACCTCAGGAACTCCTTGGGCCAATTTATAACCAATTTCCGAAAGTCCCCGAAAATCCAAAATTACCTTAACTCCTTTTTCTTTGCCAGCCTGTATAGCTCTTTCCCATAGGTGAAAAGGGATTGCTCCTGAAATAGTAACACACGATGCCCCCGCCGTAGCAGCAGCATTTACCTCTTCCACCACATTTTCTGTGGACTTCATATCTACGATAAGGAAAACTTCGGGAAAACGATCTCTTAAAATCCGGACACTGTTCAAACCTGAGTTTTTCAGTAGAGTTGTCCCGATCTCTATTGTATCAACTCCAGCCAAAATACATTGCTCTGCGCAAAAGAGAGCATTTTCCAAATGCAAAAACTCTAGATTAACTTGTAGCCTTAACTTCATCAGAACTTCCTAAGCTAGTTAAAAACTATCGACCTTTAAATCCAAACATAACCTTAACTGTATTGATAACAATTAAAAAGTCAATGAATGGCCCTTTATTTTTGATATAGTACAGATCATATTGTAATTTAATCATGGAGTCTTCGACCGAAGCCCCATAACGATAGATGGTTTGAGCCCAACCTGTCAATCCTGGTTTAACCGCATGACGAGAACGATAAAAGGGAATTTCTTCGGAGAGTTTCTCCACAAACTCTGGTCTTTCTGGACGAGGGCCAATAATGCTCATTTCCCCTTTTAATATATTCCAAAATTGAGGAAATTCATCCAAGCGGGTTTTACGAAGAAAATTTCCCACCCTGGTAATACGATTGTCCTCCTCTCCAGCCCAAACTGCTCCATTTTTTTCCGCATCAACAATCATAGAACGAAACTTGATAATGTTATAGAGTTTACCAGATTTCCCAACTCTTTTATGGATATAAAACAGAGGGCCTGGAGAATAGATTCTATTTGCTAGCCAGATAAAAGGTATCATTAAAAAAGTCAAAACACAACCAACAATCCCAGCAAAAAAATCAACAATATCACGAAGAACCATATACATACGATATGTTGCTCCCCGTCGCAGTGGCATGACCACACTTAAATCTTGGCCAGCGTGCTGAATAGGTACCTTGCCTGTAATTTCTTCATATAAAGCAGGCATAGTGGTGACAGAGATTCCCATTTCTCGGCAATCTAGAATAGTCTGGAACATATCTGCTTTAATATCATGAGTAATTGCAACAACAATTTCATCAGGCCGAGATTCATTAACAATATCAATAAAGTTGGAACAGCCTCCGAGAACAGGTACACCTTCAAACTCTTTACCTACTTTTTCTTTGTCATCATCAATATAACCAATAATGTCATAGCAAGGGCTTAGATGAACATCCCCCTCTATTCGAGCCATTAGCTTAATTTCCTTAGCCAAAGTTTTACCGGCCTGGCCCGCACCTACAATAACAGCCGTTTTATGAAAGGTCGACTGAACTAGAAAAAAACTATACAAAAAGCGCCACAATCCAATGCCAAACATAACCGTTAAAGGAAAGAGGAAAGCTTCAAAGCGCGATCCCGGAAAAATAGGAGTGTAGTAAGGAATGAATAAATATAAAAAAGTAGCGCAAAAAGATGCGATTACAGAAGTAAAAATACTTCTCCAAGTGCTAGAAGCTAAGATAACATCATAAATATTAAATAAAATAGCTACAGTTATCCAAAGTCCAATTAAAATAGCAAACCATAAGGTATAGTCAGAACTATCAAAAAAAACAGATTTGTATATATTCCGGCGAAAAATATACCAATGCAAAGATAAACATAGTATGAGAAGGTCTATCACAAAAAGTAAGAGCTTTCGTTCTGACCAACCTAAAGGAATTTTTTTTTCTCTCATTTTTTTTATTCGTTTTTGAGCTGTATTTTTAGCAGAGAAGGTAGATCCAGCATCTACATTGCTTTCTTGTTCTTTTATTGCCATAAAATTTTGATAATCTATATTTAGTACAAAGGTATTGTAAGAGCAAGAGAGATTCGATGAGACTCAAATTCTCGGCCTTTCAAACCATTTGTATAGGTATATGTTAAACTAAGATTACTTTTTCCAAAAATAGGGTAATCAAAAGAGAGACTTTGAGTAAGACGGGAAAGATCATTATCATTACCATCGTCTAACTCTTGAAGATCATAGGAAGATTGAAGGTTAACGCTTAGGCGACTTCCCGGACGATGAGTAACTGTAAGTTGGAAGGTTGTCACTATTCGATCTTCATCGTTAACTCCAAACGAAATGCCTCGATTCGCAGAAGCATTCCAAACAGTTCTTGGTCCTAAAAGTCCTGCTGCAGACAAACTAAAAATGATAGGAGCACCATCAAAAGCTTCGTCACTTAATCCAACGGTAAGAGTAAGACTATCAATAGAAGCTTGAATCGGAAAATCAGTCTCTGGTAAAAGGGAAAGTAGATTGATGTTTGTACGAGAAGAAGCATTTCCATCATTCACATTATTGTTGTTGTCGTCAATAACCCCAATACGATTATTAGCACTTACACTAATCAAATCTCCCAAACCAAAAATATTAGTAAAATCAAATCCTATAGAAATATCACTAATTTCGTCATCACGATTATTGTCTCCATCATCTTCTAAATCACGAACAATTGTATAGTTAGCGCTAATAAGTAAGGCAAGGTTCGATAACACAGAGTAGCGGTATCGGATATTTCCCGTATAATCAATTGTCTCAGAAGAATTTTGTCCATCTATTTCAGAAATGCGATGACTAACATTTAATCCTAAAGTCAGGTCTTCAGTCAAATTGTAGCTGCCAAACAAAGATAGGTTTTGCTGGATACTTTCAGTAAAAGGCTCCACTTCCAAGCCACTTGATTGGTTAGCCAAAGAATAACTCGCAAAGGTTCCAAGCTGATAGTTTTTACCAACGTGAGTTAAAGAACCGCTAAGGTTATAAAATAGATTATCATTATCCTGATCTATAAGAAAGTTTTCATAACCAATATTTGAGGATAGCCCATAGTTGAAAAATCTTTTCTGCCGTTGATGAGACAAAAACAAATTATGGCGAAAGGAAAAATCATCAACGGCTTCTTCTGCTTGCTGGACATTAGAATCATAGCTCGCTGTTTCAGTATAGGCAACTTCCACAAAACGGGCAATCTGAGGAAGTTGCCCTAGAATTTGAGGAATAAAGAAAAGGATAGTGATCGTAGTAAAAAATGCTCTCAATAACACTCTTTGGAGCTCCGAAAAGATTCTTTTCAGCGAGGAAGGAAAAGAAAGAGTAAAGATTTTTATATAAATCAATCTTTACTCTTTCGCATAAAAAACTCTAGAACGGAAGAGGGGGAACATAGATGATATCTCCCGGTTGCAGATAAATATTTTGATTTATATCTTCTCCCGAAAGATAGGTATCCAAGTTAAAACGGTAACGAATTTCTTTCCCCGGAATACGCCTAACCAAAAAAACATTCGTAGGATCTCCTTGAGGACGAATTCCACCAGCTCGAATCAAAAGCTCGAGCAAGGTTATGTTTTGGCGTAAAGCGATCACTTGAGGACCAATTTCACCAAAAACATAAACCTCAAAGTTCGGAATCGCTAAGGAAACTTCCACCACAGGGTTACGCAAAAACTTAACATAGCGAGCCGTTGCTTCATCCTGAATTTGGTTAAGAGTTTTTCCAACCACTTCCACTTCACCAACAAGTAAAAGACGAATTTTTCCATCTGGGCTAACGATAGATTGCCCCGATAAATCCTCTTTATCTAAAACTGAGATATTAAGAGTGTCTCCTGCCTTTACCACGTACTCGGGAACAGGAAAGACCTTATAAGGTATTTCCCCTTCCGTCATATAGCTCTTACAAGAGATAACTCCAAAACAACTCAGAAGGAAAACAAGCCAAAGTTTCCTCATAATCTATTTTCCTGTTTTACTTTTAATTAGTTCTAAAACGCGCTTTACATCTCCCTCTTCAGGAAATTGCCCCCCCAGTTCTAAGGAACGACTTAAAACAGTTCGAGCTTGATCCCATTTCTCCAGTTTAGTATAAACTTCACCTAAATGGTACAAAATACTAGGCTGTTTAGGAGAAAGATTATGAGCTAGCTCTAAAATTTTCTGGGCTGCAGCATAGTTTTCTGCTTTAAAATAAGCCCATCCTAAGGTATCTGCAATATCCGCCTGATTAGGAAATGCTTGATGAGCTTCTTCTGCAAACTCAATGGCCCACTTTAAATTGTGTTTGCCAGGGCGTGATAGTAAAAGCCAAGCCAGATTATTGTACGCTTGTATTTTAAAAGGATTTTTTTCCTCTTTGGTAATTTTAATTACCTTTTTGTACTCGTCAATAGCTTCGTCAATCTTGTTTTGTCCTTGATAACACAAAGCCAAGGATATAATAACATCAGGAAGCTCCGACTCTTTTTCTAAAGTTTTTAAGAGATACTTTTCAGCTCTTTGATATTCACGTTTTTGCATTAACAAACGTCCTAAACGATTGTAAACAAAAACTTTTGCATTATCTGCTTGGGCTAAAGATTCTAAAATTTCTTGCGCCTCATTTACCTTGCCTAAACGTAGCAAAATATTTGATTTAACATAAAGCAAGAAAGAGTCATTACCTAGGGCTCGAGCAGCTTCTTCACATTGAAAGAGAGCATCTTGGGACTGTCCTAACTGATTTAGAATTAAAACTCCCAAAAGAGAAGTGATATTAGCATTTTCCTTTTCACAAAAGTCTAGTAAATCAACCATACTACTCTTTAGTTCATCCAACTCATTTGGTATCGAATCTATTTCTTTTCGAGCATCAGAGAATTGATCTCGATTAATATAGACGGCACTTTTTACAAGGTGGGCTAACCAAAAAACAGGTTTATTTTTCTCTTCCAAGAAAATAGGCTCAACTGCATCAAGAGCTTTTTGTTGGTAATCACCAGTGGCCAAGACAACTCCTTGGAAAATTCGAGAGAGGACATCTCCAGGGCGATCACTCAAATGTTTATCGAGAGCAGCGACAGCTTCCGCCCAGTTACGATCAAGGTAGTGACTAATTGCAATAGGCAAGAAAATAGGAGTATTAGGAGCCAATTCGCCTACTCCACTTAAAATATCCCTGGCTTGTTTAGATTTACCTAAACGGTTATAAATATCACTCATCAAAGCTAGAATACCAGCTTTTTTCTCTGACTCTGGAACCTTTTGTAAGGTGTCCAAGGATTGTCTGTATTTTTTCTGAGCAAAGTAGATTCGAGCTTTCATTTCTAAAAAAGAAGTTTCTTTCGAATCTAAGTGGCCTCCTCGCTCAAGAGTACTCCAAGCATCATCAGGCTTCCCCATCCTCAGGTATAAATTGGTTAAAGCAAAACATACTTGAGGATTATCAGGAAGGGCTTTGAAAATCTTTTCATACTCTTCAGCCGCGAGTCCAGGAGCTCTTTGTTGCAAACGAATTTCTGCTAGAAGAATTGTTGCTTGAACAGAGTTTTCTGCCAAATCTAGAGTGAGATTGGTATTCTCTAAAGCATTGGCTATATCTCCTTTGGCTAAATAGTTACGCGCTAATAAAAAAGTTAAGTAAGGATCAGGTTTCGCTTGTTCTTCGAGATTTTTTGCGAGATTAACTTCCGCCAATTTAACTTTTTCTTCTTCTCGTAATCTTTTTAGACTTGAGATAGCCTCTTCATAGCGTTTTTGCCCCATATCGACCAACACTTTTCCTAGTTTTCCCCCTATTGAGTCAGGATCTAACTGAGTAATTTGGTCAAAAACGGCTTTAGATTCATCGCTATCTCCCTTTTCAGCTAAAATTCTAGCTTTCAACCGGAGAAAACGAGTACGTTGCTCTTGAGTAGCTGTCTCTGGTAAATCTTCTAAAACTTGATTGCAATTCTCCTCTGCTCGATCTAATTGTCGTTCATTGAGAAGAAGTTCTGTCAGTAAAGTGCGTGCTTCTATAAACTTGGGAGAGCGCTTAAGAGCTTCTCTTAGCTCAGAAATAGCTAATTGATTTTGACGCGTAGATGTATAAGCTAAGGCTAAGCGATAGAATAAGTCAGGAAAGGGTAAGTTACTCTTCTTCGCCCACTCAAATTCTTTTATTGCATCCTCATAGTTTCTTCTGGCAAGTTGCCCAATTCCATTAATATAAACAAGAACAGGATTTCGAGCTACCCGACTAGAAACGTCTTTCAGCCCTTCTTCTGCGACAGCAACAGCTGATCTCGTTCTTCCACTCAACAAGTAGGCAAGGGATAAATTAGGTGCCACAACGGGCAAAGTACTGGGAAATTTTTCATAAAAAGTAACAGGATATCCATTATAAGCAATCACTCGATTTAAAACTAAGCGAGTAGGATACTCATATTCTCCATCCACCACTGTCCAATCTTTCCCTTTTTCACCGACTTTAACCTTAGCTTTATCTGATAATTCGATGCCTTGATCCAAAAACCCTTTTCTTATTTCATCGGTAAGAAGACCATTATCTAAAACTTTTTGATGTTTCCCATCTAAACTAACAAGGCCTCCTTGAATGGCTACAAAGGTTTTACGTTTTTTATTATCGAGAATCTTCCATTCCTTCAATTGCCATATCTGGAGCTCTTTTTTATCATCAAACTCTCTTTGCACTTCGACAACAATATCGTCAGAAAAAACATTTTTATCAAAAACGTTAATGTAATGACCTTCGTTCTTTTTATCCAAAGTGATAGAATAGACATCGTTGCCTGTTCTTACTTCCCACTTTTTTCCTTTATCAACAACATCAACTGAAGCCGTGCGCAAAACGTTTTCGCCATTTCCGATAAAAAGTCTCCGTAGACTTTCTGAAATTTTTCCTTTATCTAGTGTTTCTTGATGTACTTTAGTAGTGCTAAATATTTTTCTTTTACTTTCCTCAAACAGCTTAGTTAACTGAGGAGAGAGTTTTCCTTGATCTAAGCTCTGCGCTTTTTTTTGATCCACCTCAAAAAGTTTACGACGATAAAGAGCCAAAAACTCTTCAGATGCTTTAGCATTTTCGTTTTTAACCATGTAAAAACGACCCAATTGTAAACGTGCTTCAAAATTAGCAGGATTTTCTTGCAAATACTCGGAAAGTGACTTCAAAGCTTTTTCCTCGCGTTCGCTCCCCCAGTAAAGTTGAGAAATACGCGTATAAGACCTACCATCATAAGGATCTACCTGAGTTGCTTTCGAAAAAAGATCTTCTGCTTGGGCCTCTTGTCTCATTTGGACTAAAATTTGTGCTTTTTGAATCATCATGTCCAGGTCATCAGCCTTTTCCTTCAGAAAAGAATCACAAACTCCGAGAGCATCCTGATATTTTCTTTGAGCAATATAGAGCTGAGTTAAAGGAAAATAAGAGTCTGAGAACTTTGGGGAATTCTTCACCAAATATTTCAGCTCTTTTATTGCGTTTTCTAAGTCGCGATTTCCTTGGTAGGCCAAAGCCAACTGATATCTAATATCTTCGACACTGGGATCAATTTCAAGAGCCTTTTTGTACTCTCTGATAGCATCAACAAACTTTTGCTTTTGAAAATAAATTCTTCCTGTTTGATAATGCCTATTCAGTCTTTTAATTGGACGCATATAGTTAATGCCAAAACCAATTGCTGCCAGCATTAACAAAGCTACAACAGCTATACCAATTTTCTTCATAAAAAAAATACCTCTTAAATATACAAACCTATTAGTAAAAATCCTGATAACACTGCATTCAGCCTTAGGATTTTAACATACATTAATCCATACAAACGGAGTCTACTCCGTTAAAAACATAGGTAGAAACTTTACTTTTATCTAGTTGATTAAGAGCTTTTTCTAAAACCTTAGGAGAAGTTCGGTGAGCTCTTACAACAAAAACAATTTGATCGATCAAAGAAGCTAGTAGAGAAGGTTCATTCGAAGACAAAATGGGCATTGTATCAAAAAGAATCAAATGATCAGGGTAAGTATCACTTATTTCATCAACTAAATTTACCATAGCATCAGACGATAAAAGCTCAGCAGAATTTAAATAAGTTTCCCCGGCTGGTAAAATCATTAGCCGATCTAATTGAGTCTTTAAAATTGCTTCCTCGAGTTTTATTTCGCCAGCCAAAATATTAGCTAGACCAATCTCATACCTTTTCCCTCCATAATCCATCGGACTATCTAAATTACAGTCGATCCAAATAGCCTTTTCCTTAATTCCTGTGGCAATCGCCCCTGCAACATTAAAAGAAGTGGTTGTTTTTCCCTCTTGAGCCAAAGCACTTGTAAACATAACTTTACGTTTACGGTTTTCTTCTGCCTGATGTTTAGGGAAAATTTGAAACCTCAATTTTCGGTAAATGTTAGTGACAGGAGAATTGTTAGAAAAAAATGCGGTTAAATTTTCTGTGGGAACAATTTCAACTTGAGGAGAAGGAATCATTGAGTCAAAAGGCATACCAGCATCCCAACGACCGGCTGCTTGAGGCATTGCAAAAGCTCCAAAAGGCATCTCTTGTGCTTTTGTAATATTTTTCAAATCACCTCCAGGTATCTTTTTGAAGCGATCCTGGGAAAAGGGGTCTTGCCGTCTTCCTTTAGACTCCAGAAGCAAAGGATCATCAATATTATCAGCCAGGGGAAGTTCTTTAATTTCTTTGCGAGGAGATAAGTTCCCTGCTGAAAGAAGAGCAGGATCACGTCCGGGAAGAGCAGGGGGTTGATAGATCGGATGAACGGGAACTGACTTCATATCGGCAAGAGCTACTTTAAAGCGAGGTACAGGAATAAGTAAAGTGCCATCCACAATCAACTGCATAGTCGGCATATCATCCAAGCGAGGAAAAACAAAATGGCGTAAAATAGCTATGGCTACCCCCAAGATTCCTCCAAATACGGTACCGGCAAGGAAGAAAATTTTATAAAGAATTTCAAATTTGGCAACAGGCAAGTAAGCTTGGTCTAAAAGAATAAGCTCCACATCTTGAAATTTATCTCCAATATCTTCTTTTATAGAAGCCTCATTAACTCGTGCAGAAAGAACTTCATAAACTTTGCTTATCTCATCATACTCTCTTTCCATTTTACTCAAAAGTTGTTGAATTTTAGGAGTGTTATTAATTCTTTCTTGGTACTTGGCAAGCTCTTTTCGATTATGCCTTCGTTCTGCTCGAAGTGAGTTTGTTCGTAGATGCAATTTATACTGATCTTTTGCCTTTTTTTCTAAATCAGGAAGAGTTCTCAAAATAACTCCCACATTTTCAAAAGCTTTTTCTTCCAAAGATCGTACTTTTTCGGTCAACTCATCAAGGTCTTTCTCTAACTCGGGAGTTACCTCTCCTAAGTCAATGCTGGATATTTTATTCTGAAGTAAAAGATATTTTTCATAGTCGTTACTAAGCCCAGCCAAGCTATCTATCAATTTCTTTATTCTCTTGCGAACCTCTTCATTATAAACATAAACCTCCTTGCTTTGACCTCCTTCACTAATCTTCCCCCCAGGCAGTTTTACGATTTGTTCACTTACAAAATCAATTTCTTGATCCAGACGAGCGATAGTAGGATGGAGCTCTGTAAATTCAAAAAGAGCTCTTTTTTTAGTTTCTTCTAAGCCTTTAAGACGTTCTTCTAATTTCAAACGTTCCTCTAAAAGACGCTCTTCCTCGCTCTTCGCTCTTTCTGGATTATACTCAAACTGCTTTTCTCCTTTAGTAGCTTCTTTTTCCTCATTTTCCTCTTTTTCTTCTTCCAGAGAAACTACCTTTTTTAAGTTATAGTTTTTATTCAAATCTTCCAAAGCAAGAGTTAGTAAATTTTTGTACTCATTTCCTCCAATGTTTTCTGTATTCTCAGCCTCACTTAAAAAGCGAGAATTAGTTTCCAAAAGGCGTAAAAATGTACTCTTGGCAACAACATTGTTTTCTAATTGCTCAGGAAGTTCTCCATTGTGTTCATTGCGAAATTCTTTCATCTTTTTGTCTAGACGCTCAAGTTCTTTTTTCTTAATTTGCAGTTGCTGGCGTAAAAATTGAGTCCGAACATAAAGTTGCTGTTGCATTTTGTAGTGCAAGTCAACAAAAAGAGAGGCTAACTCATCCGTTACTTTTCTTACTTTCTCAGGATCTTCTCCTTTATAAGAGACTTGAAATCCGGTAGCTCCTGTAAAAACATTTACTTTAATCGATTTTTTAACCTTGTCTAAGGTGTACTCCAAGGGATAGCGCTCTCGCCAGTCTCGATAAAGATCAAAATCTTTTACAATTTTTGTTAAACTCGTCCGACTCAAAACCTGATTTTTAATAACATTAATACGATTAATTGTCTCTGTCTGAAGAGCTTTCTGTCGATTTTGAACACCTTCTTCTACGTTGTACCTTACAACAATTAATGTATCTGAAGTATATTTTTTGGGCAAGTAAGGTGTGATCACATAAAAAATGGGCGTAAAAATTAAAGCCAATAAGATAATAATCCACCAATTGCGTTTTAGTAAAACTAAAACTAATTGAACGCTCCATTGTTGCTCCAAAATTTATCCCCTCTGTAAATAGAATATAAGAAAATTAAAAAACCTTAGTCGAGCAAAAAAACTTTTGCCCCACTAGCAAATTAGCCGTGCTAAAAATATCAGTATTTTCCGAGGAAGAAAAACACTGATTCAAAGCTTTCCACGCCATTTTTGTGCTTCCTTGTTGAAAGTACAGTTCTCCTAAACAGAAGTAAATATCTTTTCTATCTGGCGATAAATTACGTGCATAAAAAAGATACTTCTGAGCCGCGTGGTACTCTTGCTTTTGAAAATAGGCTATTCCCATCAATAAAGCCAACTGAGTATCGTAAGATTTTTCTCGAAGGCCACTACGGGCATAACGTAAAGCTAAAGGAATATTTTTATGCACCGTAAAAAGATAAATTAAAGCGAGTTCTTGGTGAGCTTTCAAACGAAGTAAACTATCTCTACTATCATTCAAAATAGCTTCAAATTGTTCAATAGACTCCTTGATTTTTCCTTCTCCCAAATAACATTTCCCTAAACCAAGTTTTGCTTGCCAAAGATCTGGCTTAATAAAAAGAGCCTTTTCAAAGTAGATTTTAGCATCCAAATAAATATTTTGCCGCAACAAAATATTTCCGAGCTTCAGATAAGTGTAGACATAAGAGCTAGAAGATTTTGCTAACTCTTTCAAAAGGACAAGAGCTTCCTTTTCTTGCTCTAACTCATCCAGAAGCGAAGCTTTCAAATATAAAAGAAAAGGATCATTGGGAAGTAAATGAACGGCCTCATTACATTTTCGAAGAGACGTGCTTAAATATCCCATTTCTTTTAATACTAAAGAACCGATCAAAGGAACATAGTTGGTATTCATTCGGCGAGAATAATTGAGTAGTCTCTGAAAATTTTCCAGTAAATGAGAGTCGGTTATTTTTTCGATTTCCGCGAATGCTTGTCTAAATTGATCTTGGTTTCGAAAATCATAAGCAGCACTTTTAATTATTTGAACTAACCAATTGTAACTATCACTATTATCTTTAACTATTTGAAGTTCTTCAGAAATCTCTTCTTTTTGATCTCCAACAAGAAGAATCGCCGCTCGAAAAATTCTTGCTAAATCATCTTCGGGCCTTTGTTTTAAATATCTTTCCAGAACAAGAGCCGCATTCTGCCAGCCTCGATCCATATAATAACCAACGGCGACATCGACATCAAACGAGTGCAAGCCAGCAGCTTGGGCCTGAGCACTTTGGTAGGATTCAGTAGAATCAGAGTACCTCTTCAATTCTCGGTAGCTTTCTCCGATCAAGGCAAGGACATGAACATCTCGTGCAGGTATTTTTTTCAAAAAATCAAGAGCTTTTTCATACTCTTTTCTTGCCATGTAAATTTTAGCATAACTTTCAAAAAAGGCGTAGCTCACATTTTTCTTTGCTTTTTCTATCGTAAAGAAAGCTCTCTTAAGGTCATTCATTTCAATATAAAGCTCTATTAAGCGAGTCCACAAAGAATAATCCGTCGGTCGATATTCCAAAAGGCGTGAGTATTCTTGAGCTGCTAAGTAAGGAGCTCCTTGAAAAAGACGAATTTCACAAAGAAGAGCAGAAGCCTCAACATAATTAGGGGCTATCCTTAAAGCTTCCAGCAAGTGTTCTAAAGAAAACTCTAAATTCTTTTCAATGAAGTATATTTTTGCGATCAAAAACAAAAGTTTGGTATTCCGAGGGTACTTTTGCAAAAGCTTCGAGGAATTTTTCAAAGCATCGACATAGTTTTCCTCCATTATTTCTACGGAAATAATTCCTAAATCCCCATCAATCGATTCTGGATCCAAGCGAGCGAGTTTTCGAAAGGCCTGCAAAGCTTTGACATTTTCTTTCTTAATCAGGTGAATCTGAGCTTTTAGCTTATACAACTTGATATTAGAAGGATACTGAACAATAATAAACTGTATTTGCTCTTCTGCTTTAGACCATAAACCGGCATCAATATAAAGTTCTATCAAAGAATGATAGGCCTTTAAAAAACGAGGATCATTTCTCACTGCTTGCTCTAACGCTGAAATCGCTAACCACTTCTTTCCATCAAGAATATATGCTTGTGCTAAATGAAAATATAAATCGGGAAAATTTGTACTTTCGGCATCTCGAAAATCAGTAATCGCTTCGTAGTGGTTACCTTTCCTTAAATAGCCTATACCTCGAATATATTTAAGAACAGGACTTTGCTCCAATGAATTCCGAGAGATTTTCAAAGCTTGTCCTGCCACTTCAATAGCTCGATCAACTTCGCCTATTCGTAGCAAAGATATAGATAACAAAGGAGCTATTTCCAAAATGGAATCAGGGTAATTTTCATACAAGAGAGACAAATCTGTTGAAGCCTGTCTATACTGCTTAGCCTCCAGATTTAGATTAGCCAATTTTAAACGGACTCGAAAATTATTTGGGTGTTCTTTCAAGAATTTTTTCAATAAACCTGTTGCTTGAAAGGGATAGCGCTTCTTCCAAACATCTGCTAGCCTTAAGTAGGCTTCCGGATCGTCAGGGTGATCTCGAATAATTTTCTGAAACTCTCCTTCTGCTTCTCTACGATATCCCATATTGAGAAGAACAGAAGCTCTCTCGCAAGAAACTAATACATTAGATCTATCTTTCAAAAAAGTATCGCAAAGAGCCAACGCTTTTTTAAAGTCGTTTTCTTGGCTGTAAACATTCACAAGCAACATAACTAAAGAATAGTATTGTTCATCATTATCTATTGCCTCCTCCGATAGTTCTTCTAGAAGAGTAATAGCCTCTTGCCTTTTACCTGTCTTCTGATAGACATCTGCTAATTTTAAAATAATATCTACTTGGTTAGGAATAACCCTCAAAGCATCCTCAAAAGATCCAATAGCCTTAAAATAGCTCTTTTCTGCAAAAAAAGCTTCTCCCTCCTTGATGTATCTTAAGTTTTGCTTTTTTGGTCGATAGAAATCAATAATAAAAGCCGTCGCTAAGACAAGGACTAGCATCGTAATAATGAGTATAATTTTCTGAAATAGTTGCATAAATCAAAATTCCAAATGTTTCAAAGAGTTTTGTTCATCAGAAAATATAAAAGACAAAGAGGAAAATTCCATCAATTTAGGACGTGTCCCTATTCAAATGTTGCTTAGTGTCTAAGTCATTATACAATATAGCAAGGCGCGACAAGTGCGCATCTCTAGTTTAAACAATCGACTTAACCCAAAGCAATCCGAATAATAGCCAAAAAAGATAACAAAAAAAGAACTATCGTAACATAGATAAAGCGAGACCATTTTTTAGTTTCCCGAACAAAGTTAGCAGGTTTTATCAACTCAACAGAAACAACTGTTGCTTTTGGCTTAGAATACTCTATAACTTGAGTCATCGACAAGTCTAGTAACTGCTCTTCCTTAAGAAGATTGATTTCTGCTTCTCTCAATTCCCTAAAAATTTTTCTTTCATCTTGATTTCCAGGATGCAAAATTCGATTATTACGAGACTCTATTTGCTCCTCCACTTGATAGCGAGTTATAGCCAATGCATGACTCTTATGAAGTAAACTAGGTTCACTTCCCACTAAGTTTCCTTCCTTGAAGAACGATGTAGGGATATCAACCAAGTCAGGATTCTGATCAAAAAGAGTAGATTTAAGAAGACGTTGATGACTTTGGTCTTCAGCTTCCTTTAACTTCTTTAGCCATAAATCTGCTAATTTTTTACGTAGCTCAAAAATTTTGCCATTGGTAATCTTGATTCTGTTTACTCGCCCTACCAATTCTTCTTCTGTAGCTCGCATTGCTGAAGCAAGTTCTCTATACTTATTTTCTAAGTTGTATTGCCTATAAACCAAAGCAAATTGGTTC
Source organism: Planctomycetota bacterium (assembly GCA_029260735.1). Classification (GTDB taxonomy): domain Bacteria; phylum Planctomycetota; class Uabimicrobiia; order Uabimicrobiales; family Uabimicrobiaceae; genus JAJDCR01. The sequence goes on from JAJDCR010000114.1 coordinate 47,316, forward strand.
GCAATCTGGAAAGCCTCATAAGAATCTCTCCGCCGTACTTCTATATCAATGTAGTTTTCAGCAGACTTTGAGATAATTCGAATAGATTTTTTTAAATCCTGATAAACCTGCTCCTCTTCAATTTTTCTTTGCTCTTCGCTTTCATCTACAGCAAGCTCAATCATTTTGAGACTTTTGGCAATCTGCAGTAAAATTTCTTTAGATTTCATTGTTCCAAGATCACTCTGCCGAAAAAACAAATTTTTTGTCGCTTTTAAATCGACACTATCCGAGAGTGCCTTACCTCCCAACACCCTTTCAGTAACCAAAACACGAGAATTGGTTACATAAACAGACGGCAAAGAAAGATAGACAAAAAAACTCGCTAATAAAAAGAAAACTATAATAAGAGGAATTTGAATTTTTAAGCCACGACCTTGGAAAGTTTTCATTTAGCAACAAGTCCTATGAAAATAGTAGACAAACAAAAAATAAAGTTTTTTAATTTCAAATAGTTTTTATCTTTAGTTAAATTATAAGGCATTAACGTCAGAAATCAAGGTAACAACAAAAGTTTCCGACATAAATACTTAGGGTACAGAAGTAAAAACAAGTTTATCAAAGGTAATGTAACCAATCGCAAATAAAACTCTTAGTCTATGCAAATTATATAAAATGTACTGTAGCAGAGTGATTACAAACAACTAACAATTTCACTGACAATTCGAAAACCTGCTCTTCCGTCCCAAAGTTCTGGTATTTCATATCTTTTTTTTTCTTCTCTTACTCTAAAAAAAGCATTCACAATATCTGAAGTGTTATTTCCCACCAAATAATTACTACCTTGTGCAACTGTAACCGGACGCTCTGTGTTTCTACGCAATGTAAGACATGGGATTGATAGAATGGTTGTTTCCTCCTGCACTCCTCCACTATCCGTCATCACCATACTAGCGTTAAGGTTCAGGTTCAAAAAATCCAAGTAGCTCAGAGGATTCACTAAAAATATGCTATTTTCAAAAGAAAAAACATTCTCAAGACCAAACTCTTGAATTTTTTTTTTTGTTCGAGGATGGCAAGGAAATACAACAGGAAGCGACTTTCCTATTGTAACAAAAGCTTCCCCAATTCCAGATAAGATCGCAGAACTATCCACATTAGAAGGCCGATGTAAAGTAAGAACAGCATAATCTTTGTTTTTTTTGCTTTTTATTTTTAGCTTTTTAAATGTACATAATTTTTCTGCTTTATTTTTGTACTTTAGCAGAGTATCGATCATGACATTCCCAACAAATTTTATCTTCTCAGGGCTAATTCCTTCTAACTCCAAATTTTCATTTCCACTTTTTTCCGTAGTAAAAAGTAAGTCAGAGATAGAGTCTGTTAGTATCCTATTCACTTCTTCAGACATCGTCATATCACCACTACGCAAACCAGCCTCAACGTGTATAAGCTTAATCCCTAGCTTTTTTGCATCAATAGCACAAGCTAAAGTTGAGTTTACATCTCCTACAACCAAAACAAAATCTGGTTTTTCATGAAGAAGAACTTTTTCAAAACCTACCATAATTCTTCCGATTTGCTCGCAGTGGGTTCCAGAGCCAACACCAAGATTAATATCTGGTTTAGGTAGAGAAAGTTCATTAAAAAATGAATCTGACATATCTTTGCTGTAGTGTTGTCCTGTATGAACCAAAACAGCTTTGATATTTTTAGAAATAGAGGTTGTTTCATTATGTTCTTGAAGAGCTTCCATGATAGGAGCAACCTTCATAAAATTTGGACGCGCTCCCACCACAAATATAATTTTTTTCATTTTTTATTCCACAAAAAACATCCCCTGAGGAGGGCTAACTACTTTCTTGGATGCGAGACACGATATTACTTGTCGACTTTCCAGCAACAAGATTAACAACCTCTACCCGTCCTCCATAGCCGTGAACAATTTTTGCTTCCGGCATAGATTCGTAATTATTGGGATCATAATCCCCTCCTTTAACATGAACGGTTGGCTGAAAAAGAGCAATCAAGCTTCCTGGATCATCTTCTTCAAAAAAGACAATATAGTCAACGCAGTCCAAAGAAGCGAGAAGTTCTGCTCGATCATCTTGGCTCACAATAGGACGCTGAGAGCCTTTCAAGCGACGAATTGAGTCATCGGTGTTAAGCCCAAGAATTAATAAATCTCCAAAGCTTTTTGCCTTTTGCAAAAGTCGAGCGTGTCCTACATGTAAAAGATCAAAACATCCATTTGTAAAAACAATGTCTTTTCCTTGCTGTTTTAATTTCTCGACAATAGCAGCAAGCTCTTCTCTATTCTTAATCTTGCTATCTTCTTTTCCATAGCTAAAAAGCTCTTGGCTACTGACTGTTGCAGTCCCTAGTTTGCCTACGGCAATACCAGCCGCTTGATTTGCTAACTCCACGGATCTCCTCAAACTTAGGTCGGAAGCCAAAGCAAGAGCAATCGTAGCAATAACTGTATCCCCTGCCCCTGTGACATCATAAACTTCTTTGGCCTGGGTGCGAATTAAAACCTGATCTTTTCCCCATTCAAAAAGAGACATCCCTTTCTCACTACGCGTAATCAAAACGTGAGCATTATAATCTCTCTGTAAGGTTTGAGCTGCCTTTTCTAAGTCTTCATCACTTTGAATTTCCATTTTCAAAGATTTTTTTGTCTCTTCCAAATTAGGTTTAATCAAGAAAACATCTCGAAAAAGTTCTTTTCGAATATCTTTAGGGTCTACTAAAATCTTTTTCTGTAAACCTCGCAAAGCGTCCATAAGCTCAGGGGTAATCATTCCCTTCCCATAATCAACAATAACAATAATGTCTATATCTTTAACAGCTTCAACAACCTCTTGTACCTGCTCTGTTTTTAAAAAACTAATCTCTTCGTCATCTACTCGCATCAACTGCTGATTATTCGCAATAAATCTTGTTTTTTTTATGGTCTTAGCATTATTTTCAACCAAAAGTCGATGCTGAATTCCTTTTTCATCAAGTAAAGAATTTATTTCTCTTTCTGGGCCAACTTTTCCCACAAGTAGACAATCGCCGTCTAAAGCAACAATGTTATGAGCCACATTAGCAGAGCCTCCTAAACGAGTTTGCCTCTCCTTAATATGTAAAATAGGAACGGGAGCCTCAGGGTTTATTCTCCTCACCGAACCAAAAACAAACTCATCGAGGATAATATCACCAACAATAGCAATACTCTTGTGTTGTGTAAACTTCATTCTTCTTTCATCACCTTCTATTGAACTAAGAGATTTTTATCAAAAAAAAGTGTAACAAACATCTTCTACTCCGTTGCTACTATTGATAATAGCGAAATAAAACTCACGAAAGCAAATAATTTTAACAAGTAAAATTAGAGCACGTTGAAAATGATCATCTTGCAAAATTAACTATTATTCATTGACACACGGCACAAAAATTGTCTAAATTAATTGTAGAAAAACAAAAACATACTTACGTTAAACTCTCAGAAAAAGAAAATCAAAACGTATGATAAATAAAAATAATGCCCCGCCAAAGAAATGGAGATCTTTAACTCTTTCTTTGTTGCTTCTACCAGTGTTATTCCATGTGATAGGAATGATACTTAGCTTATCCAATACAAATCTTTTTCAGTTTGGTAAATTAGATTTTCTAATCTTAGCAGGAATGTGTTTTTATCTAGTGGCTATAATTCTCCTAAATAAAAAATCACAACTAATTCAGAAATTTACTATCCTCGTTTACTCTCTAATAATCCCGATAATCTCACTCGAATTATTTTTTTTTATGCAAGATAAAAAAGAGTATTTTCCATGGCCTCCAATGAATAAAGTCTTTAACGTATCTAATACCATGATCGGTATAAAAGGTAAAGTTCATTTCACTGTGAACAATCGTGGAGTAAGAGGACCAAGCTACTGGCCTTCGACAAGTAAAGACCGAATCCTTTGTATTGGAGGTAGCACAACCGAATGTTTTTATGTGACAGATAAAAAAAGCTGGCCTTGGTTACTAGGAATTAAACTCTCAAAAAAACTTGAACGTCCAATCCTTGTCGCAAATGCTGGACGTAGTGGTCATTTTACTCTTCACCACGAGCATCAATTACTACATTACAACTTTATAGATCAATTTGATACAATAATCATACTCCCAGGTATCAATGATGCAGGAACTTTTTTCCGAAACAACTATAAAGAGCGAGCAGCATCTGTACAAAACGAAGCATTGATCAATTATAATAATCAAGGAGTATACTATCGTAAATCTTTTTTAGTAAAAACTTTAAAGAAGATTTTCGAGAAACGTTATAGAGCTAGTATACAGCAAGATAGTCGAGGTGAATGGTACGCAGATGAACGCAAAAAAAGACAAATTTTAATGCAGAATAAGATTGAGACCATCCCTCCTGAACTTACGGAGGCTCTAGATATTTATCGATCGAATTTAATAAAAATTATCAAATTGTGCTCTACAAAAAAACAAAAGCTTATTTTTCTAACCCAACCCACTATGTACCAAAAAAATATGCCAAATGACTTCGAGTCGCTTATATGGGAGCATACAGACACAGGAGCATACACAACAGAAGTTTTAGCAGAAGTAATGTCTTCATACAACACAACTCTAAGTGATATATGCAAAAAATATAATATTAGTTGCCTAGATCTAGCCTCTCAAATGCCCAAAGACACTTCAGTATTCTACGATGATTGTCACTTTAACGAAAACGGCTGTAATTTACTGGCAAACACTCTATTTGAATACATGACAAAGAACATACAGCATAAATAGCAATCGAAAAATGAGCGTTTCGTTCGTAAAATAAAAAATAGTTAGCAAAAATAGTTAGTTATTTAGATACCAACCTTGACAGTCACAACAATCACAATTACTAAAGCAAAAGAAACTAGGCCGATAGATTTAATATCTTTTTTTGTAATGGCAAATTTTAAATCGGAGTGTTTCTGAGAAGCAATGAACATTAAAGATCCACTCAGGGCAAAAATAAGATAGGGAAACATGTTGTAAGAACGGGAAAGGAAAAATATAGAACAACAAAATCCCACTAATCCAGTCTGAACACCTAAAGCATAGGTTCGAAGAGAAGGATCTTTGTTTTGAACATTTTCTAATCCAAAATAAGACTTGTAAATAAACGCCATCCAAAAGAAAAAACCAAAAAAACCTAGCTCTCCCAAAACTAAGACGTAGGTATTATGTGCAGTTAAATAATGATATTCATTAAAGGTTTTAAACCCTTTGCCAAAAAGGGGACTCCCTTGAAACATTTGTATACCAACGTACCAAGCCTCTACTCTACCATGAGCAGAAGCTTCTTCGGATGTAATATTAGATAAACGCGATGAACCTATTACCAAAACAACAGCTAAGCAAAATACCCCTATAAGACCTCCTAGAATCCATTTTTTTGTCTTCTTACCAAACAAAAAATAAAACATAACCATTGTTCCAAGCATACTACCTCTGGAATGCGTTAAATAAACTCCGTAAAGTAAAAAACAAATCATAGAGAAACAAACCAGCCTGGTAATCAGTTTAGACTTTTCCACGACAAATGCAGACAAAAAACCAATAGAGAAAAGAAATGCTAGTCCTAAATCGTTTGGATCACTGAATATACCTATCCAGATGATTCTTTTTTCCTCCCCTTCTTTTCCAAAAATCTCTTGATTTGCCCAACCCACTCCTGTTGCTGCCTGATCCATTCCTTGAAAAACTAAAACAAAAATGCACAAAACAATAAACCAAAGAGCCATTTTCAGCTTACGAGGTTTATTTAATGACTGCAAAATCAAAAAAAACATAACTAGAATTTTGAACATTTTGTTAATAACTAAAGAGACTCCTCCTAAATAAAAATGAACTAAATGTGACATGACAGCGGCAAAACAAAATCCAAGCATACAAAGGATTTGGGGAGCTTTGACAAATCTGGGAGAGCTAATGGTTCTTTCTATTGTAAGAAAAAAAACAACCCCCATAACAGAAAAATCCAAAAAAGGTTGTCCAATCATACCACGCACCCATTCCTGAGGGCGAATAATTGTGCAAAAAATATAGAAAATCAAAACCAGAAAGCTCATCATAATGTGTTTACTTAAGGAGAAAGGTAAAATTTAATTAGAGAAGTGAAGAAGCAAAAAATGGCATTAAAGTATTGTGTTTTTGCCAAAATTTAGGTAAGCATTTTTATTCATGGGGATTAAAAGTTTTTCATCCTCACCTAGTAGAGTCTGTTGCAAATAAATGACCACAACTCTAACAGAGGGATTATAATATTTTTATGTTATGATTTCAAAATATTACTAAAAAATAACATAGCGTTGCAATTATCTTTTATTCTTTTGTAGAAAGCCCTTGAGCTCTTCTATGTGTAAAAAAAACATGCTAACTTACCTTAAATAAGTAGAGACCTAACTTCTTTCATTTCCCTATTAACAATGTTTTTGTACTTACCTTGGACAATTAACTGCTTAAATATTATTTTTTCTAACTTGGATCCTCGTCTATCTATGTTAAAAGATTGTTTTAGTATTCTTTGCAAAAGACTTCTTATATAATAGAGTTTAATTACAATTAGGGTCTCATTCTCTAGACAAAAGTCTGTTCCAAAATAGCCTTCTAAAAAATGTTTTTGAAGCTTAAGAAAAAAGGAACGACGAAAAAACACATTCGAAGGATATGGGTTTAACGTTTCCAAAGTAATTAAAAAATAACATATGTCGTGATAGATCACTTCAGAATGTTTACGCTGCAAATCAAACACATACAATTTATCTGCACTAACATTGATATTTTGTAACCCAAAATCTCCATGAATTAAAGCAACAGGAAGCAAAATGTCTGCTAATAAAGGCTCAACCTCTCTTAAGAAAGGGGTTAAGTCCTCGAGGACTTCATCCATACCAAAATTTTTCAATCGGCCAATAAAGCCATCAATGGTGGAGAAAATATCGCTTTTTGAAAAGACCAAGTCTTCAACTTTAGTTTCGCTGTGGAAAACTGATAGCCATTTTCCAGCATTAAACACATAGCTCTTAAGCTGACTCCGAATTTCTTCTGAAGACCAAAGTTTATTTTTTCTGACGGCCCAATCGGAAAATTTTTCCCCTTGAACATACTCCACGACCAATAAATTCATATCAGAAAAAAAATCTAGAGGGCGAGGAATTCCTATATCCACAAACTCAGAAGTAAAAACAGGATATAACCGTTTCATATTTGTATACTCTGTTAATCCTTCATTATTATCATCAAATACGGGAGAAAACTTTGTCACAACTTTGTGAGAATGATCTGACTCTCCCAGTATTTCAAAAAGAAAAATAGGATAGGAAGATTTTACTTTAAACGGAATATTTTTAACCTGTATCTTCTCTCCTTGAAGCTCGTCAAAATACAAAACAGCCTTTTCAAATAAACGCTCACTAATCTTTTGTATAGTATCTTTAGGTAAATTCTCACTCATAAGATATGGTAATCTTTCTTTTTTAGGTCAAAACTAGCACCATTCTGAGCAAAATAGCTAGCCCTAACATTTACAAAGTTGAGCAATAAGCTCTCGATAATATTTTTTTATCAAAGGGAAAAAAACCGTATTTCTAAATTTCTTACGAAAAGGGTCTTTGAAAATAGTAGAGTAAAATGCTGTTATTTCAAGGGCAAATGCCATTCTAAACACATCAAAAGCTTCTTCATTAAAAAGTTCATATTCTTTAAACTGTGCCATAAATTTTTCTTGTAAAAAGGAAACTTTTTTATTTGAGTTTGTGGGAAAAGCCTTCAGCCAGTTAAGTCCTATCCAAATTCTAGCGATATCATAGTTTGCTGGACCCAGTTTATAACCTACAAAATCAAGAGCTCTTAGCTCACCTTCCCAGAAAAGAAAATTCCAAAGCTTAGCATCAACGTTAATCCCAACAGGATTATAAGATCGATTTTCTAATAGTTTTACTTTAGAAGAAAATACTTCTTCAAACATAGAAAGGCTACGATCAGTTAACATACCAGTGTTGGAACATTTATCTAAATCTTTATCAATGTTGCTACCTAAAACAGAAGAAAAATCATATTGCTGCTCTTTATCAATAGTATTCCGCTGTAAAACCTTAAACCACAAGGCCAATTTATCTACAGCATCAACATTAAAACCATTCTTTTTTCCAAAAAAGTCAACGAGAAGAGTTCCTTTTTTTATTAACCTGTACAAATTAACTCCACGGAACTCTTTAGTAATAAAACCATTTATATCAGGGATGTACAATAGAGGCTTGACTACCCCTAAGTTTTTTTCTTCCGAAAAAAGGTTCTCTAAATTTACAAGAACATCGTACTCACCAACAGCTTCACCACTTCGATAACATTTTAAGTAATACGTCTCCAGTTCATTTTTTTCTTGAACAGTAAAACGATACACGCTTGTACGAGGACGATCATGATACAACTCTCCTTTAGTCAAAATAGAATGCGATGAAAAAATTGTACCTTCAAAATCTACAATTTTAGGCCAAAGTTTCTCTTGGAAAACATCCATCCAGTATGCCCCTTAATTTACCAGTAAACAAATGACAAAACAAAAGTATTTGACAAATGTTAATTAATCCGTTATGTCTATCCATAGCAAAAGCAGCAAATAACTTTTATCCCTAAGATCTTTTGTAAAAGATTACTCCTGCCATTTTCTTTCAATTTTTCCAACATTCTATATTATTAATATAACTTAGCTATTTTCAAAACAAAGTCAAGGGCAATATAAAAAACTCTTCTTCACATCTTTTCAAAGAAAAGAAAAAGTTTATTCACTCTAGGTTCTACTATGATTAAAAATGAAAATATAATCCTTTTTTCTTCTGATGACTGGAATAGTGGTCTAAAAACAAGTAAATACCACGTTGCAATTGGCCTTGCCAAAAATAACAAAGTGCTTTTTGTTAACTCCGTTGGGCTAAGATCTCCCACAATATCAAGTAACGACTTCATGAGGATTTGGCAAAAGCTAAAAAGTTTCTTCCGAGGATACACAAAAATCAATGAAAATTTGTATGTATACACTCCTATTATCATTCCCTTTCAGAAGTATTCTTTCGTTCGCATATTAAATCACATTTTTTTCCTTACTTGTATTAGAGTTTGTCAGTTATTTTTAAAAATAAAAAAACCCATTATTCTTGTATTTGCTCAAAATGTAACCCATCTTATTGGTAAACTAGGGGAAAAACAAGTAATATACTATTGCATTGACGAACTTGCTAGCTACCGCGGGGTAGATAAAGAAAAACTCATCAATTTAGAAAAAAAGCTACTCCAGAAATCTGATGCTGTTATAACCTGCTCCCAAGAATTACAAGAGAAAAAGAAACTTTATGAGTCAAAAACCTATTATGTTCCCCATGGTGTGGACTGGCAATTGTTTCAAAAGACCATAAGCCAAACACTAACTATACCAGACGATATCGCTAAGCTAAAAAAACCAATTATCGGTTACTATGGTTTTATCTCAGAAGACTGGATAGACTTTGAGCTGCTCAAACTTATAGCAAAAACTTACCCTGATTATTCGGTTGTTTTAATTGGAAGATCAAAAATAGACCTGAGTAAAATCTTTACGGAGCCAAATATACACTTCCTCGGAGTTCGTCCATTTGAGTCTCTTCCCAGCTACAATAGCGCTTTTGATGTATCCATCATTCCCTTTTGTATCAATGATCTAACAAAAAGCTCTAACCCTCTTAAACTATTTGAGTACCTTTCCAGCGGTCTCCCCGTTGTTACAGTCGATATACCAGAGGTTCATAAGTATCAAAAATTAATATACATCGCCGAAAATCGAGAGGATTTTGTGAAGAAAATAAAGATAGCTTTAGAAGAAAACAGCTTAGAGTTACAAGAAAAGCGTTCTAACGAAATGAAAAAAGAGGACTGGGATAATCGACTAGAAATTATTTCACAAATTATTACTAAACATGGAAGAAAAGGCTAAAGTAAATGGATATTAAAGTAGCAATTGTTGGGTGTGGTAATATAGCCAATGTACACTTTCGTTTTATTTCTAAGTACATTGAGCGAAACAATATCGCTATTTGTGACAAAGATGAACTAAGACTAAGTGATTTTTCTAAACAGGTAAAAGTGGACAATTGTTACACCGAACTAGCTGAACTTTTAGAAAAGTTTCAACCCCAAGTTGTCCACATAACAACTCCCCCAGCAACTCATAAAAATATCAGCCTTCTTTGTCTTCAAAAAGGTTCCCACATAGTTCTCGAAAAACCGATGTGTCTATCTACTGAAGAAGCTAAAGAAATTATTCAAGAAGCTCAAAAACACAACCTATTTGTCTGTGTTGATCATATGCGAGTTTTTGACCCCATGATAATAGAAACCAAAAAAATTCTTGACTCTGGCAAGCTAGGTAACTTAATCAACGTATCTGCTGGCTATAGCTACGATTTTTTTGAGCGCGTTCAAAGTGATCCAGCGGCAAAATGGATTGAAAAACTGCCTGGGGGAGTTTTTTTTGATCTTCTACCTCATCATCTAAGTGTCCTTGATGCCTTATTACCAAATCTAAAAGTAGAAGAGTCTATGATCACAAGAAACTCTAGAGGAACGATCACGGACCTAACATGTTTATTTTCCTCTTCTCAAGCAACCGCTAATATTCATATGTCTCTGGGCATATTTCCTCTAAAAAACTATATCGAATTCGAATGTAGCCAAGGAACTATAAGGGTAGACTTAAGAAACTTTCTTATTACCATTCGAAAAAACTATGGCCTACCAAATGCTATCGAAAGAATTGTCGAGAACTTAAGTTTAGGCAGTCAAATGCTCTTGGGCACGTTCAAAACTGTGGTAAAATTTTTCCTGGGCAAACTAGACTCTTATGCCGGTATGGACTATATCATCAAAAATTTCTATAAGTCCATCTCTGAAAAAACTGATTCTCCTGTATCTCACGAAAAAGCCGAGAAATTAATGGCATTAATGGAGGAAATCTTCTCAAAAGATCTCGCCCCTTCATCCTCTCTTGCTCAAAAAGAACTAGATCCTGCAGATATTCTTGTTACTGGGGGAACAGGTTTTATTGGTCGTCGCTTAATAAACAGATTACTCGAAGAAGGACATAAGGTTCGTCTTTTCACGCATCAGAGCGGTGAGCACTTAAATTCACTGTATAACTCTCCTATTCAAATTGTCACCGGAGATATATACAATTATAGCGACGTTGAAAGGGCTTGCTCTGGAGTAAAGACGATTTTTCATCTAGCCGCAGCAATGAAAGGGAGTTGGGGATATCATCTTGATACAACCATTACAGGAACAAAAAACATACTCCAGGCTGTCCACAAGCTATCAACCGAGCATCTTATATATGTAAGTACTCTAAATGTTTACAATGCCAAGAACTACCCTCAGGGCAAAACTATCAATGAAGATTTTCCCTATGAAGACCATCCCGAAAAAAGAGGAGCTTATTCGCAAGCAAAACTAGAAGCAGAAAAAGAGGTACTCCGTTATAAGAAGGAACACGATATCCCTGTTTCTATTTTTCGTCCAGGCTTAGTCTATGGGCCAGGAGGTAATAATCTTCCCAAAGATGTGACAATCAGAGTAAGTAAGATTCTTGCCATGACCATGGGCTGGGGAGTGAGGAAACTTCCTTTGGTTTACGTTGATAATGTTATCGATGCTTTAATATTAGCCAAAGAAAATCGAGAAAAGTCTCTAGATATTTTTAATATCCTAGATGATGAGTATCCTAGCCAAAGAAAATATATAAAGAAATACAAAAAAATTACTCAAGATCGTTTTTTTGTGATTTACGTTCCCTTACTATTTGTCTATCTTGGATTTTGGGCTCTTGAGATTATGGTATCTCTACTCTTGAAAAAAACTATTATTCTCCGCTATAAATTAAAGAGCATAAGTTATAGCCCTAAACACAGCACAGAAAAGCTTCAAAAATCATTAGGATGGAAACAAAATGTTTCTTTCGAGGAAGGCATGAAAAGAACATTCGAAAAGTAAAGGACTTACTTAAAATAGAGCATATATTAGTTCTAAATGCTACGAGAGAGAATAGAGTTTTAAATACTCTGAAGTCATCCTTTCGACTTTGGCAAATTTCTCTGCCCATTCTCTCCCGTTAGCCCCCATTCTCTCACGTTTTTCTTGATCGCTAAATATTTTAATAACAGCATCTGCAAAGAGCAGAGGCTTTTTAGGTGAAACAACTAAACCATTTTCCTGATGGCGGACAATTTCTTCATTGCCTCCCACATTGGTAGCTACAATAGGTAATCCAGCAGCGCAAGCTTCTAACAAGGCTATGGAGTAGCCTTCAGAGACAGAAGACATAACAAAAAGATCAAAAGCCCAGAGAATTTCTTTAATGTCATTGCGATAACCAAGAAGTTTTACAGAATCAGTGACTTTGTGATCTTGACAAAACATCTCTATATCTGAGCCAAGAGGCCCTTCCCCTAAGAAAACCAAAACACTTTCAGGAACTTTCTTTTTAACGATCAAAAAAGCTTCTAAAAGGGTAAAAGGGTCTTTGACCTCACTAAATCGTCCCACTGAGACCATTGCCAACATATCTTCACTAATCCCTAACTCAAAACGCAATCTTTGGCGATCTTGCGATTGATAAGTCACTTCTCCCACTCTAATCCCATTACAAACAACTTTTGACTTTTTTCTAGGGATAATAAATCTTTGCACAAATTGGCGCCGTGCCGCTTCACAAACGGCCACAGCATGGCTAGTTTTACTCATTGTCATTCGATAGAGAATTTCCTGTTTAACCAAAGAAGAAAATTTTCCTATTCCCATTCCATGACGAGTGTTAAGAATACTTTTAAGTTCTAAACCGCGAGCAGCCATCACACTGTAATAGTGAGCCATGGCATTATGAGTATGTAAAACATTACATTGCTGGTCTTTCAGCTTTTCTCGGATTTTTTTGATAGCTTCTTTGTCTAGTCCAGAACGTTTTTGGCAAGAGTAAACAGAGACCCCTTCATTTTCTAAAATTTCTGCCAAGGGCCCTTTATGAAAAATACAAATTATTTGACAATTATGTCCCAAAGAAACCTGCTCTAGAAGAAGATCTATTGTCACTTTCTCAAGACCACCACGCTCTAGGCTTTCTACTACGTGAGTTATATTCATAATTTTAATTCCGAAACAGTCACTCTATGCTTACCTGTCTTAGTTAATGGTATATCATCAACAAGCTGAAACTCTATTTCAATTTCTTTCCCCATTACCTTTTCAATTTCGGTTTCTAAGAATTTCTGATCTTCTTCGCTATAATTTTCATTACAAACCATCTTAATAGTAATTTTGTCCATTGTTTTTTGTAAAACCTGAAATTTTTCAATATCTCTTACATCTTTTAAAAGATGAGGAAAAAATTCTCCTGGAACAAAACGTCCATCAGGAGTTAAAATCATATCTAAAGATCGTCCGACAACATCTTTCAATAAAGGTAAATTTCGGCCACATGAACACTTTTCACTTGAGGCGATAGCTAGATCACCTATCTTATATCGAACAAATGGCATCCCATAGTTATGTAAGTCAGTAACAACTAGCTCTCCCATTTCTCCTGTTGGAGTAGGAGAACCATCTGGTTGAACAATTTCTACAACAAAGTTTTCTATGTTTACATGAAGTCCCGTGTGTTTTGGACACTCTGAAGCCATCAGCATAAACTCACGACTTCCGTAGGTATTGTAAACATCACAGTGAAAAACTTTTTCTATTTTGTCTCTCTGAAAAGGATGAACTTTCTCTGCTGCAGTAATAATACTCTCTGGGCGAAATTTTAGTCCCCCATTCTTTTCTACAAAAAGAGCAAAATTATACAAAGGATTTGTGTAGCCAATAATAACTTTTGGTTTGTAAGCATTGATTTTATTTAAGCAAACAGCCATATTTTTTTCTGTAAAAGAAAAACAGTTGAAGTAAAACCTTCGTAAAAGAAACTGATGAATCCTCTCTTTTAGCTTTTGCTTCCAGCCTATATCTCCTAGGGCTATCCCCCAAATGTATGCCTGTTTGATCCCGTCTTCACAACCAGCCCAACCATAACCTCTTTGAGACACGGCCACGCGCCACTCGTAACTACCTTTATTGTAATCTAACTCCAGAGGAACCCCTGTAGATCCTCCCGTTGCCTTTGTCCACGTTTTCCCGCGATAGTTATTTGCGATCATCTTTTCTTTGTTTTTTCTAATATCGCTCTTTTCTGTAATGGGCAATTGGAAAAATTTACTTCGAGTTTCTTCAGGAGAGTCTTTTTCATCAAAAGAGATCTTTTTTTCTTGAAAAACACCTTGCCAGTAAGGTACCTCATTTTGAGCGTGAAGTAAAAGTTCTTTCAATGATTGCGACTGGTAATTAAAAAGATCCTCTTGTGACCACCATTGGCTTTTTTCAAGATCATTCCTGTAGTCTAAAATTTTTCTCTTTTTGATGATTTTTTCAAAAAAAGGATTAAAGAGATTCTTAAAGAAAAAATAGTACATAGCCATCCTTCTAAAGATTTAGATTTCTTATGATTTAAGCTCCGTTTTCAATATTATTTTGTCTAATTGCTCAATATTCTTTTCCCAAGAAAAACTCTTCCCATGAGAAGCTATTTTTTCTCGATCCCAAGATTTATTTTCAGCTAATTCTAATGCCTTTTGTAAAGAATGGGCATCTCTTGGAGAAACCAGTATACCGGCATAAGAGGGGACGACTTCAGGAATTCCTCCTACTCTAGTTGCTACTATAGGGGTTCCACTAGCCATCGATTCCAAAAGGACGTTAGGCACTCCCTCGCTATAACTGGGTAAAACTACTAAATCAGCTGCACTAAACCAAAGGCCTAGTTTTTCATGAGCAACTCCACCTAAGCAACGAATACGTTGCGTCAATTCATTGTCTTTAGCAAATTCTTCTATTTTTTTTTGATATGGCCCATTGCCGGCAAAATACAAAGAGGTGTGTTCATTTATCGTCTTTTTTTGAAAGGCCACTAAAAGTTCATTGATTCCTTTGGTTTCAATTAAGTTCCCAACAAAAAGGAAAATTTTACTCTCTTCTGGAAGATCTAAGATCTTGCAACATTCAGATTTATCTCTAACTTTGAACAAGCAAGGATCCACTCCATTGTAAATGACGTGTATCTTATCTTCTCGAACTCCCATAGAAACTATTTTATCTTTGAGAGCCTGACTGACAGAAATAACCCCTTCAGATTTTTCCATCGCCCACTTCATCTGTTTAGCTCGTAGCTTATCTTGAGCAAAAACATTTATATCACTACCATGAACTTTAATAAGAAAAGGTATTTTTAAAAGTTTAGCTAAAAGAGCAGATGAAACTCCATCTGGATAAGCCCAACAAGCGATAAGACATGTCCCTTTTTCTCGGCGAAACCACCTCCAATGGATTAAAAGAGAGAAAAAAAGAAAAATTCCATAGAAAATACGACAAACTCCGGGAGTATAGAAGTAACAAGCATAACGAAAAGAGGAAAATTCGTTGGTAGTAACGTTCATTAGAGGAAATATTCTCCCATTCTTAAACCATTGCGGCCAGGCAACAGGAACAAGAACAGAAACATCTCTTTTTTGGGCGAGTCTTTTAAATTGTTGGCGATTAAATGCAGCTCGTAAAGGTTGCCACGGTAGAGGAAAAAGGTTGGTGATTACGATAAGTTTGTTAGGTTTCATAAACTAGTTTCAATTCTTTATTATTTCATAATCTCTATATTCACCAGGAACACCTGTTTCACCTGCTTCAGCCGCCTTTATAATATTATACATCTCTCGGGCACTAACATAATGAAGAAAATAGTTTTTTCCATCATTATAGTTTTCTTCCAGAAAAGTTAGGGCCTTATTCATTGCTTCTCCGAGAACGGTCTTAGAATTTTTCTCGGGAGCCCCATGAGTATGAACTTTCACAAAAACCCACTCCGGTTTTCCTTTTATAGAAATTCTTTGATCTATCCATAGAGGAATACGTTGGAGAAAGGGTTGAGTGGAGTGAGAAATATCAGAATTTTCAATTCGAGGAAAAATCCCCATCTTGCGCATTTTCCAATTAAGAGCGAGAGGTCCCTGAACAATCATAAATCCTTTAGGAGGAGGTTTTTTATTTACCTCTACAATAACCCCCTGATTGTGAGATTGGGGAGTTTTTTTATTGCCTAGATCATAATAAATACTATTAATAGTCCTAGGTTGGGTATCACTGGGAGCGGAGGGAAATGTAAAGTCGGCATAGCATCCCAACTTTTGTAGAACTTCGCTCTCATTATTAACTCCGCACCAACGACCATCAGAACGAGAGTTGTTTAAGCACCAATTTCCATGAATAAAACCAAAGCGAGTCTTATTTGTTTCTTTATCTTTTCCCAAAAAACCATGCTTATTTAAATCTTTGATCCCTTGTTTAAGTTTAAGAGTCAGGCTTTCTTCTGTATCGTTATCATGGTGTAAATGGATTTCAACTTCTCCAGAATCGTTGCGACATATTTTTTCCAACTCACTTAAGTGTTCAGGAGAATATACCTCAATGGGATAAAAAAAAGTATGGCGATGAGAACATCCATCGCAGTCGATATGTTTTTCTGCAAATTTTGGAAAAAGCTCAACCCAAGTTTGTACGCGCTTTTTTTGAGTGGAAAAATCTGCTTGGTTCCAATCAGGTTCGTAATGATCGACAAAGCAAAAGATAATGTGTAAAGGGTAGTTAGTTTGGGGAGTAAATGCTTGGATAGTTTTTTGGCGGAGATAGCTCATTAACCACTTGTCTAAATTTTTTAGCATAAGATTTTACAATAGTCACTGAAAAATTATTTTACCACTAAGAAACACAAAGAAAGAAGATGTGTCATGGACTGACACATCTTCTTCTGTCTAGGGGGGATTCTAAATCAAAAAATTTTGGACATTTTAGTTTAGAACTTTTGATATTAAGATAAAAATCCTAACCTTTAGCTATTTAATCAAGTAAAGGGTCACTTACTTCTTTTTCGGAAGCAGTAGTTAATTTCCAATTGACATTATTGACGCCAATTATATTATTCTCTAGATAAAGATTCAAAAAGAAATAGTATTTAGCTCCAGGTCTTCCCGTAGCTCGATTAGGCTTAAGGTACATAGCAACTCTAACTGTCGCCATTTCTATATCAGGTTGAACGCTAAAATGCAAAGGATAGATCCATCTATAGCCATCTCGCACCGTTATCCCCAATCCGTTCTTAGCCATATACTTACTTGTATTTTTTTTCAAATCAGAGATTATTTTATCTTCTAAAAACAATTCAGCAGGAGTTTCTAAGTTCCCTGAATCTTCTTCCCAATGAGATTTATTGACAAGATAGTCAAGGTCTGATGTAGTTCGGAACCACCAATTAAATTTTCGAGGAGGAGAAAGGCGATAAATACTTTTACCGTATTCTGGCCCAGTCTCACGAATCCATCTTCCTACCGCCCACTCTGCCGTATTAATTAGCTTATTTGTAATCTCCAGATACTCTTCTTTAGGTGAGGTACTTTGCAAACCAGAAAGATAGTAAGCAAAAGCAGTGATCTTGGCAACATCCAAAGCGTGCTCAACATCCGCCCATTTTCCACTATCCGTTTTAAAGCCTAAGGAACTACACAAGTAATGGGGTACAGTTCTTATTTCTCCATCCATTAAATATTCTTCCAACCCAAAATTAATGATGGCATCTGCATACTTCTGAACAGATCCTACCACTCTAGTATCTCCACTATGAAGATGATATCGTTGCATAGCATCAACTAAAAGAGTAGACATCCAAGGAGAAAAAATCCAGTAGGGAATTCCTTCTTTAGCAATGCCTCCTTCATGATGATAATATTGATGTAGAAGAACTCCATCATTGGGAGCCTGTCCTCCTTCTTCGGTCGAAGGAGGATTATCTTGGTGGTGAAAAATAATATCCGCAACAGATCGAGCCTGTTCAGCAAAATACTCACTTCCCGTAGCCTCGTATCCAGTAATAAAAATTAGCCATACATAAGCCAAGTGTCTTTCTGTCCAAAGCCCATGGTCTTTATTAGCCACATACTCAGGTGTAAAACCTGGCATTTCTGCTGCTACTAGTAAGTCTGAAAATTTAGAGAGATGATCAGTATCTCCTGTTAAAATAATATCAGTTAGAAGACTTTCTCCATAAGAATATTTTTTATCCTTACTACTCTTTAAAGTAAAAAACCCTTCCGAACTTAACTTGCTTGCATAAAAAAAAGTAGCACGATGAGCTTCTCGAAGAACATCAAGTTTTCCAGAACGAATATAAATATTGTACATTGTCATGGCTCGATCAAACAGCCACGGCTCAGAACCTGTCAAATATTCAATATCATTTTCTTCTGTTACTCGGCTATCATTGTTTATCATTGTCTTAAAGAAATTCTGTCCATCTTTGTGGGTAAGATCTTCATTAGTCAAAGACTTATCATACCAGTCAAAATCACTAACTGTTCCAAAAGGGAGAACTTTGCTTTTAATCTGACATTTTCCAAGCCAAACAGGAGGAAGAGTAACATAAACGACAGGCTCATAAACTCCGTACTCAGAAGGATATAGATCGTCATTAACTAAAACCCATGACTCACGCACAGGAAGTTTCTGAAATGCTGCTGCCGTATTTGTATTCCATCTAGCAGTTTCTATTTCTATCGTAATACCAACAGGACTATCTGTACTCTCAAAAATGTATTCAAACTGCACTAAAGCAGAACGTATAGAATCATCATCTTTGCCAATAGTTATATTTCTCCAAGGCAAAATAGCTTCGATGTATGTAGCTATCTTTTCACCAGAACTATCCTTAATCACAATATCATTTAAATCTGAACTAGTGATAAATCCCTTAGGAAAAGGCATTCCAAAGCTAACGACAACTTTAGTTCCTAAAGGGCATTCGGCTTGGGGATGCAAAAGAGCCCCTATTTTTTCAGCATGGGCTAGTGTAAAAGAAAAAATTAGGAGTATGCAGAAAAAAACTCTTTTTATATTCATAGTTCTCCAACCTCAAAAATAAGTATTTATAGATCCTACTATATAAAAATAGACATCCATTCAGATCTAAATTTTCTAACCCCCATAAATTTTGGCAGGCATACAAAAATACTAGCAAATAAAAACTAAATAAGCTCCAAACACATAAAACTTATTTCAAAATAGCATAAATTTCCTTTTAGGATAACAGAAAAATAAATCTCTGTAAATAAAAAATAAGTAAAAAGAAAAAATGCCTCACAAGAAAATAGTAAACTTTAACTTAACGCTCTGTGCGAAGCCAAGTCACCTTTTGAGTCCCTTTCAAAAAACGGAAAAACCCCAAAAAAAGAGCATAGTTCATAGAGACAAAATAATAGCAAAGACTAAAAATTTTACTATGCTTATTTTTTTTTGCGATCCCATAACCTCCCAAAGCAAAAGAATAAAAAAGTAACTGCCCTAAAAAAAGCAATTGGTATATTTCTTTGTCAAGAAGGAGTATGTTTAAAACAAAGCAAGTTATCATTAAAAAAGGAGTGATCCAGCGAATGACTTTGTGCGACCAGAAAGCCCAGGCGGAAAATCCTAACAAAGGATTTAGCATCGGTAGAAGACGAAAAAGAGCCTGAAAATCACCAGCTCCAATGCGAATACGTCTCTGTTTTTCTTGCTGAATATTTTGGGCAGCTTCTTCAATAGCAATCGCTTCCGGCTCATAAAGAACTTCATATCCCATAGATTTTATTTTCATAGGAACAACAAAGTCTTCTACAATAGTATCAGGGGGGCACTTGTAGAAAAGCTCTTTACGTAAAGCAAAGATCCCTCCATTAGCTCCTAGAAGCGATCCATGTTTCCCCTCGATTTTTTTCATCAAAGTTTCCAGTTTCCAATAGACGCCCTCTAAGTCTCCCATCCGACTTCCCTCAGGATTAATGAAACGTAAAGTTCCACAAACACATCCCACCTTGGGGTCAGAAAAATGTCTAACCAACTTATCTATAGCGTTTGGTAGAAACATAGTATTAGCATCACTAAAAACAATAATCTCGTTTTTTAGTTTATCTATTGTTGTATTAAGAACGTTAACTTTCCCTCGGCGCTCTTGATAGGCATAAAGAGTGATTCCTTTATCCTGATAACTCCCTACTATTTCGTTGGTCGCATCTTCACAACCATCAGAAGCCATAACTATTTCCAATTTTTCTTTAGGATAATCCAGTTTCAAACAATTTTCTAATTTATCTCCAATGATTTTCTCTTCATTGTATAGAGAAACTAGCAAAGAAACTTTGGGACGATAACCCTCCTCAAACTCCCGAGGGGAAACTTTCCAAACCTTATCAAAAAAAACTAAAGTAAGAGGATATAGTAAATAGGTATAAAGGATTAATAAAAAACTAATAATAAAGAGTATTTCCATATTTTTATTCTGCGCTTAGTCCTAAGGTAAATACTTATCAAAAGCGGAAAAGGCATCTTTTGCAAAACGATCTATTTGTTGTAAAGTTTCCTCTGGGGTAGAAGTAACAGGAGCAGACAGCCGGATCAAAGCAATTCCTCCCTTTTTAACCTTGAAAAAATTAAGTAAAGCATGAGCTTGATGATAGTAATAATTGTAAGTATGTAAATCCCCAAACTTATACCAATATACTGCTACTTGCTGCCGATTACCTTGAGACAAAGTTAACAAGTTTGCTTTATGCCCCGTTGAAAGAGTAATCGTTTTCTTACCAGTCACTTCCCAACCAGCGCCCCGGTAACAAATTTCAGGTGGGTGAGCCACTTTTCGGTTAGAAGAAGCAGAGGCCACAACACACAACAAGACGGGAGAGCTTCCTTGTTTCTGATAATGTCTAAACAAAATATCTTCTGTTTCCAAAATCTGAATAGTTCTCTTATCAACTGGATATTGTTCGTTTGATTTCCACTCTCCTAAGATCTGAGGAATCTCAGCGGTATAAATACGATCACTTCCTTCAAAAACCGATTGGTAAAGAAATAAATGAGAAACTACAGTCATACTAAGAAAAAGCGTAACCCCCACAGCATATCGAGGAAAAAAACCAGACAAAATTTCAGGTGCTAAAATAGGGGGATTTTCTTTTGCTTCTTCCTTAGAAGAATCTTCTGATTCTTTTTTAGCTTCATTAACAGAGCCTTCTGGTTGCTGAGGATCTGTTATCCACCACAAACACAAAAGATCCAAGACAAAAATCATCAATCCAGAAGCATCATGTATTTTTCCCGTGGCCATCTCACTTCCAAAAAAATTAGCAACAATGCCTAGGAAAAAAATCCTTAACACATTCATCATAAATGCTAAAGGAAAAAGCATGATCAAACCCAAAATTTTTCGCCACAGAACCGTTTGGATAAGATAGATAAAAGGAACTCCAAACGCTATCAAGGAAACCAGAGAGCGTAGACCACTACAAACATCACCAACAACCATACTCGTGTCCATAAAGGTAAGAATACTACCATCACGAACAACTATAATTCCAATAAAATTTAGTGCCATAGTGGCAATTTCACTGGCCATTAGCTTCAAGTCTAAAGTCAAGTTAGCAATCAATGACTGAGGAAAAGGAACCATAAAGAATAGATAAGCCACAGGAAAACGGCACCAACGCTCTCCTTTTTTTCCCAAGAAAAGAATCACCATTCCATATAAGGCTATAGGCATAAAAAAAGCCGAAGTGAAATAAATACGACTAATTCCACTTAGCAGGTGAACCACTAGAGCCACAAGTAAAATACCCAGCCCCCACCAACTACCTTGTAGTTTAAGTCCGCTGACCTTTTCTCGACTGTTCCATAGAAGCCAAAGAGAAATAAGAGGAATTAAAAAACCATGAGAGCTGTATGAGTCTTCTGCCATCCATCGGTTATACATCCACTCCCAAACAGGGAGATACATAATCGCTAGGCAAGCAAATATAGGTATCCCTAACAGAATGGGGATTTTTGGGCTAGTCCTATCCATTTAATTATTCCTTCTACCAAGTAGTTCTACTGTTATTTTATAATCTTATTCAAATTTTATACTTCAATCTGCTTGTAATTTTATATAATGTGTGGTCGAAATGCAATAGAAATCATCTAGTTCAGAGGCAAAGAGTATTCAACTTTATTCAATCCTCTCATTGACAGTTTTCTGTGAACATTGTAATATAAGATAAATAGAATCTATACATAGAAAAGGAGAAGAGCAATGAGTATTGAAAAAGAATCCCCAGAAGAAGAAGCAAAAAAGACAGCGGCGAAAGATGAAGAAACCGAAGAAAAAATTGTGACATACACTTTAGATGAATCTGAAATAGAGAAAATTCGCAAAAACAGTATTCAAAGCCGCCGTGCATATCAAACAACTCAAGTTCTTCGTAAGGAAGATGTGATGGAAATTCAGAAGAGTAGTGCAAAAGATTTAGAGGATATTCTCGATGATAATGAGGAGTAAGAGCTACAACTAGATACTAAGCTATAGCTCTAAAATAAGAAACCTAGTGAATTCTTCTTCTAACAAATGCAGTAACTTTATGACTGCCATTTACGACTCGCACTAGCCCAAAAAGTACATTAAGTCGAAAGTACTTATCTTTTACATTAAAACTAGCTCCGGCTTGGATCGAATCCTCTCGAAGAATAATTATACGTCCTTTATAGTACTCAACTCCCAACTGAAGAGATGCAATATCACTAGAGCTTCCCTCAACACTTCCTTTAACTCGGAAATCTGGACGAAAAAAGTTTCCATCACCAGCTTTCCAAAAGCTAATTGATATTTGAGCAGAAGAAATCGATACAGGAGAAGACACTTCCTGATTTATATCAGAATAAAGGGCATAAACAGCATAGGCTTTTACATAGTCATAACTCAAACGTAAATACTGTTCCTTAGATAAAGAATCATCCCAACAGTTTTGGAAAATAAAAAACTTGCCATCATGATCAAATCCAACTAAACGTAAGGAATGTCCACCCACAACAGGCAGAACATCACCATCATGACTCAAGTTAACATCCAAAACTCCTTTGCGACTTTCCTCGTCCCATTTTCCTGCTACTCCCATAAAAACAACAGGCTGAATATTATTCATTAAAAGAACTTCCAAGGATCGAGGATTTTGAACACTCCACCCTTTGGTACCCGAACTAGTCAATTGGCGTAAAACAGAATGATTTTCAGAAGAGAAATAACAGTCTAAGCTTTTCTCTACACTCGTAATATGATTATCTCTATCGACTACAGTTACAGACGATTGAAGAAAACGAGGTTGCCTCTGAGGATATTCTCCTCCCTCCACATAATTTTTGTCTGCAGATAAAAATCGAGGTTGAGATGATGGACTTAGGTTAAGTAAATTTTGAAGTTCACTAACTTTCAACAAAGTAAAAGTATGCTTTTTTGTTTTCAAAACAAGATCAGAGTTTACTTCAGAGTAAAAAGATTTCCAACTCTCATCCACTCGGTTTTTCTGGGTAGAAAATTTTTCTTTTAAAGAAGAAGAAATTTTCATAGATAAAAAATCAACCTGAGCCTGAAGGGAATTTAGAAATAGAAAGGCTACGACACAAACAGGCAACATAAACGTTCTTAACATAAAACACTCCCCTTAAAACGAATAAATTCAAAATAGATAGCAAACACCTATAATAACATTTTTTAAGACAAAAAGAAAATAAGAAACTATATGAAATTGGGTTGACATTTTAAAAAAACTGTGGTAGAAATTATTAAGGTATTAAGGTGTTGAAAATAAATTCAACCAAGGAAAATGGTAAACAAAAGCAATTAAAGATTTTGAAAAACATCTCTCATACATTCATTATGAAGAGGTTAAGGAGGATAATCTATTAGCCAGATTTATAGGGTCAATGAAAAGATCCGCAGTCCCCAAGTCCTTGTCATTGATCAGCATGGTGAAAACCTAGGCGTTCTAGATATCGAAGCAGCTATTGCAAAAGCACGCGAGGCAGGAACTGACTTAGTAGAAGTAGCCCCTGATTCAACTCCTTCTGTTTGTCGTATTTTAGACTATGGTAAGTTAAAATACCAACAGAAGAAAAAGAGTAATCAGAAAAAAAAGCGAAACCCTCAGCAAAAAGAAATTCGTATTCGTCCAAAAATTGGTGAACACGACCAAATGGTAAAAATGAAACAAGTACGTCAATTTCTAAGTGACGGAAATAAAGTACTGATATCAATGAATTTCCGAGGTAGAGAGATGGCTCATATCTCTATGGCAAAAGAGCTAATGGAAAAATGGACTGTTGATCTTCAGGATGTGGCCAAGCTTGAAAAACCTCCCAAATTAGAAGGACGGCGAATGACTATGTTGTTTACTTCCAGATAGGGTACCGTAAATCTGTAGAGATAAATAACCAAAAATCTATAAGAAAATAACATTTTTTTAAGTTTTTTCCCCCTCCCTAAAAAATAGATCTCTATATTTTTGAAAAATTAGGAGATCTATTTTTTGTTTAGTATATTGGTATAAAACCACTATAAAATATAGCGAAAACAAGAATGAAATATTTTATTATTCTCTCAATTTTCAGAATAATAAAGGTTTTCTAGGGAAAGCTTGACAAATCATATTTCATTCGTTATATTATTCTCTCCAATGCATTCAACAGAGCCCAAACCATCTGTTTCAAATTTCCGCATCCACATACAAAATTTTTTATTACACTTCACCACAAGAAGAAAAAGATAAAAAACCTACCTTAATCTATATAAGAAGGTTAATGGCTGCGAAAAGTTTGATCCTAAAAAATGAAAAAGCGAGTTAGCTATGCCAAAATTGAAAACAACAAAATCAGTTGCTAAAAGAGTTAAACTGACCAAAAATGGTAAATTAAAAAGACAAAAAAGAGGACGCCGTCACCTTATGGCTTGCAAGTCAACAAAAACAAAAAGACAGCTACGTAAGCAAGCTTACATTAGTGAAACTCAAGAAAAAAAGTACAAAGCTGTTTTGCACGGCGTCAACTAGGTGCAAGAAATTTTAAGGAAATGTAGTAATGCCAAGAGTCACGAGTGCAGTCGCAAGACATAAACGCAAAAAGCGTTTAATGAAAAATGTAAAAGGGTATCGCGGTGGTAGAAGTAAATTACTTAGAACCGCCAAAGAAACTCTTTTCCGAGCTCAGCAATATGCTTATCGGGATAGAAGAAACAAGAAACGAGAGTTTCGTAAGCTGTGGATTATTAGAATTAGTGCTGCCGCACGTCTAAGAGGACTCAGCTATAGCAAGTTAATGGGAGCCATAATCAAGGCTAATATTGCCATTAACCGTAAACAACTTGCAGAAATGGCTGTTTCTGATCCTAAAGGTTTTGATAAAGTCGTCGAAATTGCAAAAGAAAAGCTGGCATAAGCTAGTCTTTCTTTTTCAGAAATTAGAGAGAACAAAGCTATTTCTAAAAAAATTTAGAAGTGTTCTCAACACAAAAAAATCATATAAATTCTCTCTAATTTCTTTTTCTAACTGGTGCTCTATGATCATCCAAAAAAAAGATCTAGTAATACTTTTCTACATAATATTATCATTATGTCTTACCTCTTGTAAGACACCTCCTTCTCCTACTCCTCCCCAAAAAAATAAGGCTATTGATAAAACCCCTCCTAAAATTATAGATCTTCAAATAAAAACGGAAGCATCCTCTGATTCATCAAAAACACTGCCTAAGACAATTAAAGTAACAGGTCAACTTATTGAAATTAATGGAATCCGTAAATTAAGCATTAATGAACAAGACATACTTTTTAGAAAAGAAAAATCAAAAAATACATATAATTTTGAATCCCAGCTTGATCTGTTGCCTGGTTTAAATACATTCGTCCTCTTAATAGAAGATACAAGTGGGAACATTCAAAAAAAAACCATCTCCCATCAAAATGGAACCTCTCCGACTATCTATATAGAACTAGAGAAAGAAAAACTCCCTCCTCTTGGAAAATCCTATTTCAATGTATATATGAATGAAGAAGGCAAAAAAATTCCCCTTCCCATAAAGAATGTAAAGCTTAAGGCTCAATATGGCTATATTAAAGGTCTAGAGTACCAAGCCCCCACCAATATTGGTATTGATGTCATTACAGCAAAGTATCCTCCCAATAATGGACTCGGTAAAACAGAGATATCTATTATCAGTCCTAAAATGCAAACGAAATGGGAGGCTAAAGAGCATTGCTTTATGGGAGACAATGAAAAAATAGTCATTCACATCAAAAATATAGGAAACATCGAAGCTCTACAAACAAAGCTAATTGTTAACTTACCAGAAAATGTGCTTTTTCAACGAGCAAGTCAAAATAGCAATTACATTGGTACTGTTCGTCAAATTCATTGGGATATGGGGACGTTAGGAGTGGGAGTTGAAGAAGAGGCTCATTTTTGGGTCCTCGCTCAAAAAAATAACTCAGCCAAATACTTTCTATCTTTAGAATCATCTCAACAAGAAATTATCAAAGATTCCTTTGCTTTCAAAATAAAAGGCGACATTCAGCTTCAGCATAAATGTAACCGCAGCTTAGTTCGACTGGAAGAAGAAGTCACGATCGAAAGAATAATAAAAGCAAATCAAAAACTCTTTCAGCTTAAGATAGAGCAGCAGTTTCCTAAAGAATGCAAGTTTATTCATGCAGAGATGAATTTTATATCTGGGCATTTAAAAAAAGAACAAACTCAGTTTAGTTTATCGGGAAACACCATTGAATTTGAAGAAACCCCTTCTCTTTTACCAGGAGAAGAAATAATTATAAAAACAACTTTACTGATAAAGCGCTATGGAAACCTAGAAGACAACCTACAAGTGAACTTTATTGGCCGAGATATTCCTCAAAAACATAAAGACACTTTCGTTATTCCAACAGCCAAATGATAGACCCAAAGCGTATAGAAAAAGAGCTAAACAGTATCCGTCATTGTTGGTCTTACGAAGACAAAGACCAATGTCCCCCTTCTCTTCAAGAAGCTCTCAATAAAAAACTATCTCATATAGAACCTTCTTCCTGGGAAGATCGCTTTCTTTTAGGAGGAGTTTACATAAATGGAGTTAGAATCTTACAAAACACTCCTCTACTTCCTCCTGTTCGTATTGAGTACTTTGAGCCTAAATACAACTACCAATCGATAGAAAGTCACTTTCCTTCTTTTAAACAAAACTACATCATCTATGAAGACCAATACATCGTAGCTGTTTTTAAACCAGCCAAGCTCCCCTCTACTCCTTCCCGAGAACAAGCAACTGTTAATTTGAAAAGCTTTCTGGAAAAACATTTGAAAACAAAAATCCATATGCCCTCTCGTTTAGATAATGCTTCTCAAGGCCTTATACTAGTCAGTAAATCTCCGCAAACACATGCTCTCCTTCAAAAAATATTTGAAAAAAGAAAATTAGAGAAATACTATATATTAGAAATACCCACAAGTATTTCCTGGGAGCACCTCTCTGTCAAAACAAAAATAACCTATGACCCTCGCCATCCTGTTCTTCGGAAAACCTCGCAAGAAATAGGAAAAACTGCCATCACTCAATTTTCTCTGCTTTTCCAACAAAGCTTAATTTCAGAGAGAAAAGAAGTCTCCACAAGTGTTCTCCAAGCACAAATCTTTACAGGAAGAACTCATCAATTAAGAGTGCATGCTCAGCACATCGGAGCTTCTATCATTGGAGATAACTTTTATGATGGTCTTCCTTCTGAAGAATTACGACTGTTAAGCTATCGAGCAAAATTTATTCACCCTATTTTTGAAACACAAATGGATATAAGGGTTCCTTTTTCTCTACTTCCTCCTTGGATCCACCAAGGTAATTTTTTTATTTCATAAAGGTTTACAAACCGCTTATCGTTCGCTCATTTCAATGTTGGTTTTGCAAATTATCAGCTCAAAATCTTAAAACAAATATAAAAAGCAGTCAATGATTAGCATAAAAATACATTACTTTACAAAGTAATTATCTTCAACTACTGGCTACTGGCTACCCCGTAGTACTTAACTTATTTACATCTTTTGATTTTCCAAACTGCTCAAAAAATAAACCAGTAATCAACAATTTTATTTAAGTTTTGACAAGGTACCACAAACCCATTAGTATAAATGCTTAAATTTTCAATTTAACAGAATAGAGACTAAAAAGAAGAAAGAAGTAAAGCTATTAAATCTTAGCTAGAAATTATTTCTCTTCAAATTATCTATTTGGAGATAGCGAATCTAGCAAAAACCTCCTTCAAAAATACTCTCTTTTTGTCTGGTTATCAATGTAAGGATTTCTAAATGAACAATTGTATTGAGTCTATAAAAAAATGTCCTCTATGCAAAAAAACCGCATTCAAAACTCTACTTACTCCAGGACATTGGATTGGTTATGAAGTATTTAAAGAGTTAGAGGGAAAAATAGGTTTAGTTAGATGTAAAAATTGTCAATTGATATTCATTAATTCCCGCCCTTCTGATGAAAAATTATCAGCATTTTACTCTGGTAACACTTACTCCTGTCATGAAGCAACTTGCTCTGTCTCAATGAAAAAAAAAGAAAACTACATATTAAAACAAATTACAAAGCACTTAGATCCTAAAACTCCTCGTACTTTACTGGATTATGGGGCAGGTGGTGGGGGATTTCTATTACATGTTAGAGATTGCGGATGGGAAGTAAAAGGGTTTGAACCTGGTAAACGAGGTCTCAAACATTGCAAAGAAAAAGGACTTGATGTCACCGATAAACTAGATGATCTTGCATCTGAAAGCTTCAGTGTTGTAACCTTAAATCATGTATTTGAACACTTAGCAAATCCAATAGAAATACTAAATGGAATTCGGCGTTTTTTAGCACCAGAAGGAGTCCTTTATATAGAAGTTCCAAATGTCCGCTCACTGCGAGCACAATTAGCTATTCCATTCCTCTCGCGTCGATTTCCAGTTGATGAGCGCTATCGAGCATATCCAATTCACTTGATGTACTATTCCAATAAAACACTAGGACAAATGTTAGAGAAAGCTGGCTGGAAAGTAAAAAAATCAATGACAACAGGACTAGGACTAGAGGAATTTATAGTTCGTGATGAACCCCCCGTAAGCCAATTAAGCTCAGTAAAAAAAGCTTCATCACTAAAAAAATGGAGGTTTCGGCACATATTACGAGATATTTTTCTCAGTCTCGGAATTGGAGAAAACTTATCAGTACTTGCTGTTCCTGAGAAGTAAAAATTTTATATCTACACTCCAAACAGACTCTAAGCATATTTAAGTTGCAAAGTAAAACAAAAAACGATTACAATACTTTCATCCCAATCTCGGAACCACGAGAAACAGGAATACTTATTGCTGTTCTTGATCAGCCCATGAACAAATATTTACAATGGCAAAAAAATGCCCTTGCCCAAAAACTCCCCTGGCATGTTCTCAATATTTGGCTAACCTCCCTATAACATACAAAAACCATCAAGAAAAAATCATTAGAAGAATAAAGACTGTTTTATGTCAACAAGTCAAAGAAAAAAGAACTTAGTGATTACTTAAAACAACTCCTTCCGGAAAGTCAATTATTTTGGACTAAGTAGTCCTCGTTCTAAATATGTAAGGTCAAATAACAGAATCATGAAAAAAGTAATTGCAAAAAATGCTTCATTTTTAGCCGCTCAAAAACTATTTCTCAACCTTCTCTCTATTTTTTTTATAGGATACTTTGCCAATAAAGTAGGAGTCAAAGAATACGGTATTTTTGTCTTCGCTTTTTCCTTCACAAAAATGCTTTCTTTTCTGGGAAACTTAGGAACAAGAACTGTAACGGTCAGAGAAATATCCAAAACGGAAGGGGATTCCCAAGAAATATTCCAAATTTTTCATTCTCTAAGAATTAAGTTATCGATTTTAGCCTTCGCATCTATCATTGTCTTTATAAACATACTCCAACATTCAGAAGAAATAAAGATGATGGTCTACATTGCTGGTTTAAGCCAAATCTTTTGTATTATGTACACAACTTCCCATACCTACTTCGAAGCAAAACAAAAGATGCAATACATAACGATCCCCGACATGATTTGCCGAATCCTTGTGATTCTCATATCCTTAATATTACTATACCTTGGTCATGGGATAATAGCTATTGCTTGGGTCTATGTTCTAGGAAATTTTCTCGAAGTATTTATCAATAACTATGTGCTACAAAAAGTTTTCTTTATAAAACCAACTCGATCCAGTGATTTTCAAAAAGAGATTAATTTAGTAAAAAGGGGAATTCCTTTTGCTCTATATGGAGCATTCGCTATTTTGCTAACTGAAGTAGACAAAACCATGCTCATGTTCTTAAAGGGTGAAGTGGCCGTTGCAGTATATGGAGCTGCCAATCTTTTTTATAGAACTCTTAATGTTGTCAGTGATTCCATTGCTACAGCCCTTTTTCCAGCCATAGTTGTTATGTTTAAAGAAAAAGCGTCCGATAACTCTAAAAAACTCTCAGAAATTCTCACTATATGTTTAGCCATCACTTTGCCAATGGCTGTGGGGGGAAGTATAGTATCAAAAGACATCATAGCTCTCGTTTTCCACCACCCGGACTATTCCCCTGCCTATGTTCCTTTAGCTATACTGCTGTGGAACTTACCGATTTTTATGATAGCCTCTTGCCTTGGACAAACCCTCATTGCTGTCCACAAGGAAAGATTGATTGCCATAACCGCTTTTTTAAATGTATTTCTTAATATAATGCTGAACTTTATTTTCATTCCTATTTGGTCATCCAGTGGGGCTGCTTTGGCTTTGGTTATATCCTCATCTATATACTGCTTAATTTTATCAATCTATGCAAAAAGCTACTTTCAATACAAACAACTCGTTACTCCATTTGCTAAACTTATAGTCTGCAATGCTTTTATGGGTTGTTTATCTTACTATCTCACCGACTATAATTTATTCGTAAATATCATACTCTCGGGCATTTTTTATTTGGGACTTCTTAAGATCTTTAGATTGCTACCCAATTTTCAAAATATTCGCGAAAAACTAAGACGGAAAAAGTAGTAGCGAGAGAAGTAAGGTTTGCACATAAAAACAGGTTTGCCAGAAAGGGATGAGAGGAGAAGAATAGTAGGTGACTTAAAAATTAAGTCACCTAGGCTAAACAAGGTTAGCTTTTATAGCTTTTAGAGCTTTTCAACTTCGTCAGAGGAGCGAAAAGTCCAGTAAGAATTCAGAAAGTAGTTTACAATGGTCGCAGGGATAATTCCAATCGCTTGGGCAAGTTGGGCGGGGATTCTCGGATAGAGCAAAGAAAGAAAAACAAAGCAAGTGTAGCTAATCCCTAAGGCCAAAAGAGAAACTACATTAAATTTTAGACCTTTGATCCGAGTACGGCTATGGTTATCTCTTTGAGCAAATGTCCAATAATTATTGAGAGCAAAATTGGTTAAAATGGAAATCTCGATACTAATGGGAGAAGCTATAAACTTATTCATTCCGGCAGACATCAAAATGGTTAATGCACCAAGGTTTACAACCAAGCCCGAAAAACCAACTAAGCAAAACTTGATAAAAGTCTTACTTCCTTCTAAGCGAATCAACCAAACATAGAATAAAAACTCTATAATATCCGAGAACCCTAGCTTCGATACTCCAACAGTTCGGTCAATAAATTCAACGGGTATCTCCTTAAGACGAGCTCCATGAGTGATCGCTCGGTGGAGTAAGACCACTTGAAAACAATAACCATCCGAAGTAATTTGAGAGAGATCCACTTCTTCTAGAACATGTGCTCCAATGGCTCGAAAACCAGCCGTACAATCTTTAATCGATGTAATTCCAGCTATGTAGCGGGCAGCTATATTCCCGAACTTAGAATTCATTTTTCGCAAAAGGCTCCACTCTTGGGGAATTTTTCCTCCGGGCACATAACGACTTCCTATGACAAAATCATGCTCATCAAGCTCTTTCAAAAGGCGCGGAAGATCTTCAGGTTTATGAGAGAAATCCGCATCCATTTCAACAATCACCTCAGCTTTAAGGTGATCTAAGGCGTACCGCATTCCTCGAATATAGGCTTTCCCCAGCCCTTCTTTTTTTCCCGTGATTAGAGATACGCGGGAATCTTTCTCTATCCATTCTCGAACAACATCAGCGGTTTGATCAGGAGAATTGTCATCAACAACGAGAATATAAAGGTCATGAACTGTATTACTTTGCTCTGCAAAAATCTCCGGAATAAGTCTCGAAATATTTTCCTTTTCATTGTAAGTAGGAATAACAATTACTGTTTTCATGCAAGCCCCTGGTAAATATACAAATACAATTCACAAGAACGCTTCCAAGAGTAATCTTGCTTCATCCCATTAACAATTAACTTTTGAAAAAAATCAGGTTGCTCAAACCAGCAATCAATTGCTCTCCCTAAACCAGAATCTAAAGCAGCATCATCGCTTTCATGAAAAACAAACCCATTACGAGAACCAATGTCCTGATTCGAGTAGAAAGCATCAAAAACAGTATCCGCGAGTCCTCCTGTCGAACGAACAACGGGAATGGTGCCATAGCGCAGAGCAATTAACTGAGTTAATCCACACGGTTCAAAAATACTAGGAATAACAATCAAGTCTGCTCCAGCATAAAGAAGATGAGAAAGCTCTTCGTTAAAAGCCAATTCCAAATGACAATCAGGGTTGTCCGTAAATTCTTCTTTAATACGAAGAAAATCTTGAGTAACTCGAGGATCTGGACTAGAGCCTAAAAGAACAACTTGGGCATTCTTAGACAATGCCAAGTAAATAGAGCGCTTCATTTGCTCCAAACCTTTTTGCTGAACCAGCCGCGAAATAATTGTCACGATAGGTTTCAGTCCCTCTTGTAACCCAAACTTCTTTCGCAAAACTCGTTTATTATCGTATTTTCCTTTTAAACTTTTTACGCTATACTTTGTCACTAAATGCGGATCACTTTCTGGATTCCAGTACTCGTAATCCAGTCCATTTAAAATTCCCGAAAAACGATAGTGGTTGCGACGCAAAAGATCTTGTAGACCCATTCCTTTATCACTAAACATGACTTCCTGGGCATAGGTAGGGGAAACTGTTGTTACGTAATCTGCCGCAATAACACCCGCCTTTAAATAATTGACAACTCCCCACTGATCTTTTTCCCAAGCTTCTCCGGGAACACTTTGGGGAGATAGAGAAATAGAGTCCAAAACGGACTGAGAAGTAACACCTTGATAAGCAAAGTTGTGAATGGTATAAAATAAACGGGTTTTATTCATCCCTAAAGGCTTGTATATATCTCTAAAAATAACAGGAATTAAGCCTGTTGGCCAGTCATGATAGTGTAGAACATCGGGCTCAACTCCCGTCTTATACAAAAACTCTAGAGCTGCTTTGGAGAAATAAGTAAAACGCTCTGCATCATCGCTTTCTCCATAAAAAGTACCTCGGTTAAAAAAATTACGGTGCCAGCAAGTATCAATAAAGTAACAGTTCACTCCTTCAACATCACCTGCGGCTACCTTGTTAGCATAAAGCTCTCCATTATAGGAAACCCAAAGACTATCATAAACATTACGTAAATTGGAAATTTTGTCGTAACGCATACAATCATACTTGGGAAGAATAATGTCTACCTTATGCCCATTTTGCTGTAAAGCTTTACTTAGACTAATGACTACATCCGCTAATCCACCCACTTTCGCGATAGGGGAACACTCTACGGCAACCATTACAATGTGCATACAATATATCCTTTAATTTTTTTCTA
The DNA here is from genome assembly GCA_029260735.1 of Planctomycetota bacterium. Taxonomy (GTDB): domain Bacteria; phylum Planctomycetota; class Uabimicrobiia; order Uabimicrobiales; family Uabimicrobiaceae; genus JAJDCR01. Next base: position 81,120 of record JAJDCR010000114.1, read on the forward strand.
AGTTATAAAAGAGTTTCAATAAAGATTTTTATGAGAGCTCTCCTAGCCCAACAAAGTACTGATATGTTCTTTCTAACCCATCTGCAAGAGAAGTTTTCGCCCTCCATCCCAGCTCGTTTAGTTTTCTAGTATCTAATAGTTTGCGAGGAGTTCCATCAGGTTTTGATCGATCAAAGCAAAGTTCTCCCTCATAGCCAACAGTTTTTTGAACCAAGGATGCCAAATCACGAATGCTCACCTCTTGCCCTGTTCCTACATTAACGTGTTCTTCTCCTTCGTAAAATTGCATCAAAAAAACCAGAGCATCAGCTAAATCTTCTACATAAAGAAACTCTCGCAAAGGATTTCCACTTCCCCAGACAACAACGCTAGATTCGTTATGGATCTTAGCTTCGTGAAATTTTCGCAATAAAGCAGGGATAACATGAGAACTTGTTAGATCAAAATTATCTTTTGGTCCATAAAGGTTAGTTGGCATTGCCGAAATGAAGTTAGCCCCTTTTTCTCTCTTTAAATACTGGCAATACTTTAAAGCAGCAATTTTTGCAATGGCATATCCTTCATTTGTAGGCTCTAAAGCTCCTGAAAGCAAACAAGATTCAGGCATTGGCTGAGGAGCGTACTTTGGATAAATACAAGACGATCCCAAAAAAAGTAGCTTTTCTACGCCTGTTTGCCAAGCCGAGTGAATCACATTATAGGCAATCATGGAGTTTTCATAAAGAAAGCCTGTCAAATCACTACTATTGGCAACAATGCCTCCCACTTTAGCCGCCGCCACAAAGACAAGATCAGGCTTTTCTTCGTCAAAAAAGAACTCAACATCAGTCTGTCTCGTTAAATCTAACTCACTGTGAGAGCGGGTAACTATATTCTCAAATCCTTGCTTTTGTAAACTAGCAATAATCGCTGACCCCACCAAACCAGAGTGCCCGGCAACATAAATCTTATTCGTCTTATTCATCTTATTCATTCTGGCATTTTCCAAAATCGTGTTCTATCATAATAGAAACTAGCTCTTCTAAACTAGTCTTTGCTTGCCAGCCCAATTTTTCTTTCGCTTTACGAGGGTCTCCACATAAAAGATCCACTTCGGTAGGACGAAAATAACGAGAATCTACTTCCACTAAGACCTCTCCTGTCTTAGCATCCTTACCTTTTTCTTCTTCTCCCGCTCCTTCCCAAACAATAGATATATCTAGCTGAAAAAATGCCATTTCACAAAACTTTCTTACGGAGCACATTTTACCTGTAGCTAGAACATAGTCCTCTGGAGTCTCCTGCTGTAGCATAAGCCACATTCCTTCGATATAATCCTTAGCATAGCCCCAGTCACGTTTCGAGTCTAAATTCCCCAAGTAGAGCTTTTTTTGCTTACCTAGTTTAATCCGAGAAGCTGCCCGCGTAATTTTTCTAGTAATAAAAGTTTCTCCGCGACGTGGGCTTTCATGATTAAAAAGAATTCCATTTACCGCAAAAATATCATAAGCTTCTCTGTAGTTAACACAAATCCAATAAGCATATAGCTTAGCAACCGCATAAGGGCTTCGAGGATAGAAAGGTGTTGTTTCACTCTGAGGAACTTCTGCCACTTTCCCAAAAAGCTCAGAAGTAGAGGCCTGATAAAAACGTGTTTTCTTCTGTAATCCCAAGATGCGTATGGCTTCGAGTAAACGAGTTGTTCCCAAAGCATCGCAGTTAGCGGTATACTCAGGAGTCTCAAAAGACACCTGCACATGTGATTGAGCAGCGAGATTATATATTTCGTCTGGTTGAATTTTTGCGACAAGGTCAACCAAGTTACCTGGATCGGTAACATCTCCATAATGCAAAAAAAAACGAACGTTATCTTCATGAGTATCTTGAAAGAGATGATCCACTCTTGCTGTATTAAAAGAGGAAGCTCTCCGTTTTATCCCATGAACAACATAACCTTTTTCTAATAAATACTCTGCTAAATAGGAGCCATCTTGCCCCGTAATTCCCGTAATTAAAGCAACTTTTCTCATCGATACCTCAAGAAAAAAATGTCAAGTCCTTAGCATGCCCAGTGTTTTTTACTTATTTAACCAATCGCATCCCTACAAAATCATATTTTTCGCTAAACAAGCCCGAGTAACGACGTGTTGTTCGACAACTTTCGGCATGGTTATACCAACTTCCTCCTCTTAAAACACGCTTAAAAGAGCTTTTTAACTTAGGAAAATACTCACCACGCTGTTCTTCATATTTTTCAATGTAAGCATTTTCACACCATTCCCAAACATTACCAGCCATACCAACGCAACCGTAAGGAGACTTCCAACGCTGAAACTCATAAACAGAAGAAGTATTAACAAAACCATCTTTTCCTCGGTTTTCCCATTCATCTTCAGCCACATAATTGCAACGATAAACTCCAAAAGCATTAGGAAGAGTATCTCCCCAAGGATAACTACGTCGAGGACGAGGATTTAACATAGGTGTAAAGGGAGTTTTCCTACTTCCCCAATCAGGTATTTTAAAGCCTCCGCGAGCAGCTTTTTCCCATTGATCCTCAGAGGGTAAATTTTTTCCGGCCCATCCGGCATAAGCTTTAGCATCCTTCCAGCTTATGTTAACAACAGGATGCTCATCTTCTATTCCCCAAGCGGGAGATTTAGGCATCAATGCTCCCGTTTTATCAGAAAATACTTGGTACTGCTTCCAAGTTACAGTGTATTTATCAATATAGTAGCCTTCCAAGTAAACCTTGGTTACAGGGCCTTCATTTTCTTTATCACTACTTCCTCTCCAAAAATCTCCCTTACTAACATGCACCATTACACTACCATCTTTTTCCCAGACATATTCTCCCTCGGTGCGACCTCTTGCCATTCCTTCAGGCATTCCTTCTCCAAACCATCCGAGAGATAAACTATTTTTCCTTGAATCAATGTGGACAACTGACTGTGCTTGAACTCCTGTCTTTTTGTCACGAACAATAACCATGAATTCTCCATACCTATCTTCAGCTAAGAAAGATCCGTTATCAATCTTTCCCCCAGAAGCAATCCAGTGAGGATTAAAATCAATTTCCATTCCCCAAGAATTCAAAGCTTTCGCTTGAAAAAATATTTCTTCGCCTGGTTTCATCTTTATCTGAGAAGGAGACAACTGTATTTGCACAACTTCCCTTGGAGGCTCCTCAACGATAACAGGGACATTCAAACGTCGGATTACCTCCCCAACAATGAGACTAACAGTAACTTTATAGTCCCCTGGTAATAATTTGCTCAATTCCAAGGATTCTCTAAAAAAACCTTTATCAACAGAAGCTTTACCTAAACTTTTAGCAATAGAAAGGTTTCCTTTAAAACCATCGATCATAATGATTTTTTCTAAATCTGAAGCTAAACTATTAATCTGCCAACGCACTTCTAAAGCAATTTTTTCTTCCGGACGAAAATTATGTTTTATCTTTCCCATTTGATCAAAGAAGGAAGCATCGTCCAAAGTAAAATTTGTTAATTCTTCATCTTGATCTTCCCAGGGGTTTGGTTGGTACAGAAAAACAAGTTTATTCTTCTTAATGATGTTTCCTTGATTGTCTTTAGCTGTTACCCAAACTTCATTGTTTCCCGATTTCAAAGACAATATTTGCTCAAAGAGTTTCCATTTTTCTTCCAACTTAACTTTTTCACAGAGCTCTCCATTTATCCAAATAGAGCTAATGGCCTCTCCTTTAATCTTCCCTCTTAAATTAATCTTATCTTGGGAAACTTCCGAGCCATTTTTAGGATAAATATCAACAAACTCCACCTCACCTCGACTCAAAGAAAGCAAATCTAACCCAGTATCTTTTTTAATATAATCTAAAATTAGTTTTTTCTCTTGCGTATTCCAGTCTCCGGAATAAAACAATCTTTGTGCTTTTTGAGGTTTATCCTCTTTAACAAGTTTCTGCATATCCCAAAGAATATTGCGGTATTTTCTTAGTTCTGTAGGGATTCCAGCAACCTGTTGCTTACTCACAATAACAGATATAGCAAACCCTAAAACAAATAAGGCTAAAAAACTAATAATCCAAGTTGGCAAAGGATTGAGTTCGTATTTTTCAGAAAAAGCGCTGAGGATACTATTTCGTCTCTTCTTTTCTAAAGCATTTGTCTGAACCCTTTTCGAAGACTTTAAAAGTTTTTCGCATAGAGAAATTTGTTCTAGAACCTGATCAGCATTAGAGAAGCGATAGCCTGGCTTCTTAGCCATTAGTTTTGCTACTAAGTCTTCAACTTCAGGTAAGACCTTAGGAAGAGCGTCAGAAAGGCGAGGAACCGATGCTGAAATGTGTTGTTGGAGTACTTGAAGGGGAGTTCTTCCAGGAAAAGGAACTTTCCCGGTTAAAGTTTGATATAAAGTTATCCCTAGAGAATAAAAATCTGATCGATGATCAAGTTTCTTTACACCCATCGCTTGTTCTGGCGACATGTAGTAAATTGTCCCAATAATTTGACCTGTTTGAGAAACACTAGAAGAGGAATCTGTTGTTCGGGCAAGACCAAAATCAGTTAGTTTAACTTCATCGTCTTCCATAACCATAATATTAGCAGGTTTTATATCACGATGAATCACTTTACTCTTATGTGCTAACGCCAAAGCTGAAGTAATTGATCGGGCAATTCTCAAAGTTTCTTCTTCGCTCCGAACTCCATCTTCTAGAAGAACATTTAATAAACTCTTACCTTTTACATACTCCATAATAATGTAGTATGTACCATTTTCATCTCCTTGATGGTAAACTTCCACAATATGAGGATGTTTTAATGAAGAAGCCCAGTGAGCTTCTCTTTGCAGACGTTTCTTTGCTCTAATTCCTTTTTCGCCACAGAGTAAAGCGGGATGCAATAGTTTAAGTGCTACGTGTTTCTTCCATTCAGTATGATAGGCAAGATAAACTCCCCCCATAGCTCCTTCACCAATGATTTTTTCAACTTTACATCCTCCAATAGTTTTACCAACCCAAGGGTCTTCCGAGCCCATAGGAAAATGCTCCTTAAAATGTCTAGTGAAGTCTTGAAGAAAACATTACAAAAACAAAATGCAAACAAGCAACTATCAATTTGGCTATCATATCAGTCTATTCAATTGATTGCAATGAAATTTATGGCAATTCACACTTTAAAAAATGGTAAAAAACAAAAATTTAAAACAAAGAGAATTTTTCAAAAAAAACATATTACGAAAACAAAAATGTTATATAAATCAAAAAATTGAAACCGCGAATTTTTGTGGATAACCTGTGGAAACTTTGTGGATTAGTGTGGATAAAATGTGGATAACTAGGGTAAAAAAAGTTATCCACATTTCTGTCCACAAAACATCCACAGGTTATCCACAAAAAAAACGAGAACTCAATCAAGCTTAAACCCCTGTTTACCATTGACTTATAATCAATATAAAAAAGTTATCCACATTTAGCGCGACCTTACTATTATTATGATATATTTATAATAGTAATAATAATAAGAGCTATCGATCTAAAATTATATTTCGAAACTAATGGGAAAATATTTGGTAATGAACGGTTTCTAAAATTCATACTTCTGTACAAATAAAAATTACAAAGTTTTAAACTAACTTGTCTAACGAAATATTCGTATTAACAAAAACAAAAGTCCTTACAAACCTAACTGAATTTTTCTAGAATGATTTTCTTGTTAAAGAACAAAGTAAAAAACAAAGTAGCTACAAAACCGTGGTACCGTACAAAAATCGTATTTTTTTGACTATAAACTATGCTATTCTCCTTGACAAAAAAGCCTCTTTGCGATATAATTTTGGGTTTACACAAAAATACAACTAAGAATAGTTTTCTTTTGCTAAGGTAATTTTTTATGAAGGTAAAATGTAACAGACAAAGTTTACTACAAGCCTTGCAAACAATCATTGGTGTTGTTACACAAAAAGATATCTATCCTATTTTAGGTAATGTTCGAGTTTCTGCGTTTGATGGGAATTTACTTTTCAAAGCAACGGATTTAAAAATTTCCCTAACTTACTCTCTTCCTGTTAGCCAATTTGAAATTTTAGAAGAAGGAGAGCTTTTGATTGCAGCTCAAAAGTTTTTTAATGTGATCAAAGAAGCTCCAGATGAAGAAGTTGAAGTTGAAAAAAATAATTACGATGCTCGCATTATTTGCAAAGATGGTAAGTTTGTTATTTTAGGTGAAGAACCAGATAAATTTCCTAATGTTCCTGAATTTCAAGAATCTAATTTTATTGAAATTGAAGGAAAAGACTTTCAGAAACTTATTCGGAAAACTCTTTTTTCGACAACAACAGAGAGAACTCGGTATGATTTAGATAATATTCTTCTTATTATCAGCGAAGACTCTTTACGCTTTGTCGCTACTGATGGAAAGAGATTGGCTATTTGCGATCGGCCTTGCACCGGAGGAGAGGGAATTGATGTTCGAGAAGTCACTGTTCCCTGCAAAGGACTTCAACAAATTGATCGAGTTCTTAGCACCACTTCGCCAGATAAGGTTCGTTTAGGTTTTATGGAAAATCAATTGTTGTTTCATACTCCCGAAGTTGTTATGTCTACAAGACTTTCAGAGGCTAAATTTCCTCCTTACCAAAAAGTGATTCCTCAAGGGCTACCTTATAAAGCCTTTTTGAATGTAAAAGACTTTACTTCTGCTTTACGCCGCGTTTGTTGGTTTACAGATGAAAAAAACAAAAGTATAGAGCTTTCTTTTACTCCAGAAAAACTTAAATTATTTGCTATGGATGAAGGAGCAGGAGAGGCTTCTTTGGAAATGCCTGTAGTTTATGAGGGAGAAGCTTTTGATATTAAATTTAATCCAGATTTTTTCTTAGACATGTTAAAAATTGCCGACTCTTCTGATGTCACTATTCTTCTAAAAGATTTTGCTTCTGCAGCCTTGATCAAAGAGGGGGATGATTTTCAGTATGTTGTTTTGCCTATTAAGCCACAAGTTAGAGACCATTAGTGACAGAAAAAAATTGGTGGGAAAAGAAGAAAATAGAGCCTGAGAGTATCGGGAATATTGTGGATCGTTGGTTGAGCGATAGCAATTTTGAAAAAGGGCAAGACCTCTTCCGAATAAGCTCTCTTTGGAACGAAATTGTGGAGCCAAAAATTCAAGAACATACTCGGTTGGCTCGCTTTCGAAAAAATATCTTGGAGGTATTTGTGGATTCTCCTAGTTATTTGTATGAGCTGACTAATTTTCGAAAGCAAGAGATTTTAGAAGCCTTCCAAAAAAAGTGTCCAGAGTTTTATTTATCTGACATTTATTTTAAAATCGGAGAAATTGATTGTGAGTGATAATCCTGATCCTGAAAAAAGTTCGGAGGAGATTTCTTCTCTCGAGAAAGAAAAAAAAAGCGTCGAAAAAAATTCGGAAGAGATTGCTTCTCTCGATAAAGAAAAAAAAAGCGCCGAAGAAAATGAAAAGTTTTTAGCTCAAGGGGTGGAAGACTATGGTTCTGATAGCATTAAAGTCTTAGAGGGACTGGAAGCTGTTCGGAAACGTCCTGCTATGTACATAGGGAGCACTTCAAGCGCTGGACTTCACCATCTGGTTTATGAAGTCGTTGATAATAGTATTGATGAAGCTTTAGCAGGTTACTGTAACGAAGTTAGTGTTACTATCCATTCTGATAATAGCATTACTGTTGTGGACAACGGTCGGGGAATTCCCGTTGGTTTTCACGATGAACAACAAAAATCATCGCTGGAGGTTACTTTAACTACCTTACATGCTGGTGCAAAATTTGAAAACTCTGCTTACAAAGTTTCTGGTGGATTACACGGAGTCGGAGTTTCTGTTGTGAACGCTCTTTCTGAAAAAATGAAGGTAGAAGTTTTTCGCAATGGCATTATCTACTCGCAAGAATACTCAAAAGGGGATCCGACAACTTCTGTCGATGAGATAGGGAAAACAACAAAAAAAGGTACTAAGGTTTGGTTTTTACCAGATAGCTCTATTTTTGAAGAAACAGTTTACAGCTACGAAATTTTAGCTAACCGTTTGCGAGAACTATCTTTTTTAAACAAAAACATCCGTATTCTTTTAGTGGACGAGAGAGAGGGAAGAGAAGATTCTTTTTACAGTGAAGACGGGATTAAATCCTTTGTTGAACATTTAAACCAAAACAAAAATACTCTACACCGCGATATTATTTACATTCACCGAGAGATTCCTGCCGATGATGGAACGATGACTAGTGTCGAAACTGCCTTGCAATGGCACGATGGCTACAATGAAACGATTTACACTTACGCCAATAATATTCATACCAGAGATGGAGGGACCCATCTTTCAGGCTTGCGTTCTTCTCTCACTCGTTCCATGAATGCTTATGCTAAAAAAGAAAATTTGGTTAAAGAAAAGTTGGTTTTGAGTGGAGAAGACTGGCGAGAGGGTTTAACTTGTGTACTTTCTGTTAAAATAGGTAATCCCCAATTTGAAGGCCAAACTAAGCAGAAGCTAGGAAATAGAGAAATTCAAGGTGCCGTTGAATCTATCATCAACGAATACCTTTCTATGTACTTGGAAGAAAACCCTGCTTCTTCTAAATCGATTGTCTCTAAGGCAGTTGAGGCTGCTCATGTCCGTGCTGCAACAAAAAAAGTACGCGACCTTGAAAGGCAACGAAAGAGTCCTTTGCATTCAGGAGGATTACCAGGGAAACTTGCTGACTGTAGTAGCCGTGATGTCGAAACTACTGAATTGTATCTGGTGGAAGGGGATTCTGCGGGGGGATCTGCTAAGTCTGGGCGAGATCGACGTTTTCAAGCGATTTTACCTCTCAAGGGTAAGATCTTGAACGTAGAAAAAGCTCGTTTTGATAAAATTTTAGGACATAATGAAATCCAGATGATTATGACGGCAATTGGATCAGGGTTACAGGAAGATTTTGATGTAACAAAACGCCGTTATGGAAAACTGGTTATTATGACAGATGCGGATATTGATGGATCGCATATTCGAACTTTGCTTTTGACTTTCTTTTTTCGACAAATGCGTCCTTTAGTTGAAGGGGGGCATGTTTACATTGCTCAACCTCCTCTTTACAAGTTTGCCAAAAAACGAAAATCTCAGTATGTTTACAGCGACCGAGAATTTGAAAACGCTTTGATGGAGTTTGGAGTCGAAGAGTCCAAGGTTCGGTTTTCGAAAGAGGGAGAGTGTCTTGAGGGAGAAGATTTGAAAAATTTTCTCCACGTTTTACTTCAGACAAAAAGACAACTGAATTCTTTGACTAAATATGGTATTGGAATTCGGGAGTTTTTGCCTCTACGCCATCCTGATACTCAAGATTTCCCCATATATGAGTACATGTACTCTGGAGAAACAGGCTACTTTTACACAGAGTCTGAGTACGAAGAATTTTTTGAAGAGAAACTTCAAGAGCGAGAAGAAGAAATTCCCATAGTTTCTAAATATCGTGTCACCAATGGAAATAATCCTCTTATTCTGACAAAAATTTACGAGAGTCGCGAAATTTCAAGATTGATTAAGAAACTGGAAGAGCAAGAAGGAGTTTCTCTCGCTAATTACTTGAGAAAAGAAAAGAAGGTGAAGAAAGAAAAGTTTGAAATAGTTACGGATAACGACACTATTGCTGTTTACTCTCTCTTGGAGTTGGTAGACGAAATTCAGACCATTGGCCGAAAAGGTTTAGATGTGCAGAGGTATAAGGGACTTGGAGAGATGAACCCTGATCAACTTTGGACAACAACGATGGATCCTGAAACCCGTACTTTGTTTCAAGTGACAATTGAAGATGGAATTGAAGCAGAAAGGCTATTTTCTGTTTTAATGGGTAATGTTGTTGAACCTCGGAGAGATTTTATCGAGAAGCATGCTCTGGAAGTTCAAAATCTTGATGTTTAGAGCGTAGGGAGCAAGGTTTATTTGAAACAACCCTAAGTACTATTGCCAGGTGTTTCTTTCTAAGGGACTGTTTTAGATAAACCTCGCCCCCTAAGTTATTTTAGTTATTTTTGTTTTGCCTTAATCCAATCTAGGATGGCGGGTATTTCTTTTTCTTTCCAATCGGAAGATAAACGAATAGATAGAAATATTTCGTAAAGTTTATCAAAAAGATCGACTACTCTTTCCAAATCTTCAGAGAGCTCAGCAAAACGATCGTCTACATCTGCTGTTGTCGGAGGCATTAACTTAAGAGATGAAAACTGAAATCTATCTCCGCGTAGGGTGACACTCCACTCATTTTCTCCTTGAACGAATATTACTCTTGTTGCAGTTATTTTTTTTCCCTCTTGTAGGCCTACTTCTGCTTCGGGAGCTTTGATTGGAATGGGGCCAGTTAACCTATGAGAGCAGCTTTCTAAGTTATCAGGCTGCAAAACTAACATTTCGTCCATTCCATAGTGCAACAAATTTCCTCCTGGAAAACTAACTGTCCAATCATTGTTTTCCCCATAATACCATAACCAGGTTAAAAATTCGGAACCTAAAAATTCTTTGCTTTCACCTTCAGGTACAATCATTTAATAAGTTTCCTTTCTACTCTGTTTTACTGCGAAAAGAGGTTGGTTCTAAGTTGGTTAAAAAGGAAGATGCATTGTTATTTTCTGACCAGTGATAGGCTAAAGACCAAGGGTTTAGAGGTTCTAACTCTAAGCCAAAAGTTTCGTAAAACAATTTACTAAATCGAGCTTGGATTCCTTGGGATGTCGAAAGAAAAAAAATGGTTCCTGTACTGAAGTTCCATAAAGCTTGGTAGAGAGAACTTGTAGGAGATGACTTTTCTAAAAGAAATTCTTTTACGGAGTTACGTATTTCTCTTTTTTCGTTTACAGAGAGTTTTTGCCTTCCTGATACTTCTAAAGCAGCTCGCTCTTCTATAGCTATATGAGCCATGAGGAGAGGTTTGGAAATACGTCGACGATCTAAACGTAGGGTCAGTTTTAAATAAGGTTCCGTGAGCATAGTACCAATATCTGGACCTTGTAGGCAATTTTCAGGATTAACCCAACCTACAGATTCATCGCTATCAGGAAGATCACTAAGATCTCGAAAACTGTTTTGAGTCATTAATTTTTGGTACTCTTCTTGATCAAAAGAAAATTTCCCCATAACTTTCAACCGAGTAAAGCTAAGGGAACGTTTTAAAAAATGCATGAAAAGCCTCGTTTTGTGGATATTCTGTTGAAAACAAAAAGAAAAACAGGATTGAGATTATATCATATTGGTTGAAACTTTCAATTTTGTTTGTGCTGGGTGGAGGAGATAGTTTGGAATTGTTAGAAAGTTTAGAGCGCCTTTACTTAACGGAAGATGGGTTGATGGATGGGAGAAATTTTCTTGCCGTTGAACGCTTGAGCAAAACTGACAAAGTTAGCTTGGAAGATCTTGTGGAACAAGGATATTTGGCAGAAACAGAGCAAGCTGGCCGAGTTTTTTATTTGATGGGAGAGGCTGGTCTGGCGTTTTTAAAACAAAACGATGTTCTTTGGAATGCTTTGGCTGAAAAAAAAGAAAAGAAGTTAAGAGTTCGGCTACGAGATTTTTTAGAAATTGTTTATGAAAAAGATGGGCAAAAGGTTTTGAGTAAAACAGAGAGAAAGAATTATGCCCAGCAACTAGAGCAGGCCTTGAGGGAAGAAAAAATTACTGAGGAAGCAAATCCACATCGATATTCCTTGACTTTATCAGGGGAAGCTTTTCTTTTTTCCTTACGTCCTCCAGAAGAGATTTTAAAGAGGCTAGAGAATTCTTTTTTTCTGTTGGAAGCTGAAGTTACTGAGGCTCAAGAAGCTCATCAAGGGTTTGTCCAGGAGTTTTCCCAGGAAGCACCAGCTTTATCTAATTTTATCGAGGAGAGATTTACAGAGATACATAAACATGTAGGTCTTGCTGTATCTCGTCTCGAAGAGGTTCGGAATTATGTAGATTCTCTTTCGATTACAAGAGAAGCCAAAGAAGATACTTGGGATAAAATTGAGCAAATCAAAAGAGAATTCCAAGGAAAAGAGAGAGATCTTGTTGATGAAGTTGAAGTAAGACAAAAAGAGTTAATGAAGCAGCATGCTGAACTGATGGAAGAGAAGCACAAGGAAATTTTAGCAGAAAATAGCTTACTGGAAGAAAAATTAGAGCTAGTCACTAAATTTCATCGTAGCTTAATTTCGCATTTGATGAGTAATCAGCCTCTTGAATTGGAGAATGAGCAAGAAGATGAGGAAGATAATGATGATGAAAGTAGTGAGAATGATGACTTTGATTTACTAGAAGAAATACATAGCTACTACGAACTAACTCAGTTTCAACATCGAGGACAGCTTAAATTGGGACAATTACTCGATCACATAGTGGAAAATTTTGACTACGAACGAGAGCAATTGAAACAAGAGATATTGCATCACAAAAACCAAGGAGATTTTGTCTTAAAGAAAACTCTTGAATTTGGTATGCTAGAAGAAAAAGATATTATCCAAGAAGATACCCATGTCTACTTTGCCTTAAATATTCCTGAGTTAGGAAACTTTTAAGCATTTATCCACAGAGTTTTCCACAATGTGGATAAGTCGGCAGAGGTTAAAATATAGCTAAATCGTTTATCCACAAGGTTTTCCACATGTGGGTAAGTTGAAACACCAATAGATGTAATTCCATACACCGAAGGTGTTACATATCAGTAGCCCAGGGTAAAGTGAGCCAAAGGCGAACGCAACCCTGGGTCACGAAGAAGCAAAAAGATAAAATTTTTCGAAGCAAAGATCCCTCTAAACCGTTTATCCACAGAGTTTTCCACAATGTGGATAAGTTTAGAGAAAATATATTTAGTCGGTCAATGGTTATCCACAGAGTTTTCCCCAATGTGGATAAGTTTGCAGAGGCAAAAATATAGCTAAACCGTTTATCCACAGAGTTTTCCACATGTGGATAAGTTTAGAGAAAATATATTTAGTCGGTCAATGGTTATCCACAGGGTTTTCCCCAATGTGGATAAGTTTGCAGAGGTCAAAAAGAACATAACTAATTTATCCACAAGGTTTTCTACATGTGGATAACGGGAGGTTCCTATGAGAATTTTTTTCTGTTTATTGAGTTTATTTGTTGTTACTGGTTTGTTTGCGCAAGAAAGATCGTGGCGTAGTCAATTGTATCCTGATAATTGGAAACCTGAGCAACGGGATTCAGAAGGTCGTTTTTTGCATGATTTTTCTTATGCAGGCTACAAAAATGGTGAGGTTTCTCTTCCTTCTTTTGTACCTGGTGAAATTCACAACGTAGTCGAGATGGGAGCTGATAATCTAGGGCAAAGTGATTCTACTTTGGCAATTCAGCAAACTATTGACTTGGCTATTCAAAACGGGGGAGGAGTTGTTTTTCTTCCTTCTGGTCTTTATCGTCTGGATGGCCTTCTTAAGGTAAGATCTTCTAACGTTGTGATTCGAGGAGAAGGGATTGGTAAAACGAAGGTCTTTTTTACCAAAGTGACTGGAATGAGCTTTCAAAATCACATTACTTTCCAAGGTCATTTACGGGAAGGAAAAGATATCCCTTTGGTCGTTGATGGAGTAAATACTTCGCAAGAGGTGTTTGTTAGTAGTGATAATGACTTGAAGGTGGGAGATGATGTTGTTGTCGGCTGGGTCATTAGTGATGAATTTGTCCAAGAGCATCAGATGACAGGAACATGGAAGACTTTCAATGGAAAATGGAAGCCATTTTTTCGCCGCCGAGTTGTTGCTATAGATACAAATGTTCATCCTTGTCGGATAACTCTTGATGTTCCGTTACGTTATCCTGCCAAGTTAAGAGATAAAGCAAGTATACGCAAGGAAAGTGGCTACTTGGAGAACTGTGCGGTAGAGTTTTTATCTGTTTCCAACACCGTTGAGCGAAAGGATGCTTGGAAAGAGAGACAAATTCACGTGATCTCATTCCAAGGAGTAAAAAATTCTTGGATTCGTGAGGTCAAATCTTTTCCTAGCCCTTACGTTAAAAAAGATAAATTTCATTTACAATCTGGCGGAATTCACCTTGTTACTTCTAAGACTGTGACAGTTACTGATTGCCATATGGAAAGAGCGCAAAACCGAGGAGAAGGAGGAAATGGCTATCTTTTTGAAATTTCTCGGTGTAGTGAGATTCTGACACGCGATTGTACTGCTATTGCCGGTCGGCATAATTTTATTCTGAACTGGGATTTTGGAACGAGCGGTTGTGTCTTTCTACGGTGCTTTAGCGAAAAAAGCTGGGCCTTTTTTGCCTCTTATGATCCTATTGGGAAGCCAGCCTTTTGTGATTATCATCATTCTTTGGCTATGGCCTGTCTTGTCGACCAGTGTCACCTAAAGGATGGTTGGTACGGAGGAAATCGCGGGCACTGGAGTTCGGGAGCAGGGCATTCTGTCACTCAAAGTGTTTTTTGGAATAACCAAGGGGGCATTATTTCGTCTTGGCAGTTTGGCTGGGGTTATGTGGTCGGAACAAAGAACACTACTGTTTTAACAGGAATGTTTCTCTCTGGAACTGCGGGAGAAGGAACTGAACCCGAAGACTACAGAGAGGGCATTGGAAAGGGAGATTCTCTAAGCCCTGCTTCTTTGTATGAAGACCAACTAAGAAAACGTTTAAAGCAAATTCATAAATAAGCAAATAACCGTACTTCTTCCGCATGATTCAAAGGGGGGCTCATTTTGAGCTCGGCTTTAAACCGTAAGTCGGAAGAAGTAGAAAAAAATTGCAATATCTACTTTGAAAGTTTATAATTAAATATGAAATTTAAGTAATTTTTAGTAGAGACTTTTTATTGTTAATTGTTAGTCAGAGGGAACAACATGTTAAACCAAACAAGGATTTCTTGTCCCACAAGATTTTTCCTTCTCGCACTTTTTTGCTGTTTTTCTTATAGTTCAGCAACAGAGCTACTACTTCATTTTGATGGAGCAGGTAGTAACTTTACAGATAGCTCAGGCAATAACCATCAAGTTAATGTAGTTGGTAATGTTGTCCAAAGCAGTACGGAAAGCATTCAAGGAGGAAGCAGCGCTTTCTTTGATGGTAGTAGCCATCTTGAAATCACTCATCCCAGCGATTTTTTATTTGCTTCTGGAGCAGATTACACAATAGATTTTTGGGTAAATTCAACGAACTTGAGCCGTAGTCACGCTCTTTCTTTTGGAAATGACTTTTCAGATAATATTGATTTTGATTTTAATGACGGCGGATTCGGCTTTTGGGTCTATCACCGGAGTACCGGAGCTAATCTTATTCGCCATAGCCCAGCAGGGACTTTTACAGATGGAGAGTGGCACCATGTGGCGACTGTTCGCGAAAATGGTATTATCACTAACTACATGGACGGGGTAGCCCGGGGAACCTTGGCCATGAATGTGGAGCTGGGATCCAATAAGGTTAGCATTGGAAAAGCTGTTCATACAGGTGCTATTAATTGGCAAGGATTTGTTGACGAAGTACGAGTTGTTAATGGAGAAGCTCTCTTCACTCAGGACTTCAATCCCTTGGAGCAATTTGAAGATAATATAGTTCCTGAAATCTCTTCTTTTTACTTGTGCCTTCTAGGATTATTTTTTTTCCGAAGAACTACCTCACCTCTTTAAAATTTATGACAAAGCAAACATCTTTTCTCTCTTCTCTCAATAGACAACAAAAATGGATGTTGTTTCTGGCTATTTTTGTTGCTCTAATCGAATTGGGTTTTGAGTTTTCTCAGTTACGTCCTGGAATTTACTTTACAAAACCTCTCGTCTTGGTTCTTTTGATTCAAGTTTGGCTTTTCCAGCCGCCGGAAAAAGGTTTTTTCTTTTACCTTCGCATTTTTGTGACAGCCTTACTTTTTTCCTTAGTCGGCGATTCTCTGCTTTTAGCTCCTGAGGGAAGCCTATTTGTTTACGGCTTATGTTTTTTCTTGTTTGCCCAAATTTTTTATACTTTAGGATTTTGGCTTTTGTCTGGTCATCATCGCCGAGACTTAATCCTGCTCTTTCCTCCTTTGATTTTTTTAGCTTTGATGATGTTTTTGTTGTTACCCACCTCTGAAAAATTTCGCATTCCCATTATTGTTTATGGACTAGCTATAAGTGCTATGCTCTGGCGTTCTCTTTGCATTGGCTTCAATCCAAACTTCTCTTCTTCTAAGCGTTTACTAGTTAGTCTGGGAGCTTTTCTTTTTGTTTTTTCCGACTCTATAATTGCTTGGAATGTATTTGTGGAACGTTTGGAGTATGCACGATTTCTCATTATGCCTACCTATTTTGGGGCACAAATCTTGTTTACCTATGCTTTGATTGCGATTATATCTCGTAAAATGCATGATAGTAGCTCTGTTCTTGATATGGAAAGCTAAGAAGATTGAAAATTCACTTAAGCTTTATCTGCCTTTGTATATTTTTGTTACTACTTTCGCCTCTCAAGGCATCGGGTAAGAGTAACTATGCCCTTCGTTTCTTCTTACACCTGGATACGAAGGAAATTCGACAAGAAATCTTCCTTTCTACTTCCCTTCTCAACTTAATCTCTCCTGAAAAACAAAACTATGAAGAACTTTGGAAAAAAAATCCTCAAGAAGCCGATGAAAAGATTTTTCTGTTTCTGAAGGAGAAAGGTTCTCTTAAAGTTAATGGAATTTCTTTACAGCCTGTTTTTAGAGAGCTAAATCGCTGGGACCAAGAGCTTCAAGTGGTGTTATCCTATCCTTCTAAAGTTCACGTCGATGCTTTGGTTCTAGAGTGGAATCTCTATCCCAAAGAATTCATTTCAGAGGAATTGCTTTCTGAGCTTGTCTCTGAAGACGGCGCTCCTCCCTCGATAGTTTCTTTCTTAGTAGAGACGCAACGACCCCAAATGGAAAAAATTTTACTCCTAGACCGAGTGGCTGTGCTCTTGAAGGAGAATCAAAGAGAGCCTATCTCTTTGACTTTGACCCCAGAAAAACCTCAGCTTTCTTGGCAAAGTGAAGGTAAAGCTGCTTTTATCCGTCCTTTTAAAGTAGATCGTCCTCCCGCTATTTTTTTCTCTGTTTCTCTTTTCTCTTTTCTTGTGCTAGTTTTTCTTTTGTTTTTTCTCATAAAAATAAGGGGAAATCGACAAAAAGGAAGAAGGAAAGAGTTCGTCTTTTCCCTTTTTGTTTTATTGTTGGCTTGGGGAGGACAAAATGTGGGATTACTCAAATTACCTTTGCCTAGAGAAAAATTAGAGATTTCTAAGACCCGAGCCAAAAAAGTCTTTGTCTCCTTGCATCAGAACATTTACCGGGCTTTTGACTATTCTGATAAAAGCGATCTTTATGATGCTCTCGCGGAAAGTGTCGCGGGAGATCTTCTCATCGATGTTTACAAAGAGGTCTATCAAAACTTGTTGGTACGCGATGACTTAGGAAGACGCTGTGAGATTAAGTCGGTAGAAATGCTGGAATGCAAAATTTTACCTCCTCTTAATCAAAAAAGGCAGAATAGAAAAAAGGAAGAGAATACACAGTACCGGGCAAAATGTCGCTGGAAAGTAGAAGGATACGTTTTACATACAGGGCACACTCATCTTAGGATAAATGAATACAGTGCTATTTATACTGTGAGCGAGGTTGAGGAGAACTGGAAAATCACCTCCTCTAAGATTTTATCGCAAAGACGGATAGAGGAAAAAACAGATGATTCAGGCAAGTGATATACACTTTCACTACCCTCGGACACGCTTTGAGCTAGTCGTGGATTCTTTGAAAATTGAGGCAGGGGAAAAAGTGGCTTTTGTTGGGGCAAGTGGCTCAGGAAAAACAACTTTAGTTTCTCTCTTGGCAGGAATTTTTTTACCTCAAAAAGGGAAAATATGCTTTTTGGATCAGACTCTGACAGATATGACAGATTCACAGAGACGCCAGCTCAGACTAGAAAAAATGGGTTTTATTTTTCAAGAATTTGAGTTAGTGGAATATTTACGGGCTCTAGATAATATTCTTTTGCCTTATCAGCTCAATAGTTCTCTCGTTTTAGATAAGACTGTTCGAGAAAGGGCTCATGAGCTTATGAAAGAAATGGGATTAGGGGATAAGACGAGAAGCTTTCCTGGTGAGCTTTCTCAAGGGGAGAAGCAAAGAGTTGCTATTGGAAGAGCACTCGTCCATGAGCCAACAGTGTTAGTCGCGGATGAGCCTACAGGAAATTTAGACCCGGTAGCGACCAAAGATATTTTAAAGCTACTTTTTACCTATCTCGAAATGCAAAAGGCTAGTCTCTTGATGGTCACTCATGATCACTCTTTACTCACTTATTTTGATCGGGTGATCGATTTGCAAGATTTTGGAAGGGAGAAGCAATGAAAGGAATATTTTTTTTGGCTTGGCGTTATATTTCCTTTCATCGCCTAAAGAGCTTTATCCTTGTTTTTGCCATGTCTCTCGTTGTTTTCTTACCTCTTTCCGTTCATTTGTTGATTAATATTTTTCAAAAAAGCATAGAGGAGCGAGCCGCTAGTACTCCTCTTTTGATCGGGAGCTCGGGTAATCGTTATGATTTAGTTTTGCGCTCCATCTATTTTCAGGGGGAAGAACCTACTCCTTTGAGCCAGAAGGAAGTGGAAGATTTGTCCGAAAGAAAGGGAGCAGTAATTCCCCTTTTTCTTCGCTTTAGTGCTCATCGTTTTTATGCTGAAGATAGTCAAGAAGGCAGTTATCAGAGTTTTCCCCTCGTCGGAACTACTCTTGATTATTTTTTTTGGCGTTCCTTAGAGGTGAAGGAAGGAAACTGGCCAGCTATTTTAGGTGAAGTTGTTGTTGGCCCGAAGGTCGCTGAAAATTTAAATTTGCGCTTAGGAGATTTTTTACTTTCCGACCAACAAAAAATTTATGATATATCGAGTACCTACCCTTTAAAAATGAAAGTGGTTGGGATTTTAAAGGAAGAGGGAACAGCAGATGATGAAGCTATTTTTACAGATATTAAAACTTCCTGGATTATTGCTGGGATTGGTCATGGCCATCAAGATGTCTTGGATGAGAAGAACCTCCGCTTAGTTCAAAAAAAAGAAGGCAGTGATGTTTTAGCTTCTCCTCGAATGGTTAATTACAACGAAGTTACAATGGAAAATATTGCTTCTTTTCACTTTCACGGAGAGTCTCAAAATTTTCCCGTTAGCTCAATTGTTTTTTTACCCAAAGATCATAAAGCAATGACCATTTTAATGGGAGACTACTTGGAATCAAAAACAGTTCAAGTGGTTTCTCCTAAAAATGTTGTCGGAGAATTGATGTCTTTAGTTTTTCGAATTCGAATTTTTTTTGATGCTAATTTTATTTTGATGTTTCTCTGCACAGTGCTGTTTTTGAGCCTCATACTTTTGCTTTCTTTTAAATTAAGAGAGAGGGAAAGAAAAACTTTTTTTAAGCTGGGCTGTAGTCGTCGTACTGTGATTTCTGTGCAACTGGCAGAACTTTTTCTTTTGGGAGCATTTAGTGCTCTACTTGTTATCTTGGGAGCTTGGGGATTGTGGCAAAGCGAAGCTTTGTGGATAAAATTATTCTTTTGGATAGCGTAAGGAACGCGGATGAAACTTTTGAATTGGACAGCAGAAGATATTTTACAACAAGAATTTGTTGGAAAATGTGCGATTTCTCCTCGCAAAGATTGGATTGCCTGGGAAAAAGGGCGGCCAGATAAAGAATTGGATCGCTATGTTTATGACCTTTACTTAAGCTCTTGTCAAGAGAACAAAACACTTCGCCTAACGCGCGGCGATCAAGATGATTCGTCGCCTTCTTGGTCTTCTACGGGAGAGTGTTTAGCTTTTCTCTCTGGACGTAAAGCAAAGAGGGGAAAGCAAATTTGGCTTTTCCGTTTCCCGGGAGGAGAGCCCGAGGAAATGACAGAGGTCAAGGAGGGAATTGATGGATATGCCTGGCGCGACACTAAGACGATTGTTTTTTCTGCCCAAGAGAGCGAAGCACTGTGGGCCAAAGAAAGAAAAGAAAACAAGGATAGAGCTAAGATTGTTGGAGATGAAGAGCATTATACCCCGGTGCGCTTATTCCAACTGAATTGTGAGAACAAAAAGGTGGAGCGCTTAAGTCAAAACCAAGGGCGAGTGACAGAGTTTTCCATTTCTCCTGATGGTCGATTTTTGGTCACTAGTGAAAATCAATCCATTCATTACTACTACGATGCTAAGATACCGCCTCGCTGTTTTCTCATGGATTTAGAGAAAAACGAACGCATTAAAATTAAAGGGAAAGAACATTTTGTGCCCTATGCTTTTCAGTGGGATTTTCAGGGAAAGGGTTTTTATTGTTTAGCAGACCGAGCAAAAAAATCAGAAAGTTACTTTATTGGAATTCGTGAGCTCTATTATTTTTCTTTGGCCGATGGTAAATATACGAAGCTTCCTTTAAGGTGGCCCGCAGGAGTAGGAGAAGAAAAATATCATGTCTCGGCCAAGGGAGTTCTTGTTTCCCTTGCTCTCGGAGTTCACCATCGTTTTGCTTTTTATGAAAAACAAGAAGAGAAACAAGAAAAAAAATGGAAGCGCTTTTGGTTAGACGACAAAAGTGAAGACAGTTTATCTTTGTTGAGTCTCGGAGTAGATGGACATAGTCTGGTTTTTGCTCGGAGTCGAGCAGATAAAGTTCCTGCTTATTATATGGGGAAAATTCGTGGCAAAAAAATTGTCGGAGCGAAATCTTGTTTTTCTGTAAATTCGTGGATGAAAAAGAAAAAAATAGCTCGTCGAGAAATTATCAAATGGAAAGGAGCTAGAGGAGACTTGGTCGAAGGGATTCTTTATTATCCACACGACTATTCTTCTGAGAAAAAATACCCCCTCGTGGCTTCGATTCACGGAGGACCTGCCGCGGTTGATCTAGACATCTTTCAAGAGTACTGGGGACGTTATCCTAATGTTCTTGCCAGTAAAGGAGCCTTTGTTCTTCGGGTCAATTACCACGGAAGCCGCAATTATGGACTGGAGTGGCTGGAGTCCATTAAAGGACATTACTACGAATACGAAGTTCCTGATATTCTAACAGGTATCGACTATGTTGTGGAAAAGCATCCTATAAATATGGACCAATTAGGAATTATGGGCTGGAGCAATGGATCTATTTTAGCAATCCAAGCTTGTATTGATTCTCCTCGCTTTAAAGTATTGGCAGCAGGAGCGGGTAATGTGAACTGGACAAGTGATTTTGGGAATTGTCTTTTTGGGAGTTCTTTTGATCGGGCTTATTTGGGAGCTCCTCCTTGGAAAACTCCCGAGGTTTATCTAAAAAAATCTCCTCTCTTTCAAATGGAAAAAATGAAAACTCCGACGATTATTTTCTTTGGAGATAAAGATGTTCATGTTCCGACTGAGCAAGGTTTCCAACATTATCGAGCTTTGCAACAAATTGGTAAAGCTCCGGTGCGATTTGTTCTTTTCCCAGGTGAGCCTCATGGACTCAAGCGTCTTTCTTCTCGTCGTAGAAAGGTAGAAGAAGAACTAGAGTGGTTTGACCAATACCTCTGGGGAAAAAAGAAAAGTAAAAATGAAGCCCTGAAAAAAACTTCTCCTTTGGCCCTTTCTCTTGCGAAACAAAGCTTTGCCCAAAACAATTCTTTCTACGGGGAAAAAAAAGGGAAAGTTCTTTTGCCGGAAGTAATTCCTTTTGAGGATATTTTAGTGGGACGCTTTCCTGTAACCCAAGCTCAATTTCATTGTTTTGACCCAGAGTATCCCACTTGTTCAGGGCAAGAAAATTATCCTGCTCATAGCATTTCCTTCGACCAGGCCCAAGCATACTGTGGCTGGTTAAGTGAGTGGACCAAAGAAGAGTACACCTTGCCGAATGAAAAAGAAGGAGAAAAACTTTTAGAGCAAGCGAACCCGAAGAATGAAAATAATTTATACTACTGGGCGGGCTATGAACCTAATCCTGATGAAGCCGAACTTTTGCAATCTGAAATTGATAAACTAGAAAAAAGAAAACTCCTCTTAATGGAAGTAGGCTCATTTCTCCCTGCTAAAGAAACAGAAATCTTTGATCTTGCAGGTAATGTTGTGCAGTGGTATCAGGATGGAAAGAAAGGAAAGTTGCTGGGCTTTTCAGCCGTTTGCGTACCTGATACAGGACAAAAACAAAAGCCAAGAAAAGAATACCAAGGCTTTCGAGTCGTCAAGCGAACGGAAAAAAATAAATGAAAATAGGACTTTGCCAAACTTGTTTTTATATGCGCACAGTCGAAACAAAACGGGGAAGTGTTTTCTATTTGTGCGCTCTTGCCAAAGAAGACAGTCGTTTTTCGAAATACCCTAGTTTGCCGGTTTTATCTTGCCTGGGCTATGAGAAAAAAAGTTAACTGAAACCGTTTTTTTTAAGTCTTTTTTCGAACGTTAGAATTACAAATATCTTTGTCTTCTCTTTCCTATGCGCTATAATATTAGGTAGAAGCATTTTTTAGTAAGGAACAAAAGCATGACCTATCTCGCATTAGATCAACAATGGCAGTTGAAAGACGGAACTCAACTGGACACGGGAGAGATTTTTAACCGCCTTTTGGAAGAAAACTTAGATCGTTCGGAACTTTGCTCTAACCAAGATAATCCTGATTGGGAGCCTGTCGCGCAGCGTTTCCAACTTGTAAAACGCTATGGAGTAATACGAGAGCTCGGAGAAGGGGCTTTTGGTAAAGTATATTTAGCCTTTGATGTTAAAGGAAGAAGCGCGGGTGGCAAAAAAGGGCGTTTAGTTGCTCTGAAAAAGCCCGGAGGTAGTTTACTTTTACAATATGCCCAAGTGGCTGGAAAAAAACCTTCCACGGAAGTAGATAAAAATGCGATAGAAAAAGCAAAAATGTGGGCTAAGCTTAACATTGGACAACTCTTTTCTCAAGAGGCTCTTCTTACCGCTCGTTTAAATATGTGCCCTTATGTCGTAAAAGTTCTAGATCATGATGTATCTATTCCTTATATGGCACTAGAGTTTTGTGATGGAGGTGCTCTCTCTGAAAGGCTTTCTCAGTCTTATGGAAGTTCCGATATTTTTCAGTGGGCCTATGAGATTGCCAGTGGTTTATTTGCTGCTCATACCTTAGAGCCGGATCAACTTATCCACCGAGATTTAAAACCAGATAACATTTTGATCTCAGAAGGGCACTTGAAAATATCCGATTTTGGCACTTCCCAAATGATTCAACAGACAGAGTCTTTACGTTCTTTGCGAGGCGGCTACACTCCCTCTTATGCTGCTCCCGAGGCCTTTGATGGTAAGGCGAATACGGGGACAGATATTTGGTCCTTTGGAGTGATACTCTATCAGTTGATTAGCGGCTCCTTGCCTTTTGCCGGGGCCGGTTCTATGGTAGAGTTAATCAAAAAAATCTCCATGGATGAAGTACCTTCCATTCGGGATAATATGAAAATTCACATGCCGAGCCCAGTTTTAGACTTAGTTCACGATTGTTTGGATAAAGAATCTCGCAAGCGTCCTACCGCAGAGGAATGTGTCCAAGTTTTTAAAGGTCTGTCTAGCGGAAGCCAATCTGCAGTGATTGGCGATGTCCATGAACTTAAAGAAATGGAAACAGGAAGCACTATTCTGGAAGTTAGCTCACTTCCTCTTGCAAAGAAAGAGAAAGAGAAAGGGAAAAAGAAAAAGAAAGAGAAAGAGAAAAAGAAAGCTATACCAAGGCGAGGAAAATGGCTAAGTCGTTTAGTTTTTTTGAGTTCCCTTTGCTTTTTGGGATACTTTTACTCTGTTCCTATTTCTCATTGGTGGAAAGAAACAGCTGTTCCTTTACTTCAAAAAGTACAAGGAAAAATACCTGTTCGTGAAATTTCTGTCACTCCTGTGACTCCCGTAGAAACGAAAGAAAAAGAATATCATCAAGTAGAGCCAAAAGAAAAAGAGTATCCTGAAAAAGAAAATCCTCATCAGGAAAAAAACACAAAAGAAGATCCAAAAACAACAGAGTCGAGTAACTCTTGGGAAGGCTGGGATCGTGAGCTGTGGAAACTACGAATGGGAAAAAGATCTCTTCTTTTTTACAAAGCTTTATCTATACAGCAAGAATCTTCTCATCCCCGCAAAAAAATAAAAAATTGGCGGGCTTTTTTACGAGAGCTGGAAGATAAAAACCCTTATTCAAATATGGATGAACAGTGGCGTAGAGAGGCCGAAAGTTATCTAGATGGACTATATTCTGACTGGGTTCGCTCCCGGTATAACTCTGACTCTAAAAGACCAGGCAAGGAGACAAGTAAAAGAGAGAGCGTAAAAAACTTTCATTTCCTTGGTCAAAAACGATACCAACTAGGTAAGTATATTTCGGATATAGATATCTACCGCCAAGAAGTGACGGGCATTGATTTTGTCTTGGTTCCCGGAGGGGAGTTTTGGATGGGAGACGATTCTATTCCAGAAGCTCAGCCTGTTCACAAAGTCCAAATTCAACCTTTTCTGATTTCTCAGCATCCTGTAACCCAGGGAGTTTGGGAAAAAGTATTGAGGACAAACCCTTCTCAACCCCAAGGAGTAGATCTGCCTGTAACCAGCGTTAGCTGGATTCAGTGCCAAGAGTTTTGCGAGCAAACAGGATTGCGCTTGCCGAGCGAAGCAGAGTGGGAATACGCTAACCGGGCAGGAAATAAAAGCTCTTACTTCTGGGGAGAGGAAATTCCTGGGGGGTACTGTTGGTTTCGCAGTAACTCTCAAGGTCGTGTCCAAGGAGTAGGGCAAAAACGACCCAACGCCTTTGGGCTTTATGACTCTTCGGGAAATATTTGGGAGTGGTGCCAAGACCAGTGGCAAAATAATTACCGAAAAGCACCCGATGATGGGAGTCCCTGGATACAAAACACCGATTATAAGCGCGTGATGCGAGGAGGAAGCTATCAGAGCGACCTTTCTGATTGTCGCTCCGCTTTTCGTAAAGCTCGCTCGACCAGTGATTTATTTCAGGATGTAGGCTTTCGAGTGGTAAAGGATTGGCCGCTGGATTAATTATGAGTTTGTAAGAATGTAGACGATATTTTTTAGAAGAAAAATAAGGGGATGATATGTCGGAAGTAAGCAAAACCGTATTTCATGCTTGGCATCAAAATGCTGGAGCTAAAATGGTGCCCTTCGGTGGGTTTGAGATGCCGATTCAGTACACGAGTATTTTGAAAGAGCATTTGGCCACACGAAAAAAGGCAGGGCTTTTTGATATTAGCCATATGGGGCGATTTTTAGTTTCGGGAAAAGAAGCTCTCCCCTTTTTGCAATACACCTTGAGCAACAATGCTTACTCCTTGCGAGAGCCTGGAATGGCTCAATACACAATCATCCCCAACGAAGAAGGGGGAGCAATTGACGACGCTTATCTGTACCGCATAGGAATTGAGCGCTATATGCTCGTTGCTAACGCGGCCAATCGTCAGAAAGATTGGGATTGGTTGAGCCAGTTTAAGGAGCGCTTTAATTGTCGTTTTGAAAATATTAGCGATGAAATGGCGATGCTTTCTTTGCAAGGCCCTGAGTCAGAAAGAGTTCTTCAAGCATTGCTCGATAAAGGAAAGCTGAGAGGACGCTTGCCCGATAATCAAAAAAATTGTTTGGCTGCGGTCAAGCTAGGGAATGAAGAGGTTATTTTTTCGCGAACAGGCTACACTGGAGAGCCTGTGAATTTTGAAATTTTTGTTCCCGTTAGTCGAGCGCTGGAACTTTGGGCCGACATTTTAGAAGAGGGATCAGAGCACGGAGTTATTCCGGTGGGACTAGGAGCTCGCGACACCTTACGCCTGGAAGCGGGCTACCCTCTCTACGGGCATGAACTGGGTTTAGATCCCGAAGGAAAAGACATCCCGATTTTTGCCCTATCTCTCGGAAGAGCTGTCACTCGTTTTGAGGAAGTAAAAGGAGATTTTGTCGGACGAAAAGCCCTTTGGAAGCAATACCAAGAAGTGAAGGATGTCCTAAAAAATAATGGCCGAGGAAAACCTCTGGCAGAGCGCTGTGTCAAAAAACTGATTTGGCCCTTGGCGGTATTGAACAAAGAAGGCAATGGGCCTGGAATCCACTCTCCGCGTCCCGGTTACGAAGTGCATTACCAAGAAAAATGCGTCGGCTGGGTCACCAGTGGCGGGCCTGTTCCTAGCTGGAGTTTTGATTCTGCCGGTCTCTTAGCCCAGCAAACAGATGAAGAAAGCAAGCGAGCCATCGCAATGGCCTACATCGATTCGGATTTACATCCGAGTGAGTTTGGAGAAAATATTCAGATTCACAAACAGCGAGGAAAGTCTTTTTATCCGATACCAGGTTTACTGGTAAAGACAAATCTACGCTCCGCCGCTCCCTACTCTCACCCTGTTGCTTATCCTGAAAACAAAAGGCCATCGACGTCTTTACCCAAAATCTCCGGAAAGAAACTTCTCGAAGATTTAGTCGAAGAAGCTATCTCCAACACCGCACACCGCCAAAAAGAAACGATTAACTTAATCCCCTCCGAGCAAACCCCCTCGCGCCTCGTTCGCCTTCTTTCCATAATGGACCCCGTAGGACGCTACGCAGAACACAAGCGAATCAAA
This sequence comes from Planctomycetota bacterium, assembly GCA_029260735.1. Lineage (GTDB taxonomy): Bacteria > Planctomycetota > Uabimicrobiia > Uabimicrobiales > Uabimicrobiaceae > JAJDCR01. Next base: position 107,636 of record JAJDCR010000114.1, read on the forward strand.
GCCTTCGGACGAGAAGCCAAAGACGTTTTTTACTACCAAGGAACAAGCTTCATCGAAAAAGTAGAAGATGCTCTGGAAGCTTTTTTCCAAGACTATCTCGGTTGCTCCGTAGTCGAAACAAAACCGATTGCCGGACAACTCGCCAACGCCTCTGTTTTTGCCGGACTAGTAGACTACTTCAATCGCTTCCAAAAAGAAGAGCGCCAAAGAATGCACTGCGTGATGAATAACCACCTTAGACGCGGTGGTCACCTCAGTGCCCAAGTAGGAGGAGCTCTAAAACACTTCGTCCAGCGCGATCCTCAAACAGGTCTAGCCGCCGTTATCGACTACCCCGTTGAAGAAAATAATCCCTACAAAATCGATGTAGACAAAACCCTAACCCTCATCAAAAAATACAGCCCCAGCCTTCTCATCTTAGGCAAAAGCATGATCCTCCACCCCGAACCCGTTTCCGAGCTATCCCAAGCTCTCACCGACATGCCAGATCGTCCTCTTATTATGTACGACGGAGCTCACGTTCTCGGAATCCTCGGCCCTCACTACCAAGAACCTCTCCGCGAAGGAGCCGACCTCCTCACCGGCTCAACCCACAAAACCTTCTTCGGAACCCAAAGAGGCCTAATCGCCAGCAATATGTCCGAAGACAGCGAAATGAATCCGCTATGGCAAAAAATCCAAAACGACGTTTTCCCCGGTAGCATGAGCAACCATCACCTGGGAACCATGCTCGGACTCCTCGGAGCCTGCTACGAAATGATGGAATTTCGCGACAGCTACCAAAAACAAATCATCCAAAACGCCAAAGCCTTCGCTCGAGCCCTCCAAAATAAAGGAGTTCAAGTAGAAGGAGATCCCAGCGTAGACTACACCCAAACCCACCAAGTCATCCTAAGAGTAGACAAAGCAAAAGGCCCCGAAGTAGCAAGCCGCCTAGAAGAAAGCAACATACTCGTCAACTACCAAGGACTCCCCGACGACTCCGGTTTTTCCGACGCCTCAGGCATACGCCTAGGAGTGCAAGAAATGACCCGCTTTGGCATGAAAGAAGAGGACTTCGCTACTTTAGCAGACTACTTAGCCGCAGTGATTGTGCAAAAGAAGAATGTTGGCGCAGATGTGAGCGAATTTCGCAGGAACTATCTTCAGATGAGCTATTGCTTGGAGGAAGATAAAGCGCGGGAATTGGCGGAGAGGTTAGTGCTGGCGTATAGCTGAGACATGAGCAAAAATTCTTTGTCCTGAAGGGACAAAGAATTTTTGCTAACATTAGCTATTCACTATGGAGCAGTAGAAGCACTCTGTTCTTGAATTAAAAGATCTATGAAGCTTTTCTATGGCTAAATAATCAAATTTGACTTCTCCTTTGCGAATAATACTTATGCTCACTGATTAATCCAATTCTTGCGCTAACACATCAGCATACGTATAATATAGCTACTTAAGATTTCTTAATAAAAAACGACCGCAGATTAAACAGATGGATCGGATTAAGCTGATAAGACCCTCGCAGCAAGCAATCAATGAAATCAGCTTAATCAGCGTAAATCTGCGGTTCAGACAGTGATAATCTAATAGCAAGTAAAAGAACTTATGGCAATCAAATAAAAACCACAGACTCGTGCAAAGAAAACGGATTTTGCTAAAAAAAATCCTAAGCAGCAAGCAATCAGTGAAATCAGTTGAATCAGCGTAAATCTGTGGTCAGGAAGGAAAAGCAAGTTAGATGAAGGATTCTAAAGAAAAAACAGCCCCTGAGCGACACCCTCATCGTTGGGGCTTTCATGATACCCAGTTTATTATGAACGAAAATAAAGAGGTACATTTGAGTGGTGAACGTTACAATCTTTGTGGTTACACTATTCCCGATTTGATTCCTTTTGTCGAGTTGGAAACAGGAGTGGATATTGACCCAAAGAAAATCCAAGTTGAAAAAGAGGTCAAGAAGGTTCCATCGGCGATTGTCAATGAGGGATTTCTGGAGGCGGTGAAAGGTGTTTTGGCGGATCATCAGCTAAATTCAAAGAATAAGGTACGTTTGGTTCATAGTCATGGACAAACCAGCGCGGATGAGATCTATAAGGTTTTGTATAGTGGGACTTTGGATCGAGTGGTGGACTTAGTTGTTTACCCGGAGAGCGAAGAGAATGTTGAAAAAATAGTGGCTTTGGCGAAAGAGCATGATGTTTGTTTGGTTCCCTATGGGGGCGGAACGAATGTTTCAGGGGCTTTGGTTTGTTTGCAAGATGAAAAGCGAATGATTGTTTCTGTGGATATGGGAAGAATGAATCGGGTTTTGTGGATCGATAAGCAAAATTTTCGAGCTTGCATTGAGGCGGGGGTTTCGGGGCGTGATTTAGAAGAAAAATTGGGCCAAGAGGGCTATATTTTGGGTCATGAGCCCGATAGCTTGGAGTTCTCGACTTTGGGAGGGTGGATTTCGACCAACGCTAGCGGGATGAAAAAGAACCGCTATGGCAATATTGAAGATATCGTTGAGGATGTTACGATGATCACACCTGAGGGATTAATTGAGAGTAAAAATTCGACTCCTCGTCGAGCCTTGGGTATTCAACCCCATTACCTTCTCTTTGGGAGTGAAGGTAATTTGGGAATTATTACGAAAGCGATTGTCAAGGTTTATAAGAAGCCGGAGAAGCGCGAGTACGGGTCTTTGGTTTTCCCTAATTTTGAAAAGGGAGTGGAGTTTCTCTATCATTTACGGCACGAAGGAACTTTGCCCGCCAGTATTCGTCTTGTTGATAATCTGCAGTTTCGCTTTGGTCACTCCTTGAAACCTTCTTCTCCCGATGTAATGATCGATAAGCTGAAAAAATTCTTTTTGTTTAAGGTCAAGGGCTTTGATCCGATGGAAATGGCAGCTTGTACTGTTTTGATGGAAGGTAGCACAGCGGAAGTAGATCAACAAAAGAATATTATTTTTCCAATGGCGAAAAAGTATGGAGGAGTAAGTGGAGGAGCGAGTAATGGGGAGAGAGGTTATTTGCTAACCTTTGCTATTGCTTATATCCGAGATTTCTTCTCTCGCTACCATATTATTGGAGAAACCTTTGAAACTTCGATTGCCTGGGATAAAATTGTTCCCACTTGCCATGCCGTTGTTAAAAAAGCAGAAGAGAAACACAAAGAGTTTAATTTACCTGGAAAACCTTTTCTTTCTTACCGAGTAACCCAAACCTATCATACGGGGGTTTGTATTTACTTTATCTATGCTTTTTCTCACCAAGGGATTGATAATCCCACTGATATTTTCCACAAGATCGAGCGTGAATTGCGCATAACCATTATGGAACATGGTGGTTCCCTCTCTCATCACCACGGAGTGGGAAAGATTCGCCAAAGCTTTTTGCCTCAAGTTTTCAGTGAAACTGGGATGGAGAGCTTACGCCAATGGAAGGATAAGATTGATCCTAAGAATATTTTTGGAATTGGTAATGGTGTTTTTCAGCGCGGGGAAGAAAAGCATTAATTTTCCCAACGAAAAGCCTGGAAAATCTAGCTTAATTAAGATCCGCACATAGTCGCATTTATATTAGATCTTGATCGGACACCCTTATTTTGGGTGTCCGAGTTTTTCCTTATTTCCCTTCCATCCACTCTTCCACTTTTTCCTCCAAAAGAGTCAGCGGAATAGCACCATTTTGCAAGACTTGGTCGTGAAACTCTTTCAAATCAAATTTCTCTCCTAGTTTTTTCTCTGCTTTCCGGCGCAAGGCTTTGATTTTGAGCTCTCCTATTTTGTAGGCAATGGCTTGGCCGGGCCAGGCGATGTAGCGGTCGATCTCAGAGCGGATGTCCAAATCAGAGTTCGGGGTATATTTTTTCATGTAGTCAAAGGCTTCTTGGCGGGTCCATTTTTTACTGTGGATTCCAGTATCGACAACAAGACGACAAGCACGCCACATCTCAAAGGTCAAGGCTCCGTAATGCTGGTACTGCTCTGTGTACATTCCTGCTTCATAACCGAGGCTTTCTGCATACAAAGCCCATCCTTCGACAAAGGCAGTAAAGCCAATGGATTCTCGGAATTTAGGGATGTTTTTTAGCTCTTGAGCGATGGCGATTTGGAGATGATGACCAGGGACAGCTTCGTGCAGAGCTAGGGCGGTCATTGTGTAAGTGGGACGAGATTTTAGCTCATAGGTATTGACGTAAAAGTAGCCGGGACGAGAGCGATCTTTGGGCGCTGGATAGTAATAGGCTTGGGGAGCAAATTTAGCACGGTATAGTTCGATTTCTTTTAGACCATAGGGAGCTTGGGGGAGGATACCAAAGAGACTAGGGAGTTTTGTGTCGACTTGGTCGAGGATCTCTCGGTACTTTTTCATCATTTTTTCTTTGTCTTTATAATGAAATTTTGCGTCGGTTTTGATGTACTGATGAAAAGCATCAATGTCTCCTTTGAAACCGATTTTATCTTTCAATTTTTCCATTTCTTGGCGTAAACGAGCGACTTCTTTTAAACCAACTTCATGAACTTCGTTTGCACTCATGTTTGTCGTAGTGTATTTTCGGACGAGAAAGTCATAGAGCTTTTTGCCATTGGGCCAAGACCAAATACCGGCATGGTCGGCGCATTTGGGGAGATAGGTTTCTCGAAGGAATAGCTCTAGTTTTCCATAGGCTGGATAGACGACCTTGGATACTAGTTTCGTGGTTTGGGCGAGAAGCTTTTCTCGTTTTTCAGACGTAAGATCTGTGTTTTGGTTGATAGGATTACAAAAAACACTTTTGTTGGCGGGAGATTGAGTTACGTTGAGGACTTGTTCGCGAACTTGCTCCATAATGAATTTGGGCATGATGATATTTTTGTCCAGACCCGTTTGCATCTGGGTAATGATATCATCGATTTGCTGAGCAAAGCCACGCATCCGACTGAAGTAATTTTCGTAGTCTTGGTCCGTTTTCAAGGGCTGGTAGCCAATAATTTGAGGGAATTCAATGTGAACTCCCTGCTGTTGGTTTAAAGGAGTGAGATATCGCAAAAACCCCGCTTCTTCTAATTCCATTTGAATTTGTAAACGAAAGAGTTCGTAGTTGATTTGGTCAGAGTGAGTCAAAGAACTCAGTTCGATGTCTTTAATCTGAGCTAAGTAAGACCTTAAGGTTTTTAAACGCTTTTGGACAGCGACAGGAGAAAAGTCTTGGACTTGGTCGTTAAAGCGATGATCTCCGCTGTAGGTTGACCATTCAGGATAATCACGGGCGTTGAGCTCAAAATATGCCTCAAAAATTTGATGGAGTTTTTCTGTTGGATTGGCAAGGAGAAGTGAGGATACCGCCATGAGATAAATTAAAAATAAATGTTTCATAAAAAACCTTTCCGAACATAGTTGGGTAAGCAGAAAGAACAGATTTTACCTAGTTATTTTACAAGAGTTTTGCCGTTTATCTAGGACAAACGAAAAATTCTAAGTTGCACAGATGCAAATAAGAGTACGAAAAAAGAATCTTAGTTGCATTTTTATAGAAATTTGCAAATAAAAATGGTATTTGCTAGTCTTATTTGCATTTTTCTTGTAAAATGCAAATAAGGAACTCTTTGTAAAATAAATGTTATTCAATGAAAGTAGCGATATGGAAAATACAAATAGATCGGGAAGATACATAAAGCAGCTAGAAAATTATAGTGCTTTTATACCAAAACCTCTACCACCAGATCCTTCTTTAGACTTTGATATGGAGCTGATAAACTTAATTTCTGAGGCTAACAGAGAGTTAGGACAGCTTAATGGCTTGGCTTCCGTTATTAGCGATCACGATTTATTTGTGTATATGTATATACGTAAAGAAGCTCTTTTAAGTTCGCAAATTGAAGGAACTCAATGTTCTCTGGAAGATGTTTTAAGTGAAGAGATGGAGGATCAGTACAAAAATAAAGAAGTTTTGGAAGTTTCAAATTACATAAAAGCAATGAATTATGGGTTGGAAAAACTGGCCTCTTTTCCTGTTTCCAATAGACTAATAAAAGAGATTCATACTATTTTACTTGAAGATGTTCGAGGAGCAGAGAAAATGCCTGGAGAATTTAGAAAGTCTCCTAATTGGATAGGAAAGCCGGGAGCCAACTTAAATAACGCCGCATTTGTGCCTCCACCTCCTTATGAGGTCAATAATTGCATGAGCGATTTAGAGAAATATATACATAGTGAAGGAGAATTACCCCCTCTTGTCAAAGCGGCCATAATCCATGTTCAATTTGAGACAATCCATCCCTTTCTTGATGGGAATGGCAGGTTGGGACGATTGCTCATTACTTTTTTAATGTGCAGTTGGGGAATTATGATGAAGCCTCTCATTTATCTTAGTTATTTTTTTAAATCGCATCGTTCTGAGTACTATCAAAAGCTTATGGATGTCAGATTGAAAGGGGATTGGGAAGGATGGATTAAGTTTTTTTTAAGAGGAGTGGCAGAAACGGCAAGTATGGCAAATACAACGGCTCTTGAAATACATGAGATTCATAAAAAGGATCTAGATAAAATACAAATGTATAAAAGTACTACTCCAACAGTTAATCAACTTTTTTCTATATTTTGTAGGAATCCTATTCTTGAAATTAATGAATTACATAAGATAGTAACAGAAGTAAATAAAGTAACTATTTACAGATCTGTCGAAAAACTGGAATCTTTAGGGATTCTACATAATGTGGGTAATAGAAAAAGAAATAAGGTATTCTCTTACAAAGAATACCTCGATGTACTGGCGAGAGATACAAAAATGGAAATGGGCTAAGAGGTTTACGTCTACTCCCCCGGAAAAGCATCCCAAAGGGGAGAGGGGAAATGGTAAGTTTCTATGGCTAAATCTTTTCTGATGCTTGTCTCAAAAAGAATTTCGGTGGTATCAGCGGGGATTTTTTTGAGTCCTTCTTCAATAATTTCTCCAGGAATATCCCAGCGGTAGTCAAAATGAGAGGGATTGGTTGATTGAGGCTGAGAGAGTAGTTTTGTTCCCCAGTGATAGAGTTGATTTTTGACGACCGGATGATCATTTTTTCTTTCCTTAAAGAGAAGAACTTCTCCGTTCCACTTTGCGTAAACAAAAGATTCTTTTGACGGATGAAAGTCAATACTTACGCTTTGTCCTTCATCGAAGAATTCACTTTTTCCGTTTCTGAAGTCTTTTTCGATTAACCTTTTTAAAAGGTAACTTCCCCACTGTACTTCTGCTTCTTGGGCAATGATGAATCTGTTTTTTCGAGCGTGAAAAATGGTGGCTTGGATAGGAAGGTCGAAGGGGACTAAGTGCCCATTATTTAAATAGTATATTCCTCCCGAGAAAGAATTTTTTTGTAAAATAACAGCGTCTTTATTGGGAGCGTAGCGGATATTTTCTAAATTGGACCAGGAATGAAAAAAGGGGCTTTTTTTAGGAATCCATCTTCTCTCTTCTAAATTCCAAAAAACGATATCTTTGTTTTTTTTGATAATAGTTAGAGTATTTTCTTTTGGTTCTAGGGCAAAAGAGAGAATCTTGTCTAGTTGATATTTCTTTTTTTTCTCTTTTAGATTCCATACTACGAGATTATCTCCGCTAGTGTATAAAAAATTGTTTTCCCAAAATAGAAGACGAGAAAGGGAATCTTTTTCAGTTTCAAATAGATGTTTTTGGTCTTTTTTTAAATCCCATAAATAAATAGAGTCGTTCAACGAAGCAGAAGCTAAGAAATTACCATCAGAAGAGAAGGCCACTTGGTGGACTTGGTTTTGATGGTGCGATAAAATTCTCGTTTTTTGGTATTTTTTTCCTTCTCTAAGAAAAACTTCTCCTTTAAAACCTCCTGTTGCCAATTTACTTCCATCAGGACTAAATTGAGTGGCCGCATAGAGAGTGTATTGAACTTTGTGAGGAATGCTTCCTCCACTTTTGGGATTCCATTCTTCATAGCCTTCTTGAGTTAAGGAGAAAAGACTTTGTCCTTGTCCTAAGGAAAAAGAGATCACGGGTTTTTTGTGCCACAGTGTTTGTTTAGGAATTCCTGTTTTACTATCCCATATGACAATAGATTTATCGTAGGAAGAGGAAAAAATCATTTCATCGTTAGCCGAGAACTGAATTTTGGTAACAGTGTCTTTATGTTTATCTAAAGTCTTTTGCCATAAGGATGTACTTGTATTCCATATTTTGATTTTTCCATCTTGAAAACCCACAGCTAAAAAATCTCCTCTAGAATTAAAGCTTATAGCACTAGGAGATTCTCCAGAAAGAGAAAAAACATTTTCTATTTTTTGCTCTTTCCAATGGAAAAAAATGATCTCTTGTTGCTTTACTAAAGCGATGATATCTTTTGTCGGATGGTAGGCTAGGTCGATAATCGAAGTAAAGTTTGTCGGAGAATGGACTAGTTTTCCTTCTGGAAGTTTCCACAAAGAGAGATTACTTCCTTGAGAAAGGGAAGCTAAAAGATTTCCTGGCGAGGAAAAAACTAATTTTTGAATTCTTTCTTGCGCTTTTTTTTTCTTATCAAAAGAAGAAAAAATCATTTTTTTATTCTCTATATCCCAAAGACAAACCTCTCCTTCTTTTGTCCCTATAGCCAAAAAGTTTTCTTGAGGGGAAAAGGCTAGAGAAGAGATTTTATCTTTGCTGAGAAATTCTCTATTCTCCCAATAATAGGCATTTTTGTTTTCTGTGTGTTTTAAAGCAACTTGTTGATCCCATAGGGCATACGCCAGCAGATTGTGCTTTTGAGAGAAAGCAATGCTTCCAATATCTAATATTTTGGTCGCCGGTGCTATTTCTGTTTGCTCCCAGGTAGGAGAGCTATTCCAAAAACTGATTCCATTTCCACTAATGGGCTTTGATACTAGCATTTTGCCATTGAGAGCCCAGGCAAAAGAGTCGATATCTGAGCCAAACTGTTCGGTTTCTTTCTTGTTTTGGGTATCCCAAATATGAATACTTCCTTCTTTGAGGAAAGCAAGTTTTTTTCCATCGGGGCTAAATTTCCAAATGAGTTGGCTGTTTTGGTCTCGGTCTAAGATTTCTTCCATTTTTCGTTCTTTAGAGTTCCAAATAATAACTTCCGTTTCAGTTACAAAAGCAATGAGAGAACCCTTTGGTTGAAAAGAAAAAGCTTGGAGACCATCGAATTGCTGTTCCTGAACAATCTGTTTTTTTTTCCAAGAGAAAAATAAAATGCGGCTGTCTTCCGTACGAAAGACTAGAAACTCTCCGTCGGGAGAGAAAGCTATTTCCATAACTCTATAAATAGGGCGGTATACTTCTGATAATTCATTGGTGAAAGGATTCCAAAGTTTTAATAGATTATCACTGTCTCGAAAAACGATGCTTTTTTCGTAGGGATGGCAAGCTAGGACAACGAATGAATTAGAATTTGGATAGGAGTAGTGTCGAATAAATTTTCCTGTTTTCATTTCGTGGACAAGAATTTCTTTATGGTTACTTAGGACTAACCATTGATTGGAGAGAAAACTAGCTTGAAAAAAAAAGTCTTTTTCAGGAAAGAGGATGCTCTTTTGTTTGTTTTCAAAATTCCATAAAGAAACTCCCTTTTCCATACCACGGAAACTAACGCCCCAAAAACCATCTGGGCTAGCAACTAAGTCTGGTTCGCTTTTATCTGGAATGGGGAGGATAAGAGCTTTCTTTTTTTCCATGTTCCAAACACTGAGCCCATTGGCCGCAACAAGAAGGGCTTTTCTGTCTTGCAGGAGAAAGAGTTTTTTGGGATAAGCGAAGAGGGGAGAGGTTTTCCAAGTTTGGACTTTCTTTTTCCAATCCCATACTTTTATTTGATTGTCAATGTCACCCACAAAAAGAAAATTTCCGTCTTCAGAGAAACATAGGGCAGTTATTAACTGGTCGCAGGAAAATCTTGTTTCCTCTTTTTGTGAATTTTTGTTCCAGATGATAACTTCTTTACCCCCAGAGGTAAAAGCTAGGAGATGCTGTTTTTTTGCTGCCAAATCGCAGGTCATGATCTTTTTGAAGTCCCCTATGCTAATAAAAGAGCCTTCTGTTCCTCCATATTCTGAAGAGAAAGAGTCTATTTCTTTTTCTAAAGAAATAGATTCTTTCTCTTCGGTATTTTCTTTTTCTTCGTCTAAGAAAACTTCCAAGGAAGCTTCTTTGTTTTTTTCCAGGTTATCATTTTGGCTAAAAGTAGTATCTGAGTTCTTTTCTTCGACAACTTCGAGGGAAGGACCTTCTATTAGGGGAAGAGGAACTCCCCAGCTATGTACTATATTTCCTGTTTCTATGTCCCAAATTTTGGCAGTTTGGTCCCAAGATACAGATAAAAGGTTTTTGCCATCGTTGAAAAAAAGAAGGGAAACAACCCAGTGTTGATGACCCTTGAAGACTTTAATTGTTTCTCCTGTTTGAGAGTTCCAAATACGGATTGTTTTATCATCAGATCCTGAAGCTATTAGGTTTCCTTGAGGAGAGAAAGTAAGACATTTGATATTTTTACTATGGCCAAAAAGGTTATTTCTCCAGTGTTTTTCTTGGTAATCCCAAATCATGACTTGTTCATAGCGAGCGATTGCCAACCAAGGTTTTGTTGGATGTATGTCTAAGGCGATAGCTCCCTTGGTGTCTGTTTTTATGCTTTGAATTACTTGGCCGCTTCCTCGGTCATAAATTCCTACCCCTTCCTCTGAAGCAACTGCTAGAATGTCTTCTTGTTCTTTTACGCTGATGTCAAAAATAGAGTGAACGTAGGTGTTACTTTGCCAGAGTTTACGATTTCTTTTCAGACAAACCTCAATCAACTCTTGGGCTTTTTCTTTGATTGCACTAAATTTTGAGTTATCCAATGGTTCTAAAAACTCGAGTGCTCTTCCCGCAAAGGCTCCACTTTGTGCCCAATTTTTTTTGTCATAAGCTTCGAGTGCTTTGGCTAGTGAAATTTGTGCTAAGTTGACTGCTGCTTCTTCAAAATTTTGGTTTTTCTCTTCTTTTTCTTGAGCCAAAAGGGTTGCTTTTTCTTGGGCCTTTTTTTCTGCTTCTTGGGCTATTCCCCATTGCCAGAAAGAGATACTTGCTCCTAGTAAAATGGTGACAAAAATAGCAGTAACAGTCAGGGTTAGAGCTAGGTGGCGACGAAAAAACTTTTGTGCTTGGGTAAGGATAGTTGCTGGCTTGGCTTCAATAGGGCGATGGTCGAGAAAATTTTGTAAATCTTGAGAAAAAAGTTTTGCTTGGGCATAGCGTTTTTCAGGATTTTTTTCTAAACCTTTGAGACAAATTGCTTCGAGTTCTATAGGAATATCAGGGTTTAGTTCTCGGGGTAAGATAGGGTCTACTTGCAAAACTTGAAAAAGGATATTAAAGTAGTTTTCTCCTTGAAAGGGAGCTCTTCCTGTTATCCCTTGGTAGAGAGTTGCTGCTAAGGCGTAAACGTCCGTGCGAAAATCTATTTTACCTCCATCGGCTTGCTCTGGAGACATGTAAACCGGTGTACCCATTTGTTGGCCGGTGCGAGAGATGTCATCGTTGGCGTTGACGACTTTGGCTAACCCAAAGTCCATTACTTTTGGTTCTCCGGCCATATCCACCATTATATTGGCTGGTTTTAGATCTCGATGAATGATACCTTTTTGATGAGCATACTCGGTGGCCTCTGAGATTTTAATCATCATCTCTGCGAGTTGACTGTAAGAGAGAGAGTTTTCTTTAAGAATATCCTTGAGAGCTTTTCCTTCAATTAAATCCATGGTAAAGAAATGTCGCTCTTGGTGAATTCCTATGTCGTGGAGAGATATAATATTGGGATGATCTAGTTGAGCAGTTGCTTTTGCTTCTCTCAAAAAACGTTGGGTGCTTTCTAAAGAAGCATCACCTTCTGAAAGAAGAACCTTGAGAGCAACGACTCGTTCTAGCTGAGGATCATAAACTCGGTATACTTTTCCCATTCCTCCTCGGCCAATCTCTTCTATGATTTGGTAACGGCCAAACTCTTTGTTGGGAAAAATAGAGGAGGAGGCAGTTTTTGCTTTCTCTCTTACCAGAGTGGTTTTTTCACTAAGGGAAATATCATCGGCATAAACTGTTAGATCTTCTTCTTCCTGATTTTTGTTATCTAAAAAAATGGTAGGGGCTTTTTCTTGGACAACGTCTGTTTGTTCTTTCCACGCACGAGCTTCTTCACTCCTTGGGTCAATAAGACAAGCTTGTTCAAAATTTTCTTGAGCCAGATCTAGCTTGTCTAGTTTTAAAAACATCTTACCTCTTTTGAGATAAAGCTTGGCGGAAGGTTTCAAAGCGATCATTTTGCTGAGAATATCAAGTGCACTATCCCAATCGCGTAGCTTGATTTTTTCGTTGTACTCTTTTTTTAAGCGGAGGAAGATTTGGGTAAGTTCTTGCATACCAATGCCCCGTTTCCTATGATGACTTTTAAGAAAGATTTTATTTTGTTTTTTATTAGGCAATTACCAAGAAAAGTGTCACATCCCCTAATTATTTTTCTTTGTAAAAACTACACTTTAGGCGATATTTAGTCTTAAAAAAAGATAAATTCTGTTCAAAAAATAGGTCTCTGCGTATAATGTAATTATACACAATATATTTGCTTAGAGGAGATATAAATATAATCCCAAATTGTGCTCTAAAATAAACGCGATGCCCTGTAATTAAAAACATGCATAACTAAAAGGAGAAAATATGTCTCAGAGTGCGGGCTCCTCTTATGAATTATACTATTGGCCTTCCATTCCTGGTAGAGGAGAATTTATTCGCTTGATTTTTGAGGAGGCTGGAGTTTCATATCTTGATGTTGCCAGATTATCTGAAAAAGAAGGAGGAGGAATTGATAAAATGTTTGCTCTTATGGAATCTAAGGAAAAAAATCCACCTCCTTTATTTCCTCCTTTTTTAAAAGTAGATGATGTTGTTTTGGCTCAGACCTCTAATATTTGTTGGTTTCTTGCTAAGCGTTTTGACCTGATTCCTGAGGGAGAAATAGAGCAGTTGTATGCCAATCAAATCTATTTGAGCATTATTGATTTTGTGGATGAGGTTCATGATACACATCATCCTATAGCCAAAGCTTTGTACTACGAAGATCAGAAAATGGAAGCGCTTAAACGTACAAATTCCTTTTTAGCTCATCGTTTGCCTAAATTCTTGGGGTATTTTGAGGAAGTTCTTTTGAGGAATAAGTTGGGCGGTGGTATCTATTTACTCGGAGATAAACTTTCTTATGCCGACTTAGCTATGTTCCAAGTACTGGAAGGATTAGAGTACGCCTTTCCTAAAGGAATTGTTCGGGTTAAGAAAAATGTTTCTAAGTTATTTCGGTTGCGCGATAGAGTTGCAAGATGCCCCCGTATATTGGCTTACTTAAACTCCGTACGTCGTATACCTTTCTCAGAGGAAGGCATTTTTCGTCGATACCCAGAGCTTGATGCTGGTTAGGATACTACTGGTTCAGTTCAGAGTTTAGTAGTTCTACCTTCTTTCCCTCAGCTAGTTGCAATGGAGGAGCTAAAACTACTTGGTCGCCTACTTTAACTCCTTTTACTCCTAGGTAACTATCGTATTTTTCTTTAATGGTAATACGACGAAGATAAGCTGAGTTGTTTTCGATGACAAAAACATAAGGTATATTGGACCTCAAAACTAAAGCTTTTTTTGCAATGAGAGGCCAGTTGCTTTCAATTTTTTTCTTGCCTTCAATTTTGGCTTCCATTCCTGTTTTTATTGTTTCTTCATTGTTTTGCACATCAATAATTATCTCTACAATGGGACTTCCACTTTCACTACGAAAACTGGAGCTGAGAACTTTACCAGGGAAAGATTTTGGATAAGTTATTTTGGGAAAATGAACACTTACTTCTTCTTTTTCTTCCCAGCCAGGAAATTCATCTTGAGGTAGATGTAGGCATAATTTAATTAAACGAGTATCAATGAGTCGGCAAATAGCTTGTCCTGGAACAATAGTGTCAGTTTGGTTAATTGCAAAGTTACTGATATAACCAGATATGGGACTAGACACAATGGTTTTATCGAGATCTTTGCGTGCTTTTAGAAAGTCTTCTTGAATGCGAAGAAAACTTTGCTCTCCTCTTTGGAGTTGTTGGCTTTTTTCTCGATAAAAATTTTGTTGTATTTCTAGTTGTTGGCGAACATTTTGTTCTTGTTCTTTTTTACTTTCCACTGATTCGTAATCGACCTTTCCGATGGAAAGAAGTTCTTCTGCCTTTTTGACTTGTTGTTCAATGGACTTAAGTTGCGTTGATATTTTTTCGATTTCGATCTGTATTTTGGGCAACTCTCCTTGGAGTTTATGAACATGCTTTCTAAGTTTTTCTAAAGCCTCCTGTTTCTTTTGAACCTCACCTTTTTCTTGTTTTTGCTGAAAGCGTAGAATGGTGTCATTGAGGTGAACAAATTCCCCTTCTTTTTTAATGATTTCTGTGACTTTTCCAGCAAAAGGAGAGCGAAGGTTAAAGTTTTTTCCTGGAAGGGAAAATGTAACAAATGATACATTTTCCCAGCGTGTTTCTGTTGCGATTTCAGTGCGAACAGGAATCGCAATGCTCTCTACTCTAAAGATTAGAAAAATAGCCAATAAAACAAACAGTATGCTAAGAATAGCACTAGCAAGTATTATTTGTTTACCCCGGAGAGGTTTATCGTTAATCTCTCCTAGTTGCATCTTATGAAAATCTTCTAGGCTAATGGTATCAGTGGTATCTTTTTTGCCTTGGGGGACAAGCATTTCCTCCGTTTCTCTTGCAAGAGAAACTACATCAGTTACTTGCATACGACAAGTACCGATTAGAAAAATATCTCCCCTTCGTAGAGTAACCGGTTCAATGATACGTTTATTATTAACCCAAGTCCCGTTTCGACTAGGTTTACCTTGAAAGCCATCTTCGCTCCAAAATTTGTTGTTGCGAATGAATATATGCGCATGGTAACTAGAAACATTGATGTCGTTAAGACAGATATCACAACTGGGATCTCTCCCAATAAGATTCTCTGGCTCTTTTAAAATGTAGTAAACTACATTACCATCTTCGGGAAATTTGACCTTAAGATGTAACTCCATAGCTATTCCTAAAAAATCTAGTCGCTACTTGCTTGTTTTTCGTATTCTTGGGCTGAAAGTAGGGATTCTAGTTCACTCGGATCAGATATTTCTACTTCTATCATCCATCCTGTATCGTAAGGATTTTCCATGAGTTCCTCAAGGGTGTCAGGCAATTCTGCATTGACTCCTGTGACTTTTCCGGAAATGGGAGAGTATATTTCGCTGGTTGTTTTTACAGACTCGACCTCGGCAATAGAATCACCTTGATTGAGATGTTGGCCTACTTCTACACTGAATTCTAAATAGGTTAGATCGGTTAGTTCTGTAATCGCGAAACTAGTAATTCCTATCTTTACATGGTTTTCTTGGAGCTCTACCCATTCGTGGCTCTTTGTGTATTTCAACTCTTGAGGGTACATATTTTTCATCCTTATAATCAAAAACATTAGGTCCTATTTAGTGAAATTTGATATTCCTTGAGACCTTTTACATAGGGTTTCCAAACTCTACGAGAGAAAGAAATTCTATGTTGATTTCTTTAATAACCTATCAATAAACTTAGTATCATATTTTCCACTTCTAAAATCTTCTGAACGAAGAATTTTTAGGTGTAAGGGGATCGTAGTATAAACTCCTTCAATGATAAACTTTTCCAATGCCTCAATCATTCTTTCTATAGCTTGTTCTCGGTTTTCTCCATGGATAATGAGCTTACCAATCATTGAATCGTAGAAAGGAGGAATAACATACCCTTTTTGAACATGAGTGTCTAAGCGCAAATAAGGTTCCTTTGGAGGAGGAACAAAGCGTGTGATTTGTCCAGGAGATGGTTTAAAGTTCTCCAGGGGGTTTTCGGCATTAATCCTACATTCAATAGCATGGCCTTGGAAAGAAAGACTTTCTTGGGTGTGAGCCAAGGGGTGGTTCGCTGCGATTTTGATTTGTTGCTCGACTAAATCAATACCACTGATCATTTCTGTCACCGGGTGTTCTACTTGCAGGCGAGTATTCATCTCCATAAAATAAAGATGATTTTTGTTGTCCATTAAAAACTCAATAGTTCCTGCATTGGTGTAGCCGATTTTTTTGATGGCTTGGACGACTTGATCTCCTACTTGTTGGCGAAGTTCAGGAGATAAAACAGGAGAAGGAGCTTCTTCGATTAATTTTTGATGGTTTCTCTGAATGGAGCATTCTCTTTCTCCTAAGTGAATGACATTGCCATAATTATCGGCGATTATTTGGAATTCTATGTGTTTTCCTTTTTCAATGAATTTTTCGACATAGATTTCTGCGTTTCCAAATGCTTTTTCTGCTTCTAAGCTTGCCTCAGCAAAGTTTTTCTCTAGTTCTTCCACAGAATTACATACTCGCATCCCTTTACCCCCACCACCATGTGAAGCTTTGAGAAGAAGAGGGTAGCCGATGCGGGAAGCTTCTTTTTTGGGGTCTGCTACGGTTCCTTCAGATCCGGGAACTATCTCTAATCCCGCGTGGGTCATGATTTTGCGGGCCTGGCTTTTATCTCCCATTTGGCGAATCATTTCACTGTCCGGGCCAATAAAAGTAATTCCATATTGTTGGCAGAGGAAAGAAAAAACGCGATTTTCTGCTAAAAAACCATATCCAGGGTGGATAGCTTGGCATTGCTCTTGTAAAGCGGCTTGTAAAATAGCTTCCATATTTAGGTAACTGCCAGAACTTTGGGCAGAACCTAAACATACGCTGTAGTTTGCTGCTTCTACATGAGGTGAATTTTGGTCCGCAAGAGAATAGACAGCAACAGTTTCTATACCTAAAGCTTGACAGCTTCTGATTATGCGACAAGCGATTTCACCACGATTGGCGATCAAAATTTTATTAAACATGGTAGTATTTTGGGGTTAATGATTGTTTTTATTAAGGTTTTAAAAAAGCTCAAGTGTATCTCATAAGACTGGGAAACAGCAATACAATTTTTGGTTTTTTCTCTTTTTGGAGAGTACTTGTAAACCCTAATCTTGTTTAGGGAGTTAGTGGCGACTTCTTAAATGATATTTCGATAAATATGATTTGTCAATGCCGTTTAAAAATAGTAAACTAATGAGCCAATTTCAAGAGTTTTTACTAGGGCGTGCCCTAGAGGATAAATTTTGCTATTATGCTAACCACAGATTTAGTTAGAATCAAGTACAAAGGTGATCAAATTATTCCTCACTACATTAAAGAGGAAAGCAAATCCTTACTACAAGTGAGCGAAAGTTTAATTGAATTATATAAAGGACAGCAAGAAAAAACTCGTTATGAGTTGAAAGAATGTTTAGGAGATTTTTTAGGAAAAACTTCCTCTACATTAGTCTATAAGGGATTATCTAAGCTTTTAG
The DNA here is from genome assembly GCA_029260735.1 of Planctomycetota bacterium. Classification (GTDB taxonomy): domain Bacteria; phylum Planctomycetota; class Uabimicrobiia; order Uabimicrobiales; family Uabimicrobiaceae; genus JAJDCR01. The sequence continues at coordinate 125,030 of JAJDCR010000114.1, forward strand.
AAGATCGCTGTGAGTTTGAAAATCCTTTAGATATAGATCCTTGTGAGGTTCGTAAAGTTACTTTTCTACTGGCTATTGAGCAGCATAGGCAAAAAAATTTTGAAAGAGAAAAAATACTAGAAGAAACGGGAAAGAAAATGGGGATTTCCTCAGAAGAGGTGGATAAAGTACTATTTGCCGATTTGAAAGGAAATCAAAAGTTACAAAATTTTCAAGAAATATCTCCCTCTTTTCTTTTGAGAAGGTATAATACAGCTTTAGCTCAAGCTATTCTGTTAAAAGCGGTCTCTTTGCAGATTTTTATCCGGGAAGAAGACCCTCGTCGTTATCGACAATTGTTCCGAGCGATTAAATTTTATCGTTTGTTGTACAAAATCGAAAAACTGGGAGACAGTTTTCAAATTACTCTGGATGGGCCGATGAATCTTTTTCGGTCTTCTCAGAAGTATGGCTTGCAGATGGCAATTTTTTTGCCAGCCTTGCTTCTTTGTCAAAATTGGTTTTTGGAAGCAAAAATCCTTTGGGGCCGCCGGAAACAACAAGTTAGGTTTTTGCTTGATGCTAAGCAAGGACTTTATTCGCATTATCAAGATACTGGAATGTTTTATCCTCCCGAATTGCAAGTATTTCAAAAGCGTTTTGAAAACTTAAATAGTCCTTGGACTTTGGAAGCGGACTGTGATTTTTTGACTCTGGATTCTCAAGAGATTTGCATCCCTGATTATGCTTTTCGACATCAGCAAACCAATCAGTTGATTTATTTAGAAATATTTGGTTTTTGGCGAAAATCTGCTTTAGAAAAAAGAATTCAATTACTTGAAAAAAATCCTAAAAATAATTTAATTTTGGCCGTTTCAAAAAAACTGAGTGTGGACGAAGAAACAGAAACAACTCACTCTATGATTTATCTTTTTCACGAAGTTTTGAACCCAAAAGAAATTCTAAAGCGTTTAAATTTACTTGGTTTGGATTAAGAGCCCTGTTCTAAACAGGTTCTTAGCTATCTTAAAAAACGAAAGAAATATTAAAAAGCAATGGGATTGAAAAACTTTATGCTGGGTACTATAAGGTCTGTATTTTCTCCAGCCCTTTCTTTTTTGGTGTACCTAGGCAGCTTAACCATTTTGTTTTTGCAAGCTTGTTATTACATTCCTACAGCTCTTCCCTTTCGCAAAAGCTCCAAATTCAAAAATGTTCTAGGACAACTTAAAAGGATTGCCTATGACGCTCTCCCTATTGTTTGTCTACTAGCTTTTCTGCTCGGAGCTATTTTGGCTCTCCAAGCAGCTAAGCAGTTAGAGAGATTTGGAGCGAATATTTATGTGGCTGATTTGGTTGCAATATCTTTAACTCGAGAAATTGGTCCGATTTTGATTTCTATTATTATTGCGGGAAGAACGGGCTCGGCAATTGCCTCTGAGATTGGTACAATGGCGGTAACAGAAGAAATTACCGCTCTTAAAGCAATGGGAATTAGTCCGATTAAGATACTTGTTATGCCGAAAATGCTTGCCTTAGTTGTGGGATTACCTAGTCTGGTTCTTTTGGGCGATTTAGTTGGAATTATCGCGGGCTTTTGTGTGGGTTGTTTTCTTTTGGATATATCCTATGTTGATTACTACAATCAAACCGTTAAAATTCTTTCTATGGCGCATCTTTGGGCTGGGTTGAAAAAATGTTTTGTTTTTGCGATTTTGATCGCCAGTGTTGGGTGCTACCGAGGATTTTCTGTGACGGGAGGAGCGGAAGGGGTAGGGAAAGCCACTACAAATGCTGTCGTCGATTCGATTATACTTATCATAGCAGTAAATTCTCTTTTTACCCTAGTTTCATTCTATGTGAGGTAGTTTATGGGGCCTGTAACGATATGGCAAAAAATCTCTGCTGGTATATTTGTAGCGTTGATCACAGGGGTTTGGCTATTTTTTAACATAACTCTATCGGGAGAAGCAGAGGGAAGACAGTATCACGTTTTTATTGACCAGTCTGTCCGTGGATTAGCTCCCAGTTCTTTGGTTTGTTTTAATGGTATTCCGGTAGGGAAAGTACTTACGATCAAAAATGATTTTAAGCGAAACAAAGTTCGTATTGATGTCCTTATTACAGATCCAGGTGTTAAAGTTTCTGCGGATATTACACCGAATGATAAAAAAGGGAATATCAAAGAAGAAGTCCAAGAAGGAACTCGAGGGCAGCTTGTCACTTATTTATTCACAGGGCTTCAGTATATTGATTTAAACGGAGGATACGAAACCTACCCTGATCTAAAAGAGGGAGAGGAAATTCCTATAATCAAAACCGGTTTTCAAGCGAAAGTGGACGAATTTCTTTCGGATGAAAATAGACAGCATATTCAGAATATCATTACTAACCTCGATAATATCACTTATAATCTCAATCAAACTTTTTTTGAAAGTGATGGCAATAGCCTTACGAGCAAAGTGAGTGATATTTTAACCAATGTAGAAAGAATTTCTGGGGAAGAGAGTAATGAAAAAATTCAGAAAATTCTCTTGAATTTAGATCAGCTTAGCTCACCGGAAAAGCTTGGAATTCAGGCTCTGGTGGCAAGTTTTCAGGAAAATTCGGAGAAGCTCTTTGCCTCTGGTATTGTTTTATTCGATAAACTAAATAGAGTAATTGATTCCCAGGGGGAAGAGAAAGATGTTGCTTCTTTAGTGAAAAATCTCAATGCCATTTTGGAAGATAATCAAAGGCAAATTGGAGGTTTAATGAAGAACCTCGAAGAACTCTCTTTAAACGCTAATCTTCGTTTGAATCAGTTGTCAAAAAGGTTTGATACAACTATTCAGACTGTTAACCATTTCTTGCAAAAAGAGCTTTATCAAACCAATGCAGATGCGAAATCAGCTTTCAAGGAGCTTTCTCATGTCTTGCAAATTTTAAAAGCCAGACCAAATGCTCTTTTATGGGGAGCTGGAGTAAAGGGAAAATAATGTTGAAGCACGTTTTTTTATGGAGTGGACTGTGTTTTATTCTTTTGGGCTGTTCCTCTTCTATCGAAATTGCTTACTATAGCATAGAGCGATCTCGAAAAGTCCCCTCTTCCAGTGCTACTATGGATAAAAATATTGCCATTGAGCGTTTTACAAGTTCTTCTGCGATCAGGCGGAATGAAGTAGTCTTTCGAAATTTAGATAAAAACCACATTAGTTTTTCGGGAGAAGATATTTGGTGGACTTTACCAGAAGATATGGTTAGTGAGGCTTTGATTGACTACTTTATTCGGCAGAAAATCTTTCGTCATACATTTATTTATCCTTCTATCCATCAGGTAGATTATGTTTTAGAAGGAATATTAAAAGAATTTGAAATCCAATCTAAGGGAGACCAATGGCAGGTTAAAATATCTTTACAGGTTTATTTTACTGGCCAGGAAGATCAAAAAATCATTTGGGATTCAGGGATTTTAGAGTTAGAACTTCCTTGTAAATCCAATATGCAGGACGCTGTTGCCCAGATGTCTTTGGGACTGGAGCAATTGTTCATAGAAATAACCGCCCAAGTCAAAAAACTGGTTTCCTAAGGATTTTATCGTATGTCCACTATTGAATCCCCGAAAACTTTAGACAATGCAATTGCTGTTGAAAATCTGAGAAAAGCTTACTACAACACTGTTTCTAAGCAAAGCCAATTGGTTTTAAATGATGTTTCTTTTCGAGCGGAAAGAGGTAAAGTTACCGTTTTAATGGGGCAATCGGGATGTGGAAAAAGTACTCTCTTTCGCATTCTTATAGGGGAAGAAATAGCAGATAAAGGGAAAGTAGAAATTTTAGGTAGCGATGTCTCTCCTGGAGGAGATCCTTTTACCGAAGAAGTAAAGAAAAAATTTGGCATTCTTTTCCAATCGGGGGCCTTGTTTAACTCTATGACAGTGGGAGATAACATTGCCTTTCCCATTCTAGAGCATCAGCCCCAGCTTCATTCCCGAATTGTTGACATTATGGTTCAAACCAAGTTGCGACAAGTTGAGCTAGATCCTGATATTTTTCAATATAAAATGCCTACTGTTTTGTCGGGGGGAGAGCGTAAGAGAGTGAGTTTAGCTAGGGCTTTAGCCTTGGACCCTAAACTTATTTTTTATGATGAGCCTTCGGCAGGACTAGACCCCATCGTTAGCCGCACAATTGACCAGTTGATAAAAGACTTAGTTCGAGTTTTAGATATTTCCTCCGTAGTGATTACTCATGAATTAGATAGTGCTTTCACTATTGCCGACAAAATGATTATATTGAAACGATCGGTTGCGGAGCATAATGATGATTGGGTAGGAACTATTTGCTACGATGAAGGAACTCCCGATCAACTTCGTAATTCAAAGAAACCTTACACTGTTGAGTTTTTGGGGGAGTTTTCCAATTTTGCTATTTGTCTGCAATGTCGACATGTTCAGGAGAAAGGCTTTCAAGAATGCAGTCAATGTCACGAAGCGGCAAGTGTTAGTTTATAAGAGAATTAAAATCAGATTTTTTTGTTTAGGGCGTATCCCTATTTGGAAATGAGGTTCTCGTGGAGATTCATAATATCCCGATTGATGGTGGAGTCAAAGTCGTTCCTATGAGCGATGTGGATATGACTAGCTCCGTTGATTTGCGTAAGGTATTGCAAAAGTTAGTTCGACAAAAGCCAAAAAAATTGATTGTCAGTTTAGAGAATGTCGAATACATCGATAGTTCTGGTCTGGCTACATTGATAGAGTGTATGCAAGAGTGCTTAAAGTACAAAGGCTCTTTTCGCTTAGTCATTAGCAATTCAAAAATTATGGAAGTTTTTCGACTAGCACGCCTGGATCGAAATGTTTTTCAAATTTATAAAAGCAATGAAGAGGCTGAAAAATAAATAGATAATCGGAAACTATTGATTTTTTCCCAGTACCTTGAATCTAATGAATTATTTAACTAGCCGAGATAATGTTTGATGAGGTGAAAATTGCTCAGTGAAATAGTCAAACTAGAAGTAAGAAGCAATCCTAAACTCTGTCCGATGGTTCGTAAATTTGTGGACCAATGTGGTCGCATGGCAGGGTTAAATGAGAACGATAGCCACATGCTCACCCTTGCAGTAGACGAAGCATTTTGTAATATTATTCGACATACCTATAAAATGAAAATTGATGAGCAAGTTAAGATTTTCATTTCCGTCGAAGAAAAAGACTACATCGAAATTCAGCTTTTTGACCAAGGTACTCCGGTTAATCCCGAGAATATTAAAGGTCGTCAGCTTAATGATGTAAAGCCAGGGGGATTGGGAACTCATTTTATCAATAGTATTATGGATGAAGTCGAGTTTCAGCCCCAAGTGGCTGGAAATATTCTACGGATGCGAAAAAACATCTCCGACCCTCGCACCAGCACCCGCCAAAAAATTGAAGGATACCGAGATCCTCAACTTCTCCAAACTCTTTTAAATATCAACCAGTCTTTACATTCTATTCTCGATTTGGATGAGTTGCTACAGACCATTGTTAGTAAAACGAAAGCGATTATTCAGAGCGAAGGGACTTCGGTTATTTTACTCGACGAAGAAAGTGATGAACTCTTTTTCCATACCACTTTAGACGAAGACCAAGAAGTTGTCGAGAGATTACAAACTTTACGATTCCCTGTCACCCAAGGAATTGCTGGACGAGTTATGCAAACTGGAAAACCTATTCTGGTAGGAGATGTTCAGCGAGATCCCGACCATTTTAGAGGAGTGGATGAAAAATCAGGTGGAAGTACGGAGTCCTTAATGTACGCCCCTTTAAAAGTAAGAGATCGAGTTATAGGAGTTCTCAGCGCAAAAAATAAAAAGGGTGGTTTTTTTAACGAAGAAGATCTTGAGGTGTTAACTGCAATTGCTGGAACTGTATCTCTTTCTATTGATAATGCCAGAGCTCATGATGCTCTTCAAAATATGCCTAACCTGTCAGAAACCATGAGAATCCGTAAAGAAATGGATTCTGCTCGGCTTATGCACAGTGCGACTCTTCCCCAAGAACTTCCCGATATACCAGGTTTGGACATTAGCGGAATTTGTGTACCTGCTCATGAAGTTGGAGGAGACTATTACGATTTTTTCCCTCTAGGAGAGTGCTATGCTATTGCGATTGGAGATGTTAGTGGACATGGCTTAGAGGCGGGGATGATGGTTTCAATGGCCCATAGCTGTTTGTTTACTCAAATTGGCTTTTCCAGTAAAATAGAAGATGTTATGAGTTCGATGAATCGAGTTGTCTATGGAGCGGTAAAGAAACGTCTTATCATGACTTTCTTTTTTAGTATATACGATCCCGCTTCGCGACAATGGATTTTCTCTAATGCTGGACACCCTTCTCCCTATCACTACTCTCAGCAAGAGGATAAATGGCAGTTTATCGAAGAAGGAGAATTTCCTCTGGGGGTTTTTGAGGGGCATCGTTACGAATCTTACTCTTGGCAGCTTTCTCCAGGAGATATAGTTGTTCTTTATTCCGATGGAATTATTGAAGCAAGTAACGACAGAAGAGAGAGGTATGGATTTGTTCGTTTTGAGCAACTTCTTTCTTCGAAAAAAACTTGGAATTCCGCTAAAGAAATTCAAAACGCGATCCTCGGAAGCGTTAAGAGCTTTTGCCAAATGTCCGCTCCTAGTGATGACCGTACTTTGCTTGTTATTATGGTGGAGTAGGGACAACTACGAGGGCCGCCTGCAAAGGCCCTCGTGGTTGTCCATAATATTTGATAAAAACAAAACTTTACAGCATATATTACAGTTCTCCCTACCAATTAATTATCCTAAGATAAAGAACGAGCCGCGATCCATCCACCCGAAATAAAAGTCCCCAAAGAACTTCCCACATTTGAGAGAGCCACTACTAAAAGAACTCGGCTCACTGGATTTGTCCAAAATCCTTTGATAGAGGCAATGGCTTTGGGCAATTCTTCAAAATCTTCTACCCGAGGTTTTTTTACCCAAGCTTGCACTAAACCAGAAACCCAGCCTGCAGCGACCATCGGATTTAGACTAGTAATCGGAGCGGCAAGAAAGGCCGATATTACAGTGATGGGGTGACCTAAAGCAATTGCTGCGCCTAAAGCAGAGAGAATTCCATTGACTAAAATCCAAATGCCAATGTTTTCAAGCGAATGTTGGGCTCCGGAATGGAAAAAGCCATAAACGACGATTGCAACGATAACAAGAGGGATTCCCCACTTGAGGAGTTTAGGCCAAAGAGAGGGCTCGGGGATTTTTTCGATCTCTTCGAGAGTGTGATTTTCTTTGATTTGCTCTACCATGCCCGGAACATGCCCTGCCCCTACTGCTGCAACTACAGTTTGTCCTTGGCAATCTTTAATTTTTTGAGCTAAGTAGATATCTCTCTCATCAATAAGAGTTGCTTTGACAGAAGGAAAAGCTTTAGCGAAAGTCTCTAATACATCCCCAATTTGATCTTGCTTCTTCATTTCATCGATCATTTCTTCGTCGATTTCTTCCGAAACAAAAAGGCTCGCCATTATTTGGGTCATCATCTTTATTTTATTCCAAAAATTGAGATGGCCCCAAGTACGTTTTAAAGTAATCTGTACATCTCGATCGGCTAGAACCAAATTTGCTCCGGTTTCTTCCGCTAATCGAATTCCCTCAGCCATTTCAGCACCCGGTTTGACACCTAGCTGGTCACCAATGCGCTTATAAAAAGAAGACATAATCAACTGAGCGAGCAAAAAAGTGGCTTTTCCCTCCTTGATGACTTTAAAGATATCCATCTTTTTCCACTCATCTTGATTCTTCATGGCATTATAGCGAGGTTCACAGAGCTCAACACAAATAGTTTCTGGTTTAACTAACTCAATAGTAGTGCGAACATCTTCTACACTTTGCTTGGAGATATGAGCGGTTCCCACTAAATAGATATCTCTTCCATCAAGAGATATATAGCGCACACTTTCGGGAAGGTCTTCTGGTTTAACAGTTGACATCTGGTGATCCTTTCCGTTCCTAGGAATGATAAGTTTTGACGAAATTTTGGCAGGCCCATAGCTTACTGGAAAAGGTATTTTCTTGCAATGAAATAATGATTTCTTCTTTGATCTTAGTACGTCTTCCTAACTTCTGTTATAATAAAATTTGTTTCAGAAATAAATTTTATGATAGGAGTTTTTGATGTTGGACAAGTCTTCCGAAAAATTACCCCCTCGCTATTGGCCCTGTTTTCTTATTGTTGGAATTAATATTCTCGCTTGGATAGTTCTTTGGTCAGGTTTTTTCTCTCGGGAGAACAGTGTCCAAGGAACCATTATTGTTTCAGGAAGTTCTTTTTTTCTCCTCTTTCTTTGGTTTGGCCTTTTCTCGCGCCTATCCTTTCGCAGGCGACTTGAGGGAATTACCCTTGTTTTATTTTTGGTTGTTTTGCTGATGACTCTATTTCGCTTTACCGGAGTGACAGGAGACTTAGTGCCTGTTCTAGAGTGGCGCTGGGGAGATCCTAATATCTCAAAAGTGACTCCAAAAATCCCTAGCACAGCAGAAGTTGTTAAAACTGTAGAAGTAGAGCAAAAAGAAAGTCTTCCTAATTACTCATATCGGCAATTTCTAGGCGATAAGCGCAATTTAATTTTAACGGATTTTCAACTAGATCCTGATTGGAAAAAGAATCCTCCTCAATTGGTTTGGCAACGCCCTATGGGGGAAGGTTGGTCTGCTTTTGCTATCCAAGAAAAATTAGCTGTGACTCAAGAACAAGAAGGCAACTGGGAAAAAGTTACCTGCTATCACCTCGAAACAGGAGAGCTTCTTTGGGAACACAAAGACGAAGTCCGTTTTTCTTCCGCAGTGGGAGGAAATGGCCCGCGCTCGACTCCTACCATCGAAAATGGTTTTGTCTACACCATGGGAGCAACGGGAGTTGTCAATTGCTTGGAGTTAAAAACAGGAAAGCAAGTTTGGGGCCTCGATGTCATCAAGGAAAACCAAGCCGAGGTAACCAAGTGGGGAATAAGCTGCTCTCCTCTCGTTTTAGACAATATGGTCATTGTCAGTGTCGGAGGAAAGGATTCTCGTTCTCTGGTTGCTTATGATAAAACAGAGGGAACCTTCCTTTGGGGAGGAGGAGACAATAAAGCGGGCTATAGCTCTCCTTTTTATACCCAAATTCACGGAGTGCCCCAAGTTATTATTTTCAATAACTCAGGAGTTGTTTCCCATTCTCCGAAAGACGGAAAAGTGCTCTGGGAAATTCCTTGGACAAAAGAAACTCCCAACATCTCTCAACCACTCGTTTTAGAAAACAATCAGCTTTTTGTTTCCTCCGGCTATGGAGTCGGAAGTCAGCTCTTTCAAATGAACTATGAAAACAACGAGTTCTCCTTCAAAATGCTCTGGAAAAGCCGCTATCTCAAAGCCAAATTTACGAACGTTGTTCCCTACGGAGATTACATTTATGGCTTAGACGAAGGAATTTTCATTTGCTTAGAGAAAAAAACAGGCAAGAAAAAATGGAAGAAAAAGCGCTACGGGCACGGACAAATCATACTCATTAACGACCTTATTTTAATCCAAGCAGAGTCCGGAGAAGTAGCTCTCATTCGAGTAAACCCTGAGAAACTTGAAGAGCTCGGACGTTTTACCGCCTTGCCTCATAAAACTTGGAATAGCCCCGCTTTAGCTGGACCTTATTTGCTTGTTCGCAATAGCCGAGAAGCGGCTTGCTACCGTTTGGCTTTATTGGATTGATTTTGACGGTTCAAATTGGAAGTAGTAAAAAAAGTGGGAACTTATTTTGTGGTTTGTCTTCTAAACTAGAAAATAAAACTTTTTATAGGAGAATCGAGTTATGTCGTTATGGAATAAAATTATCATTAGCTGTTTTCTTTTGCTTGTTATAGGTTGCCAAGATAGTCAATTGAGTAAAAAAGTGATGTCTCAACCTTATTGGTCTTTATCGGAAGTTGTGGCAAACGGAGAAACAAAAAAACTTTCCTCAGGAAGTACTTTTACTCTGTACAAGGGAGGAAAAATTGGGGGATCTTTTCCTATAAATGGTTTTGGAGGAAAGGCTCTTTTCTCAGATGATGGAACTGTTACTTTTTCCGAGGTTATGTGGACATCTATGGCGGGAGGTGAACAAGAGTATCAGGACGAGCTTTTTATTCAGAAGACATTGCTCGCTTCTACAAAGGCAACTTTAGAAAATGATATTCTCACTCTAAGCGATGGAAAAAATTCCCTCAAATACATCCCCTGCGATTTTCCCTACATAACCTCACTCAAAGAAAAAAAATGGCAACTTTTGGGAATGCAACAGCACGAAGATGAATTTAGCGTGGTGGCTTATAGAGATCCTAAAGAACAATACAAAGGACTGAAGAGCATTAGTGAATTGACGATTACACTAAAATGCAAAGCCGACTACAAATACGACGAAAGCTCAAACAGTATTGTTTATGAACTTTATGGAGAGGTAGGAGAGAATTCTTATACTGCGAGATTGAGCATTAGTAAGGACAGGGGAAAAAAGAAAGTCGATAATTTTGTCATGGAAGGAAAAGACAGCAGCGAGTTTAGTGAACAACTAAAGAACCTAAGAAATTGGTCGTATATGCATAATAATTTGCATGTAGACACAGCCGGTCGTAATATTTTAGTTTTTTCTGTGATGGATTGATGGAGTCTTACTAAAAAAAAATAGAAATATAAGTTGCTTTTATAAAATACTTTACATAGTTTTTATAAAAAAAATGTAAAAATTACTTGATAGTACTGTTTTTGTACGGTATAATTCTGGAGATGAAAGAAAGCAATAACTTTGCAAAATAAAGCTAGCTACTATTAGCTTTAAATTAGATCGCTTCATTGCGAAAAAAGAAAACCATTCTTTGGCAAATATATATAGAAAATCAAATTCTCTCAGAGAATCGCAAAAAGGCGTAGTGTGATTACAATCAGGTAATTCATACTACGCCTTTTTTGGTTTCTAAGCTTTTTCAATAAAATTGTTGTTAATTTCAGAAAATGAGGCGGCATGGACAAACTCCCGAAAAGACCCTGTCTTAAGGATATCCTGGGATGCTTTCATAAAAGCACCCCATGCTGTGCGGGCCAAGGCAGAGCCTACGGAGATTCGTCGCACTCCTAAATCTGCTAAACGAGAGATTGATAAGTCAGGAGGAAAGGAAGAGACTAAGACATTTACTGGTTTGGGAGCTACTGCTTTTACAATTTGTTCTATTTCCAGCTCGTCTTTTACTCCGGGTGCGTAAAGACAATCTGCTCCTGCTTCAGCATAGGCGACAAGCCTCTCCAAAACTGTTTTTAGTGGAGTTTTGTCTCCTACTAGCCATGCTTCACATCGGGCCGTAAGAACTACGGGCAAACCAGATTTATCGATAGTTGATCTGGCAACGCGAATTTTTTCAATGGCCAGACTTTTTAAAGATAGAGGATTATCTTTTTTACCAGTGGCGTCTTCTATAGAAAAGCCTGCGATGCCTGTCTGAATGCATTTTTCTATATTGGATGATAATTCTTCTAAGTTATCCGTATAGCCATCTTGAAAATCTGCGTTGACAGGTAAAGATGTTGCATCGACAATTGATTTTATGTTTTCTAAAGTTGTCGGAAGAGAAAGTAGCCCTATTTCGTCGGGTAGCCCCATAGCAAAAGAAACTCCTGCCGAAGTTGTTGCAAGCGCTTTAAATCCAGCATTCTGTAAAAATATAGCGGTTCCTCGATCCCAAGGATTTGCCATGACAAAACAGCCCGAACGATGAAGTTCTTGAAATTCTTTTATTCTCTTGGATTGCGACGTTGTCATTTATTCTATCCTTGTTTTTTTGGGTTATATAGCTGTCTTGTAGGTTATCTGCTTTGGTTTTGTTCTATGCTATCTATTTCTGATAGTGCTTCTTGAACAAGGGCATCTAGTTTTGCCTCGATGCCCTTTTGTGAATTAATCGGATGCCAAGAGGTATTAATTTTGCGTTGGAAGTTTTTTCTAATCCGATCAACTTCAGACCGAGCAATATCAAAAGGACTACGACGCGTTTGCTTTCGAGGAGGATTGGATAGTTTACTCTTAAGCACCTCTATTACATTTTCTACTTCATCTTGTGTTTCATTTATTTGCATGCCTAGCCTCTTCTATATTTCAGTTTGCTCCATGCGCTGATCTTACTTTACAACTAATAAACAGGGTAGATCGTTGCTAGATTATATTATAGTCGACTTCTTTTTTGTAATGAAAAGACAAAGAGTGAGGATCAAAAACCCTATTCTTTAGACATAATTATTTTACTCTCTTTATCATTGAAAAAAAATAGAAACATAAACTCTTCCCATAAAATGCTTTACATGGTTTCTGAAAAAAATATAAAAAATATCTTGAACTTACTGTTTTTATACGGTACACTGTTGAAGATGAAAGAAAGCAATAACTTTGCGAAATGAAGCTCACTAAATTAGCTTCGAAATAAATCGATTCATCACAAAAAAAGAAAACCACTCTTTGGCAAGTATATATAGAAAATCAAATTCTCTCAGAGAATCGCAAAAAGGCGTAGTGTGATTACAATCAGGTAATTCATACTACGCCTTTTTTGGTTTATGCTCGATTTATCTTCTTGGGATTAAGATAATAAGCTAAAAAGAAGATTCTATCGCAAAATTTACCCTCCTGGACAAATTTTGCAACAGAACCAAAATATGGGCTGGGAAATGAGTTATGAGAAAACTCAAAAGTCCTGTATCAAAAATTTAAAAATTAAACTTGAGAAAAATAATAATCTAAGACAAAATACGGTTTAATTACTATTTGAAATATAAACAAAAAAACAGCTATAAAGGAATGCTATGAAAAGTATTATACAGACCCCTACTAATAATTTGCACAACAGTATTGAGTTCTACAAGAAACTAGACTTCAAAGTTTTATCAGAGAATAGCCCAACATTAGTGAGCGATGGTAAAGCGTTTATTGAGATTAATCCAGATCGTTTTGCCAGAGCAGGCCTAAAGTTGTTCAAAAGCTCGTGGGCAAAGGAAGTTATGCAGCTAGAAAAACTCACTCATGTTACTCATTTTGAGAATACTTATATTCTTAGTTCTCCCAGTGGTACATGGGTTTACTTGGTCGAAGGTGACTCTCCGATTAATGATCAACCGCAAGAGAAATCCTTTGGAATAACCGGAAATTTTCAAGGGCTAAGTCTAGAAACTACAGATATTGAACGCAGTGTTCATTTTTGGCAAATTTTTGGCTTTACCAAAACAATGGGAAATATTGAGCAAGGTTGGATAACTCTTGCTATAGAAGATGGGATGGGGATTAGTTTAATGAAGCCGCTATGCTGCCCTCACCTATTCTTTAATCCTTCGATGACCTACTTCAATGGTAAAGACAATAAGACTATCATTGAAAAAATTCGCCAAACAAAAATTCCTATTACCGAGGAAATAACTCACTTCAATAAAGAAGGAATCGTCGATAATATAATCATTCGCGATCCTGGAGGATACGGTTTTTTTATCTTTAGTGACTAGAAAAGAGTTCTGCCTTAAAATTTGTCTAGGAGCCTCATGAAAACGAGCTTGAGAATATTTTCTCTTCGAATTGTTTTAATTAAGGAATAGTGATGGAGAAGTGGAAACTACATTTTAAATTTGTAGCCCTAATTTTATTTTTTGTGATTTTATCTATTCCATTCTGGGTTTCTAACCTCGATATTGAGATTTCTCAGATTTTTTACGATGAGGGAGAGTGGCCTCTGAAGAATAGTGAACCCTGGGTAACGTTATATGAAGTAACTCCCGTACTAGGGGTCATTTCGCTCATTGTCTTTTCTTTAGCCTCGATTCTCAGTTTCTTTGTAAAACGCTTAGTTCCCTACCGCTGGCATTTTATTTTTGTGGCTTGCTCTTTTGTTATTGGTTGTCTTCTTGTGGTAAATGTTATTTTTAAACCGTATTATAATCGGCCTCGGCCAAATGATGTGAAAAATTTTGGTGGTAAAAATGAGTTTGTTACCCTTTGGCATTTAGGTGAATCAGGAAAATCTTTTCCTTCGGGGCATGCGGCTACTGGGTATTTTTTTGGTTTTGCGTTTTTTTTGTTGTATCGTAAACGAAAAAAATGGGCTTATACCGCTTTATTTTTATCTATTATTCTTGGGACAATCATTGGTATGGGCAGGATTGTCCAAGGAAAACATTTTGCTTCTGACATTTTGTGGTCTGCTGGTATGATGTATATTGTTATGGCTTGGCTTTATTATTATGCTCTAGCTATTCCTGATCGCAAAGAAAATAACTAAATTTGCTTTTTGATGAATGATTTCAATAAAGAGGTAGAAAATTTTTGAGGTAAAAACTATGTCTAATCACAAGAAACCTCTATACAAACGACGTTGGGTACAAGTACTATCAGCGTTCGTTGTCTTCTTTGTGATTTTTATTGGCCCGTGGCCTTCTAATCGGTCGCATTATAAAGATTCTTGGTATGCTAAAGCAACTTTTCAAAGATTAGCAAAATTCACCTTGGACTCAGAGTCGGCAATGCTTTTGGCAAGCGTCTCTACGATAGAAATAACTCCCCCGGTCGGAGAACCCATGGCAGGCTATGGAGCGCGCAGCCCGATGGAAAGTGATGGTATTGCTTCTTCGGTTTATGCCAAAGCGATTACTTTTTCTAATGGCAGAGAGACAGTTACCTTAGTTGCCGCAGACATTCTCTTAATGACTCCGCAACTGCGAGGAAAAATTCTCGAAAAAGCAAATTTATCTGCCAGCGAGGTCTACTTCACAGCTTCCCACAATCACTCTGGGCCAGGAGGCTACGAGTCGGGTGTCTATCAGCTCGTTTTAGGGAAATACAGCCCTGCCATTACTGAGCGCATGGCTGGTTTATTTGCCGAGGCGATTAAAAAAAGTAGAGAAAGTTTAGAGCCCGTTTTGATCGCTAACCAGAGAATTAAGGATGTTCAGCAAAATCATCCCTTCATTCAAAACCGCATCGACAAAAACTCTAAGCCTTATGACACAATATTTGTTTCGACGGTGTACCGAGAAAATAAAGAAATTTTAGCCAATCTTGTTGTCGCTTCGGCCCATGCCACTTGTATCGGGCGGCGTAATCACAAAATTTGTGGAGATTATCCGGGAATTCTCCAAAGCAAAGTACAAGAAAAACATAATTGCAAATGCTTTTTTTTGGCAGGAGCCGTTGGCTCGATGAAAGCGAAAGGTGAGGGGAAATACTTTGTTCGGGCAGAAAATGTTGCCAACAATATCGAAAAGGTTGTCACTGAAGCCATCAAAAATAGTGAGCAAATTTCTCGGAGCAAAATTGCTTTGGCCACAGGAATCATTACAGTCGATTTACCCTCCCAAAACTATTCACTAGGAAAATATTTACGCCTTTCTCCGTTTATTATGTCGGCTGTGCATAATCGGCAAAGCTATATTCAGGTACTACGCTTAGATAAATTTGTATTTTTTGCCATGCCTTGTGATTATTCCGGGGAGTTGGCCGCAGTATTAGAAAAGACAGATTCTCCTTATATTCCTGTGATTACCAGTTTCAATGGAGATTACATCGGTTATTTAGTTACCCGAAATCGCTATGATACTCCCCACTATGAAACCCGCACTATGAATTTTTTTGGACCCTGGAGTGGCGAATATTTTAACGAAATAGCAGAGCGTGTTTTGAAAGAAAACTAATTTTAACTTTGCAAATAGAGCTAATTAAATTAGCTTTGAAATTAAATAGATTCATCCCGAAAATTAAAACTATTCTTTGGCAAATATATATAGAAAATCAAATTCTCTAAGAGAATCGCAAAAAGGCGTAGTGTGATTGCTGTCAGGTAATACATACTACGCCTTTTTTGGTTTTTACTCTTTGTCCAGAAAAAATTTGCAAAACTCTGGGATAAGAGGCTAGAATATCTAAGGGAGAAAAATATGAGTAGCCCAGGGGAAAGTGAGCCAAAGGCGAACGGCACCCCAGGTCATCGATAGGCCAAAAAATAATATTTGTACCTGTTAAGGAGTGAAGATGGAAGAGCACAAAAAATACCACTACAAAGTGACTTGGTTGGAAAAAGAAGAAGCGTTTGTCGCTCGGGTGACAGAATTTCCCTCTCTGAAAGCAACAGGAAAAACGAATCAAGAGGCGTTAGAGACTCTTGAGAATTTAGTTTTCAAGAGTGTGGAAGAGTTAAAAGAGCAAGGGGAAGTCCCTCCAGAGCCCACTCAAGAAGTGAAGAAAAAAAATTGGTTTCGGCGACTTTTCTTATTTGGCACTTCAGGTGGTATTTTAGGATTTCTTATTGCTATCATCATTGCTCTTGGGGCCATTGCTAGTGCCGTTGCTGCGGTTGCCTCTGTTGTTTTGGGAGGGCTTCTTAGTGCTTTTTCAGGAACATTCAAGTAAAGAGAGTTGATCGCATCTTTCCGCAAAAAAACTACTCGTCCAAATAAATATGGCGTCCTTCGTAGCGAAACCCAACTAAGGGTTCTGTGGGTTTTAGGAAGAGAACACTATCTAAGTCTACTCGAGTGACGTTTTTCTGGGCAGCAGCTAAACAGGCAGCAGCGTAACTAGAGATGGGGCCTTCCATCATAGAGCCTACCATGCATTCAATTCCGGCAGCTTCTGCAACATGATTGATTTTGAGAGCTTGGTGGATTCCTCCGCATTTCATGAGTTTGATATTTAGGATATCGGCGGCTTGGTGGGATACTAAACGGTGGGCATCTTCTAGAGAAAAGACAGATTCGTCTGCCATAATCAGAGTTTGTACTCTTTCGCGAATCCACTTGAGTCCTTCCCAATTATGAGCAGAAACAGGTTGCTCGACTAGTTCGATTTGGTAGGGCTTAAGTTCTTCGATAACGGTTATAGCTTCTTGGGCTGTCCAGGCTTGATTGGCGTCTAGTCGGATTTGGATATTTTCTCCTAGGTTGTTGCGGATTTTTTCGACTAGCTGGACGCTTGCTCGAAGATCTGCCCCTACTTTAATTTTTAGGGCAAGAAAGCCTTCTTCAACCGCTTTCTGAGCTTCTTCGTACATTTTTTCGGGACTATCTAAGCTTAGAGTTAAATTCGTTTCGAGTTGAGAGCGATATCCTCCGAGAAGCTTCCAGAGAGGGAGCTTTCTACTTTGGGCTAGTGCATCGTATAAGGCTATGTCTACTCCTGCCTTGGCTCCGCAGTTGTTTTTAAGAGAACCTTGGAGAGCTTCCATTACTCTTTCCCAATATTGCAAATCCATTCCTGTTAGTTGAGGGGCAATGTTTTCTTCGATAGCAGATTCGATAGAGGCGAGAGTTTCGCCTGTGATTTTTTCGCTAGCACAAGCCGAGCCCACTCCGACAATTCCATTGTCCATTGTGATGGATATAACAACTTCAGATAGACTGGTGGCTTCGCGTAAGGCCGTGCGGAAAACTTTCTTGAGGGGAAGGGTACGACGAGAGAGTTTAAAGTGTTTGATTTTCATTTTTCGCTCGGTGAATTTGGTTGGTAAAATAATTTTTTCTAATCGAGATCTATTTTGTGGATCTCGATTAGAGATGGAAAATAAACTCTACCATTTACGAATAGCCACCTTTGTTCCTCTAGGAATAAGACGAAAGAGCAGGGATAGGTTTTCTGCTTGTAAACGAATGCAGCCATCGCTCATATTTTTTCCAATGCTCGATGGATCGACGGTTCCGTGAATTCCGAAACCAGAAATTCCTGGTTTGCTATTGAATCCTAACCAGTGAGAACCTAAAACGTTGCGAGGATCTCCGTGGGGGATGCGGATAGTACCTGTATCGGTCTCTTTAAACCAATCTGGTTTTTCTTTTTTTGTTGCGATTTCAAAGACTTCTTCGGGAGTTCGGTCATCTCGTCCTAATCCGACATAAAATCCTCGGATGAAAAGATCGTCTTCTAAGTAAATACCTAGAAAGAAATGTTTTTTTCTAACTTCAACTCGTAGGGTTCCCGGAATGATTTTGAGTTGTTGGTTGATGCGAATGGACTGAGGATTTTTGAGTTGATTGATTTCTTGGATAAAGCCAATGGAGCTATCGTATTTACGAGCGATTCTTGTGAGATTGTCGCCAGATTGAACTTGATAAAAAACGCTGTTAGGGATAGTTTTACGAGAAAAAACGAGTTTGTCAGTGATTGCGTTTAATATTTGTAGGGTACTTTTTAGTACTTCTGGATTTTTGGTGGTGCGAATTACCTTCGAGTACATTCGCCAGGTATCAAGTGCGTGATTCTCTCCTTTATCTTCGTAGTATTGCCCCATTTCCAAAGCTGCTTGGCAGCCTCCTATGCTCTCTGGATATTCGGCCGCTTTTTTCATAAATTTCAAAGAAGAACTTTTTAAGCCTTCGTTTTCTTTGTATTTGGCCCAAAAATAGGCGGCATCTCCGACATAGCGACTTTGAGAGTGTTCCTGGATGAGTTTTTGCCAAACCTTTTTAGCTTCGGGGGTATTCTTTAGATATTCATAACTTTTGGCGATGTAGGCTAGGCTGCGATCTCTAGTGGTTTTATACTTTTCTTCAGTGAGCTCTTTTTTGAGTTTTGTAAGTGCTTTGTTAAAACTTCCTTGCTTGTATAGATGGATTCCATCAGTGGCATCATCGTTATCTAGGAGCTCGCCTTTTATTCTGCGCTCAGCAACAGGCACTAATGTATTTTCTTGGGCATCTTCAGTTTCTTTGGCGCTAGTTATTTTTTTTTCAGGGGAAGGTGTTTCTGAGGGAGTAGAAGAAAAGTCATAATTATTAAAAAACCACATTCCCAAAGCTCCCAGAGCTAAAAAAAACAATCCATTCTTCATGAAAAACTCCTATTGGCGTCAGTTTTGAGTAGGAAGTATTTGGGGAGAAACTAAAAAAGTTCAAGAACTTTTGGTTCTTCCCTTTGAAGTTCTATTCTTTATATTTTCTATATTCTTTATATTCTCTATGTAGCAAGGAAAACAATCAAAGTAAAAAATTTGAACCAGGATTTTTTGCTTTTTTTATGTCCCGCTTTTACTTTTTCACGAATGATTTTTAAATTTTCTTGAGTGGAGGGAAGAAGTTGAGCTTTGAGTATGGGTTCGGATAGTCGTTGGGTACATTTCTCCCAATTTTTTGCTTTGATAAGGGAATCTATCTCTTGTAAAATTTCTTGGGCTTTTTGCGAACGTTTTTCTGAGGCGACTAGTTTAGATAGTCTTTCTAAATCTGGACCGGGGTCATTAACTGGACAAAGCCAGCCATCTTTTTTTTGCCGAATTCTTTCTAAGGCTTTGAGAGCCCCTGAGTAATCTTCTCGCTGCTCTAAGGTTCGAGCTGTGAAGATTAGTTTCTGAAGCTCTTCTTCGTCTCCTTGGACTTTATGGAAAAAATCACTCGTTTGCTTAATTTTTTTCTCTAAAAGGGAATCTTTTTGAGGAACTAAACCTAGGGCCGATTGACAAACTCGGATAGCAGCTTCAAATTGCTTCTTCTCTAGATGTTTCTCGACCTCTTCTAAGTAGACTTTAAGATGGTTTTCTCTTTCTTCTATTTGCTCTCCGACTTGCTTCCACATTTCTTGAATCCAGGGATCTTCGGTATGCTCAATTACTTCTTTTAAAAGATTCTGAGCAGCAAAACAATTTTCATCTTGGATTTCTTGGGCTTTTTCTCCTACCCAGTCAACTACTTGCATTATTCTATCGCGGATTTCTTTGTCTCTAGAAGAAGTTCCTAGTGCTTCTCTCCATTTGGCGATCGCTTGAGCGTAACATTCTTGGTCGATCAAATTATCGCCTTCCTGAAGTATGTGATCGACAGAGCTCTTTTTTGTAGAGGATTTTTTGCTTGGTGCCTGAATTTCTTGATCGACCTCTGGAGGAAGTTCCTTATTTTGTAAAGTAAAACCTTGATCATACTGAAGTAAACTACTTAAGTCCGCCAGCATTTGCGTTGTATTTGTGTATCTTTGTCGAGGATCGCGGTGTAAAGCCATAGCCAAAATTTGATCTAAGTGGGGATCAATCTTGTGGAGAGCTAAAAGCTTGTTTGGTAATATTTTTGGGGGGCTTAAGGTTAATAGCTCATACAGGATAATTCCAAGAGAGAAAACGTCTCCGCGCGTATCTCGATAAGCAGGATTCTGACGCTTTTCAGGAGCCATGTATATATCGGTCTTCATTACTCGAGAGGCCCGAGATGATAATGAAAGAGGGATATTTTCTAGGGAAAATCCATTCAATTTAACTGTGATCTTGTCGGTATTCTTTAATGATTTTTGCAATAGTATGTTTTGGGAATTGAGGAGATAGGGAACAGAAAGAGCTTGAAAGTGAGCCAAGGCTTGACAAGCTTGTTCCATGATCAAAAGAGCTTCTGGAAGAGAAATCTTTTCTTGTTTTTGTTCCCGCCTAGACAACCATTCTCTTAAATAAAGTCCTTGTGGATACTCCATTATGTAGTAGTAAAATGGTTTTTTTTGGTAAAAATGATAAATTTTTACTATATGAGAAGAAGAAGTTTCTTGGATTGCTTGAATACAACCTAAGAGTTGTTTTTGGCACTCTGCACTTTGAAAAAGTTGAGGAACAAGCATTTTTAATGTGTATAAACGCCCAAACTGTTCTAAGTCACGAATTAAGTAGACCGCTCCCATTATGTCTGTTCCCAAAAGAGAAAGAATCTCATATCTTTGGGAAGGGCCAATTCGTTGCCCTGAATCTAGGATCACTATTTTCAATTCTTCTAAAGAAATGTTATGGATTTCTGATAGAGATTGAAACTCTTGTTTGCCCAACATGTACCCCGCCAGTCCTTTTAGACACTTGCTAATTTAAAATTTATCCAAGCTACCGTACCTTACCTAGATAAGATACTAAATTTTTGTCTCTCTTACCAGGGAAAATTTCTTTCTAAACATTGTCAAATTTTTTCTTGACAAATCTATTAAATTTTATACACTATTTCCATTGATACAGATCCATGCGAGGGTGGTGAAATTGGCAGACACGCTAGATTTAGGATCTAGTGCCGCAAGGCATGGGGGTTCGAGTCCCCCCCTTCGCACCAACAAATTTTAAGAAGACAATCGTTCGTATACGGTTGTCTTTTTTTTTGTTATATCTCTAGTAAAAGCGGCTCTGTTGCAAAAAATATATCGAAAAAAATTTGTCCGAACTTACCATCCCAATGCCCTGCCTCTACAAGTAAAACTCCTTATCTCGTCCAGGGATTTGACCTACAGCTTCCAAATCGCTAGATCGACCATCTTCGTGTTTATTTTGAAAACAACTGCATCTCTTGCGCACTTAGTTCCAATGATAAAATAGTTGTAGGAGCCTATCAAGACAGCAAACTCTATGTTTGGAATTTAGCTAGTCCGAGTATAAAACAAGGTCAGAAAAACAAAGAACGGCGGGTTTTTTCTGGACACAAAGGCCCTATTTGGGATTGTTCTTTCAGTCCTAACAATCGTTTTCTTGCCTCTGCGGGAGAAGATGGTTTGCTCATCATTTGGGATATACCATCGGGCCGCAAAATATTTCAGTTCCTTCATAAGTCGCCCATTAACTCTTGCTCTTTTAGTCCGGATGGAAAAACAGTTACCACAAGTGGGAAAGATGGGGCTATTAGCATTTGTGACTTAGTCACAGGGCAGTTGACCTTTCTTTCTGGACATGGCGGTGCCGTAAAAAAAAGTTTTTTTTCTCCTAGCGGATCAGAAATCTTTTCAGGAGGAATGGACAGTAGTATTAAGATTTGGGATAGTGCAAGCCGTGAAAACAACAAAACTTTAAAAATTTTCCACCTAGATTCATCTTCTGATTTTGTGCAATTTAATTCCAATGGACAACAAGCGGTTATTTCTACTGAGCTTGGGGGAATACAACTTCTTAGTAGCTTGAATTTCCAAGAGGAGCTATCTTTATTTGGACACCAAGCCCTGGTTACGGCTCTTCACTTTAGCCCTGAGGAAACTGAGATAGTAAGTGGGGGAAAAGATCATCTTCTGAAAATATGGGATGCTTCTAGTGGACAAGAGGTTTGGTCCAAGAAAGGAGGCTTTTAGCATCAACTGTGGAGCAAGTTATACCAGGGAAGAAAAAGACTGGTTCTGTGTAGCGGGAAAAGGACTCATTGTATTAGATGTAAAGAGTAGGAGAAAACTAAGGGAATATACTCTCGCCGAATTGATAGTGAAATTTCATAAAAAAGAAAAACAAGAGAACTTCTCTATCCGCCACTGTACTTTTAGCTCCGATGGAAAAACAAAACATTTTTATTTGGGATGCCGAAGGTTTAGAAAAAAGTGAAAGACCTTTGTTCTCTTTTAAGGATAACTTCATTCAAGAATGTTCTTTCAACAAACAGGGAGATAAAATTATCAGCCTCAGTGGCGAAACTCGACAAACTATACGAATTTGGGATGCTTCTAACTAGGGCTCTGTTGCAAAAAAATATATAGATTTGATGATTATTTATAGACTCCAAGTTATGGTCATTGAGCCCAATAAAAATTTTGCTAGAGATTTTTTATCCATTCTCTGGTCAGTGTGTTTCAGTCGCTTCCCAAATAATTTTTGCTTCTAACCGAAGATGGCTTTGCGAATAGCTGGATTTACACTGATAGCAAGGAGTAGTGAGATAAGCAATCCCAGAAAAACTTTTGAAATATCTTTGCTGATAATAGCTAAGGTTTCTCTAGGAGTGCGGTATATTCCTATTTTGGCAAGCGTAATAGCAAGTTCGCGTCCGGCAAGAAGTCCGATAAATACCCAGGTGGTACTCATTGGCATTTGGCTTACTTCTTTGAAAACATAAAGAATTAAGGCATAGATAATATCAATTACTGTTGCTGCGCGAACATCTACAACATCAGTTTTTTCATCCACTACTTGCTGGATGTGCTCTCCTCCCATACGAAAAAGTATACCTAAACCCAAAAAAATAGTAACGATAAAAACTGCAAACTCAGTAAAATTGAGAGTACGTGGTAGATATACTGCTATATTCGCAGCATCTTGCATCAGCCAGACCGCCCAAAGTATTGCACTTGCTACCCACTGTCCTATTCGCCATCCAGGATGAGCCCTTTCTTTGAATTTTGTTTTCATCCATTTCCCCAAAAAATACCAGAAAAGGAGGGCTATACTAAAAGCGATCATATATCCTAAAAAGCTTTTCATTAGCATTTTTTGCAATGTGTCCCCTGATTGGGCAAAACAGCTAAGAAGCAAAAAAGTAGTAGAAACAGGTATGCTTAAGCGAGTTAAAATCATTAGAAAAATAGGGGCAGCAATTTGTAGGAAGGTAAAAGAAGTTGGAGCCTTCTCCAATCCCTTGGCAGCAAGACGTTGGTAGCTTACGTCGCCACTATATGCCCACCAGCTATAGCTTATGGTCGCAACGAAAATTCCCGACATAAAAAGCCACAGATGCCACCAAGGTCTATCTTTATTGGAAGCGATAAAGGTACCGATGGTTTGTATACTGTCGTTGGCGATTGCCGAATAGGCAGCAAAAAAGAAACCTACCCACATTGCTATATGGGGGGTTTCGTGGGTAGCCCCGGCTATAAAGAAAAAAATGGCAAGCATTATAATAAAATTTTTTTCTTGATAAGAAAAATCAACAAAATCTTTATGTAGCTTAATTAAAATAGGAGGTTTTTGTTGTAGTTCATTCTTAGATTCCATGTGTTTTATACACCTTCTTATACAAAAATTTTCATGTCCACAATCCTAACAATGAAGAAGGGATTTTTTTATGGAAAAATACCTCGTTAAAGAAAGTAATTACTAGCAATGCAGCAAGATATAAAAAATATCGAAGAAAAAACGCGACAAAGTTTAAGATATTCTATATGGGACGGAGCATTTTATTCTATACAGACAGGACTTGCCAGTTCATTTTTTGTTCCTTTTGCTATTCTTTTGAAAGCAAATAACATTCATCTTGGAATTCTGGGGACCTTACCACAAGTACTAGGTTCTCTTGTTCAATTATTTTCTCATCATCTATTGGGACTATTCCGTTCTCGCAAACGCTTTATTTGTATAGGTGCTCTCCTGCAAGGGGTAATGCTTATACCTATTGCATTTGTCTTTTTGGGAGGAAACTGGCAAGTATACTATCTGCTTTTCTTTGTCTCTCTTTACTGGGTATTCGGTATGATGTTTGGGCCTGCTTGGAATAGTTGGATGGGAGAACTTGTATCGGAAAAACAAAGAGGACAATATTTTGCAACTCGTAATAAGATAGTTGGCATCACTTCTTTTTTCACTGTTCTCTTAGGAGGAGCCTTGCTTCATTGGCTGAGTGGTTACAACGGAGAAACTTATATAGGCTTTATTGTCATTTTCTTGCTGGCATTTTTAGCACGTGTTATCTCTCTGGCTTTCATCTCGCAACAATACGAGCCAGAATATCATCCTGCTCATGCTTCGGAAGTCAGATTCCGCGATTTCATTAAACAACTAACAAAGAGTGACTATGGGACATTTACCATATTTATGTGTCTAATGAATTTTGCTGTTTTCTTCTCAGGTCCTTTTTTTGCTCCCTATATGCTAAAGGATCTAAAGTTTGACTATATGACTTTCACCATCATAAATTCTATACCCATTATCGCAAAATTTTTTGTTCTGACAAGGTGGGGGAAAATATGTGACCAATACGGATCACAAAAAATCCTTATTTTAACCGGATTCTTAATGCCTCTTGTTCCTATCCTTTGGTCTCTCGCTCCCAATTTTTACTACTTGGCTGTAGTCCAAATTTACAGCGGCATTGTTTGGGCAGGATTTGAAACTTCCTCTTTTAGTTTCTCATTTGAAATCACAAAAAAACAGCAACGCATTGCTTATATGTCGTACTATAGTGTCCTAAATGGTGCTGCTATT
This sequence comes from Planctomycetota bacterium, assembly GCA_029260735.1. Taxonomy (GTDB): domain Bacteria; phylum Planctomycetota; class Uabimicrobiia; order Uabimicrobiales; family Uabimicrobiaceae; genus JAJDCR01. The sequence goes on from JAJDCR010000114.1 coordinate 149,920, forward strand.
TTGCTTGGTGGAATTGTTGGCGGATTAGTTGTCAGATACAATCAAGTTTTTGCTTCCCGCTATCTTCTTGTATTTGTAATTAGCGGTTTATTAAGATACTGTGTATCTGGTTTTTACATTAAAAAATTAAAGAAAATGAAAAAAATAGAAGATATTCCTTTTCATAAACTATTCTTTAAAATAGTTGCTACAATGCCGACCATGGGAGTTGTCTATCAAGCAATATCCTTTGTGAAAAAACCGCCGAAGGTTTCTAGTGATTAGTGGTTAATTACTGGATAAAAAAGCTCGTAGCTAGTTTGCTACGAGCTTTTTTCGTTTGACTTAGAAAAAGTTACTTTTTTCAGGATGATTTTTTTCCAGAAAAAAGGATTTTTTAATTTCTACTAAGAAACCAGATCAAAACGATCAAGGTTCATCACCTTGGTCCATGCCGCCACAAAGTCGCGTAAAAATGCGTCTTGTCCATCACCAGAGGCATAAACTTCCGAAATGGCACGTAGTTGAGAGTTTGAACCAAAAACCAAATCAACGGCTGTACCAGTCCATTTTAGTTCGCTTGTCTTGCGATCACGCCCCTCATACACATGCTCGTCTTCGGATGATTTCTTCCACTCTGTGCTCATGTCAAGGAGGTTCACGAAGAAGTCGTTACTTAAGGTTTCAGGCTGCTTGGTGAAGACACCATGTTTTGACTGCCCAGTATTGGCATTGAGGACACGCAAGCCGCCGACGAGTACTGTCATTTCCGGTGCACTTAGAGTTAACAAGTGTGATCGATCGACTAGTAGTTCTGCTGGAGTTTGCTGAGGACAACTCCCCAGGTAGTTACGAAAGCCGTCTGCTTTTGGTTCAAGGACAGCAAATGATTCCACGTCGGTTTGTTCCTGCGATGCGTCCGTACGGCCTGGGGTAAAGGGAACTTCTGCTTTGTGTCCGGCGTTTTTCGCTGCTTGTTCAATGGCAGCACCACCGCCGAGGACGATTAGGTCAGCAAGTGAGACCATCTTGCCGCCGGTTTGGGCACTGTTGAACTCGGTTTGGATTTTCTCAAGGGTTCTCAGGACAGTTGCTAATTCTGTTGGATTGTTGGCTTTCCAATCTTTCTGTGGTGCTAGGCGGATGCGTGCTCCGTTTGCTCCCCCGCGTTTGTCGGTGCCCCGAAACGTAGTTGCTGATGCAAAGGCACTTGAAACTAGTTGCGAGATGGATAGACCTGAGTTTAGGATTTTGCCTTTTAGGCTAGCGATGTCTTGCTCGCTGATTAACTCATGGCTGACTTTGGGAATAGGATCTTGCCACAGTTCAGGCTCTGCTGGAACAAGTGACCCTAAACTCCGTACATAAGGGCCCATGTCGCGGTGAGTTAGTTTATACCATGCTTTTGCGAAGGCCTCTGCGAAGACTTCTGGGTTTTCGTGGAAGCGCTTTGAGATGGGCCCATAAATGGGGTCAACTCTTAGAGCAATGTCTGATGTCAGCATCATCGGGGTGTGCTTTTTGGATGCGTCGTGTGCATCTGGCACTGTGTTTTTGGCAGATGCTTCTTTGGGGTACCACTGCCAGCCGCCGCCAGATCCTTTTGCTTTCTCCCATTCATAGCCGAACAGATTGTCAAAGAAATTGTTATCCCATTTTGCTGGCTCGGTTGTCCAGGCACCCTCTAGTCCGCTGGTAATTGCATCGGCACCTTTGCCAGTACCATGGCGGTTCTTCCAACCAAGGCCTTGCTCTTCCAGGCTTGCTCCTTCGGGTTCTGGGCCGAGGTGGTCATCCGTTGTGGCACCGTGGGCTTTTCCGAAGGTGTGGCCACCGGCAACCAGAGCGACGGTTTCCTCGTCGTTCATCGCCATACGACGGAAGGTTTCGCGAATGTCACGGGCAGATGCCAGTGGGTCGGGGGTTCCGTTTGGGCCTTGCGGATTGACATAGATTAGACCCATCTGGACGGCACCAAGAGGCTCGTCAAGTTCGCGGTCGCCTGTGTAACGTTCGTCTGCAAGCCATTCGCTCTCAGCTCCCCAGTTGATGTCTTCTTCGGGCTCCCAAATATCCTCACGACCACCAGCGAAGCCGAATGTCTTGAATCCCATTGACTCTAAGGCGCAGTTGCCTGTCAAGATCATTAGGTCGGCCCAAGATATTTTTTTACCATACTTTTGCTTGATCGGCCAGAGTAACTGCCGTGCTTTGTCTAGGTTGGCATTATCAGGCCAGCTATTGAGAGGTGCAAAGCGTAAAGTACCAGAGCCTGCACCACCACGACCGTCGCTAATGCGGTAAGTTCCAGCACTGTGCCATGCCATCCGAATGAAAAAAGGTCCATAGTGACCATAATCGGCAGGCCACCAGTCTTGTGAGTCCGTCATTAAGGCATAGAGATCCTTTTTTACGGCATCCAGATCAAGAGTCTTGAACTCCTCAGCATAATTGAATGACTTGTCCATAGGATTGGACTGGGGAGAGTTTTGATGGAGAATTTTAAGACTAAGCTGATTAGGCCACCAGTCTTTATTGGATGTGCTAGCTTTACGAGTTTTTCCCATTACAGGGCATTTATTTTCATCAACCATATTATTTCCTATCTTGATATTTTCAATATTTTACCATACAACCCATTTTCATAAAAAAATGAAAGTTTCTTTTGTTGCCAAATATGGGTACATATTAAGTGGATTCTTTGATTCTTCTTTTGCATTTGTTAATAATGTGCATAAGCAAAGTTTGTGCCAGTTATGGTTGTCTGAAGGAAATCTTCTCAAGTGTTTTTTTACTATAGATTTACTAGAAAAAAAATGTTTTTTCTTAAAATCCTCTGGAAGGGGATGCAACGAAATAAAGTTCGAGTGATAACGAAATAGAGTTGCAACGAAATATCGTTCCTGAAATGAGCAAAACAAATATGAGTAAAACAAACTGAGAGGGGGTTGGATGAATTTTCTGACATAAGGACACTAATAGGCTTTGTTTTTGCATCTTCTTTGCACTGTATATAATGCAAAGAAGATGCAAAAAAATCAACTGAAAACCTATTACTTTAGTCTTTTCCTTTGACGCTGATAAGTGGCGTCAAAGGAAAGATAACATTTCTCAAAGACTTCTTTTGAGAAATGTCACCAGAACGATTTTCATTTGGTAGATAGTAAGAGCAGCATTTTCATTAAGATTGAAAAAAGAAGATGAATTGCTATCTAAAAATTTGTTGGGAGAAAAAATAGATAGATTGAGACTAGGATTTTTTTTGTCTGATGTGAGATTTTGTTGGTTAAGACAATTTTCCAAGGGAAATTTTTTCACTTTTCCTGTGCAGATAGTTGGTTATAATGGGTCTCCTAATTAGAACAAACGATTACCTGAAAGGATACTCATGAAAAACCTTATTATGGCTTCTTTCTTTTTACTTTTTGCTACTTGTTCTCCTCCTCCTGAACAAAGTGATACTGCGAGCCAAACTATTGATAGCAGCCTTGACCCTATTCAAACTAAAGTGGATGAAGATTCTTTTGATGTAAATAGAGGGGACTACAAGTTTAAAATAAAACCTCTGGCCGAGTATGAAATTCATGCTCAAGTAAAAAGCAAACGAACTTATGGGAGTGATTGGACTTCATTGCTTTCGCCTATTGATTTAGCTCTTGCTTGGGGAGGACTAGTTGCTCCTAATGCCGATGAGCACATCAGCTACTCTCAAAGTAACCGCTGGTACTATTACAAATACGATGGAGCTTCTCCTTTTCAAAAACCTTATATTCGGAGTCATTCTGCTAATCATCATATTTTACCGGCCAGTGAAAACGTGGAGAGAGCGGTTTATTCCCTTGGGGTGAAAGAGAAGGTTCGTTTACAAGGATTTTTGGTCAAGGTGAATGGAACAGATTCTTCTGGAAAAGCCGTTTGGTGGAAGAGTAGTCTGAGTCGCAACGATGAGGGAGACGGATCTTGTGAGGTATTTTGGGTAAAAGAAGTGCAAATTGGCGATAAGGTTTATCGATAAAATTTATCGATAAACCTTATCGCCAAAATTTATAAGACACTTTACTGTAAAGTGAGCAAAAACTTTTGTTTTCTCACGAAAATGGACGACAAATTTTTCTTTTTCTAGAAAATTGAATATACATGGATAGAACAATATTTGACTCTGTTTCTCCTTTAGAGTTTCGCTACTTGAAAAATGAAGAAACCAATCGATTGAGAGACTACTTTTCCGAAGAGGCTTTTATTCGCTATTTGGCTCGAGTGGAGTCTGCTTTAGTGAAGGCTTATGCTGAAGAAGGGGTTTTTTCAGAAACTGTGGCTGAGGAAGTGGCCCAATCGGTAGATAAAGTTTGTGCTACGGAGGTTTACGCGGAAGAGAGGCGTATTCACCATCAGATTCGCGCTTTGGTCAATTGTATGAAAAAGCATGTGAGCGAAAAGAGTGCACCGTGGATTCACTTAGGGGCGACAAGCCACGATATTATTTGTACAGCAGAGGCTTTTCGTTATAAAGAAGCGACTTATAATTTACTTCTACCTCAGTTAGCCAAACTTTTGGAAAATCTGATTGTCTTGGCACAACGAGAAAAAGCGACTCTCCAAATCGGGAGAACTCATGGACAACATGCTATTCCTTTGACTTTTGGATTTACGATTGCGGAGTATATTGCACGTTTAGGGCAAAGGATGGTCAAAATTAAAGAAGCGGCCGATAATTTGCGCGGGCAATTTTCAGGAGCGGTGGGTGCTTACAATGCTCCTTCTCTCTTGGTTAATGATCCGGTTGCTTTCGAGAGAAAATTTCTCCAAAAGGTAAACTTAGAGCCAGCGGAACACTCGACTCAAATTGTTCCCCCGGAGTACCAAACCGATTTTTTCCATGCGATTACTTCGGCTTTTGGTGTTTTGGCCAACTTAGCGGATGACATGAGACATTTGCAACGCTCTGAGATTAATGAAATTGCAGAGAAGATGGAAAAAAAGCAGGTCGGGTCTTCTACCATGCCCCATAAGCGCAATCCCATTCACTTTGAGCATGTCAAGTCTCTTTGGAAAACCTTTATGCCTCGTATGAGTAGTTTGTATTTGGATCAGATCTCTGAGCACCAGCGAGACCTAACAAACTCGGCCTCTTCTCGTTTTTATACCGAGATTTTTTGTGGATTTTTTCTGGCAGTTTACCGTTTAACTCCGGTTATGCGAGACTTAGTGGTAGATAAAGTGTCTCTAGAAAAGAACTTTCAAGAAGCGGCCGGAAAAGTAGGAGCGGAGCCTGCTTATATTCTTTTGGCCAAAAAAGGACACCCTGACGCTCATGAGTTGGTTCGGCAGTGCTTTCACGAAGAGGGAAAAATGGAAGATCTACCCCTTGACGAAAAAGAGAAGGAGTTTCTCGCTGATCCAAAACAGTATATAGGTAAAGCGATTGAAAAAACAGAAGCTGTTTGTCAAAACTGGCGTCAAAAATTAACCCAGTTTGTTGAGTAATTCTATGCGCACTTCCTCCATTTCTCCTCTTCATTTACTCGCGTTTTTTCTAATCCTGGTAATAGGACTTCGTTTTGCTATTCTCTTAAGCTCTCAAAGTCAGGTGGATGGTGATGAAGCGGTTATTGGGATTATGGCTCAGCACATCCAAGAAGGTAAGTCTTTTCCCATTTTTTTCTATGGACAACCTTATGGAGGAGGGGCTGCTTTAGAGGCTTATTTGGCATTGATTCCCTATGCTCTTTTCGGAATTTCTTCCATTTCCTTGAAGCTAGTGTCTTTTGTTCTTTTTGGAATAACTTTGTTTTTGGTTTTTTATTGGGTGAAAGATTTTTGGGGAGAGCTTGCTGCTATCTTGGCAGTCGTTATTTTGGCAAGTTCTTCTGCTTTGATTGAGTGGTCAAGTAAAGTTCGTGGGGGCTACTCTCTTTTACTTCTTCTGCAAATTCTGCTGTGGATTTTTTACACTCGTATTGTTTTCAGGCCCACTTCTTCTCCTAAGGTTTATATAGGGTTTGGTTTTCTGGTGGGGCTTTCTTACTATAACCACGAACTTTCTCTCTCTTTGCTTTTGACTTTATTTTTAGCAACGCTCTATAATAGAAAGAGTTTCTATAGCAAGGAGAAGTTTGTTTTTTTGGTTTTGGGTTTTTTGGGGGGAGTGAGTCCTCTTATTTACTACAACTTAACTCATGATATGGAAAACTGGAGAAACATTTTTGACCTAGGCTCGGGAGGAAGCGTTTGGTGGGGTAATATTAAAAGCCTTCCAACCTATTTATTGGGTTTTTTTAACCCTCGGAATGTGGATCGTTTTGTTGTTGATAGTCCTTGGGATAGTTATTTAGAAATGGCTATTTACGCTTTTCTCTTTTGTTTTTTACTAGGAAAAGTATTTCTTAATAGGAAAAACTTATCGGAAAAGGAAGGGAATAAGGGAGATTTTCTTGTTCCATGGCTAATTCTTTATATCTTTATTCATCTTTTTAGCTATAGTGCTTCTCAGATCGCTCACATAAGCCCTCGCTATCTTCTTCCTCTTTATCCTACTTTAGGCATTCTCATTGCTATTACTTTGTCTTATCTTTATAAAAGCAAGCACCAACTTCTTTCCCTGGTTTCTATATTTCTTTTCTGCTTCTTGGTGGGAAGAGGTCTTTGGTACCATATTTCTTATTTGGGCTCTAGTCGAGTAGTGGAAGATGTTTATATGCCTAGTAAAAAAATGGTCAATCTTGAATTCTCGGGCGCTTCACTGGATAAACTGCTGGATTTTCTAGAACAAAAGCAGATTCGCTATGTCCGTTGTCCTTATTTTTTGCAGTGGCGGATTATTTTTGCTAGCCAGGAAAAAATAATCGCTAGCTCCGAGCAATTTATTCCTGGGCTAAGTCGTTATCCTGAATATGACTTGGAGCTAAAAACAGCTTTTCGCTTTGCTTTTGTTGTTTACCAAGGATCTTATTTTGAGCAAAGCTTTCGGGAGCATCCCGACAAAATGATTGCTTATGATGTGGCTCCTTATGTTGTGTTTATTCCTAGATAAAAAATTTTCTAGCGGTTTGGGTGGAGTTCATAAATGAAATTATATGGTGTGCTTTTTGTTTTTTTGGCGTTTATCTTTGTTTCTTGCGACAAAGGTAGTAATAGGACTCAAAAAAAAATAAATATAAAAAGCGAAGAGCAAGCAATCAATATAGTAAAAAGTGACAGTGATATAAAGAGTAAGTTTGCTGCGTTGAGATTTGTGGCAAAGAAAAAATTAGAGCCTGAAACCTTGAAGTCGTTACGTGACATATTTCTAACCCGTGATACGGATTTAAAAATGAAGTGTCGCATTGCGCCTATTCTAAGACAAGACCAAGAGATGGCCGATGGAGTTTTTCTCCGTGTTATTGATGATGCGCCCTTACCTTTACTCGTGACAATTATAAAATGTGTCAAAGGAATGCCTGCTGTTTCTTCTGCCTTAGCAATAAAAATACATAAGTTAGCAAAACATAGCGATTCAGATTTGCGAACGGAAGTTATTCCATCTTTAGGGAAAATAGGAGGAGAAGAGTCGCTACAACTGATTTTAGAGAGTTGCACAGATGAGGTTTGGCAAGTTCGTAAAATGGCTGCTCATGCCTTGGAAGGTGAGAACTTTAAAAAAGATATCAGAATTGCAAGTCCATTGGTTCAGTTTTTAAAAGACCCGCATTGGCGTTTGCGGCGCGTTGCTGCTGAAATTATCGCCAATACGGGTCATTACACCTCTGAAACAGTTTCTCAATTGATCTTAACGACCCATGATGAAGACCACCGTGTCCAACATGAGGTATTGCAAACCTTACTAAGGTTTTATAAACAAAAGAGAACAGTTGAAATAAGTGAAGATGCAAAAAAAGTACTAAACACTCTTCCAGAAGAAGAAATGCAAGAGTTAAAAAGATTTTTGCTTAAAGAATAGGAAGCACCCATTCCTTAAGGATTATCTTAAGCGCCAAACTGCCCCTTGCGGGTCACCTGAAAATTCTCCTGTAATGACAATGCGCGCCTGACTATCAATAAAGAGGCTGTTTCCTACTATTTCTTGCTCTTCTGGTTCTTGTGTTACGAAAATACCATCTTGACTGAAAGTTGTGTCTAGCGTACCATTGTTGTTAAAGCGCGCCGTTAACATTGCCGAAGTGGCTCCGTTGTCACTGACACGGCCTGTCACCAAAATACTGTTTCCGTCAATGATTACGTCATGTCCTTCGTGATCCTCATCTACCACAAATTCGACTAGGACAACGCTATCGGTGCCAAAATTATCATCGGCACTTCCGTCGCTATTTAGGCGCGTAACAAGAATTTGGAAATCCCCCTCATTTCCCGCATTGTTGGCGTGTCCTGCCGCGACGATTTTACCAGCACCGTCAATCGCAATTGCATTGAGAATGTCTTGTCCAGCAGCTTCAATAACATCATCGATATTAACAATGCCATCAACGTCAAATGTAGTATCGAGGGTACCATCGTCGTTAAAACGGGCAACAAAAGCATTGACATCGCCGTTGTTGACTCCGCCCTGGTCATCATCAAGAAAATTATCGCCGCAAATAACAATTTTTCCGTCACCGTCAATTGCAACGTCGTTAGCACGTGTCCCTGCGTCCAAGGTAACAAATCCATCACCGTCGAATGTAGTATCGAGAGTGCCATCACTATTTAAACGCCAGAGAGCAGCTTCATCATCAATGGTTCCAGCAACAACAATTTTTCCATCGGCATCAAATTCAAATGCCGATCCTTCGCTGTCTGTATTTACGTCTACAAAAAGACCGTCGCCACCACCAAATGTATTGTCGCGTGTACCATCATCATTAAACCGACGTACAATCATATCTCTTACAGTAGTGCCATCATCATCATCAGCGCCAAAACCAACAACGACGATCTTTCCATCACTATCAATTTCCATATCACGTGTATGATCTGCGACATCATCTCCTTTGGCATCGTCTTCGATAAGACCATCTCCACCGCCAAATGTGGTGTCAAGAGTGCCGTTATTATTTATGCGCACTAATACTAAATCAACTAGATCAACAGCACCACGATCACCGTTATCACCAACTGCGATAATGCGCTTTTGACTATCTTCGGCAGCAGCATATAAACTGACTTCTTCAATCACTCTTACTCCGGGTATAAGGGAAACAGCTTTTTCCTTGCGGTTTTTGCGATTATATATTCTCTCAGGTTGGCCAGAGTTAGGATCTTTTACAAGAGGGCGTAGTTCTTTTCTTGTTGTTCCCAGAGGGTTGAGGGCGTTGTTTATAATTACAATTCCATTATTGTTAAAGGCGGGATCAAGTTGTCCAACCGCTTGGTTGTTTCCGTTATCATCGTCATTATTGATATTCTTGTTGTTAGCTCTATTGCAGCTTAAAATGACAACTGACACCAGAACGAGAAAATAAAAAGTAAATTTCACATGCGTCTCCATATTTTAATATTTCAATGTTTTTATTTATTGCCTCAAAAAAAGGCCTTCTCTGCGAGCTCATTTAGTTTTGTTCTAATAAATCTTTGTGACTCCATAATCTATTTTCATAGATCTCTTTTTCTATTCAATGTGTATTTACTTACTTGGCGGGAAAAAAACTAGAATCCATTTTCTTCTTTGATGCAGTTAGGCTTTTTGTTACATTAGTCTCCCTATTTTACAACAAAATATATTAATTGTCTTAAAAAAATCGAAAAAATAACAAATATAGACAAAAAAACACAAAAGTTTATAGAGGCTATTACAAAATAGTAGCATTAAATTAAATAGTCACAAGGAGATTTATAGTGCCAGAAAGTACCGAAGAATACCAATATTCTTCTTTTTTTAAAAAAAACATAGGAACTGGTTTGACAATATCATACGTTCTAGGGTTTATGCTTATTTATTTACTCATCCAAAGCGCAGGCTTTTGGAACGTAGCTGCCAACACACGTACCTTAGATCTTTTAATCGATGCAGGAATTGTTCAGTATACTGACAAAGATGCCGGTGTTGTCGAAGGAGTCGCTCACCTAAAGTATTATATGTATAGTCAAGATCCTGTAAAGTGGAACATGATATTTGTTGTTCTTCTTATGTTTTTTGGCATTTGGGGCTTGCGCGCTTTACAATTTTCTATGGCTGCGCGCTTTCATGGTTCAAAAGCTAGTTTAGGAGAGAACAGTCGGACTTTTTTCTACAGCATGACCATTAACAATTTATTCCCTTTTGAATTTGGTCGGATGGCTGTAGCAAACGGACTTGAACCAGAGAGCAAAACATATAAAATAGCTGCCTCCACTATTTTTACCACACGCATTTTTATTTTATTTGAAATAGCCTTTTTTGGGATTATTTCTTTATTTTATATGGGGTGGGGTAACTGGACACACCAAATTTTCTGGGCACTTTTGATTGCCTATGTCGCTTATAAGGTGACATATGGGAAAGAGCGCTCTCTACTACAAGATTATATGCCTCCTTTTAAAAAGATAGTGACAAAACTATCCCAAAATGGCGGTATGTTGTTTAAACTAAGTGCTTTGTCTATTCTTGCCTTTGCTTTAGAGGACTTAGCAGCTTATTTTTGTGCACAAGCATTTACTTCCAGCAATGTTATCTTAAACGTAGATTTTGATATTCTACTAATGGCTTTGGTCGCAGGTAACTTAGCTCGTTTTTTCCGTATTACTCCAGGTGGTATAGGACAATTTGAGTGGGCTTTTGCTGCTGCGCTATATGTGGGAGGATTAGGTTTTCCTGAGGCGGCAACGATTGCTATTTTTGACAGTTTCTTCCGCTATTTTACTTTATTTACGATTTTCCTTGTAAGTAAATTGCGCTATAGTGCGACAACAAGTTATGCTAAATTTACTCAAAGCTTTGACGAATATATGCAAATATCTTCGGGCAAAAAGAGCAAAGGTAAAGGCAAAGGAAAAGATAAAGACGAATTAAAATTTCCTAGCTACTTTCTTGCCCAATGGCCACAAACAGTTACTTATTTAAATCGTTTACTGGTTGTCGCTTTTATAGCTTTAGGCATTCATTTTTTTGATCAGTTGACCATACTTTTTATGGATAAATGGTTAATGGAAAGCTTAGAGCTTTCTTCTGTTTTTTGGACCAACTTTAATGTAGGTGCTTTGATATTCTTAGTGGCAGCTATTCCTTGTGCGGTAGGAATTATTCTTCCTGCGTACAAATGTAATTTAGACGCGGCCGCTAAAAAATTGGTTACTATGCTCGGTGTATTTTGTGGACTTGTGGGTGGGTATTTGGTTGCTCTTGAATGCCATCAATTTCTTCCTCTGCTCTACGGCTTAGATGCCGGAAAAGTCGACCCGGTTTTTGGTAAAGATATTGGGTTTTACATGAACTCTTTGCCTGGGGTATGGGTTGCTTGGAAAGCTATATTAGTGGCAACTATTCTTGGGTTAATTTCGAGTGTTTGTTGCTCTTACGTTTCCAATACAAAAATCAAGGAAAAAGGAGTCGGTGGATTTATTGCAAAAGCATCGTCCAGTTTGACTCTTTTTGGCTTAATGCTTACAGGATTTGTGCTTGCGGTAGGAGAATGGTTAACTCGTTATGATTTATTGATCAAAGATAACAGTGATTCCGCGGTACACAATGGAGCTGAGTATGTAGATATTGTGGGGTTATTTTCCACACTAAACTATATATGGGTGACAACCTTTGCCATTGTAGCAGGAACATTTGTCTTATCTCGATTCCTAAAAACTCAAAATGAGAATTCTGGTAAGTGGACAAAAGAGACCAAAAAACAATGCTTTGGTTTCGTAAAATTGTTGGTGTTAATAATCGTTATCGATTTTGCTTTCAAAGGTGCTGTTGTTATGCGCGATAGGCTCCTTGTTCAGCCAAACGAGCCTGTCATTCAATTAGATTATATCAAGAAGCACATTGATGCGACCTTACAAGGTTATCAATTAGACAATATCGAAGAAGTTAATTTTTCTCCTAATCAACCAGGAGCAGAGCTCCCTAAACTAGATGATATGCTTGCCGACCCTGCAATTAAAAACGCTCCTTTGTGGCCTGGCTATGTTAGCTATCTAGAAACATTAACTGATCCGCAACACTCCAAGCGTATCCTGCAAACAAGTGGCGATACTATGGTCTACGGACCAACACTGGAAATTATGCGGCAAGAACAAAAATTACGTACATACTACAATTTTTTAAACGTAGATACTGTTCGTTATAAAATAGGTGACGAGAAGAAAATGTTTGTCAGCTCGCTCCGCGAACTTCCTTTGCTTGAGCCACAACAGTGGTTAGCTTGGTGGGGGCAACAGTTTGTATTATTTACCCACGGACACGGTATGGTAATGCTGCCATCTGCTGAAGCTGTCAATGGTAATCCAAACTACGTTTCTAAAAACATTCCCGCAACAACTGATTGGCCTGAACTAAGAGTAAAACGCCCAGAAATCTACTACGGCGAAGGCTCTGCAACTATGGCCTATGTTAACGTAAAAGATATGAAGGAGTTTGATTACCCTACAGACCAAGGTCGTGCGGAAGTAGAGCTTCCAAGAGAAGTCAAGTCAGGTATTGCCATAGATTCTATATGGAAAAAAATGGTGATAGGATGGCGTAGTTCCCAGTTTTTCGACATTTTGTTTAGTAGCTTGATCGAAGATGGTACACGCGTTATTTACTCACGCCGTCCCATAGAGCGCTTGGAAAGAATAGCTCCTTTCTTGCACTATGATACCAACACCTATGCCGTCAATGCTGATGGAAACATCACTTGGATGCTAAATGCAATGACTGTTAGTGATCGCTTTCCCTACAGCAAACGCGAATATATTGGCGACAAATCAGTTGAAAGAACCTACGATAAAAGACCAACAAGAAGAGTAAACTACATTGAAGACTCTGTTAAAGTAACTGTGAATGCCTACACCGGAGGAGTACGTTTCTACAAATTTAGCGACGGCCCGCTTATTAACACTTGGGCAAATATTTACCCTGAACTTTTTGTCGCTAAAAAAGAAATGCCTGAATCGGTAAAAGCTCACATCAGTTACCCTCTTCATCTATTTCACATCCAATTTGACGATATATACAATATCTATCATATGAAAGATAAAATGACATTTTTTAATATGGAAGATATGTGGGATGATTGTGATGAAGTTTTAGGTCCCATTATTGACAAAGGGAAATCTATCACTTTTTCTTTAGAGCCATATAGTTGTATTTTACGCACAGGTGGTGTTTTACCAAAAGCTAAAGAAGAAAGTCAGTATGTTATGACAATGGCTTTCACACCTGAAAAAGCGATGAACCTACGTTCTATTCCCATAGTATACCAAGATGGAGAAGACTACGGTCGTTTGTTCTGCCTACAAATTCCAAAAGGAGTTTACATAATTAGTCCTGAACAAGCTGACGCAATGATTGATCAAGATCCCGAAATCTCACAAAGTTTTTCATTATGGAATCGCCGTGGAGCACAGGTAATTAGAGGACATACAACACTTCTTGTTGTCGGAAACGAAGTCCTTTATGTGGAACCTGTTTTTATACGCTCAGAACAAAGTTCTGCCACCCAGATGAAAAAGGTGATTATTGTATTTAGAGGAAAGCCTTATATGGGAGACACTCTAAAAGATGCTTTGGCAAAAGCAGTAACAAATCAATAATATCTAATTTGCTTTATCTTCAGCCTCCCTAGACATTTAGTCACTATTAGTCTAGGGGGGCTGACTTCCCTCCAGATAGAACGAACTAGTTCGTAATCTTCATTTTGATCTTTCCATTCAACGGCTGTGTTTTTGTTGGACTGAGCCGCCCCAACGCTTATCTATATAGGCAATTACCTTACGTCCTTTTAATTCTATGGTTCTATTGTCTACGCGCAGAAAGAATTTGTCGTTTAAGAAAACAGGCTCTACGGCAGGTTTGACCCAAACAACACAAACTTCTTTCCCTTGGACAGTGACATATTCGATGTCATAGTACTCAAAAGCATTTTTTGTATCAAGATTTTCTAATATACTATTGACAAGAAGTTGGTGTCCATCGCGGTTTGATTTTTGTTTGTTCGCAACAGAATAGTCATTCTCTACTCCTGTGATTAAGCCAGTGGCATCTTGTATTCCGATAAACAAGGCACTTTCATTTCTGCTATTCATAAAACCGGCAACACTTCTTTTTATTTTAAACTGAGAAGCTTTGCTTTTATTACCTGTTTTGAAATCTCGGCATGCGGTTTCTTTGAATTCGACAGTTTGGTTTTCGCCTCCGGAAATGAGTTTTTTAACAGATTCTTCTGCAGGGTATAGAGTTTCAGAGGTAATTTCTTTTTTCTGAAACTGACGGAAAGAAAAGCGTTTTTTTAAAGAACGCTTCATCTCCGAAAGTAGCTGTTTTTCTTGTAGGTCTTTTCGAATACGAGAAAAAAGAACTCCTTGATTAAGCCGCTTTCCTCCATAAAGAGCATACCCTTGATGAATGCCGATCAGTTCCCAGTTGGCATTAAAACAAGGAGCACCTGCAGAACCTCTTACTGTGTCGGCGGTATGAAAAAATCTTTCTTTCTCAACTGCGACAACTCCATCCATAGCAAAAGAGAATTTTAAAGGTTGCATATAAGGGTGATGGAGTGTTAGGATGTCATCTCCTACAACAGTTTTGGACACTCGATCACACCAACCTCTTTCTCGGCCAGGCTTTCCCTTCATCTTAATTAAAATATAGTCAAGCTCTTCATTTATATGAAGTAAATAATCTTCTGCTAAGGAGTAACTTTTGGTGTTGTACTTACTTGTATGATCAAAAAGAATGCTAGTGTTTTTTGGATCAATGCTCTTGTCAATCCCGTGAAAGCTTGTAATTATAATGTCTTCGCCGATAAGAAATCCGCTGGTTGAAAAATTTTTGTCATGAGAGCGAATAAAACATATTCTTCGTTTGTATAATGTAAAATTGTGAAGCCACTCTTCTGCATCAAAAATAGAAACTTTAGATGACCGAAATATCATCGGTTTTCCTCCACCCTAGAGCATTTGTAAATATTTTCCCATAAAAATTAGTGGTATGTTTTCTCTTGCTTTTGCCCGACCTTTTAGATAAAAATCTAGTAATATTATCTAAGATCTTGTTTTCTATAGCAAGCTTCCTTCATAATTTCATTAACATTGTTTTTGAAAACGGTTTTTGAAAACGGTTTTTGAAAACGATTTTTGAAAACAGATAACTCAGGCCTATTATTTTGGAGAACTCTTATGAGATCTTTTTTTCTCCTTGTTGTTTTACTGGAGTTTTTTCTTTCTTCTTTTCTTTTTAGCCAGACTGTTCGGTTGCCTGATGAAGTGGATCAGATGCTCTCTGATATAGAAAAGCAGTTTGAGAAAATTGAGAAAGCTATGACTAAATATGAAGACCAAATTGATATGGCCCAACCAGAAAGAAGCGCTCAGAATTATCTTTTTCTTTTAGATAATGCTCTTAAAAGATGCGAGCGAGACTATAAAAATATGGAATTTTTGTATTCTCGTTGGGATACACATCCTCGGTGGCAAAAGACTCAAATGACATTTTTAGTTCTTCAAAGTAAATACACAGAGGTTTCGGCCGAGGTTGGTAACTATGCTATTGCTCTAAAGTCTTCCTCTATCATTATTGGAGCTCGCCAGCTAATAAAAAAGGCCATACAGTCTGAGGAAATATTTCCCAGTCCTTATTTCAAAAAAGCAGAGGAACAATACCAAAGACTAGAGGCTTATTTGCAAAAAAATGGAGAGATTCGAATGGTGGAAGAGTTTCGTTCTCAGATCCAAAAAGATCTTCGTTTGCTTCCTTTTTTTCGTTTCAGAGATGCTTGTGAAAGTTCTCTTCGAGCAGTCCGAAAAGGTCTTTTTGACTGGGAAGAAAGAAACATAGAGTTGGCCCTTCAGTTGAGTGAAAAGAATCAGGAAATGAAACCTTTGCTTCGTAAATATCAGGCTAAAATTATCGAAGAAGGTTGCCTGTACTTAAGAAAACAAAAAAAAGAAGGATCTGAGCTTAGAGAGTTATGGCAAAAAATGGAAAATCTTGCTACGAATGATCCTCTCTTAAATGCGATTTATCAAAAAATGAGCCCTCTTTGGCAGGAAGAGGGAGATGTTTATTTACATCAAACTACAGAGGATAAATATATCAATTGGGCTAAAGTAAAAGCAGGTGTTGTTTATGGATATGTTAAAAGTGATTTTTGGGGGAAGTGTTTGGATATCAATGAAAAAGGAGAGGTTAGAGGGTATTCAAGCAGTCGCTCTTGGGAACTTATTGGTTTGGTGGAGAAAAAAGAAAATAAAGTAATTCTTTCTTCTCCGGTGGGAGATAAAATAGCAGAATGCTTTTTTGGAAAAGAGGTCTTCTTCTATGAAGGAGGAACTCAAAAAAAAGAGGCCGTTTTTAAAGACAATGGAGTGGTGGAGAGATGGCAGGGAGATAAACGGAGAGATATTGCGGTAATACATGTGAATGATGTAAGTCAGAAATTAGCTATTCTAGTTTTTCTAGTTTTACGAGAGGACGGCTAGAGAATTCAAAAAATCTGTTCGGTCGAGAGAAAATCTGCTATAATGACGACACAGAAAATGAAGAATAAGGCACATCGGTAGGAGTTAATTATGAGTGGACGATATAAGTTTACTGGTTTAGTTTGGATTGTTTTTGTTTGTTTTTGGATCGCTTCTGTCGGAGGACAAGAGCCCGATGAGTCTTCTCCTGAGCCTCCTTATTCAGAGGAAGATATGGTGGGAGTTAGTGATGAAGAAATGGAGGCAGAGAGTTTTGCTGATGTTTTAAAGGGAAAAAGTGTTACTGAAATAATCACCTTTTTAGAAGAAAATCTTGAAGGGAAGTATTCTGAATTAATTGCTCATATTGTGGATTCTAAAAGAGATCAAGTATTCAAAGAATCTTTTTATGAAAAAAATGCTTCCGAGTTAATGTCCCTTTTACAAGCGACTCTGGGAGATCAGTACTTTGAGCTTGAAGCGAAAATTCAGTCTCAAAATCCTTCTACTCAAATAGCTGAGTTTTGGAAAAATAAGAGCAGTGCCGAGATAGAAGATTGGCTGAAAGAAAACCTAGGGAAAAAATATGAAGCTATGGAGAATAGTTGGAAGAAAAAGAACTCTTCTACTTCTTGGCGAGAGGTTTTTTCTCAGCAAAATATTCAAAATCTACCCGTTTTGATTGAAAATGCTTTGGGTGAAAAAAAATATCAGAAATTAGAAAATATGCTTTGGGAAAGAAAAAAAGAAGAGTTTCTTCAAAAATCACTAGCTCATCAAAATCCTGAGAAAAGTATTCTCTTATTAGAGAACGCTCTTGGGCGAGATTATAATCCTTTAGTCGAAGCGATCAAAATGCGAGAAGACAGTCGCAATCAAATTCAGAGAGTTTTGGATCGTTTGCCTCGGGTTTTTTTGTTTCTCTTTCTTTTTGTTCTGATGTTAGAAATAGCTTTTCAATCCCTTCCGGCAAAAATTCGAGATGGCGATGGCATGATCATTAACTTATTTTTTCTTGCTCTAATTTTCTTTCTATGTTTGGAAATCAATTATAATGTAGTCAAAGAAATTCTTGAACTAGATGGTGTGAGCAAGGTGGAACAAATTATTCCCGATAGCATACCTCTTTCTCAAAATATCTTTTTGACTCAAATAATGACAGTTCTTCTTCTCATTGGAACAAGAAAACTTATCTTTTGTAAAATGCTTCCTTCTTTTGGTCGAAAAAAGAAGATCGATAAGACGGATTAATTATGATTTCTCATTGCTCAAAAAAGAAGATGAAAATTCATCGAACAAGGAATTTACCTCCTTTTTTGAGCTTATATTCTTTAACTCCTGAAGATGTTGATGAGTGGGTGAAGTTGCGCTCTCTACGAGAAAATAAAATTCCCCCTCAACTAGCCATGCAATGGAAAAAACAACTTCAAGATTCCAGCTTTTTGAAAGATAATCATTCTTTCATTGTTAGAGCTAATAATTACCTCATCGCTTATGCCCATAGTCATTATTATCATAAAGATAATACTTCCTCAATCTTTCAAGCCCCCTATGGTTGGTATCTCACGGGTCTTATGATTCATCCTGATTATCGTAGGAAAGGAATAGGGCGATATTTGACCTCGTGGCGAATAGAGAAAATACAAGCCATCTCTGACAAGGTTTATTATTTTACCAATATCCACAATGTTGCTTCTGTTAAATTACACGAAGAATTAGGGTTTCAAGAAAAAACTCGGGATTTTCAAATTCCAGGAGTGGAATTTTCAGGAGAAGGGGTTTTGTTTTTCTTGGGATTTTAGTTTCGAAAAGGCTTGAATGTACTTGAAAATTTTGTCTAAGGATTTAGAAAAAAAATGATTCCAGAGAACAGGTAAGGCATCTATGAAAGTAAGACTAGGGGACTCAGCAGCAAAGTGGTTACTCTTTTTTCCTGTCCTATTACATATATTAGCATTTGTGATTACTGTTGCTTGGATAGATTTTTTTGAGTTCAAGATGCTAGATTTTTTTGTTCTTCTTGGGGTCTGTTGCTATTTTTTACTGGCAACTTTTATGATTCCCAAAAAAGAATCCCGAGGCAAATTTATCTTACTGGTTTACTCTATCCTTATCACACTCATACTAGCAGAGTTGTTGTTTTTTGTTTTAGAAAACAGAGATTATCTCCCCTGGACACCAATGCATAAAACCTCCATGGCTACGGGTACTATGCCGGGCATAGAAGGAAAAATTTCTTTTACGATCAACCAATATGGAGTAAGGGGGCCGGAAATTTGGCCTTCCTCACGCAATGATCGAATTCTTTGCCTTGGGGGAAGCACTACGGAATGCCTTTATGTGACAAATGAGAAGAGTTGGCCTTGGCTACTAGGTACAAGATTGACTTCTGAGTTGGAGAGAGACATTCTTGTTGCTAATATAGGGCGGAGTGGTCACTTTACTCTTCACCACACTTACCAATTAAAACATTATAAGCATATAGATAAGTTTGGGGTCGTTATCATAATGTGTGGTATTAATGATGTGGGAACTCTTTTACGCGATAACTATGAGAAACGTGTTGCTCTTGTCCCTAGAGATTCGTTTATGAATGCAGCATATGGAGGAGCGTACTATCATTATTCTTATTTTGTTCGAGTGCTAAAGAATATGAGTCGAGTAGACCGAGTGCTAGTTCAAATAAAGCAAGATAGTGCAGGAGAGTGGCATAGAAAAGTACGTCAAAAAAGACAGGAGCAGCTAGTAAAGAATACAATTACCTCAATTCCTGCTAAGCTCCAAATCGGATTGGATATTTATCGCTCTAATTTGGTCGAGATTATTGAGCAATGTTCAAAACAAAAACAGCGGCTTATTTTTTTAACCCAAGCGACTCTCTACCATAAAAACATGCCAAATGCCTTAAAAGCATTGCTTACCCAATATACTGAAACAGGAGCATACACTCCTGAGATTCTTGAACAGGTAAACTTAGCATACAATAAGACCCTTCTAGATGTTTCTCAAGAGCATAGTATTCTTTGTGTGGATCTAGCTTCTTTACTAAAAAAAGATACTTCTGTATTGTATGACGATTGCCATTTTAACGAGAGCGGTTGCGAAAAGCTTGTCAATATTTTGTTAGAGCAACTGGTTAAAAGAATTAAATAACTTGGGTGTATTGTGCAAGAGAGAAATTTTCTACTAAAGTATAGAAATGAGCATTTCTGAGAAAGTATAGGAGAAAAATCGTATGAGAAATCTTTCCATTTTGTTTTTACAATTTGCGAAGGTGTTTGTTATTTGTTGCTTTGTTGTAACTTTTCTGGGATGCTCCTCCATATCGATTGAGCTAGTTGAAGTGGAGAAAAAGTGGGAAGAGTCTCAGAGTAGTATTATTGTCAATAATACCTTAAGTTTGCGTAGTCAGCAGTTACTTCGTTCGCTATTTTTGAAAGAAGAGTTGGTCCAAAATCCTCATGGAACGATCCATCTTTTGCATGAACGATTTAAGAGAAACTCTAATCCTGATTTACTTTTTACCTTAGCTGAAATATGTTACCAGAGAGGGCAAATCTCTGGTAATAATGTTCCCTATTACATTTGGGCGATGAAATATGCCTACCTTTATCTTTTTCCTAAACAAGATAATACAGCTCTATTTTTAGCTTATGATCCTCATTTTCGTACGGCCTGTGATATTTATAACTTTTCGCTGTATAACTGTATTCTATTAGGACAAAAGCCTCCAGCTCATGAAGAAAAAATGGAGCTAGAGGTCTACGGGTGGCAAGTGAAACGCCGCGGTTTTTTAATACCAGATGAGGATTTTAGCTATTTTTTACTCGCCCAAAATTTTTATGCAAAGGGAATTCGTAACCAACATCGTCGTTATGGATTAGGAGTTCCGATCATCATTGTTCGGGATAAAAAAACAGGCGAGGGAATGGAAAAGTACTACCTTAAAGAGGCCCAGGGATTTCCCGGAACTCTCTTTGCCCGAATGGACATGGACGTCAATTCTCTGGATTTTCATAGTGCGCGAGGTATTGAGTTAGAGTTATACGACCCTAAACGCTTCAGCTATGTTAAAGTGAAGAAAAGAAAGGTTCCTTTAGAAGCGGACTTTACTACCGCAGCCTTGTATTTTTCTCGACGAGATGATCCCATCTATCGCCCCATCGTTGGTCTTTTCAATGTTACTGAAGAAGAGTATCGTATGGGGGTTGTTATGTTTACTCCTTATGAAAAGGGGAAAATACCCGTTGTACTGACTCATGGGCTGGCATCTAGTCCTTCTACCTGGATGGAAATGTTTCATGATTTTGAAAGTGATCCACGTCTATCCTCTCGCTACCACTTCTCACTTTATGGTTATCCTACGGGAAATTCGATATTGTACTCGGCAAGTCAAATGAGAGAAGCTCTCTATGAATTTGTTCAAACGATTGATCCCAAAGGAACAGATCCTGCCATTCAAAATATGGTTTTAGTTGGGCACAGTATGGGAGGGGTATTGTCTCGCCTTATGGTGCAAGATAGTGGAGAAAATATGTGGAACACTGTCATTGGTATACCTTTAGACAATGTGCCTTTAGATGAAAAAGAGAGAAAAATGGTAGACGATGCTTTTAATTTTGATCCTCTTCCCTTTGTCAAAAGAGCTATTTTTATAGCAGCTCCTCATCGAGGTAGTGATTTTAGTAATTGGGGAATTGTCAAAATATTAGAAAAATTTATTACTCTACCACAAACAGTTGCAAGTTTTTACACAAAGTTTCAAGACTTTGTTCTGAGCAATTTTCCGTTGATTGAATGGGACGAAGATACTCTCCCGACAAGTTTATCAAGTCTTTCTCCTTCGAATAAGTCGATGGTTGAAATGCTCAAGCATCCTATTGAAGTGCAATATCACTCCATTATTGGAAATGTTGAGCCGGGAGCTTTAAAAGAAGGAAGCGATGGGGTTGTTCCTTATACAAGTTCTCATTTGGATGGAGCTCTTTCTGAGTATATTGTTCCTGAAGGACATTCCTGTACGTCTCATCCTTTGACTATAGAGGAAGTGCGTAGAATTTTACTCCAACATTTGGAAGAAGTTGATCAAGAAAAAGAAGAACAGCAATAAGGTTAGTAGTTATATTTTTTTGGCCTTTTTAAATTTTTCTTTGGGTTTTTCTAGATTTTTTCTTAGAATCTATTATAGAAGAATAAATAATTTTGATGAAAGATATTTTATAACCGAAGGTGTTTTATGAAAACGAACCATTGCCTACTTCTTATCTTTACTCTAATGTTTGTGGTATCTGCAAATGCTGCTGTTTTGGTCGAGCATGTAGGAGCTAATGATCCCTTTACAGAAGGGTGGGGAGGAGTTGGCCAAGGAATTTCAGGTAACATATTGGAACCCGTCTTTAATGACCAAGGGAGAGATAGTTGGAGAGTGGATAACTTTACGAATGCAACGGGGGGAGACTTGCTGTACATTCGGTCGATGCAGAGTTCAGAAGTCAACGATGCTTTGACCAATGGATGGTCTTTGCGAGCTATTGTTAAAACGACTCAGGCATCTCATAGTATTATAAGGTTTTCCACAGGAACAAAACTCTTTGATATTAATTTAACCACTTCAGGAGCTGGATTGAATGCTGACCCGGTTGTTGCTTTTGGTGGTGTTAGCACGACTTTAAGCGGAGGTGCTGGCTTGTATCACGAATATCTGATACAAGATGAAGATGCTAATGGCCAAGCGGATCTTTTTATCGATGGAGTTTTAACTGTTTCTGGTTTTTCTGGGAGTGGTACGAGCTTTGATCGAAGAGTTTCTTTTGGAGATAATGCAGGATCTAGTAGTAGTAACTTTAATAACAACTATAGCCTTGTTAATTTTACCATTGATCCTCTGAATACTCCCTTGAATGCTGTTCCTGAACCGACAACAACGACTTTAGCCATTCTCGCTTTGGTTTGCCTGTGTGCTTCTCCGAAAAAGAGGAACACATGTAAATAGGAGGGGAAGACTTATTCTGAAACCGCTTTTGAATGAGCTTGTCTAAAACAGTTCGAAGGCTTATGTTATGGGGAGGGGAAGGTTCCTCCATAACATAAGCCTTCGAACTGTTGACTATTTTTCTGCCGCTTCTTTTTTCTTTGTGGGAATATCCTCAAGAGGGATATCAATCAAGGGATAATTTTTCCAATCCATATAGTCAAAATGCCACCACTCGGTGGAAATCCCTGCAAAGCCTTCGCTGAACATCACATCATCCAGAATCTTACAGTTTTTTCGAATATTCTCTGACCAGAGAGGACTGCCTCGGTGGGCTCTTTTGGAGAAATCATCAAACCCTGTTGGCATTTCTAATTCTTTCCCCGTTTTTAGGTCGCAGAGAGTGATATCGACAGCACAGCCTCGGTTGTGACGACTTCCTTTTTTAGGATTAGCAACGTAGCGTTCATCAGGACAGATTTCCCACAACTTCCATTGGCAGGCAACCGGACGATAGCCATCGTAGATCTTTAAAACAAGGCCTTGTTTTTTTAGTTTTGCGTTGGCTCGTACAAGAGCTTCGGCGGCGGGTTTGGCTAGAAGACAGCGACTTATGTTGTATATTTTTTTCCCTGTAACATTGTTTTTGGTGGCGTACCGAAGATCTAAAATGATCGAGGCATCTAAATCTTTTATGTCAACTAGTTCAACGTCTTTTAAATCCATAGGTTTTTTTTGAGCACAGAGGCAAATGGAAAAAAGAACAAGAAGTCCGATTAGTATGCGCATATAAACTCTCCTTGTAAGATTAGGAAATAAAGAACAGACAATTCTCCCTTTTGTCTAGATAAATAGAGACAAATAAGGGGAAGCCTAAACTACGAGACTAGCACATTGGGAAAACCTTGTCAAGGAAAGAGCGCTGGAAATCCCTTGCAGGAAAAGGGCTAACTTTATATAATTTGAAGAAATTTTGGTTGGTAATAATCATCTGTAGCCGGTATTAGATTTTGTCTAATATTGCTTGCTTCTCTGCTTGTTTTTGGAACAGAGAAAGGATCTGCTGTGTTAAATTTAGCAAGTTTTGTTCGAGAAAGTGCCCTCTATTATGGCGACAAAGTAGCCGTTCGGATGGGAGAATTGAGTTTTACTTATCAGCAGCTAGACCATATGTCGGGTCAGGTTGCTCAGTTTTTAGTTGATAAAGGTATCAAGCCTGGGGATAAGGTTGCTCTTTCTTGCCCTAACTTACCTTATTTTCCTATTGTCTACTACGGGATTTTAAAAGCTGGTGGAGTTGTTGCTCCCTTTAATGTTTTGCTCAAGCATGAAGAAATTGAATATTTACTCGGAGATTGCGAGGCAAAAGCCTATTTTGTTTTTGAAGGAACGGCTGAACTGCCTATGGCCCAGGAAGCCTCTCAAGCTTTTGATAAAGTAGAGTGCTGTGAGAGTTTGATTGTTCTGACCGCTGACCCAAAATCCCCTTCTCCGATAGAAGGGGCTATGACCTTGGGGCAAGTTCTCGCGGGAAATAGTCCTCTTAAGGAACTCACTTACACAGAACCTATGGATACCGCGGTTATTCTTTACACCTCGGGAACTACAGGTAAGGCTAAAGGGGCAGAACTTACTCACTACAATATGGTGATGAATGCGATTGTCGCGGCAGATATCGTTACTGATGATAATTTTCGCCCCCATAACCATACCTTTATGCTTGTTTTACCTCTTTTTCATTCTTTTGGGCAAACCGTGGGAATGAATGCTATGTTTTATTCCGGAGCAGAGATTACGATGATCCCTCGCTTTGATCCCAAGCAAACTATAGAAGTTATGTTGGGGCACAAAGTGACTGTTTTTGCAGGAGTTCCTACCATGTATTGGGCTCTTCTTAATGAAGGCAAGAATTTACCTGCAGAAAAAATCACTCAAATTCGCGAGCATTTAAAATTTAGTGTGAGCGGAGGAGCCGCTTTACCTGTAGAAATTATTCGGAATTTTGATGAAGTTTTTGGAGTGGAAATCTTAGAAGGGTATGGGCTCTCCGAAACTAGTCCGATTGCTTGTTTTCATCAAAAAGGGCGTAAACGAAAGCCCGGTTCTATTGGCCAACCTGTTTGGGGAGTTGAAATGAGAATTGTTGACTCAGAAGACAAGGAGGTTCCTGTAGGAGAAGTCGGAGAAGTGGTTATCCGAGGCCACAATATCATGAAAGGCTACTACAAAAAGCCTGAAGCAACAGAACAAGCCATGCGCAATCGATGGTTTCACTCTGGAGATATGGGAAAAAGAGACGAAGATAACTACTTTTACATTGTGGATCGGGTAAAGGATATGGTGATTCGCGGAGGATTTAATGTCTATCCGCGTGAAATTGAAGAGGTTCTTATTACTCATCCAGCTGTTTCTTTGGCTGCAGTCATTGGTATTCCTCATGAGCAGCACGGAGAAGAGATTAAAGCTTTTGTTGTTCTAGAGGAAGGTAAGGAAACTACCTCAGAGAAAATAGTTTCCTGGTGTAAGGAAAAGATGGCTGCCTACAAGTACCCTCGTATAGTTTCTATACGAGATTCTTTACCGATGAACGCAACAGGGAAGGTTTTGAAGCGGGAGCTAAGAACTATTGAAGATTAGGGCTTCTAGCTTATTTGAAACTACCCTCTCGTAATACATGCCTTGGAGGGCGAGGCTTATCTGAAACCATTTTTTGATAAAAATTATCGAAAACCTCTCTTAACGCTATGTTCTATGGAGGGCGAGCTCTTGCCGAGCAGGGGATGTGCTTGGCTTCGGGTATTATAATCTAGGCACATCCCCTGCTCGGCAGGAGCTTCGCCCTCCATTACAGAATATTCCTTATTTTTTTAGGTAAAACTATTATGCAAAGTATTCATAAACGACCTTCTTTTCAAAAAACACCTTCAACTCCTCCCAAAAAGACCAGTGCTCCTCCTACAGAGAGCTTTAAAGATTTTTTATTTGCGGGAGCTTTGGGGGGCATTTGCTGCTCTCTCGCTGTTTTTTTCACTTCTGTTGGGACAGGGGCTGCTTTTTTGGAGTTTTTTTTGATTGCGTCTTCTTTGGGAGCGGTGGGAGGTTTAATTCCTGAGCTAATTAGAGTTTATGTCAAGAAAGATTTGCCTTTGGTTCGCTCTTGGACCATGGTGATTATTTTGATCTTTACGCCCTTCGTTTTTCGTACTCGTCTTTATTTATTTTTCTTTTCCTATGGATATCTCTTTAGCCTT
Source organism: Planctomycetota bacterium (assembly GCA_029260735.1). Taxonomy (GTDB): domain Bacteria; phylum Planctomycetota; class Uabimicrobiia; order Uabimicrobiales; family Uabimicrobiaceae; genus JAJDCR01. The sequence goes on from JAJDCR010000114.1 coordinate 175,666, forward strand.
TTATCCCTTGCTCGTCGAAATAATTTAAAAGATTTTTAGGAAATATCTATGACCTCTTCCCCTCTTTTTTCTCCTCAGAAGCGATTTAGTGTTGTTTTTCGCCTAATTTGTTTTTTGGCTTTGGCTCTTTCTTTGTATCTATCGTGGGTTTCTTGGAATAAATCTCCTATTGCGGGCTGCTCAGGGGGAGAGGTGGTCGATTGTTCTCATGTTTTAAATAGCCGTTGGGCGAGCTGGGGATTTGTTCCGGTTAGCTTTATGGCAACTTTTCTTTACGGAACTCTCTTGGGGGCTAGCTTTTTTTGGCGAGGTGAAAAAGCGATTCTGTGGTTCTTTTTCGAAGCGATGGCTTTTACTATTTTAGGAACGGCTCTGTGGTTTACTTCTCTTCAAGTCTTTATTTTACAGAGTTTTTGTTTTTATTGTTTGGGAACTCATCTTTGTGGAATTCTTCTGGCCTCTATGATTATTTGGCAGAAGCACCGTAGTTCTACTTTTTCTTTTCCAGCGATGGGGTTAGCCTTTCTTTTTCTACTTAGTTTAGTGGGAGGACAAGTTCTTTGGACACCTCCTCGGAGTGTCGAAGAAAAAGTTCCCGAAATAATAGACAGTAAGCATCAGGCCAAGGAGGGAAAACCTTCTGAAAACAGGCCCAGAGAGCTTTTGCTCTTAGGAGGAGAAATTCGTCTCCTTGTTGAAGAGTATCCTTCCCTCGGGGACAAGGAAGCTCCTCATGTTATGGTTGAATTTTTCGACTATACTTGTCCTCATTGCCGAGTTATGCACAGAAGCTTAAAGGAAGTTCAAGAAAAATATCCGCAAGTGGCTATTTTGCTTGTCCCAGTCCCTCTAAGTGCAGGTTGTAATAAATATCTTCCTTTGGGGAGTTTCGGCCAAAATTATGATGCTTGTATTTTGGCTCGTTTAGCTTGGATTGTCTGGGTTTACGCCCCCGATGATTTTGCTAAATTTCATCAGTGGGCGATGGAAGGAAAAAAGTTTCCAGAAGGTGATTTGGCACAAGAGTATGTTCGAGAGTTAATCGGAGAAGATAAGCTCAGAGAAGGTAAAAAAAACTGGGAGATAGACGATAAAATGACCCAAGGAATCGAAGCTTTTGGAAAAACTAAAGTGAGTACGATTCCCCAGCTTTTCTTTGGCAAGAAACGGATTAATGGAGAGGTTAGTACAGATTATCTTTTTGAACAATTAGAAGAGGAATGGAAGTTAGAATTAGCAAGCTTGGGAGTTGAGCCTCGCGAAATATCTCTTTTCAAAGGTAAGATTAAAGTTCAAGCACATGAGCAACTTCTTCTTGGTTCTCTTGAGGCCGAACATCTTTTGGTAGAGTTTTTCGATTACAGTTGCCCTCATTGCCGTAGTATGCATGGGCGTTTAAAAAGTGCTCAAGTTCGCTATGGAAAAAAAGCCTTAGGAATTCTTTTAGTGCCCATTCCCCTTCACTCAGCCTGTAATAAATATGTTCAGGCTCACCTTGCCGTGCAGGATTATGCTGCTTGTAAAATAAGCCAACTTGCCTGGTCAGTTTGGAATGAAAAGAAAGAGCTTTTTCCTGAGTTTCATAGTTGGCTAATGGAAACGGAAAAAACGCGTGGCGAGAAAGAGGCGACAGAGTATGTAAAAAAACTGATCGGAGAAGAAGCCCTGGAGCGCCAGAGAAAAGATTGGAAAGTGAACGAACAGATGATGCGAAGTGTCAACTGGTATGGGGAAGTAGGAGGAGGCGATCTTCCTCAGATTTTTTTAGGAAAAACAAGGATTCTAGGAGACATGGGAGAGACAGTTTTGTTCCAAAGACTGGAAAAGGAATTAGGGATAATTCCTTTACCTGATTAGAAGTTGCGGACGCCCACAAGGGGCGCACCGCACGTCCCTACTTATCGATCAAGCTTTTATGTATGTATATCATGTTTTGTTGATCATATAACACATATTGGCTTTGTAGCGCTTTTTTCAGCCCAGGCACTTGTTCTAGCCACACTCCCCATACCACAATAGCAAACTGACCTTGGTAGCAACCGTTGATGATAGGGCTCGGGTCCCATAAATTATGCTTTGCCATATGAGAGAATTGAAATGGTTGAAGCCATAGCTTTCGTCCAAAAAGAACAGCATGGCTAGGATTGTTGACTAAGACAGATCCAGGAATTTTTGCAAAAACTGTTTTGAGACTTTCATATTTTTGATACGAAGGTGTTTTTTGATAGTCTAAATTTTTTATCACAGATGAAAAATGATTTGCGTTACTTAATTGGATAGTTGCAATGAAGAGAAACATGAGTATCAGTAGTCTCATGGGATTGCTTCCTTGCTTCCAAAAATAGTCGACCATAAAGAAGCTTACAATGATCAAGGCGAGATAAGGCTCAATGAAATAGTTTAAGTTAGATCCTGGTTTGCCAATAGTGGCAAGAAAAATGAAGGTCACAAAAAAATAGATCATAAAAAGAGAGAGTTGGCGAGTTAAACAAATCCCTGCAAAGAGAAACGCTAGAAAAATACCTGTTGCTTTAATAAAATAGAAATAACTCTGATAAGCAACATCAGGCTTCATCATAATAAATTTATGATATAAAACGGTGTGCTTATAAAATTCTCCTTGTGTTGCTATGTTTAGAGCAAGGCAGGTTAAGCTTAGAAAACCAAAATATATAATTCCATTTCTTAAAAATTCAGATTTTTTTCCCTCCGCTAGCAGATTATAAACTAGGAGAGCAACAGGGGCAGCACCTGCATTTTGTTTGGTCAAAAAAGCACAGATAAAGAAAAAGTGAGCCCAGTAGCGCTTAGGAGAATCTATCTTTTCATATTTATGATATATCCACAGGCCTGCTATAGAAAAGAAAGTAGCCAATGAGTCGGGCTTTCCGTAAGGAGTCCAGGTCATTATAAAATAGGGAACAAAGGTAAAAAGAGTAAAAATAAAGACTAGGCGTCGATTTTTCGAAGAGCGCAGTATGAGAAATATTATTCCAGCGGTAAGAAAAACGGCTAAAACAGAAATGATGCGACTTACATAGAGATTAACGCCGAATATTTTAATACCTAGCCAGATTAAGCTTGTGTAGAGCGGAGGGTAAGCCCCGTGAGTGTAAGGGGCTTCATGAATATCTAGATAGTAGGTTCCGTATTCTTCCATCTGAAGGGCAAAGTTGAGAACGAATCCTTCCCCATAATCTATTCCTAAAGGGGTCAGAATGACTCCGATTACTGTAAGAATGTAAAAAAGTAGATAGAGACAAAGAAATATGGTAAGGGTAGTAGATACTTTATTAATTAGCTCGCTTGGTTCTACAGAAGCGGGTGTTTCGGACATTTAGAAACCCTTTAAATGGAGTAAGAATCAAAAAAAATGACTTTCATTTTGTTTGTTGTAAAATAAAAAGAGAAGTGAAATTATATCGAAGAAAAGGTTTTTTGTAAACTTTTATGGAAAGCGAGAATGATTATGTTCATTATCTCTCGGCTACTGCTCGTTTCTTTTCTTGTCTTGAGTATGGGTTTTGCTTCTTGTAACAAGGAAGCTAATCCTGTGACTCAATCAAGGCAAGATGATCAAACTGTTGATGAATCTCTCTCCGTTGTAGTGAATGACGAAATGAAAGATCAGCAAGGAGTAGAAATGATGAATGGAATAGAAGAAAATGATCTTGAGTTAGCCACTTTTGGGGCAGGTTGTTTTTGGTGTGTCGAAGCTGTTTTTCAGGAGCTCAAAGGAGTTAGTAAAGTTGTTTCTGGTTATATGGGAGGACAAACTCAAAATCCTACATACCAAGAAATTTGCACAGGAGCAACGGGACATGCGGAAGTTTGTCAGATTTCCTACAATCCAGCTGAAATATCTTTTGCAGAGCTTTTAGAAGTGTTTTGGAAAACTCATGATCCGACGACTCTTAATCGCCAAGGAAACGATAAGGGAACTCAATATCGCTCCGCGGTTTTTTATCATAATGACGATCAGAAAAATATCGCCGAGGAGTACAAGCAAAAACTAGATGCTTCAGGGGCTTGGGATAATCCTCTCACCACAGAGATTTCTTCTGCGGAAACTTTTTATGAGGCAGAGAAATATCATCAAGACTATTACAGTGGTAATGGGTTTCAGCCTTATTGCATGTTTGTGATTAGACCAAAAATGGATAAATTTCGGCAAGCTTTTGCGGATAAATTGAAGTCTAACTGAGAGATATCTCAAAATTTAGAGCTTAGAGAAAGCAGAAAGAGAAAATCCTCTCTTTCTGCTTTCTCTATTTTTTTTGACTTTTGATGCTTGGTGCTTGCTTTGGAACTTTTTTTGCTTCAAGAGCTTGTTCTTTAATGTGAAATTTCCCGCTTGAATCCTTGATAACTCTACGACGAAAAAGAAATATTCTTTTGTATTTTCCTGGAGATTTTAGGGAGGCTCTTTTGGCGATCTTGGCCATTAATTCTTCAAGGAGATTTTTACCTCCCTTTTTGTAATGCTTTAAATAACTAGCTACTCGAATGTTCATTGAAATGATACTTTCGCCTAAAATCGATTTTGTAATCCAACCTTGTTTTCCCTCTTTACTTTGGCCTAAAAATCGGAGGACATTAGCTTGTTTAGTGTAATTAGTTCGATGTTGAAATATCTGATAATCTGTAAAGGGCCATGACTCAACTCGTCCAATAATACAATAAAGTAAAACCCCAAAGACGCTTAATATAAAAAACTTACTTTTTTGTTTATTGATGAGGGTAGGATGTTTTACTGATTCTTGCTTGGGTTGTTTTTCTGCTGGTTCTTTTTTTTCTATTGGCTTGTTTATTTGTTTATCTACTTGCTCTGATGGAGATGGAGAAGAGGGAAGTTCGCTGTTATCTTTCGTTGGGGTACTTTGTTTTCTTGAAAAAATATCTTTTAGTTCCTGATGTAACCAATCAAAAAAAGTTGTTTTTACAAAGATCAAATAGACGAGGGCAAATCTGTCTAGAAAATTAAGGTTCATGGTTAGAAAAATGAATAGGTGAAACATTAAGCCAGGAATGACATAATACCATGTCAAACGAGGCCAAAAGAGAATAACAAAAAAAGTGAGTTCTAAAACTAAAATCCCGATGCTTAGTAACAAACATAAGATGTATTGTTGAGCTAAAAAAACATTTAAGTTATTATCCAGAACAAGGTATTTTTCAAATAAATAGCCTTGCAAAGTGTATCCATCGGCCCACAAAAAACTATTGATGACTTTACAGTACCCAGCTCCAAAGTAAGCTAAAGCTAAAGCTAAAATAATAATTTGTACAGGCCAGTTGGGAATAAGAAGAGGGCTTACCTGTTTTTTTCTTAGAAAACCACTTATATTCCAATGGGAAATACCAGGTGAGACAGATAAAAAGAATAGAATAAATACGATGATATTTTGGCTATGAATAAAATAATTGGAATCAGGTCTTTCGGTAAAGCCTAGAAGAGTTCCTGCGAAGAAAAAAAAGCTTATCCAAGAAATACTTAAAGATACTCGAGTGAATATTCCTAAGGCAGAAAATAATAAGGATATTAAAAGAGCTTTGTATAAGTGTAGAAGCGACTGTAAATCTATCAAGCCAAGTCCCATAGCTTCAAAAAGAGGAAGGGGAGAAAATCGTTCGGTGTTATAAATGCTTTCTAAGCTTGTCGTACTGTAAGAGGTGCCTATGAAATACAAAAGTGCGGAGCAATAGAGAAAGCGAAATAAATTTATGTGATCGGGAGTTGTTTCTTGAAAAAATAGTTTATCCAAAATTTTGTTAATTTTCCCTAAGACATTGCAAGATTTTATTTTAAATATGATTAAATCCTCTTTTTAGTAAAAAACAAGAATTAGTAAAAAAACAAAAAACTTTGTATTAGGCAGGTCATTATTTAAATTTTACTCATTCTCTAGCCCCTGCAAAATCTAGGGGTGTTGCTCCTCGATTACTGAAAAAACTATGCACTTGTCTGATTTGGTACTATCAACAGGTTCTAAAACTCATCTAAATCACAACAGACGCGTAATCCAAAATAAGGGCCTTCCATGTCAGGCCAAAAACGAATTCGGTATGCGCTACGACAAATTTTAGCTGTGCTAATCCAGCTTCCTCCTCGACTAACTCGATCAAACCCTTCTTTGGGGCCTGTTGGATCAATTTGATCTTCTGTGGGGTAGTCACCACGCCAATCTGAGCACCATTCTCGGACATTTCCATGGAAATCATGGCATCCCCAACTGTTTGCATTGGGTAAAGCACCTACTTCAATAGTGGTTTCACGAAAATCACCAAAAAATTCTTCTTGGGAGTTCGCTCCGTCATAATTCACTAAATTTGTGCTGATTTTATAACCGATACCATATGCTGTTGTTGTGCCAGCTCGGCAAGCATACTCCCATTGAGCTTCGGTCGGGAGTTTTAGATGGAGTTTTTTGCAGAATTTCTGACAAATCTTCCAGTCAACGGTTTCTACTGGCTTGTTGGCATTTTTAAAACGAGAAGGGTTTTTTCCCATGATTTTAACCCATTGGTCTTGAGTAACTTCGTATTTTCCCATCCAAAAAGCTTGGCTGATAGTGACCTTATGCTGCACCTCATCGCTGTATCTATTTTTCTCATCAAGAGGAGAGCCCATCCAGAATTTACCAGGAGGGATCAACATCATTTTTATTTGCGTTCCTCCTCGTCTTAAAATTGCAAGAACTTCTTTTTTCTGCTTTTGAGCATACCAAAGTTGGTAAGACTTGGAGTACTCAGCTTGTTTACTGTAGGGGAGATACGTCCAACTAATGGTAGTAAAGTCAACGAATTCTCCATTCCAACAAGCTTGCCAGATATCCAAAGGCCAGCCCTCAGGAGGGGAATACCAACTGGGTAAATGACTTAGCTTCTCTGATTTGTCTTTTATTTCTTTTTCCTCTTTGACTTTTTCCAAACTAATTAAGATAGAGGGAAGACCTAAAATGGGTATGATAAAAGCAAATAGGACAATAGCCATGAATTTAGTAAAAAAAGAGCGAGCCTTAGATGTCTTGATCTCTTTTCTTTCATTTTGGAGAGCTACTCCTGTTTGTTTTCTAGTTTGTTGCGTCCGATTGTTTATCTCTGTTTTTGTTTTTTTCTTTGTTTTTGCATCTATTTTGGAGTGGGTCTCTGTTTTTGTCTTCTTTTTGGTAAGTCGTTGTTTTTTACTTTCTTTTTGTTCGCTGGGAGGTTCTATAGAAGGTGCTGGCTCATCAACAAAATCAAAAGATTCTTCTTCGTAAAATTCTTTTGTGCTGCGTACTTTTGATTTACTTTTTACTTCGATATTGCGCATCGATTTTTGAGCCTGTTGCTTACGTAAAATGTAAGCTTCTTCATCGCCTAGTTCAATTTGACGACGAACAGATTCGGATTTTTGGTAGGCCTCTTCATCGAGCTTTCTTTTTTCCAAGGCGGCTAACCGACGTTTTTCCAATTCTGCTTCCTGCTTCTGGTTTTCTTTTTCGTCATAACCTAAAAGAGCTTGGTATAGCTCTTGGCAGTTTTGGAAGCGTTTTGTCCAATCTTTGGAGAGTCCTTTTTGGATAATTTTCCAGAGATGCTCCGATATAGAGTCGATAGGTTCAGGATAAATTGTCAATATTTTTTGAGCAACGTCTAGTTCATTGCTTCCGCGGAAAGGGGATTTGCCTTGGAGCATTTCATAGATGATGACGCTAAGAGCCCATACATCTGTGGCACTGCTGACTCTTTTACGTTCAGTTGAAGGATCAAGTTGTTCTGGGGCCATGTAAAGAGGGGTTCCGGCAATTTTATCAAGGCTGACATGACTTTTATCTGATTTTACTTGTTGAGCTAAACCGAAATCCATGATTTTGATGTCTCCCGAAGGCAAAATCATAATATTAGCTGGCTTTACGTCTAAGTGTAGTATTCCGCGAGTATGAGCAAAGTCTAAACCAGATGCAATTTGCTGGATAATTGGTAGAGCTTCCTCTATCGTGAATGTTTTATTTCGTTTTATATTGAAATGAAGAGTTTTCCCATCCAAGTACTCTATAACAAGGAAGTAAGTGTTGTTATTTTTATCTTCACCAAAATCATAGGCACCACAGATATTTTGGTGAACTAACCTAGAGGCTGTTAAAAATTCTTTTTTTAGCTCTAACATACGTTCTTTGTGGGAATTGATTTCCGCAGGAAGAACTTTGATGGCAACCTTTCTTTCCCCGCCAAAGCTAATGTCTTCTGCTAGGTAGACCACTCCCATCCCGCCGCGTCCTAACTCTTGCAATATTTTGTAGCGGTCAGCCAAAACCCTACTCTGATCAAATGTTCCCGTTGAATCCGGTGGTAGATTAATTGTTGATGGAGATGTAAATCCTGACTGAGATAGAGGATGAGAGTTTTCTATTGTGGTGGAGTATTGCTTGTAGCTGCGACGAGAGTTTCTCCTCTTAGCATTGTCGAGAATCTTTTCCAAACTTTCTTGTCGGACTTGAAAAACTTCTTTGGAAATATCCCCTCGTTTAAGTTTTTCTCCCAAATCAGTAAGTTTGGCCTCTATTCCTTTAACGGTTCTTCTCATGATTTCTCTTTTGTTAGTGTGATCTATAACTTGAGCTTTGTGTTCCTGTTAAGCGATGATTCTAACTATATAATAGGGAGAATTAAGTTTTTTTTCCAGAAAATAAAACTTTTGATTTTTCATTTCGATATTGAGAAAAATAAAATAGATATCTTAATTACAAGAGGTGAGAAGATGAAAACGAGGACACGCCCTAAGTAACTAAGGTTTTTTTAGAAAGATTGTAAATTCCTCCGCAGCCTTTACAGCGTTTTTTCTTTCCAAAAGGTTTAAACTCTTTTTTTAGAGATGTTTTCCGTTTGCATCGAGGACAGGAAAAATCAAGCATTTGGTCTGTATTGTCAGGAGTTCGAACTCCCGATTGGGCAAGTATATCAAAGTCTTCAGGATTTAGTTCGTCTTCTACCTCGTCATCGGTTTCTGGTAAGAAAAAAGGAACTTTTTCTATATTTGGATTATTTCTTACCGAACTAATGGATTCTTTTGAGGGATGTTGATCCGTTTCTTCTGAAGAAGTATTTGATAAATTTGGGGCATTTTTCATGGCTCGCCGTTTTTGTCTTTCACGAGAAAGTCTACCTTTTTGAGAGGGAAATGATTGCTTACGTAAGAGGCGAGGTGAGATAAGGTAAAGTATTGTTAGAAAAGAAAAGAGGGCTGAGCTTAACGCTTTTTTGAGAGAAGGTTGTTGACCTTCTTTTATCAAGATAAAATTAGAGGCTAAATGGTCTGAAAATGTTTTTTGTAAGGAGCTATGTAGTCCTCTGGTTTTAGTTTTACTTGGACTAATTACCATACCTTGTAAACTAGTGTGAGAAGAAGACGAGTTTAAATTTATTTTTTCGACCACTAAAAGGAGAGAAATCTTAAAGGTTTTTTTTCCTTTTGGATAAACAGGAATGCAATAGTAACCTTTTTCTTTCGTTTGCTTTCCTTTAGGGGAAATTTGAATAGTCTGATCCCAATCAAACTCACAATTTAGCAGTCGAATATGGGAGGACTTTTTTTTATCTTGAAGAAACTTGTCACAACTTAGTTCCTTGGGGGAATGGTGCTTTATCCAAAAACAAGCCTCGGAAAGGAAAATACCGCTATTTAGCCCAAGAACAAGGATGGCTAAAAAAATGTTGCCGATACTTAGCGATTGCATCGTAGACGGCTCCTTTCCGAGCAATTTTAAGATATCTTTAGGATTTGAACCACTGGTCTTTGATCAAAGAGTCAATAATTTTTTGTCCTCTATGGCCAAAAATAGGATGTGGGAGTATAGATAGTTCATCAGCTAGCTTAATGGCTGTGTGAGCCGGGGGTTCTCCGTTTTCACGAGCTAATTTGAGTACCTTAAGAGTTTTTTGGTAGATCGAATACTCCCACTCTTGGTCCAAATGCCGTTCGATAAATTGATCATTTTTGACATAACCGTATTGTTCATTGGAGCAATTGACAATTCCCATACGATTGACTAAGAAGTCAGGAACATAAAGAATTCCCCGCTCAAAAATTAGACGATCGTCTCTATGGGCGTCCTCTAGTTGGTTGTTGGCAGCACCGCAAATGATTTTGGCTTTAATATTTGGGATACTTTGAGGGGTTAAAATGGCTCCGGTCGCACAAGGAGCTAAAATATCACAAGAGGTCTCTAGAATAGAATTATCTCCTTTACTAACAACGCTAGCTTGGAGATTTTTTCCAAAGAATTCCTTTTCTGCTTGGGCCACTAAATCGGGATTAATGTCACAAGCAATAACTTGGGCCACGTTTTTTTCAAAGAGGAACTGAATCAATTGAATTCCGACATGTCCCATCCCTTGCACCCCAATAGTTTTACCAGAGAGGGAACTTCCGTTTAACATTTCAACGGCCGCTTCCATACCTCGCACAACACCTCGGGCAGTTGCGGTAGAAGGATTCCCGCTTCCTCCTAGTTCTAGGGGGAGGCAAGTGACAAAACGAGTTGTGGCAAAAATATTTCCAATATCGGTGGTGGTTGTTCCAACGTCTTCTGCTGTGACATAGCAACCTCGAAGATCTGTCATCAACTCGCCATATTCTTGAAAAATAGCTTGTCTAACTTGAGGGTCTCGGTTATCGACTTGAGAGTTTCGAGCGATGACTCCTTTTCCTCCACCCCACCACAGGCCAGCTAGGGCATTTTTATGAGTCATCCCAGCGGATAAACGCAAACCATCACGTAGAAAATCTTCTACGGTGTTGTAGCCCCAAAAACGAGTTCCTCCTGCTCCTTGCCCTCTTTGAGTTCTGTGAACAAAAGCCCCTTGAAGAACATCGTGTTCTTTGGTTATTTGAATAAAAATTCCTTCATGCTCTAAATAATCTCTGTCTTCTCCGTTTAAAAAATCTGCAATGGGTTGTAATACTTCATGAGATGGTTTGCATTTCTTTTCACTTTGGTTATAAACAAAATGAAAACGACGGATACCATTCTCACGTAAAAAAGTGATCAGCTCTTGAGGAGAAATTTTTAGCAAGTCTACCATTAGTTTTTCCTGTTTTACAAAATCAAATCTTAGATATCCTAAACTAAGAAAAATCCTATCCGAGAATGCACTCTAGGTCAAGAAAAAACGATTTTTTCGGGATGTCCAAAAAAAATCCCACTAAGGTTTTAAACCTAAGTGGGATTGGTGATCATTGAACCTTAGCTCAGTTGTTTAACTTCGTCATATACTTGACGGAGTTTATCGAGCTTTTCTTGGTTTTCTCGTTGTCTTTGTTGCTCCGCTTCAACAACTTCTTTTTTCGCTCTTTGGACAAAGTTTGCATTAGAGAGCTTTCCATCTAAACGTTTGGCGTAGTTTTCTGCATCTGCAATTTCTTTTTCGATGCGACTAAGCTCTTTGGAAACGTCGACAAATTCTTTGACGTCTAAATAGATCTCAAAGGAAGAATTGATCAGAGTAACCGTTTTTTCGGGTTTGTGGACTCCTCCTTCTATTTTCTCTAGGCTTTCTAAGTTACCTAGGCGAATAATACTACTTTGGGCGTCTGCGATTAAAGACTCTCCAATGGTATCTAGCGCACGCACAGAGGCTTTGATTTTCTCCGAGTTCTTAATTCCGTAGTTGGCTCTTAAAGTACGAATTTCCGTAACAAACTCTTGGAGTTTGGTGAACTTTTCAATGATATTAGAAAGTTTTTTGTCAATGGCTCGTCCTTCGGGAAATTTCTCCATCATCAGAATTTCAGATTGAGGACGTTCTTTTCCCCAAAGTTGATGCTTGTCTCCTAGAGGAAGTAGAGTTTTCCAAAGCTCCTCTGTGATATAAGGAGCTACCGGATGAAAAAGCCTTAGAATATCTGCAAAAGCGGTAAATAGACTATGCAAGGCTGTTTTCCTGTCAATGCTATCGTCGGAGGTTAAACGAGCTTTGCACAACTCTACATACCAGTCGCAGAAATCGTTCCAGATGAGCTGGTAATAAGTTTGTCCTATAGTTGAAAATTCATAGTTATCTAAGCATTTTCGTTGCCAAGCAGCGGCTAACTGAATTTTTCCGTGTATCCAACGATCTTCATCGTTCATATGAGCCGAAAAATCGCTAGGGGCATTTCCCCCTTTTTGAGCATCTTGCTCGACGTACATAAAGATAAAGCGAGCGGCATTCCACAACTTTGTCATGAAACGTCGGCCTACTTCTTGGAAAATTTCCAGACTGATACGGATCTCTTGGCCAGTGGAACATTGGTTAACAAGAGTGTAGCGCATGGCATCTGCTCCGACCGCTTCGTATCCACTAGGAAAGGTTTTTTCCAAGCTCTTGATAATATTTTTTATATTAGAAGGACGAGCTTCTTGCACTGGCTGCTTGAGTTGCTCTAGGGTGGCTCCTTCGATTAAAACCAAAGGATCGATACCATTGCCCTTCGATTTACTCATGGTTTCGCCTTTTTCATCTAGAATGGTCGGATGAATATAGACGTTTTCGTAAGGCATCTTTCCTGTAAATTTAAGCCCAGCAAAGTTCATCCGAGCAACCCAGAAGAAGATAATATCCTTAGCCGTAGATAAAGTGTTCGTTGGGAAATACCGTTTAAAATCTGGCGTTTCGTCAGGCCAGCCCAAAGTAGACATAGGCCAAAGGGCCGAAGAAAACCAGGTATCTAAAACATCATTCTCTTGCCGCCAATCCTCAGGATTTTCTAAAACAGCAGCCGGAGTTGTTTCTTCTACAAGAATTTCTCCCGTCTTGTCGTTGTACCAAGCTGGAATACGATGCCCCCACCAAATTTGACGAGAGATACACCAGTCTCGGATATTATTGATCCAGTGCAAGTAAACTTTATTCCAGCGAGGGGGCTGAATATTGAGTTTATCGTGCGCCTCTAAGGCCATATCGGCAAGGGGTTTCATCTTAACGAACCACTGCTCGGAAAGCCTATACTCAATAACTGCTTTTGATCGATAAGAGCGTCCAAGAGGAGTTTTGCGAGCCTCTTCTTTTTCTAAAAGCTCTTGCTCTTTCAGAAGAGCGACCGCTTTTTTGCGGCACTTAAAGCGGTCGAGACCTCGAAATTCCTCTGGAACAACATCGTTCATCGTAGCGTCTTCGTTCATTACATTGATAGGAGCTAAACTGTGACGCTTTCCTACCTCAAAGTCATTAGGGTCATGAGCTGGGGTAATTTTTAAACACCCTGTTCCAAACTCCCTATCAACGTATTCATCTGCGATAACGGGAATATGCCGCCCTTGCAAGGGAAGTTTTACCATTTTGCCGATATATTTTTGATAGCGCTCATCTTCAGGGTGAACCGCAACGGCGACATCACCAAAGAGGGTTTCAGGACGCGTTGTTGCCACAACAAGATGGTCTTCACTATCAAGTAAGGGATAGCGGATGTGCCACAGGTGCCCCGGTTCTCCCCCTTCTTTGGTTTCAACCTCGTCATCCGAGAGAGCGGTTCGGTCGACCGGACACCAGTTGACGATTCGCTCCCCTCGATAGATAAGTCCGTCATCGTAGAGCTTTTTGAAAGAACGGTTAACTGCTTTACTTAAGCCTTCGTCCATCGTAAAGCGGGTTCTTTCCCAATTGCAACTACAGCCGATTCGGCGGAGCTGGTGGAGAATCATGTCTCCGTACTTTTGCTTCCACTCCCAAATTTTCTCAACAAATTTTTCGCGGCCGAGTTCTCGGTAGTCTATACCCTGGGCATCGAGCATTTTTTTTACGACGGTCTGAGTGGCAATGCCCGCATGGTCGGTTCCAGGAATCCAGAGAGCGTCAAAGCCATCCATTCTCTTGTACCGAATGAGCATATCTTGGATCGTGTTATTGAGAGCATGACCCATATGCAAGCGCCCGGTGACATTAGGAGGAGGGATGGCAATGGTAAAGGTCTTTTTCTGAGCCCTAGATTCGTCTAGAACCTTTCCTTCCTGGTCGTAGGCGGTTTGGAAGCACTTATTATCTTCCCATTCCTGGTAGATTTTCTCTTCTACTTCCGCAAAATTATACCGCGGTGGCAGTGTTTCACTCATGAAGCTACCCTTAGTCCTATTGTAATTTTTTGTTTTTCGATTTCGTACTCTTCGGTGAAGTCCCCTTTTGGTTGATCACTAGTGACCATTTCTGTAGCAAGAACTTGCTCTCCGACGTAGCTTTGGTGCTCTTCCATTGCTCTTAAGAGATCTCCCTCTGCTTGGAACTCCACTACAATACGATTATCTAGCTTTAAGTCAGCTGACTTGCGCAACTTTTGGATTCGGTTGACAATTTCTCGAGAAAGCCCTTCGAGCATCTGGTCGTCCTCTACGGTGGCATCTATTTCCACGGTAATGTGAAGATTCGAAGAAAGATGAGCATGCCCCGGACGAGGATTACGGACAACGTTTACCTCTTGAGTGGTGATGCTCTCCCCCGCAATTTCGACAGCTTCTCCGCTTTCGAGTTTAAAAAGATCTTCGCTCGAAAGTGCTTGGATGCCTTGGGAAACTTCGCGAAATTTACTTCCTAGTTTCGGGCCCAAAACGCGTCCATCGGCTTTGGCACTTAGCTCAACGTATTGATTTTCATCATGAGAATACTCAAGCTCTCGTAAGTTTAACTCTTCCTTGAGATAGTTTTCCAAAGACTTCAAAAGCTCAACGACATGAGCATCACGATGGATTACTGTCATGCGTTTAAGCGGAATCTTCACTTTGACCTTGGCCTTTTCGCGAAGATTACGAGCCATGACAATCACTTCTTGCATTAGTGCCACAGAGGACTCTAAGTCCGTGTCGATAAGCTCTTTCTTGGACAAAGGAAAATCTTCCAAGTGAACGCTTTCTTTACTATCTTCCTGAACGGACTTTAGATTATCATAAGTCATTTCTGCCATGAAAGGAGTAAAAGGAGCCATGACCTGAGAAAAGGTAAAGAGCACTTCGTAGAGGGTGTGGTAAGCATTCTCTTTGTCGCCACCGCTTTCCATATCCCAAAACCTTTTTCGATTAAAACGAATGTAGGTATTGGTCAGGTCTTCGATAAAATCCAAAAGAGCAGGAACTACATTATACAATTTGTACTCAGCCATCTCATTTTCGACGCGGAGCTTTAAACTCTGCAAGCGAGAAACAATCCAGCGATCCAAAATATTCTCCGACTTATGAAAACCATCTGCTTTGGGCTTCCAATCGTCGATCATGGCGTAGCTGACAAAAAAGCTGTAGGCGTTGTACCATTTTAGAATAACTCGACGGACAATTTCCTTAACCTCTGTCTCCGAAAAACGCACAGGTTCTGCTCGAACAACAGGAGAGTTGATCAAGTAGAGACGCAAAGCATCCGCTCCATATTTATTAAGAACATCGTCTGGTGGTGGATAGTTCTTTTTACTTTTACTCATCTTTTGGCCGTCTTCGGCTAAAATTAAACCATTGACGATGACATTCTTAAACGGAATTTTATCGCGCAAAGCTGTTCCTAATATAGACAAAGTATAGAACCAACCTCTGGTTTGGTCTAAACCCTCTGCGATGAAATCCGCCGGAAAACTCTGGTCAAAACTTTCCTTATTTTCAAAAGGATAGTGCGCCTGAGCGTAGGGCATCGCTCCACTTTCAAACCAACAGTCTAAAACTTCAGGAACGCGCTTATAGACACCTTTTCCCTTAGGATCAGGAATCTCTAAGTCGTCGATGCTTTCTCGGTGCAAGTCTTCCACTTTTTTACCGGTTAACTCTTCTAGATGAGCGATACTCTGGATACAGATAATATCTCCGGTTTCCTTATTTTCCCATAGAGGAATAGGATTGCCCCAAAAACGGTTACGAGAGATTGCCCAGTCTCGGGCTCCTTCTAGCCAATTGCCAAAGCGTCCGCTCCCGACGTGTTCAGGAACCCAACGAACATCCTTGTTGTTTTTGATGATTCTGTCCTTAAAGCTTTCGACGTTGACAAACCAAGTCGATACGGCTCGGTAGATCAAGGGAGTATCCGAACGCCAACAGAATGGAACACTATGGTCGATAGTGGCTTGGCGGACAAGGATTTTTTTATCTTTTAAGTACTGGATAACATCTTTATCGGCTTCCTTAACATGTTTATCCGCAAAATCCGAGACCACTTGAGTGAAACGGCCATCATCGTCTACAGGCATTACGACAGGGATATCGTATTTTTTGCAGATACCAAAGTCCTCTTCCCCAAAAGCAGGCGCGGTATGAACAACTCCGGTACCATCGCTATCAGTAACGTGTTCTCCGACCAGAACTCGGAAAGCTCCTTCGGCTCTTTTCTCTTGAAAATAGGGAAAAAGAGGCTCATATTCTAAGCCTTCTAAGTCTTTTCCGCTTAGGGTTTCGAGAACTTCATATTTTTTCTTTTTGGGGTAGTATTGCTTTAAGCGATTTTCTCCCAAGATATAAACGACATCGTCTTCTAGAACCTTGATTTTGACATAAGGGATTTCTTCGCCGACGCAAAGCGCCATATTACTGGGCAATGTCCACGGAGTGGTTGTCCAAGCCAAAACATAGGTGTTTTCTTGTCCGATCACTTTAAAACGTACAGTGACCGAAGGGTCTTGGGCCATTTTATAGTTTGACCCCGCCTCAAAGTTGGATAGCGGTGTTGCCACAGCGGTCGAATATGGTAAAACTTTATAGTCGCGGTAGATCAGACCTTTTTCCCAGAGTTGAAAAAAGACATTCCAGACCGATTCCATAAAGTCGGGGTCCATAGTTTTGTAGTCGTTATCAAAATCGACCCAACGACCGACTCTTTCGACAGTGTGCTTCCACTCTTTGGTGTAGCGCTGGACAATTCCCCGACATTCTCGGTTGTAGTTGGCGATTCCAAACTCCTCAACCCCTTTGCGGCCGTGGATGTTTTTCGCTTTATCGATTTCGTATTCGACCGGAAGACCATGACAATCCCATCCGAAACGACGCTCTATTCTATATCCCTTCATGGTCCAGTAGCGAGGGATAACGTCTTTGATGATCCCAGCTAACAGGTGACCATAGTGGGGGAGACCAGTGGCGAAAGGGGGGCCGTCGTAAAAGCTATAAAGCTTATCTTGAGGGCGCTGGTCGATGCTCTTTTGAAAGGTATTATTTTCCTTCCAAGTTTGGAGCACCTTTTCTTCTTCTTGGGGAAAACTTACTTGGTTATTGACTTCTCGGAAACTCATTACTCTAGCCTTAATTTTTCACTAAGTGTCTGCAATTCATCAGGAGTGGCTTGCCGACGCTTAGGTCCTCCAAAATTTAAATCCTTGATACTATTTGTGGGGATCAAGTGAACGTGGACATGGGGAACTTCCCAGCCGATCACACTCATACAAATTCTTTCACAAGAGGTTTTTTCTTGCAAGCTCATGCCGACTTTCTTGGAAACTTGCATTAGTTTAGCGTAAGTTTCCTCATCGAGATTCATGAGATGACTTTCTGATTTCTTGGGTATAACTAGAGTATGTCCCTCAGTTACAGGAAACACATCTAGAAAAGCTAAGAAATCATCGTCTTCGTAGACCTTCGCGCAGGGAATTTCACCGCGAATGATTTTCTCAAAAATATTGCTCATTTTATTTTTTCTCACTTTGGTTAGGAGAGCTTTGGCTTGACTACTGTTGAAATAAGAATATAGGATTTTGAAAAGTATCCCCTTCGGGGATTAACGTGAATAGCCCTGGGTTTTTAACCCTTACTTTTATACACATAATTTTGTGAAACTGAAATTCGTTTTTTTAACCTTTCTTAGTTTAGTGTATTTCTTTGTTGCGCATACAAATATTATTTTTAGGCATGTTCGTGACCCAGGGTACCGTTCGCCTTTGGCTCAC
>JAJDCR010000115.1 GCA_029260735.1 Planctomycetota bacterium
ATAGGATACTTAAATCAGATGAATGATTTGGATTCCTCGTATTTAGTAAATAAAACAGTGGAATGTCTATCTAAAGATCCCGGAGAAGCTTATAAATGATTTGGATTCCTCGTATTTAGTAAATAAAACAGTGGAATGTCTATCTAAAGATCCCGGAGAAGCTTATCTAAACCAAAAATATCTTTCTCCTACGCCTCCATTGTTAAATGTTGCAAAGTCATTATCAGATATTGTTAAAAAAGAAAAGCCTCAGTAGTTTAAACTCACTGATCCACCAAGGCAGGTATTGCCTTGACGCCTGTATTAAAGAAGACTGGACAGGTCGATGGATCGAGCCAAGCAATTTACTAAAAAGGAGATCGAGTTGAAATATAAAGAAGTGATGGCCCAATTGAAAAAATGGGGCACAGAACAAGGTGTTAAAATATATCGCAAGCATGGTGGGAAAGGCAAAATATACGGCGTGAGTTTTGCAAACTTATATAAATTACAAAAAAAAATCAAGATAAATCATGAGCTGGCTATAAAACTTTGGGAATCAAGAAATTTAGATGCACAAGTTTTTGCTACATTAATCGCTGATCCTCAGAAGATGAAGGCTACGCAAGCTAACACTTGGGTCAAAGATGACAATTTCAATATGCTTGGTGGTCATATCGCTACGGTGGTAGCAAAAACCTCTTTTGCCAAAAAAAAGATGGAACAATGGATGAAATCTAAAGATGAGTACATCTGCGCTTGTGGTTACGCAACGTTCTCAAACATGCTAAAAAATGGCGCAGATTTAAGTAACGAAAACTGCAAAAATTATCTTAAGACGATTGAGAAAGAGATTCACGACTCTCCTAATCGCACTAGGTATTCGATGAACAATGCTGTAATTGCAATTGGCACCTACAGGCTGGAAAAAGAAGCGATTGCTGCTGCAAAAAAAATTGGTAAAGTAGAAGTTGATCATGGAGATACTTCTTGTAAAACGCCGGAAGCAGTTTCTTATATAAAAAAATCCGTGCAAAAACGCAAAGAAAAAGAAAAGAAAGCCAAGGAAAAAGCAAAAACGGCAAAAAAAAGCACTGAGGCAGCCAAAAATGATAAGCCCAAAAAGAAGAAATAATCTGGATAGCATCTTTGACTTCTCTAGTTTATAAGATGTGTCTTATATCTAAAACTTGAGCTTAGCTTTTCAACATCAATATAACATTGTTGTTTTTCATTGCTCTTCAATCTGTTCATCTGGAAATGAATCTAACCATACATGTAAGAGCTTGCAAACATAATCGCCCCAGCTTGCAAACATAATCGCCCCAGCTTGCAAACATAAATTCTCGCGCCCACATTAACTGCAAATATAAATTTTATTTCAGCTCACATTAGCTGCAAATAGGATTACTTCAGTTTGCAAACATAATTCTCAACTCACATTATCTGCAAATATATCAGGGCTACACTTTTTTCTTTTTTCCTATATGCTAACACTAGTAAAGCTATTACTAGAGCTACTGCTATGGCCAGTACTGCTGAAATAATAGACCTGTCGCTAATTCTCCGTGAATCAACAGGATAGTCTTTTTCTTGCTCTACTTGATCAAGGACATCCGATCGCCCACCTATCATGACAAATGAAGACCAGTAATACGGATGCGAATATCTCTTGCTATTGATAACAGTCTAACTGTGTATCTCTAACAGCTCTTTGGAAAATATTTGGTGACAGACATGGATATTTGGTCAAAAACATTTAAGTTTATTCTCTAACAATTCCTTTGGGGAAACGTTATAATTCACCCATGTTTTCAGACAGCAAGTTAAGGTGATAAAATGTCTACTGATTATCCTTGTGCTTTGCGATAATCAAAGTCACATCTTCCTGTCCATCTCCAAATGGTTTAGTAAAATAGTAGTATGTAGAAACTAGAGCTATGAAAATTATAGCTAAATGCATATTTTTAGCATTTAAGGAATTTTATATGCGAATTTTTCTTATTTTGATGATAGTTTTTGTTTCTAGTTGCACAAAACCTCTAAGCCCTGAAGAATTACAGCAAAAGGCAATAGATGCCAATGAGAAAAGTGCCAATGGCTCAATCAAAGTTTTAGTAGCCTCTTCCATGCTTCTAGGAGCAATGAATGAAGAGACTAAAGACTCCTTTCTTTCTTCTGCTCTTGGAAACTCAGAAAAGGTGAATGGATTTTTCACTAAGGCGGGCTATCACTATTATATTTATTTACCTTCGGAGTCAGAAGCGAAATACTGGATTGCTTATGCATGGCCAGTTGAATATGCTAAAACAGGAAACAAAGTATTCGTTGTTAACGAAACAGGTTTAATCCTTTACACAAAAAATGAGAAGAACGAATATTCCGGGGAAAATAATCCTGCAGCAAATTCTGCTTTATCCAAAGGAAATCTATCTCAAGGAACGGGAAATGATGGAGAAAAATGGCGTAAATAGGATGGGAATTCCAATGTTTTTCCTGAATTTGTAGGGACAACCTGCTAAAAGGTATAGTAATTGTTGGCTCCTTCTGTATCCCAAGTGCGTTTGGTACAGTATCCAGTAAAAGATTTAGGTCAGTTGCTTATATAGTACTGTTTCCTTTGCGTCAAGGTACCCCAACTAATTACCATCGACGTCGCCATTTATCGCGATATCGTGGTGGATTAGGAATGGGCTCATCAGGTTGCTCTGCTCTCTCTGCAATAAAAGTACTTTTGTCACCGTCTTTAAGGCTAATTTTACCAGTAAGACGCCCATCTTTACGAAGTTTTACACTTCCAGTACCTGAGACAGGGTCATATTCCCAAGCTCCTTGAAATGTGAAGGAAACGCCCGTTTTCGTAGGCCAACAATCTACATAAGCAAGAAGAGCATACATTCTTAAACGATCATCATTTCCTGTTATCGATATTAGCGGTGTTCCTATTATATCAATACCATCATCAACCCATTGTGATGTTTCTGTAATACGCCACCAACCGTAAAATTCATCGGGTATTTCTTCATCTGTCATTATAAGTTTCCTTCACAATTAATCGGAAAGATGGAATTCTCCAGCAGTTTGGAATGCTTCTTCGGGCGTACCAAAGAAATCACCTGAAGCAAAGACAGACAATTCATATTTTTCATGAGCATAACTATAAAATGCCACACCGCTCTCCCAAATCTATGTAAATATATGCAAAAGTTAGCAAATATAGGCAAAGTTGGGTTCAAGGATAACATTCCTTTGTTTTAATTACTCGCCGCTTGTGGTCGAACCACAGTTTCTCCCCCGGAGAATAGTGGAACT
>JAJDCR010000116.1 GCA_029260735.1 Planctomycetota bacterium
CAAAAAACATAGGTCTACTAGCTACAGAAAAAACATCAAAACCACCAGCCTGAAGAGCACTATCTTTCAAATACACTACTAATAAAATACTAATAAACTTTCAATACTGAATATTTATTTTTCTTTAAACATTTATCATTAAAAAACTTGCAAACAAACAGAGTTCCACTCAAAAAAAATGGTACACTTCTTGCTAGATAAACAATTATTCAGATTTTCAATTTTTATCTGTTCTTTCAAGGAAATCACAATGTCTAAAGATATTCAAAAAATACAACGACTTCGCAACCGACAAAAGCGCATTTCCTATTGCGGTAAAATTATTCTTTTTCCCATTTACTTGCTACTGCAAGGTTTTTTCGGACTTTCTCGTGCTCTCGGCTTTGAGTTAGCTGCTTTTCGGATTCTCTTTCGCCCGATGTCTCAAAAAATGACCCATAAAGAAAAAGCGTTTGGAACATACTCTCCTACTTCCCAAGACGTTATTATCTGTTCCTATTTCAAAAGCGGTACAAACTGGACAATGCAAATTGTCCAACAAATTGCGGAAAAAGGCCAAGCTGAATTTGAAAGCATTTACGATGTAGTTTCTTGGCCTGATGCTCCGATGAAGAGTGTCGCCATTCCCCTCTCCAACGATGTCTCTCCTTCCAAAACAGGTTTACGTGCCATCAAAACTCACCTAATGGCATCAGATGTACCTTACAATGAAAAAGCTAAATATATTTGTGTTGTTCGAGACCCTAAAGATGTCTTCGTTTCCAGCTATTTTTTCGTTCGCTCCACTATGATAGGAAAGTTAATGCCTTCTGTGAGCACTTGGCTAAATATCTGCCTTTCTGATCTTACCTTGCACGGTTCTTGGGGTACTTTTCTAAAAGGGTATTGGCAATGGAGAGCTCGCAATAATGTGCTTTTTTTGACCTACGAAGAAATGAAAAGTGATCTTCCTTTAAGTATTCAAAAAATATCTCAGTTTATGGGAGTTGAGTTAGAGAAAGAAGAGTTTGAACGGGTAGCCTATTTGAGTTCTTTTAAGTACATGAAATCTGTCGATCACAAATTTTATCCTGGACGGCTATCTCCCTTTAGTTTGAGCGATGGCTGTATGATTCGGGCCGGGAAAAAACAAAACTCGTCCACTTTACTTACGACAGAACAACAAGTTGAGATAGATAAATATTGGCAGGAATTTTTGGAAAAAGAGGGATGTGATTTTCCTTATGAGGATTACTATGGAAAGGGAATGAAATAGATAGTCAGACAACATATTTTCATTTTTTT
This sequence comes from Planctomycetota bacterium, assembly GCA_029260735.1. Classification (GTDB taxonomy): domain Bacteria; phylum Planctomycetota; class Uabimicrobiia; order Uabimicrobiales; family Uabimicrobiaceae; genus JAJDCR01. The sequence goes on from JAJDCR010000116.1 coordinate 1,285, forward strand.
CCCCATGATAAAAGATAAACCTTGTATTATCTTTAACACATTAGAAAGAAATATTCAAATTCAAGAATTAAATCTCTCTTTAAATCTCAAAATTTACTTTAAATTTAAAGCCATGTCATGGGGATTAATGATACTAGCTTGTATTTTTACTTCTATTTGGAAACAGAGAAACTAAACTATTTCTTTTATTTGATCAAGTACTTCGTAACCTCATGGGGTTGGTCTTCTAAGGGATCAAAAGGTCCCATTGTTACAGTGAAATCACCATCATACCACTCTAGGACAACAAAGTTAGGCGCAAAAAGAGGGCTCTCGAAGGCCACTCGATAGTCCGTTTCATCCTTGTCTCGATACAAATAAACAGCTTCTACTGGAAAAGCGGTTAAGCGAAAAATAGAATCGGAAAGACTAACAGATTTCTGCGACTCCCAAACTCCCAAAATAACTTTCATTGTAATGTCTTCTACCTGACAAGTCTCCATCATAGAAATATCAATAGGTTTCTTGCTCTTTCCATCAAGCATATAATGAGCCATTCCATCTTCATCAAGAGAAGCTTGGGTTGTATAAAATAGCTTGGCAATAATTTCATTTAATCCAACAGCACTCATAGTTATTTCCTTAAACTAGGGCGTGTCCTCATTCAGCTTATTTTTTGTATTTTTTTAGCAATAGTAAGGAAATTACCTTGAACAAAGTATTGCTAACTTGCACGATGGGCTGAATGGAACAAGCTCTAAAGGGTAAAAAACGGTGGTCAATTAAAAATCGACCACCGTTTTCTTTATTTAAATCACAAGAAAATTATTCTTTGATTTTGTCAAACCAATCTGAGATATTATCCACTGCTTCCTCTCGATCTACTTCAGAAGCTTTTGCATCATAGCCAAAACCTTCCCCCCGTAGAGCGTTTAACTGAGTAATAGAGTACTGGCGAACAGTAACATACTCACTAGTCAAAGCATCGACAAGTTTTTTAACATTAGGATAATCACCCTCTTGTAAATCATCTGCCTTCTTACCTAAAAGAGAAGAGGTACCCTCTATGATATTCCTTTGGGCGGCAAGCCAAGCTTGGACACGAGTACGAGCTCCTTCATCAGAGAAAGCAAAGTTTTTATCAGCAACATCGGTTAAAAGTTGCTCAGTCTTTTCTCGGACAGAAGATTCCAAGGAATTTAAGTTAGAAAGAATAGATTCCATCGCAACAACATCAGATAAAGATTGCAATTTTTTGGCCGCAGCGGCTTTTTTTAGCAAGTCTTCTTGTTGAGTGCGAATACGATTCACTCTCTCTAATTGCTCGTTCATCCACCATTGCCAAGATTTTAGAGCACCCACTCTTTCTTCCTCAGTTCCAGCAGGATCAAAAGCGTAGCTATCTCCTGTTGCTTTTTCCAAGCCAGCCAAGGCTCTCACTCGGACATTTTCTAAAGAAGAAGAAAGTGCTGTCAATAGCTTACTTGCTGCTTCTAAACCATCAGAAGAATAAACCCCTTTAGAGGCAAGTTTATCTGCTTCTTGGTCAACAAGAGTAAGCTCTGCTTGAATAGCATCTGCGACTGGTTTTACTTTATCGAGATACCATTTGTTCCACTCTTCAGCTTTCTCCATGCGAAGTTTTTCGGGTGCATTAGCTTCATAACCAAAATTTTCCCGAACCTCACTTTGAGCATGTTTACTAACATACTGTGACAAAGCTCCAAAAGCAAGCTCTCGAATTTGCAGCTCAGGGCTCTTTAAAGCATTCACGAGTTGTTTAACTTGCTCTACTCCAGTAATAGTAGAAACAGCCTCTGCTTGAGTCAGAGATTGAGCTATTTCTCTCACTAAAGAAATCGCGGCAAGGCGAGATTTTTCTGAGTTTAGCCAAGCACTCCAAGCTTCGACACTTGCTTCTTGCTCTGCTCCACTCTTTTTAGGATCAAAACCGTGATCTTCTCCAGCAACTGCTTTGAGAGCTTCAAAGGCTTTACTACGAACATCTTCTTTATCGTTAAGAGCTCCGACGAGAAGAGCCGCTTTCCCCCAATCTTCATCGTTTAGAATAGATTTAAGGGAGCTTGCTGTTTGCACAACACGCTCTTGGTAAGCTTTTGCTTCTTCAGCTAATCTTTGCTCTTCTTCTGTTAGCCAATCTTGCCATCCCTTCAAAGATTCTTCGCTGGGAGACTTGGGGTCATATTCCCGGCTGTCTTCCGCCATCGAAGTTAAAACTCCGAAAACTTCTTTGCGCAAAGGATAGTAGCTACAGTTAAGAGCATCCACTAGAGCTTTCGCTGTTTGTAAATCAGAAGTATCGCCAATTTTTGTCAGTTGAAGAGCTTTTCCTAAAGTAGCCTTCAAAGCTGCTCCAGATTTTTCTGCCTGCTCTACACTCTTGAGTTTTTCATCATACAAACGGACTCCTGCTTCATAAAGAAGATCATTACGTTTTTCTTCGTCGTAAATATTCTTCTTATATTCATCCAGGTTACGTCCATATGCTTCTAAAACTTCCACATACTTAATTAAAACTACAGGGTTGTCTTCTTCTGTCATATGGTCATTGATGATTTCCATGACATTGTTATAGTCAGCCTTAGAGTAAACATTGCCTTCTGCAATCTTTCTCATCGCTTCTATCTCAACAACCTTCTCTTCGACATCAGCTTGGCTCTCTAGGATTTCTTCTCGGATCGCTTCCAGCCAATCTTCAAATTCTTTGAAGCTGTCAGCCCGTTCTTCCTCTGAAGCATCAGGATCAAAGCTAAGTCCTGCGTCCTCAGTAAAGCCTCCGAGAATTTCCGCTGCTCTTTCTTTCACTTTAATAACAGGATTACTCAAGTAAGTTAAAACTTTCTCAGCACTATCCACTTGGTCTAAAGTCCAAAGACGTTTTACACTGGCAACACTTTGGGCATCTTTTTCCAGCTGAGCCAAGCCTCGATTAACTTTAGCTTCCTTTTCTTTATCTTCCCAAGTAGCTAGCCAATCCGCTTTTTTCTCTTGCCAAGCTTTTTCTGCTGCAGGATCATAAGAAACTGGTAGTTTTGCACCAGCAACTTTGGCTAATCCATTAGAAGCTGCTTGTCGAACTCTAAGGTTTGAGTCCTCTAAGCTTTTAACGAGCAAATCTCCGTGAGTAAAGTTGCCCACTAAAGCATAAGCCACGGCAGCACCTTGGCGCAATTTATCTTCAGGAGCCTTGCTTAAAGTTGCTAAGTTACTCCACAAAGCATCTCCCATATCACTTAGGGTTTTAGACGCTTCTGCTTGGTAACCTTCTTTTTGTCCTTCAGAAACCAAACTAACCAGAGTTTGCTGCAAAACTTCTGTGTCAACAGGAGTAGATTGTCTTTTCTCTGTCCACTGACTTTTCAAAAGGACTATCTTAGATCGCCAAATTTGCTCATCTGTAGTGCCTTCAGGAAGTTTACTTCCTGCTAGAAACTCTATCGTTTGAGCAGCTTTCTGAGCAACTTCGCCATTTTCACTACTTAACAACGGCAAAATAGAAGAAACTGAATTAAAGTCTCCGATGTGCCGAAGTACATCCAAAGCAGCTAGTTGCCACATTGTCTCTTTCTTGAGGAAACTTTCTCCAGCATTCGCCAGAGCAAGTCCATGAGACTTAGCTAGCTCTTGTGCTTTACTATCGCGATTTTCATTAGACATTAAATCAGATTGAGCATCCAGAAGAATTTTCTCCTGCGTAGTCAGCCTTTCAGAGTGGGAGTCACTCCACCACTTTGAAATACTCCCCTGGAGCTCTACCCACTGAGCTTCATCTTCTGGCATCTTTTCTTGGAGAATTTTACCAGCAAGAGCATTAATCGCTCGTAAAATAGATTTACGACCTTCTTCTTCACCTTCAACAAGATAAGGAAGTAAAGCCGAAATCGAACGAGGATCATTTAGGGAAGTCAATGCTGTAACAATCGCACTACGAATTTCAGGAAGTTCATTGGCCAAGTTTTCCACCAAAAGAACACGGGTGCTGGCACCTAAAGCAACTAACTCTGCTGCTTTTTGTGATACATTCCCTGGATTCGTTTCAGAAAGGACTTGAGCAATTTTTTCATCCTGTTCTTCGTAAAGTCGATTAACTTGATCTTTCCACCAACTGCTCGCAGTTTCTTGATAGACCTTATTTTTTTGATCTTCAACCAACTCAACAGTAAGAGAAGTTCCCATTAAATCATGCAGAAGAGTTAGGGCATCATTGCGTAGTCCAGCCCGAGCCAACAAAGAAATAATGTCAGAAACAGATTCCTGATCCTTCAAATTAGCCAAAACTCGAGCTGCTGCCAAGGCTTTGGTGTTGTCTTCATTTTTTAACTCAGAACGGACTTGAGCAAGAGCAGAGGAACCCTTCTCTTTCAGTTGAGCACTAACTTCTGCTAACTTAGAGGAATCCGTTTGGACCGTTCCCAATAAGGTGCTTATGGTTTCCGCCAGGTTTTTCTGTTTTTCAGCCTTTTGAGCTTCCAGCTTCGCCTTTTCACCAGCCCACCATGCAGTCACTTTAGTAACGGCTTCATTCCATTGACTGGTTTGACTCTCAGCCAAAGTTAGCTCAATTTTTTCTCCGGTCAAGTCAGCTAATGCTTTTAAAGCCGATTCTCGAACACGGATATCAACATCACCAACTTGTCCAGCAATATCCAATGCTAGCTCTCGTTGCCCAAAAGCAGCTAAGGAACGAACCACATTCAAGCGAATAATTCCACGAGGATCATTTAAGCGTCCTTGTAAAACATTCACCCCAATTGGACCAAAGGAAAGGAGCTTCTCTTGTACTTTTTCAACCAGAATTCCTTCTGTTGCAAAAGTATCAATCAACTCATTGATCTCTTCGTTCAATTTTTCGGCTGCCCACCAAGCTCTCCACTCAGTGACAGAATCTTTTCTATTTTCGGCATTTTCCTCTTCTGGGTTGAAAGCAATGTTTCGACCAGAAATCGCAAGAAGCGCCTTATAAGAGGCACGGCGAACATCGACAAAAGGATTGTTCAAATCTTGCAAAAGGTTTTGCGAAGCAGATTTCATTCTTAGTTTGCCTGCTTCTTCTATAGCCATTGCTCGAATAGAAGGCGCTCGATCTTTCAATAGATTCAAAGTAAGTTCTTCTGAACTGGCGTTACGCTTGGTTACCCAGTAAACAGCCTCTTCTTTGACTCGCACATCAATATCTTCAATACCTTCTTTTAAAAGTTCTAAGCTACTATCATTTGTAGCTTCTCCAAAAGAACGAGTAGCATAAAAACGAACTCTAGCATCTTCATTAGCATAAGCCTTGGTCAAAACATCAGGAATTTCACTGTAACCGACCTGAGCCAAGGCTCGAATGGATTGATAACGAAGAGAAGATGAATCACTGTCTAAAAACTCTGCAACAAAAGCTGCACTGTCTTTATTTACAAAAGGAACTAAAAGTGGAAAAACCCGTTCCTTTTGTCCATTGCTTCGATCACTTTGTAAGTATTTAGCAATAGCAGAGTAAGCTTTATCTTGAGAAAGAAGAGTTTTTTGCCCCAAAACAGAACTGCCTTGGCCCCATTTTTCAAGTGCCAATGCTAACTTAACTTCTACTCCTGTTTCACTTTTAGCATTTTGCCACCAAGTTTGAAAACTTTTCAAATCTTGGCAAGCATCTGTAGGGAAACCAGAAGTTTTACTTAGGACAGCAAGAATACTTTTTTCTTTTTCAGAGGAAGTGCTCGCTTTATTCAAGGTAGACACTAAGGCCACTAAACCATGACTATTTTTAGATAAGCTCTCTGCTAGTTTACTCTGTAAATCTTTAGAAGGAGCTTGGCTAATCATTTTCTCTAAGACTTGCTCTCTCTTGACTAAATTATTTGACACCATTTCATTAAGAACTTGCCAAACTTTTGCCTGAGAGGAAGAAAGAAAACTTCTCACTTCTCCTTGATAAGACTGATAAGAAGTCTCCGAAAGGAGTAAACCATAGAGAAGATTTACTTTCGCGAAAGAGTCTGTTTCCATAGCATATAAAATAGGAAACTGAGACTTCAGAGAAGACAAATCAAATTCTATTGCTAAGCGATAAGCTCGGGTTCGAATAGAAGCGTTTTCATCGTTTCCTAAGCTAGTAACAAAAGCTCTTGTTTTATCTGTATTCCACGGAGAAATAGTATCTAAAATCAATTGCTTTTGATTAAGGTTTGCACTGCCATAAAAAACGGATGTCAAGTACTTTGTAGCTACATCTTTATTTTGAGAAAGAAGAGCTTGAATTTGTTCTTGACGTGCCTTAGGAGTATCTCCTTTTAAAAGCTCAGAACCAAGTTTTTCAACTTTAGTATACACTTGGTACCAAGTACTCCACTCAGTCCCTGGTTCTTCATTTGTGATTTTTTTCAGAGATTTTTTACTTAAATCAACCAACTCAACACTATCAGAAGAAAGATTATTCACAAGTAAACCTAAGTGTGAGTAACCTAAAACTTCTTTTCCTGCCTCCAAAAAAGCTCGTTTTTCTTCGTTGGTACTCAATTTTCCATAAATGTCAGAAAACTTAACCGCGGCTTCTTCGGAGAAAGAATTAACCAGTAGAGTAAAATCAGCAACGGTTACTTTCTCTTTTCCTAAGGCCTCATTAAGTAGAGTTTTTCCCTTAGTTTTATCTAAACCAATGAGAATTCTTAGGATAGTATTTTGGGTAGTGCCACTAGAGCTTGCCTTGTAAGCTTCCTCTAATTTGCTAACCAAGTTTTCTGGCTTTAGCTTTTCTAAACCTTCCAAAGCAATCTTTTGAACAGCCAAAGATGCATCGCTCGAAACGAGCTCTAAAAGAAGATCGGAAGATTGATTCATTCGAGCGGCAATTTGTACTGCAGAAGTTCGGATAGCCTCATCTTTTTCATTACGAATAAAGGTGGCAAGGGTATCAAATTGTTTCCCCCCAACATACTTGCTAAGGTAGTCCATCCACTTAAGGCGATCTTCTGTACTTTTTTCCAATTGCTCGAAAATAAAAGTAGCTTTTTGGTTATCTGGTTTTTGAGCGAGATAGTAATCCAGAGCAGTTTTTTTTACTTTCTCACTACTTCCTTGATTCATCGCACTCAACAGAAAAGCTTCTGCTTGTTCTCCCATGATTTTAGAAGCTAAGTTTAAGCAAACTAACTGAATCTCTTTTGAACCAGATTCAAAAACAACTTTCATTTGCTCAAGGTGCTCAACTTTACTAAAAAAAGAACTCTCTAAACGAATCAAGTGTTGGGAAACGGCATTAACAACGCTAGCATCTGCCTTTTCGGGTAAGGAAGCATAGATTGCTTCGAGAGCCGATTTATTCTTTTCTTTCCCTAACTTATCTAATACTGCCAACTGATCTCCTGCACTCAGGCCAGCAAAATGATGCAATAAAACATCAGAAGCTGCCTTACTATCAGACTGGAGAAGAAAAACAGTTTCTTGATCCGATAATTTTTCTTGTTTTTTCCAAAAGGAAGATAGTAGAGACAACTGATGCAAAGAGAAAGAAGACAGAGTAGCAACATCCGCTTTGGCTAACCACGCAGTCACAATATCACTTGCTTTTGCATTTTTAGTAGCAGAAAGTTCTAAAGCAAGACTAACTTTATCTTCCTCTGAAACAGTTTCCATCAAATTAACTACTGATTGCAAGACATCGTTATTTTGTCCTTTTTCCCAGACTTTTATAATTCCTTGCACAGCAGCTTCTCTCACACTACCCACTTCAGGCAAAGCACTATTCAAGAAAGCAATCGCTTCTTTACTAGAAAACTCGGCCGCTAAGCCGATAAGATTTACTTTACCAGAACTATCTGCTTGAGAGTACAATCGATTCATTTCGGGTAAAATACTCTCGCCCTTAGCAAGCAATTTATTTCTCGCTTGATCTCCTTCTTTACCCAAAAGATCTTTCCAAAGCTTTTGTTCTTCTAACCATTTCTGCCAATTTCCAATAGCAACAACTCGAAGTAAAAAATCACCCTTCGGATTGTAGCCCCTAGCAACCCCAGTTGCATTGGTTAAATGCTTATGAGCAAGCGAACGAACTTTTTCATTTTCGTCCCATAGAAGTTTTATAAGAAAGGCTAAATCAGATTGACCTAAAGATTTCCATTTCTCGAAAGCGGCTAAGCGTACTTCTGATTTCCCCGCTTCAACGCTATATTTTTTCAAAGTCTCAGCTGATAAATTGCTCTTCAGCAAAACCATATATATTTCAGTACGAACGTCTTCGTTTTTCTCTTTGGCTAAATGTTTTTGAAAAACATCTACAGAATCTAACGAAGAAACTGCGGCTACAACCTTGATGGCATTCTTACGAACTTCGACGGTAGGGTTTTCTATGTAACCTAATAACATCGATGCCAATTCGTCATTTTCTTTCGCAAGATTTGCAAGGTCTTGGTTAGCTTCTTCTATTTCCTCTGAATTACCAGAGTTTAGTACTTTGATCCACGTTTCTAAATTTTCTTCTTGTGCATTCGCCGACAAAGAAAACAGGATCAAGCTCATCAGAAAAAGACTAATTATCCTTTTTGGATAGAGATCCATATAATCTGACTCCTTGAATCAAATAAGGGGAACTATGCTTAAGGGTCACTTAAATTATTGGGAGGGTTTGCAGATTTGAAACCAACAAGAATTTCGGGGCGTGTTTGCAAACATAAGGTTTGACTTGAGCAAAGCTCAAGGTGTAAATGACCCTGCTAATACGTAATTTAAAAGGGAAAAGTGTAGCAAAACTAGGGTATATTTGCAAACTAATTTTCGGTTTTAAATGTTCTTTTTCCTATTAAAAAAAGAGAGTATATTTACAAAAAAAGGGAATGTCTTCATTCAGCTTATTTTTTGTATTTTTTAGCAATAGTCAGGAAACTACGGTATGTTCTCATTCAGCTAACCACGTTACGCAACTACCTCTAGGATAAAAAGTTATATCTCTAATCAGCCAAAACATTGCCAAAAAAGCTGAATGAGGGCACGCCCTAGTGACAAATAGATTATTTTCCACTTTTTTCCATGATAATGAACATATCTTCATTTTTCATTTGTCTTTATAGCGTACATTAACTAAAATAATAAGTTGAAGGCATGTCATTTTTTATAATACTGATATACCTTATCTGAAATTCAGAAGAATATCTTCGGAAATTTTTAATTCTTCTGAGAAAGAGTTTTTTCTGAAATGAGAAAAACTCATAGATTATCAAGGGGAAGGATCACAAGGTATGAGCGAACGCATTTTGATAGTGGACGATGATTCAGATATACTGGATCATCTTGACGCTTGCTTAACTCCCGCAGGTTATGAGGTTACTCAAGCAGGCGATGGGGAAAAAGCTCTCAGAGTTCTAAAAAAAATATCTCCCAGCATTGTTATTACAGATATTTGTATGCCCAAAATGTCTGGTATGGCTCTTCTAAAAGAAATAAAAAAAAAATACCCAGAAATAGATGTCATAGTAATGACGACCAATGCTTCCATTGAAAATGCCGTAGAAGCAATGATTAATGGGGCCTTTGACTACATTCCAAAGCCCATTTCGGTCGAAGAAATAACCATGAAACTCGACCGTTTAAGAAAAATAAAAAAACAAGAAGAAGAAAATGTTCAGCTTCGCAAACAACTGCATAAGAAATATGGATTTGGCAGTATAATCGGCAAAAGTAAGATCATGCAAAATCTTTTTGATAAAATTCAAATGGTGACAGACTCTGATACAACCGTTATTATCCAGGGCCCTAGTGGCACAGGAAAAGAACTAGTCGCTGGCGCTCTCCACTACAACAGTCCACGTAGAAATGGTCCTTTTATCAAAGTAGGCTGTGGAATATTTAACCAAGAGATATTAGAAAGCGAACTTTTTGGTCATGAAAAAGGGGCTTTCACAGGAGCACTGCGCAATCGTCCCGGGCGATTTGAAATGGCTGATGGAGGCTCTATATTTTTAGACGATGTTGATGATATTCCTATTTCAACACAGCTAAAGCTTTTAAGGGTTTTGCAGGAGCGGGAGTTTGAAAAAGTAGGAGGAGAAAAAACTATAAAGGTTAATGTTCGCGTCATTGCAGCAACAAAGGTAGATCTAAAAAAACTGGTCGTCCAAGGAAAATTCCGAGAAGATCTTTATTTTCGACTTAAAGTCATCCCTCTAATTCTACCTCCCTTAAGTGACCGCAAAGAAGACATTCCTCTCCTTTTAAAGCACTTTATCGAAAAATATAACAAGAAAAAGACCATAGTATTTGAAAAAACTCCCGCAGATGTCCTCAAAACACTCCAACGCTACCCTTGGCCAGGTAACATCCGAGAACTTGAGAACGCAGTCGAGCATGCCGTTACTTTTTGTCAAAGTAACACACTTCTTCTAGAGCATTTTCCAGAGGATATCATACACTCACATCCTCTCGAATCTGGTATTCTTGTCAATTTTTCAGAAGAAGACTCCATCAACTTTAACAAGGCCGTTCAATCATTAGAGAAAACCATTTTGGAGTGGGCTTGGGGAAAAGAAAGTGGACACCAAGGGAGCATGGCCCAAATGCTAGGACTTCCTCGAACCACTTTACGAGATAAATTGATTACCCATAACTTGCTTAGTAAAAAAAGTGTTAGGAAGGGGTAAGGGGAGGGGGGTAAGGGGATGTCATATGGGCAACCAGAATATCACCTAAAACCTTTGATAGCAAGGGTGGAGGGTGAGGCTCCTGACGAACAGGGGATTTGCTAGTCTTATATCCAAAAAACACCAAGGGGAGGCAGGAGAAACCTATTAATGGATGTTCT
>JAJDCR010000117.1 GCA_029260735.1 Planctomycetota bacterium
GCTCTTGATTATAATCAAGAGCCAAGCACATCCTCTGCCCGGCAGGAGCCTCGCCCTCCAGGGGCTATCAATTCAATACAGCAGACTAAGTTATCGGACGAACAATCACTTGATTTCCCTCTACTCGAACAACTTTCACCGCTACGTTTTTTTCCACTGCCATGTTTTCAGATGTCACGTCAACTCGACGGCCTTCTATTTTAGCAATACCAGAAGGACGAAGCACGGTTACAGTCTCTCCTTCTTTACCTAGCAGTTCATCTAAACCTTCTTCAACAGAAGTATAACCATCTTCCACGTTTTGGGAAGCATCTAGACTAATACGACGTAGACCCCAAACTATCATAGATGGAATCATTACTAGAGATATTGCAGAGAGAGCTACCCCAAAAAGAGGTGGATGATCGCGAAAGGCAAAAACAATACTCGTGACAAGGACAGCGGTTCCTAGAAAACCAATGACACCACCAGGAACAAATAGCTCTGCAAACAAGAGAGCAACTCCTGCTACATAGATCAAACAAATCACAGGAAATGGCATTTAACTTTCCTTAACAATCTTTTCCACGACAATTCGATTTCCCTTTACCTCGATAACCCGCACAGGCGTTCCGGAATCGATAAGATCTCCCGAGGTAACAACATCATAAGGATCTTCCCCAATCTTAACTCGACCTGAAGGACGAAGAGAAGTTAAAGCAACTCCTTCTTGTTCTAGCAAGTCAGTGTAACCAGGCACCGCAACGGTGTAGCCTTCACTTTCTGTCTGAATAGCTTTCATTGAAAGACGCATGGGGGCTCCTTCTGGCAAATATTTTGCCAGAAGAATGATGGCGATAATGTCAACTCCTAAGCTGGATGTAATCGTAAAGAGGTTTTCCACAAAAAGATCTATTTCTTGTTGGTTTTGAGGAACGATAAAGGTCTGAAAAGAGAGAAGAAGACCGATAAAGCACATGGCAATACCAATAGTGCCCGCAATTCCAAAACCAGGTAGAACAAAAACCTCTAGGGCTAAAAAAGCGAGGCCACCTACAAAAAGAAGAATCTCCCAAAGCTCCGCCATTTGAGACAAGTAGCCTCCGGTAAAAAAGAGAGTGAAGCATAGGATACCAGCAATACCAGGTACACCAAAGCCAGGAGTTCCTAACTCTATAAGAATCCCAAGTATACCAATAGCTAGTAAAGCAAAGCGAATCCAGCGGTTAGTGAGTAGGTTTGCTACTTGATCAGAAGAAGTTAGAGCAATTTCCTTAACAGGGTATTGCCCTAATTCCAATCCATTCAAAAGATCTTCACGGCTTTCATAGATCCCTCGACAGAAACCGTAATCTACGGCTTTTTGAGCGCTTAACTCCAGATATTTTCCTTTTTCGACAACTTCGCCTACTTCCCGTAAACGGCTTAGGTCAACATTAGGGTCACTTCGCATAGCAACCATTTCTTCACTGGTTTTAAAAATCCGCTGTCCTTTGTAGATCGCCTCTGTTACGTTGATATTGGCATCAGCCATGGCTTCAGCAAGGGCAGGAGGATAGTCTCTTTTTTCGGCATAGCTACGGAAATGACCTCGAACAGTTTCCAGAAACTCTTCATCCGAATTTCCTCCGAAAGGACCGGATATTTTCCCTTCATGAGATCCCAGAGAAGCTTTGCCCGACATATAAATTTTATCGGCAGCAAGGGTGAGTAGAGCTCCTCCTCCCCAAGCATATCCTGTAATGTAGGTATAAACAGGAACGCCTTCTACAGCAAGAGCATCTACATCTTTACAGATGCTCAAAACGGCCTCTAAATCTCCTCCAGGACTATCTAACTCCAGTATGACAACTTTTGCTTTTGTCTTGTCTACTTGCTGAAATTTCTGTGTCATTCTCTGGGCTAGACCATCAAAAATACTACCTTTAATTGATATAACATAAACCGAAGATGGCTCATTATTTGCAGGTTGTTGAGCAAAAACAACAGGTTGCCATACTTGGAAAAGCAAAAGGCTTGATAGCAAAAGAAATGAGGTGAAAAATTTATCCATATACTGCTTCCTTGGCATTTCTTCTAAAAAATTATTTTTTGAACATGTTCATGAGGTTATTTAAATCCATTCCGCCGGGCATCATATTGTTTAGACTGTTTAAGTCTAAGCCGCCTGTTAACTTTCCCATTTCACCTTGCATAAGTGATTGAGATTTTTTCATAGCCTGATTAATGGCAGCTACCACCATATCTTCTAGCAAAGCAACTTCTTCAGGATCAGAGTCAACCACCTCAGGGTCAATAACAATTTTGACCAACTCTTGGCGACCGTTTACTGTCGCAATCACTTTTCCTCCCCCAGAGCTACCTTCTACTTGCTTATTTTTTAACTCTTCTTGCATTTTGCTGAGGTTTTCTTGAGCTTTCTGCATTTGCTCAAACATCTGATTTCCAAATTCACCAAATTGCATAATAATACTCTTTCTGTTTTTTGCCATTAATAATTTCATCTAATTTTTTTAACTAGCAATCAAATTTCATGAAATCAAAATTAGATTTTCATCTGTCATCCTCGGGGCCTAAATAGTGATCAAGATTCGTTTTTTTTAGACTAGACTTAGGTGTTTTCATTATATATTTATAAAATTTGATTGCTAGTTAAAAAAATCTGTGAAGAATAAAAGCTAGTTTTCAACTCTCTCTACTCCCAAAATACGACCTCCAAAAAGCTCAATACAATGATAAACCAAAGGGTTTTCTTTTGCTTTTTCGAGAGCTTTTCCTTCTTCCAGGCTTACTTTTTTACCTTTAGCTAATTGGAAGTTGAGTTTAATTTTATCTCCCAGAATTTTTCGGCTAAGGTTTTGAATCAAATCGCGCTCTGAATTGACAAGGTTTAGGATGATTTCGTGTTCGGCTTTGAGAATAACATTCCAAGAATGACCTTCTATTTTTAACTCCGCTTCTTGTCTTAAAAAAGAAGCCGTTTTATCTTTATGGCGACTAAATTCATCTAGAAAAAAGTTCCACAACTCAGGAGGACTCAGTTTACTAGGGTCGATGGGAGGAAGAGTTTTTTTTTGTGTGCTTTTAGGCCGATTCCCTGATCCATTTTCTAGTCCATTTTCTCGTAAAGGTGATCTTGTGTTATTTAATACTGGATTAGGGGCGGAAGTGTTGGGAACTAGAGAATTTTTTTTTGAGAGAGTTCCTGTCGTTTTTTCCATACCCGCTAAAACAGAAGAAGGAACTTCTTCAAAATTTTGCTGAGAGGGAGGAGAAGAATAACTTCCTGAACGGTTTTCAGGAGGACTGTATGTCGAAGGCTGAGGAGAATAAGCTACTGGCTGTCCAGGAGAAAGAGTTCCGCTTAAAATACGAGTTTCTAATTTTTCCAATCGCTCAATCATTGGTTTAAGGGCTAGAAGTGATTCTATTCGGATAATTTTCAGAAATAGAGTTTCTAAAATTATACGCCCCATCAAATCTCTTTGAATATGTTTCTTGCTTTCGATCACATGATGAATAGCTTGAATAATAAACTCTGGAGTAAAATGAGGAGAAAGTTTTTTTAGCCAATCAAAGTAAGAATCGGAATTATCAATGAATTTCTGTCCCTCTCGAGAAACAGAGAAAATAAGAAGATCTCTTAGCTTTTGGGCGATGGCCTCGATTAAATGAGCAGGATCTCCCCCTTGATCAAAAAAGGTATCTATTGTTTCTAGAACTTGGTTTACATTACGCTTGGCAATGGCTTCAATGAGAATCTGAGGTTCATTTTTTCCTCCTCCAATGATTTGAAGAAGGTTCTCCTCTTGGATAGATTTCCCTCCGTAAACAGTGAGTTGATCAAATAAAACTAAAGAATCTCGTAAAGCTCCTCCGGCAAGTCCAGCCACTTTGATTAAAATATCTTCGCTAACCTCTATTTCTTCTTTTTTGGCAATTTTTGCCAATTGACTAGTTATATCAGAGATGGAGATTTTTTTAAAATCAAAGCGTTGGCAACGAGAGCTAATCGTATCTGGAATAGCCGAGAAATGAGTGGTTGCAAAAATAAACTTAGCATAAGAAGGGGGTTCCTCAATTGTTTTAAGAAGAGCATTGAAAGCTGCTTGGGTCAGCATATGAACTTCATCAATGATGAAAATCTTAAAACGAGATTGAGAAGGATGATACTTTATATTGTCTTTAATGTTTCGAATTTCTTCGATTCCTCGGTTGGAGGCTCCATCGATTTCCAAAACATCCATGTCTTCCCCTTGGGAAATGCTCAGACAACTCGTACACTGGTTACAGGGCACTATAGTTGGACCATTCTGACAATTAATTGCCTTGGAAAGAATGCGAGCCATGGAGGTTTTTCCTACTCCACGAGAACCGCAAAAAAGATAGGCATGGTGAATTCGATTACTTTCAATAGCATTTCGAAGAGTGGTTGCGATGTGTTCTTGGCCGACAACTTCTGAAAAAAGTTGAGGACGATACTTACGAGCAAAACCAAGATAACTCATGGCTTATATCCAGGGGGTTAGGCTGTCTGGGACAGGTTTTCTGTTTCGAAAGAAAAAGCATAGAAGGCTTCATTAGCAGAAATCAAAAATTTTGGTTTCTCACTAAAAAAAAAATAAGAAAGCCACCCAATTGAGAGGGATAGAGGATAAGGTGCCTAAAGTGGAAAAGAAACCGTGCACCCTTATTTGGAAATCATTTCAAGGTCTTTTTTATCGTTGACTAATACTTAGCTTACCTCAACACATAGCAATAAATCCTTACGGCTGCTTCCTTCCGGATCTGACCGGGTTGGGGACATCGCTATTGCCAAGGGCCAAGTACTCAAACATCAACAAATAAAAAAGGGAATTCCAAGAAATAAATAGCCGCATAAGAGCATCCACCCCGATATAGCGGATTTCGGGCTCTGATAAATCAGGCAGGGAACCGCTAGCGCCCCGTTTAGCACGGTTATTATTTATATTTAATCTGGCGGAGAGGGAGGGATTCGAACCCTCGAGGCGGTTTCCCACCTACGCGCTTTCCAAGCGCGCGCACTAGGCCGCTATGCGACCCCTCCAGATAGTTTAGAGAGAATTATAATTTTTCTCTATAATTTTCTTCTTTTTTTCGAGCTTTTTCTTCTTTTTTTAAACGACGCTTGCTCCGAAAAAATTCTTGGATTAAAGCTCGTGAATCTTCTGCTCGAAGACCACTATTCACCTCAATTAAATGATTCAACAAAGGTTCCTGGACAATATCAAAGACACTTCCACAAGCCCCTCCTTTAGGGTCACTTACTCCAAAATGTATAGATCTTATTCGCGCTAAAACTAACGCTCCTGCACACATAGAACAAGGTTCCATGGTCACATAAAGATCTGCTTCTAATAGACGCCAGGATTTTAGAGTTTGAGAAGCTTCTTGGATCGCTAAAATTTCAGCATGAGCGATGGGGGATTGAAGAGTTTCTCTTTGATTATAACCACGTCCAATGACATTGTTTTGATGAACAATAATTGCTCCAATAGGAACTTCATCAGCCGCAAAAGCTTTTTTAGCCTCTTCTAATGCTAATCCCATATAGTAATAGTGTAATTCATTTGGAGTAATCATTATTTGTGAATTGTGGCTTGCCATTATAGCTTTCAGGAAGGTATTTGTCAAGTAAAAACTGGAAGTATTTTAGGGAATGTTGGGGGATGGAAATCTGGAGGGAAAGGTTTCTGCCGCGTTGAGGTTGTCTTTAGATAATGAAATAAAAAAAGCACATCCTCTTCGGTAGGAACCTCCCCTCCGTAACCGTCCTAAAACAAGATACTAGAACTTACGTCTGATCTCAAAGCGAACAGCACTAAGATCTTCTTGGTTTTCACGAAGAGCATAAATAGCGTCAGCTCTCAGGATTGTAGCATTGCTAATAGGCAATTGCCATCGTAATCCAAATCCAAGTTGATCACCAGCAGCGGTACTGCCTTCTTTAGAGTCGATGACTTGTAGGCCTGCAATCTCGACAACAATTTGTTGATCTAGATTAAACAAGTATTCTACACCAAGGGCAGCTCCGTAGGTGTTACCAGCTTGGTCATCAAGAGTAGGAGTTCCAGTTAAAGCGTCAGCTTCAAATACAAGGCCTGTATTTTTAAGAATTCCAGATCCAGCTCTTGCGAGGGACTGAGGTCTCTTAAAACCAGCAAACATATTGAAGTATGGAACCAAGGTAGAAGGTAAAGATGTGATGAGTGAGTTTTCTATCAGTATGATAGCTCCATCTGCGGTTTTAGCAGCACCACCATCTGGATCTTGTCCAAAGTTTCCAATAACACGGACACTGTTAGAAATAATTCCACCGTATCTGCGTGTAAATGCTAAGGTAACATTGTGATAGCTGAAGTCGCCATCACCTTCATCGTAAGTATAACCATAACCAATTTCAAAGTAGCCTTCCATGGCATCAATGAAAGCGGTTACTCCAAAGATACGAGCATCTTCATCACCGACGATTGCTCCGGTGTTAACCTTATCCACTCCCATAAAGAATGTGATATCCATGTTTGTGATATCAAGAGCAGGTACATTCAAAGCGGGTATAGTAACAGCGGCACCAGTAAAAGCATCATCAACCCAAACACCATTTTGAAATAGGATGGGCATCAGACCAAAGGCAAAGGGAAGATCGAATCCCATATCTCGGTTGAAAATACCAGAAAGAAGAGCCCCGGCATCACCTTCAAAGAAAAGAGTATCAAAGTTGAGATCAAGCTCGGTTTCAAAACTTCTGTTTTCACCAGCAAAATCCCATCTTGTAAACTCTCCGCCTTTGTCTAAAGGACTAATTAATGCATGGACACGTTCCGTTGATGTGATTCCTAAGTCTAGCTCTAAGTTTAAATCAAAAGCGACAACACCTTGTTGTTGGTTTTCAACATTGTTTTGTCCATCGACATAGGCTATAGCAGATTTAAAGTCACCAAATATCATGAAGTGTTCGAAAATCGGATTCTTTGCCCCTAAAAAAGTAAAGGCTTCCGGAATTGGTCCACTATCATACATTTTACGTCCCAGCTCAATTAATGGTGTGGGTGTCTTTACGGCTGACTTGCCACCATAGATTTTTATCTGAGCCTGAGCATCATAAGGTTTATCTGGATAGACTGGGTCAGAGCGAAAGTGATTTTCATCATGATCAACTTGTCTGACACCGCCTGGTATCTCCGGACCAGTATTAGGGCCACTTGCTAAAACATTGCTTGCAACCAAGAGGATTAGCAATGTTGTAAGGCCAGTAATTTTCTGAAAGATTGCCAAATTTTTCATCCTCAACATTATCCTTCCCATCAATAAATTTAGAGTAAGAAAGTGGCTTTTGCCACTTTCTTACTTCTCACAAGTTAAGAATCTTTATTCAACCTCAAACTCGACAGTGTAAGGACTGATAGAAAGCATCCACTCATTCATAGCCTGTTGCATTTCAACAGTAGATCCTACAAACTGCATAAAGTAAATAGGTTCTGCTCGGCTACGCATTCTCACAGACAATTTGTAACTACCTTTTTTCTTCATAAGAGAAGCGGGGATATAGTAGTTAGCATAACGGTGTGACAATGGAGGAATACTACGTCCTTCCATGCGGATAAAAGGAGGATGGTTCATGACCGAGTTTGGATTGGCTCCTGGACGAATGAAGGGACGTTGGTCCGTATCAAAGTTTACAGGAAGATACATTTCGCGGTCAGTACCTTTTACGTTGGTAGTAAGGAACTTAGTTTGTAAGTTCCACAACTGATCATCGTGAGGGATTTCACCACTACGAACTCCGTTAGAGTGAAGATCACACATGTCGCCATGCTTATCAACGTATCCAGATTCCCAGACATTTGTTCCATCAGGGTCAATTAAAGCAACATTGAGCCAAAGCTCAGGTTGAGCTCCCAAAGAACCAGAAGGAAGGTTATGTCCTGAGTCCACGTTTTTTATACGATAGCTAAAGCGGAAAGTTTCTCCGACTTCAGGAGCTTTCTTAAAGAAAGGTCCATCAATTCGCATACCATTTTCCATAACTTTAAGACGTAGTTTACGTTTGATCTCAAGTTCTTTCAAGTTGTCTACGACGATTTCGCGAGCATCATAGCGATCATCAGGATCACTCCACTCTTCTGGAAAATCAACTTGAATTTCTTCTTCGTCAACTTTCGTTTCGAAATCTTCTGTTCCCCAACCTGAACGATAGTCAAATTTCAACCATGATTGCATGGAGAATTTTTCAGCGTCTTTGTTGTGAGGGAAAATTCCGGGGTGAGCAACAGGATAACCAGGGCCATAGAATGCATGGTTAGCATGCTTTGTTCCAGGGTTAATCTCTTTACCACTCGGAAGAATGGCGTTAGGTGATTTAGCGTATCCGCTAGCAACACCAGGCTCTTTACCCATATGACAATCTTGGCAAGTGATACCTTCTTTGTGAGCTGGAGAGTTACGATATTGCTCCCAAACCACTTCAAGCTTAATACCCGGGTGAACAGCCACTTGGTGACAAGAGACACAGAACTCAGACTTAGACATTTGGTCGAACTTGACTCCCTTTAAGTGTATCTTGGGACCAGGTTCAGCTCCGCCTGTGTTAACTTTGTATTGCTTGTGGTTATCGACAACTTCTTTAACTCCTGCTCCTCCTAGAGGACCGTAAATAGGAGCGTGGATGTCGCCAGGAACAACTCTTCGGCTACCGTTGACACGTCCATATTGTTCGTTGACACGGTGGCAAGTGATACAGGTAACCCCTTCTCTAGAAACTTGTTTTCGTTTCCAAAGAGGCATTTCTCTTGGTTCCCCAAGAGTCGTACCGACGCTCATGTGACAGCGAACGCAAAAGTTGTTTACGGTTCCCGAAGCTAGGGTTTGCAAAGCTTGTTCAAACTTGTGGAACATAGGAGAAATTGCCGCATAGGCATGGTTAGAAGAGCGCCATTCATCATAAACTTGCTCATGACAAGGAGCACACTTAGAGGCACTAGGATAAGGATCTTTAGCAAAAACTTCTCCGTGCATTTCAGCAATTTTTTTATCTTCATCGCTCAATGAGCTAGAAGCTGTGCTAATGGGGTCTCCTTGTTTTTCGGAGTAACACCCCGTCAAAACAAAGCATAAACTCAACCACATACAAAGAGTTAAATTGATGTAATTGGTTTTATTGGGAGAGATATTATGGTGTTTCATAGTGTTTGGGCACTGTGCCCCATGGTGTGGGGTGGAGGTGTGCCCTACCTCCTTTCCTCAATCTATACCCAATATCGTTTTTAGATTAGATATAAGACAATATTAAGTTCGGTCGAAAGAAAATATAAGGGGAAAATTAGATTTTCGAAGTGTTTGTGGAACAATAATTTATTGTCCACAAAATTTTCTTTAAACATCGGAATTACATGTTATTGGACCCGATTAATTACTATTTTACTAACCATCAGCTATTTGTCAATGACAAAATTAGCTTCTCAGCAAACAAAAAGCTTTTCCTAAGAAGTTTATTTTGTAGGTATGTTCTGTAAGTTAAAAAACGCCATACAGATTTTCTAAAAAAACACTTTTCCTAAATATATTATATATAAGTAACGTACTTTTAAATAATATTCAGAGAAACTCTTTCAAAAAAAACTTTTTTTCTTAAACATACAGATGAATTAGCCATTCATCATCAACAAATGCTTTCACGCATATGTAAATAATAGCAAATATCTCAAGATTTTCCCAAAAATTTTTGAAAATGGACTTTTCTTTACCCAAAAAAGCTTGCAAAATAATCAGTAGTTCCTTAATATGTAGCTCAAAATGAGCACAATGTTTTCCCCCCTATTTGTGGGCAGAGTTTCCCTTTGACGGATCTTTCTAGGGGAACCAAGCACCTGTATTCCTTACAAAGCATTACATTCAAACAAAACACTCAAATTTTTCCCAAAGAACAATGCAACAATTTCCCGGAGATATCCAAAAAATGTGCAAAAATCTAATTACCTTGAATAGAAAATTTTTTCTAGCTACTCTTTTAATTACTTCTTTTATTTTCTTAGGTTGTGAAGCCAAAAATGGAAATGAAGTTAAGGTTTATAAGAAACAAAAATCAAGCTCCACTAACTCTTCTATGACAAATTCAGAGAATTCTTCTTCTCAAGAAGTTCCTTCCATGGTAGAAGAAAATACTACTCCAATGCCCAAACTAACTTGGAAAAAACCAGAAAACTGGAAAGAAAATCCAGCATCTCCTATGCGTTTAGCAAGTTACCTCATTGAAGGTGAAAGTGAAGCTGGAGTTGTCGATATTTCTGTGTTTATTTTCCCTGGGGATGTTGGGGGACTTCTTGCCAATATTAATCGTTGGAAAGGACAGCTCTCTCAACCACACCTTACCCAAGAGGAGCTGGACAAAGAAGGGCAAAAAATTAATGTTGCTGGTCATTCAGGTACTGCTATTCGTATAAACGGAGGCTATGTCGGAAGTATGGCCAAAGGAATGGGGACGAGCAAAAAGGAAGACTACCAAATGTATGGTATTTATGTCTTTACCCCCAGTGGTACCATTGTTTTAAAAGCGATTGGGCCCAAAAAAATGGTCGAAAAACATCTTCCCGAACTAGAAGCATTTCATCAGTCATTTGCCTTTGCTAAATAAAAGAAGGGGAGAATATTCATGAAAAAAACTTTATCGCAGAAGCTACTCGATTTTGGCGCATCACACGGCTTAACCGTTGTGGCTTTGCTTTTTCTAATGATTCTGACTATTGTCGGAACCATTGATCAGAAATATATTGGTTTGTACCAAGCTCAAAAAAAATACTTTGATTCAGCAGTTGCTCATATTCAAATTTTTGAGACAAGTACACATTCTTTTTACTTGCCAGTTCCTGGTGGTTTCACTGTGATGTCCGTATTGTTTGTCAACTTAATATTGGCCTTTGTCTTAAAGTTCAAATTTCGCTGGCGTAGTTTTGGCCTTTGGGTTTCTCATTTAGGCTTTATGCTCTTACTTGTAGGTTCTTTTATTACTTTTCAGTACTCTCAGGATGGTCACGTTTCCATTTTTGAAAAGGAACAAGCGTCCAGTTTTACGAGCTACCATGATAATGAAATGCTTGTAAAATCTGATGGTCAAGATTATGAAGATATCGCGGTTATTCCGCAAAGCTTTCTCACTCAAAAAAAGCTTTTTGCTTCTCCCGATTTTGACATTCAAATCAAAATCATTGATTATTACAAAAACAGTGATGCTAAGCTAAGAAACTTACTCACTCCCGACATTACTCAAGTAGTTCACTTAGATGAAATTGATATGGAGATCGAACACGAAAAGAACCAGCAAGGTGTTCTCATTGAAGTACTGAACTACAAAGGTGAAAAAGTAGGGGATTTTTCTGTCTTTCTCAATAACCCCCTGGAGTTTAACTACCGAGGGAAGAGCTATACCATACTACTTAGACGACTACATATGGGAATGCCTTTCACAGTTCGTTTGGAGAAATTTGTTCGAGAAACTTATCCGGGAACAGAAACTCCCAAACGTTTTGAAAGTACTGTAACCGTTTTAGAAGAAGGACAAGAAAGAGAAGTGGTTATTAGTATGAATAAGCCCCTTAGACACAAAGGTTTCACTCTTTTTCAAAGTGCCTTTGCGACAACTGAGAACGGGCAATACCAATCGACTCTTGCTGTTGTTCGTAATCCAGCAGAAGCTTGGCCTTACTTTTCTTGTTTATTCATTTTTTTAGGCATGGTTATACATTTTATCCCCAAACTTTTCCGTTTTGTAAAAAGACGTAATAAAGAAAACGGTTAGGAGGCAAATATGAAAAAAAGCATCAATAAAGCCCACGTGAGGTTAGGAGTGCTTCTCCTCACTGTTATCGTAACTCTTTGCTTGATTCCATTAGAGAATTTGTTTGCAGAAGGTAAGGTCAACAGAAGAGTCCAGTGGGAACAGTTAAAAACTCTTCCCATTCAGCAAGGTGGAAGGGTTATGCCCTTAGATAGTTTTTCTCGTATTTTGCTTTTGCAACTTTCTGCTAAAAGTTCTTTAAAAGTAGACTCGGAAAAGCTCTCTGCCGTTGAGTGGTTAGCGGAGGCTCTCTTTGACGAAGCGAAGGCTGTTCAAAGGCCCATTTTTCTGATTGAGAACCCTGAGATAATGGAAGCGCTTCAGCTTCCTTACAAAAAAGCTCGAGATCGTTATACTTATGAAAAATTAGAGCCTAAAATCAATGCTATCCGTCGCTATGCTGCGACGGCGGAACAGATTAAGCCAGAAAAACGCAGCCTAATCCAAAACCAGATGCTGCAACTTTACAATAACTTGATGCGCTTTGAGGCCTTGATTCATACTTTTTCTTTTTGGAAAAATCGATCAGATCTTCGTTTCGAGGGTGTTCAATTAAATATAAAGCCTGGGACAAATTTATCTATCGCCGACTATATATTTCTCCTATACCAACGCCTAGGACAAATCGAACAAGGTGCTTCTCATGAAAGAGGAGAAGAAGTTAAAATCAACCAGTGCCTCAAGAGTTTACATGAGACTACTGTAAAATCTCTTTACAATGGCTTATTTGCTATTTTTCATTCAGGTGAAAAAGACAAGCATCATGGGTGGAAGTACCCTTGGTTTGTTTTTTATGACTTGATTTCGGAGAACGACCCGCGCCATAAGCAACTGAGTTTATTCGCTAATATTTATCGGTCTTACCAAGAAAAAAACTGGGAAGAGGTAAATAAAAACCTTGTAAAAACTCACGACACTTTTGTTAGCATGGCCAAAGAAAAAGGAGAGTATAGAAGTATTGAGCTAGAAGTGAAGTACAATAAATACGATTTGTTTTATTGGAGCTTAATTCTTTATGTCTTTGCCACTGTTTTCTGCTGTGTGAGTTGGTTGCAGTCTAAAAATAGCAAGTTTTTTTATATGAGTGCTCTTGTCTGTGTTGTTCTAGCTTTTTCCGGGCACACCATCGGAATGCTCTTGCGTATGATCATAAAGGCGAGACCACCTGTTTCCACTCTTTATGAATCTATTTTGTTTGTAAGCTGGGTTGGCGTTAGTATGTCTTTCTTTTTAGAGTATTACGCTAAAAAAAGTAAGAGTCTGGGACTTTTTGTGGCTTCTCTTTGTGGAAACATTCTGCTTTTTGTTGCCAATAAATATGCAACCGAAGGAGATAATTTTGCTGTTTTAGTGGCTGTTTTAGACTCCAATTTTTGGCTTGCAACCCATGTTACAACTGTCACAATAGGCTATTCTGCTTGTTTAGTGGCTGGGCTTCTGGGGCATGCGTTTATCTTTTTACACCTTTTCTCCCCAGGTGTCATCGAGCGCTACCGCAAAGAACTCACTCGTATGATTTACGGAAGCTTGTGTTTTGCCGCAACGGTTTCTTTTTTAGGAACAATTCTCGGAGGAATATGGGCAGACCAGTCTTGGGGTCGTTTCTGGGGATGGGACCCTAAAGAAAACGGGGCATTTCTAATTGTTTTGTGGTGTATCATTCTACTCCATGCTCGCCTCGGAGGCTATATCCGAGAATGGGGAATGGCTCTCGGGTGCGTATTTGGTAACATCATTGTTGCTGCTGCTTGGTGGGGAGTTAACCTTCTTAGCATCGGACTACACAACTATGGTTTTACAAGTGGTCTTTTTGGTAAACTGGTAATCTTCACTGTAGTGGAACTGGCTGTTATTCTCTTTGGTGGGATTCTAGCCTATCGTCATAAGACCCTCAAAAAAAAGGTCGCTTCTTAGCAAATTTAGACAAAATCTAAAAATAGGAGTATCAGAATTTCTCTGATACTCCTATTTTTTGGAAAGAAAGAAAACAGATGAATAAAAATATTAAGTTGATTATATCTCACCCGGGGAAGACTCATCGTGATGATTTTTTAGCCATAGGGTTAATTCAATCGATTTGTGGAAAAGTAATAAAAGTAGAAAGACGAAATCCCACCCAAGAGGAACTCGATGATCCCGATATTGCTGTAGTAGATTTTGGAGGGCGGCACGACCCGAAAACAAGCTGTTATGATCACCATCAGTTTCCCCGAGGCACAAAAGAATGCGCTCTAACTTTAGTGGCTCAGTCATACAAAGTAGAGAAAGTTCTTTCGCGTTTTGACTGGTATTTTGTAACAACTATCTTAGATAGTTGTGGCCCTTTTGCTGTAGCCCGCAACTACGGCTTAGAAAGTTTTCCGCCCGGACTCATGAGTCCTATTGAAAATTCGATTTTACGGCATACTAGAAAGTTTCCAGAAGTGGAGGCCAAAATATCGAAACAAGTTATGGATGATGTTTTAGAAGAGGCGTGGGAGACAGATAATAACATCAAGTGGCTACGAGAGAATGCACGTTTAGAGCATGTCCGAGAAATTCCCGTAATTTGGTCAGAAATTCATAACTTAAATGATTTAGCTAAGAACCAGTATCGTAAAGAAGTTTCTTTTCAAACAAAAAATTCTGTAGCTATTCAAGTGTACTATGACAACCGCAATGAAGGAATGACTTTCTTTCGCTTTGATGATGATAAGAGAATTGATTTTAGTAAGTTAGAGAATGACCCTAAAATTTTATTTGCTCATAAAAATGGTTTTATTGCCAAAACCAAAGAGAAATTGTCTTTTGAGCAATGTGCAAAACTTATTGAGCAATCTATAGTTGGGTGATCAGGCGTGGTATAAATCATTGCCTGACCACCAAAATACAGTTTTTGATTTACTGCTGAGTAGCGTCAAAGAGAAACATCTCTCGCTGACAAACAGGATCTAACTCAATCCCTGCCCGTGATAAATCACTAATAAAATCTTCTTTCTGAACAGCTTTAGTATAAGCTGCCTCCGGGCTAACCTCCCGGTTAACAACTAACTCTAAAAGAACTTTATTCAGAAGCTGCATGCCTTGTTTACTACTTGTTTGCATAATTGACATGATTTGGTGAGTTTTTCCCTGGCGAAGTAAATTGGACACAGCAGCATTAACGACTAATATCTCCATTGCGGCAATACGTCCCGTTCCATCACGTCTTTTTATTAAAGTTTGGGAAACAATTCCTTTTAAAGAATCCGCTAGCATTTGTCTAATTTGATTTTGTTTATCGGCGGGAAATTGATCAATGATCCGATCCATCGTACTAGCAGCAGTATTAGTATGAACGGTTCCAAAAACGAGGTGCCCTGTTTCTGCTGTTTCAATAGCCATTTCTATTGTTTCTAAGTCTCTCATTTCCCCGATCAGAAGAATGTCCGGGTCTTCTCGCAAGGCAGCCCTTAAAGCTGTTTTAAAAGATGCTGTATGGCAATGAATTTCGCGCTGATTGATCAAGCATTTTTTATTCTCATGGACAAATTCAATAGGGTCTTCAATTGTGATAATATGTTCATGCCGAGTTCGGTTAATAAGATCGATAAGAGCACAAAGAGTTGTAGACTTACCGCTCCCTGTTGGTCCCGTAATCAAAATAAGTCCTTTACTCAGCTGGCAAAAATCAAGTAGGGCTTGAGGAAGATTCAGTTCCTCTGCTGTGAAGATTTTTTCAGGGATAAGGCGAAAAACACCTCCGATTCCTCTTCTATCGCGAAAAAGATTTACTCGGAAACGTCCTAATGAGGGAATCTCGTAAGCAAAGTCAGTATCAGAGTTTTTATTAAAACCTTCTTTATTGAAAGGAGGAAGAATTTCTCGTAAAAGACGTTCTACTCGTTCAGCTTCAACGGACTCTTCATTTTTTATGGTATGCATCCGCCCATTTACACGTAAAAAAGGTGGACAACTCGAACTTAAGTGAAGATCAGATCCTTTAACCTTAACCAGCTTCTTTAACAATCGATCTATTTCCGCCATTACTTCCCCTGTCATCAAATTCGTTCTCAGATTCCTCTTGCTCTTCTTCTTCTCTTGGCTCTTCAGGAGAAAAAGTTCCCGACATAACACCGGATATAAAAAAAATAGGAGAGAGCGCGTAACCAATTGGAAGAATAATGTCGGTATAAGCAATGGCTTGAACGACACTTTCTTCCTTCTTGAGTTTTCCTGGTGAAGTTAGCTCAAAGCCATAGACATAAGAGCGTGACGCGCAGGCTCCGCAAGAAAGAATGATAGTAAATAATAGTAGGTATAAACAACTACGCTTGTAACATTGTTGAGACATTTGTAGTTACTCTCAGCCTTCTTGCCATTAATTTAAGTAAGGGGAGAGCGATTTCGGGCATTTTTTTTATGAGTCCTCGGAAATCATCTCGTCTTAACAGCAAAGCTGTAACCTCTTCAATAGCAGTAATCGTGGCAGAGCGTGGTTGCTCGTCAAACAAAGCCAGTTCCCCAAAGGCATCGCCCTCTTTTAGAACCCCTACGATATTATCTTGGTCCGCTCCTTTGGTTATCTTTACACGTCCTTTTATCAGTAAAAATAAACAATCTGCGCAGTCTCCTTCCTTAAAAATAGTAGCATTTTTCGCAAAGTTAATTTCCTCTACGTGTTCAGCTATATGACTAAGCTCCATTCCAGTAATGCCTTCAAAAATTGCTACTTTAGCTAAATACTTTATTTTGTCTTCTTGGTTTAGTGACATAAATTTATTCCTTTTCTATTTCAGAATCTTCTGAAGTTTTTACTTCTTCTTCTTCTGCAGTTTTTACTTTTTCTTCTGCAGTTTTTCCTTCTTTTAGTACTTCATCAATGAAGTTCGACATCTTTTGGCTTTTCTCTGCACCATCATCAAATTTAATCTCTATGCGTGGCATATGACGTAGTTTAAGATTGGGAGCTATTTGTCTTTGAATGTAACCACGTGCATGTTGAAGGGCTCTCATTGTGGTTCTTTTTTGTTGTTCCGTACCAAGGCAGGAAACATAGATGGTACAATATTGTAAGTCTCTCGTCAACTCTGCCCTCAAAACTGTAACAAATTTTAAACGAGGGTCGCTGAGCTTATATAGGATTATTTCTGCTGCAAGGTTATGAATTCTTGCATTTAATTTTTCAATCATAATTTATCGGCCTTTGAATTGAGCTTCTCGTTTTTCAACAAAAGCTTGAATTCCTTCTTTGCTATCTTCTGTGATAAAACTCAAAGAGAATAGATGAGCTTCCAAATCCAAAGCACGAGATAAATCCATGTTCATTCCCATGTTAATCGCTTGCTTACATAACTTAACAGCAACAGGAGCTTTACTGGCAATAGTTTTAGCTAGTTCCCAAGATTTTTCTAAAAGCTCTTCTGGAGAGAAGATTTCCTCTGCTAAACCTATACGATAAGCCTCTTCTCCTGAGATGAGCGCTCCTGTATAAATAAGTTGTTTAGCTTTCCCATTTCCCACAAGACGAGCGAGTCTTTGGGTTCCTCCAAAGCCAGGGATAATACCTAAGTTGACTTCGGGTTGGCCAAACTTTGCTTTGCTCGAAACTACTCTAAAATCACAAGCCAAAGCAAGTTCGCACCCTCCTCCCAAAGCAAAACCGTTTACCACTGCAATAACAGGACAATCAAAATTTTCAATGATTTGGAAAACTCTTTGTCCCAGCAAAGAAAATTCTTTTGACTGGCGCTCGCTCATCGAAGCCATTCCTTTTATGTCAGCTCCTGCGACAAAAGATTTGCCTTCTCCCGTGAGCAAAACAGCTCTTAGATTCTCTTTGGGGAGATGCTCTGCAAAAAGAAACTGGAGTTCTTTTAACGTTTCTAAATTCAAGGCATTTAAAGCCTCAGGACGATTCATTTTCACTAGAGCAATATCGTCCTTGATTTCAAAAAAAATATTCTTACATTCCATAGTTTATAATAATGTAGGTACTCAGATTTTTTCCGAATGCCATACACTCCAAAAAATAATTTAATGTTCGGTGAGCTATCAAAAGTTTTTCGACATTTTAGTTTGCTCTTTTGATTTTTGACTTCGGCATTCCTCAGTCACAGAAAAGGACTATGCTCTTTCGTCATTTCTTGTCAGAAATCAAAATTTCTAATCTAAAATTGTCCAAAAACTTTTGATAACCCACTTTCTTAGTTTGTAAATAGTATGAAAATTTCCTAGTAATGCAAGTCATAATTTAGATAGTTGCCAAATTGTTTATTGCAAGCCTTTATTAATTTGGCTAAAATGTAAGGTTGTGTCCTCATTTAGCTTTTTTGCAATTTTTTGGAAAATTATTAGGTGTAACTCTTGATCTTGGTTGCGATTGTTACGTGATGGGCTGAATGAGGACACACCCTTACTAGTACCCTTACGGGTAAACTCCAAAATTGGAAAATTGGAAAAAGTAAATATGAAAAAAGCAATACTTTCTTTGTCTCAAAAATGTTCTCTCGTTTTTTGTATCTTCTTTTTTGGTTTTTGTGCTTTTTCTCCTTTTTCTCCTCTCTATGCTGTGGATATATTTATTCACTATGATGTTGGTTTGGGGAACAAAATCACCATTAGAGGGGACAGTACTAGTTTAAACTGGAGTAAAGGTTTATCCACTTCTTGGCAGAAAGAAAACGTTTGGTTCATTTCACTGCCTGAAAATAATTTTGAATTCAAACCTCTGATTAATGACCAAGTTTGGTCTTTAGGAGAAAATTATCAAGCTCTGCCCCAAAATGAAACTATTCATATATACCCTTCCTTCAGAGCTCTTGCGGGAACCTTAGTAACCATTCCTCAATTCCATTCACCAACATTAAATAATCAAAGAGATCTTGTTATTTATCTTCCTCCTAGTTACTACGAAAATCTCTCTAAATCTTACCCTGTACTCTACATGCATGATGGACAAAATATTTTTGATTCGAGAACTTCTTTTGGGGGAGTAGAGTGGCAAGTTGACGAAACTCTAGACCGCCTTATAGAAGAAGGAAAAGTACCCGAAGTAATCGTCGTCGGAGCATATAATACAGGAGCTTCCCGGATATTGGAGTATACCCCTACTCTAGATGCTAAATACGGAGGAGGGCAAGGAGAGAAATATTTAGACTTTTTAGAAAAAGAGCTTATTCCTTATTGTAACGAGAACTATCGGACAAAAAAAGGAGCAGAAAATACTTTTCTTGCAGGATCTTCTCTGGGAGGATTAATCAGCTTCTATGCTGGCTGGACAAGACCTCACGTTTTTGGCCGCATCGCCTGCTTATCCAGTAGTTTTTGGTGGAACGAAGAAAATCTTACCCAAAAAGTAGAAAATGCCCCTTTGAGCCAAGAAAAAATTAAAATATATCTAGATTTTGGAAAGCAGGAAAATACAGGAGAACAGAGCGAAAGAATGTTTCGCGCTTTAGAGAAAAAAGGCTATCAATTAGAAAAAAATCTTTTTTATTACGTTGATCCAAATGGAGGACACAACGAAGCCTCTTGGGCTGCTCGTTTGCATATCCCTTTGAAATTTCTTTTACAAGATTAGGGTGTAAGAAACAACATGCAAGTCGGTAACTTTACTCCTAAGAATATACAAGTTAAACAACAACATCATTGGTTGACTAATTTATTCATTCCCATGATTTTTATTCTACTCACTTCCTTTTCGACAATTTGGGTTTACTTGACTGTTGCAGAAAAAATGCAAGAAGAGCTAAATTTGCGCTTATCTTTTGGGGTTTTATTTTTTCTTCTCTTAATTCTAACGGTAGTCGTTATGGTCTTGATCTGGGTCATCAATATTCAGAAAGAGCAGATGAGAAAAGTAGAGACCGAGGTAAAACAACTTGGGCAATATACCTTAGAAGAAAAAATCGGAGAAGGGGGAATTGGAGTTGTTTATAAAGCAAGCCACGCCATGTTACGAAGGCCGACAGTTATCAAGTTTCTCAAACCAGAGTGTAGTGACAGAGTTACCAATATTCGTTTTGAAAGGGAAGTTCAAACAACCAGTCGTCTTACTCACCCTAATACCATTACTGTCTATGATTATGGACAAACTCCCGAAGGTATTTTTTACTACGCCATGGAATACATTGAAGGAATTGACTTACGACGTTTGGTAAAAAAATTTGGTTCTCTCTCTGAAGGTCGTGTTGTTCATATATTACGTCAAGTTTGTGCTTCCTTAGAAGAGGCGCACAACATTGGTTTTATCCACCGAGATATCAAGCCAGAAAATATCGTAATTTCTTCGAGAGCAGGTCTTTATGATAATGTCAAGGTTTTAGATTTTGGTTTAGTAAAAAATGTTGAAGAACAAAAGCAGAAAGAACTTCCTAAAGGTGTTACGAAAAGGGGAATGGTTGCAGGAACCCCTCAATATTTGTCACCAGAAGCGATTCGGACTCCTCAAAGTATAGACCATAGGAGTGATATTTATTCCATTGGAGCGCTGGGGTATTATTTACTCACAGGGCGCGAGGTATTTCTCGGAACAAAATTTATTGAAATATGCGTCAAGCAAGTAAAAGAAAAACCTACCCCTCCTTCTGAGCACATAGAAACTCCTCTTAATGAAGATTTAGAGAAACTCATTTTGAAATGTTTGGAAAAAGATCCTAAAAATCGTCCCCAGAGCACTAGAGAGCTTTGTGATGATTTGAAATGGTGTAAAAAATTAAAATACTGGACAAAAGAGAAGGCTAAAAGATGGTGGGAAAATTACGGAGCAAGACTTAAAGCTGAGCAAGAGGAAAGTTTAACCAAAA
The DNA here is from genome assembly GCA_029260735.1 of Planctomycetota bacterium. Classification (GTDB taxonomy): domain Bacteria; phylum Planctomycetota; class Uabimicrobiia; order Uabimicrobiales; family Uabimicrobiaceae; genus JAJDCR01. Next base: position 20,596 of record JAJDCR010000117.1, read on the forward strand.
CGCCTTCCTCCATCAACGGGGAGACAAACGCCCGTTAAGTAACTGTTTCCCAAAACGGCCTCAACTGCTTGAAAGATACATTCCTCCCCTCCTTCCTTTTGCAGAAGAACTTTGCTTAAGATTTTTTCTCGTTCTTCAGAAGTTTCTTTTCCAGAGAAAAGAACAGGTCCTGGAGCAATAGAGTTAACCTTAACTTCAGGCGCAAAGCGACGAGCAAAAGAGAGACTTAAATTTTCCAGTCCCGCCTTCGTTGAACAATACAAATCAAAACGAGGATCAGGGCGTTGAACATTTATATCTGTGATATGAACTATATCGCCAAGGGGGTCTTCTGATGCTTTTAAAAGAGGGAAAAGCTCCTCATTTAAAAGATAAGGAGCAACCATGTGCACCTGGAAAAACATTTCAAATTGTTCCATGGCCCGAGGAATGCTCTTTCTGTTTGTTTTTTCATAAGCAGAAGCGTTATGAATGATCGCCCGGAGGGAAGAAACTTGTTTTTTTATTTTGCCAATAACTTCCATTATGTCCTCTGTACTCCCCATGTTTCCTTGTATGCCAATAACATTAGCACTAAATAGCTCTTCTAGCTCAGGAGTAAGAGTCCGGTAATGGGCAATTATAGGAAAGCCTTTTTCGGAAAACCGTTTTGTTAAATGAAGACCGATGCGTTTTGAGGCAGCTGTAATGAGGATGGGAGAGGGCATTGGGATTTTTTCCTAACAAATGAAGTTGTCTACAAGGGCGTTGGTGTTAACTTAAGCCCCCCCAATCCCTTGTATCTTACCCAGGCGTAGCGGACAACCACAAGGGCCCT
>JAJDCR010000118.1 GCA_029260735.1 Planctomycetota bacterium
AGCGGAAGATTAGGTTTTCTTGAAAATTAGGTTTTACCAGGCGTAACGGACAACCACGAGGGTCCTTGCGGACGGCCTTCGTAGTTGTCCCTACATTACATCACCTGCGAATTCAGGTAAACCAAATAGCCCAATATCACCCTATACAGCCTGCAAGTTATTTTCTATCGCGTAGTTTATCTCTGTAGGGACAACAGCAAGGGCCTGCCTGCAGGGCCCTTGTGGTTGTCCGCTACGCCTGATAGGATACAGGGTCTTGAGGTATTGTTTTTTGAAAAACCAAAGCACGCTACTTTAAGGGGTAGAAAGCAGAAACTGTCTTCTATTCATTGAGATTACTGAGATTTTCTTAACTGAATGAGCACGAGGCAGTTAAAGAAAGAGAAAAATATGGCGAATAATAAAAAAAATAAAGCGAGAAATGTTAAACAGCAAATACGGGAAAAAATTAATAAAGCTGTTTCAGAAGCTTTCTCAGGGCACTGTGCTGATTTTTGCGGGGGAGTAGAACAGAGTCGTATGGCAAAACGTGGTCGTACTATGGGCTTTAGGGTTAAAGATTCAAGTGGCAAGTGCTGTTCTAATATTATCTGGATCAATCCAGAATACGAAGGTCATTGGAGTGTTGATTGGATAAAAGACGCTGTTAAGAAATCAAACAGCTAAATCATCAAGTCCTAATAATTCAAAATTCGGTGCCAAGTTCTAGAGAGAAATTCGGTGCCAAGCATAATAATTCAAAAAGCCCTCCAGAGAACATCAGGGCTAGAACCGTTTTAGATAAACTAAGTGGGCTAACCTAAATTAAAATATTTCAACCTCTTCATTAAATCGACCTCTAATAAGGAATATATTTAATGCTTTCTTTGCATTGATCATTAAACTAATCCATTTATGATCTTTTTTAAGAATTGATAATGGAGGCATATATTGTGGTGTATTATCGCAAATTTCCTTCCAATTATTATGAAAATCAGAAAAGACGTATTGTTCTTCCAATGAAAATACAGGCTCAACTAGTGTATTAAGGTAGTTATCATGTACCAAGTCATCCCACATATTTATAATCTCATCAGGCCCGAATATTTCTTGATTTTCAAAGGAACAATAGATTTCTAGAACTTCAATTATTCTGTTCCTAACTCTTTGGTTGAGGAGTATTTCTGAAATTTTTGACATATTTTTTATTCAGCATACTGTATGTAACGGCTTGATATAATAGAATTTAGGGAGTTACCCCTACATTAACAGGTTTTCTCTGCAAGCGACACAAACAACATTTATATGAGGAAAAGTTACAATCTTGATCGAATCCGCTTTATCATGTCCATTTTTTCATGAAATACGGCGACAATAACAATATCATCTTCTCTCAGGAGATAGAAAATATAGTGTTTACGGTGATGATACACTCTAATACTTTTGTGGATTTGATACTTTACCGGGGCAATTTCTGGATGAGAAGCAACCTTCAAAAAAGATTGCTCTAATCCTAACAAATAACTATCTGCTTGTTCTTCCCCCCACTCATCATGGCCATACAGCCATATCTCATGCAAGTCATTTGCGGCGTCGTCTGTCAGGTGATAGGACATAAGTTAACGGCCTTTCACCTCTTTTTTTGCCTCAGCAATAATATCTTTAACGGACTTATTGGATAGTTCCCCCGCTTTGGCCTTTGCTATTCTTGGGACAAGTGCTGCCCGCAATTCGCTGTAGGGGTCATTATCTTCCATATGACGAAGTGCATCCCGGACAACCTCACTTGCGTTGTTATACATACCCGTACTAACCCGTCTGTGAATCAGGTCTTCCATTTCTTTTGTAAGAGCGATATTCATATTAACATCTCCTCATTATGAAATTAGAAATACACTTCTATTGTACACAATCCGCATCAATATTGTCAATATACATACATATATTGTTAAAATTATTATAAGAGACGAAAACAAACTAGCTCATGATTGATTTTAGTTAGTTCAGGCATGGAAATTGTGACGTCAGGTTAGCTCAGGTATGGAAATTGTGACGTCAGGTTAATTCAATTCAAACAAAACCCAGCCAAAGATATTCAAAGTAAATTCTTCAAAATAGGTAAAATATTTTGGGAGCAGAATGAAAAGTATTTTCATTCCTGCTTCCAAAATCTTTTACATTTCTGCTTCCCAAATCTTTTACTACTCTTGGATTTTCCGGTACAATGTCGAGCGATCGATTCCTAGTAGCTGAGCCGCTTTTGTCCGACTTCCATCTACTTTTTGCAAAACATTGCGGATATGGGCTCTCTCATAAGTTTTACAAGCTTGCTCCAGGTTATCTGGAACGCTCTCTTGTGTTTCAACTTCCTGGAGCTCTTTGGGAAAGTGTTCACGTTTAAGAAAGCCATTTTTTTGAAAAAGCATCGCTCTTTCCACGGCATTTTTAAGCTCGCGAATATTCCCAGGCCAATGATACAAAATAAGGGCTTGCATAGCAGAGTTTTCAATTCCCTGGACTTCTCTTTTCATCTCTAAATTAAAACGGTGGACAAAATGCTCTGCCAAAAGAGGTATATCATCGCGTCGTTCTCGAAGAGGAGGAAGGTAAAGCTCCAGCACACATATCCGATAATACAGGTCTTCTCTGAAGGACCCTTCTTCGACCATTTTCTGTAAATTTCGATTCGTCGCAGCGATAAAACGAGTGTCTATTTTAATCGGGTTTACAGAACCTACTCTCTGAATAGCTTTCTGTTCAATCGCGCGCAAAATTTTTGATTGCAAACTCAGAGGCATTTCCCCTATTTCATCCAAAAAAATAGTTCCTCCGTTGGCTTTTTCTAGATGCCCAGATTTTGCCTGATTTGCCCCTGTAAAAGCACCTTGCTCGTAGCCGAACAACTCCGACTCTAGAAGAGCGTCGGGAATGGCAGCACAGTTTACGGTAACATAGGGCTTGCCGGGAGGAGAAGATCGGTTGTGAATCGCACGGGCTGCGAGTTCTTTCCCTGTTCCCGTTTCTCCTCGAATGAGAACCGTTGTTTTTGTTTCCGAAACAGTTTCGATCAAATGATAGATTTTATTAATCTCTTTTCCCTTACCAATCAATTCAAATTCAGGAGTATCCTGAGAAATTTCTCGGCGAAGGTTTTTAATCTCATGAATGAGCTCTTTGCGTTCGCTAATTTGGTGTATCTTTAAAATTAAAGATTGAAAGTTGACAGGCTTCAAAATATAGTCAGAAGCCCCTTCTCTAAGAGCTTCTATTGCAGTATCTAAGGTTCCGTGGGCGGTAATCATAACGCTCTTCGTTTCGGGCAGAGAGGTGGATAAGTTTTTTAAAACATCTATCCCATTCATAATAGGCATAATAAGGTCACAAAGAACCAAATCAGGTTGTTTTTCTAAAGCTAGCTCAAGGCCTTTTTTCCCATTTTCTGCGGTTAAACAAATGTGCCCTCGCTCCCGAATCATTTCGGCAGTTTCTTCCCGAAAGACTTCTTCGTCATCAATAATTAAAATGATCAACTTCATACAATTTTTCCCCTAAATTAGCTCAAAAGATGAGCTTGGCAAAGTTTCCAAAAGGGGCAGGCTTATGATAAACTGAGATCCTTTTTCCACTTCACTCTTTATCTCAATATTTCCTCCCTGAGCCTGGATATAGTTCATACTCAAGTAGAGACCTAACCCCATTCCTTTTTCCACTTCTTTGGTAGAAAAAAATGGTTCAAAAATTTTTTCTTGGTCTTCTTGGCTAATTCCACATCCTTGATCAGCAAAGATAATTTCAAAATGGTCATCCCTAAGCAGCACAGAAATAGTAAGTATTCCTTCTACCATAGCATCAAACGCGTTAATCCCTATATTGATGAAAACTTGCTGAGTTTGGTCTTTTAAAAGAAAAGTCTCTCGTAGAGGAGTTTCTACTTTCAAAATCATCGTAATTTTTTTACTCCGAGGATCCATTGAAAGAAGTGCGATAGTATCTTCTAAAAGATTTTTAATATTACACCGAAGCATTTTTCGGCTAGGGCTCTTGGAGAAAGAAGATATTCGATGAAGAATGCGTCCCATTCGAGCCACTTGGTTCTCTAAGAGAAGGATAGAATCTTCTAGGAACTCCGGCTCTCTTTTTTTTTGGAGCCTTTGCAGCCGAGCTGAAATAGAAGCGAGGGGATTACCTATTTCGTGAGCAATCCCGGAGGATAAAATTCCTAGAGCATTTAGTTTACTCGTATGTTGAATCTTAACCTCAAAGTCTTTTCTCTCGCTAATATCTCTTAAAACGTAAACAAAACCGTGAGGTTCTTGATTTTTTAGAGGAGACCGAGAAACGTGAAAATAGCACCTACCTAGTTTGACTTCAAAGTTTTTTGGTAACTCTTCTTTAAGGGTGTGCTCTGTAGAAAATATTTCTAGAATTTGGCAATCAATAAGCTCATTCTCAAAATATTTTTGAGCAGAAAGATTGCATTGGCGAATTTGTCCATCTAGCTCAGTTATTACAATCAAGTCTGAAACAGCATCGAAGGTTTCTTGCCATTCCAAGCGTGACTGCTTCAATTTTTGGATATGGCTCCATTCTCGAATTGCTCGCTCAGCTATGTGAGGCATTTCCAAAAGTGTATGCTCTGATTTAACAATATAGTCTATAGCACCTAACTTTATTGTTTGAACAGCTACTTTTTCATCGCCTCTTGATGTCATAATGATGATAGGATAGAGAATTTCTTGTTTGTCAGAAAGAAGGTCTGTTCCTTGGCCATCAGGTAATCGAAGGTCCGCAATAAGCAAATCCGGTTTTCTCTCAGCTAAAAACTTTTGAGCTTGGGCAATACTCCTAGAAATCGAAAGCTCGACTGTTTGTTTACGTTTCTGGAAGGCCCTTTGAATTAGAGCCATATGAGCTTTTTCATCCTCTACAAGTAAAATATGAGGAACCTTCATAGTGCAACTAGGAAGCTAACTTGGTAACGATATGACACAAAACATCCCAACACTCTGCAACACTCTTAATGTGAACACGCTCTCTAGGAGAGTGAGGATTCTCAATCTGAGGGCCAATAGAAACCATATCCATCCCAGATACTTTCTCTCCAATAACGCCGCATTCTAAACCAGCGTGAATGGACTTAACTTCTGCCTCTCGTTTTAAGATTTCCAGGTAACTCTCTTTCGTTACTTTTAAAAGAGGAGAATCTAAGTTAGGGTTCCAGCCAGGGTAAGTTTCATGATGAACCACTTTCCCACCTGCTAAAAGAGTCGCTGCTCCAATTTTTTCCCGAACAGATTCCAGAGATTCTTTGAGAGAGCTACGTGTACTTGTTAAAATAGAGCATTGTTCCTCAGAGATAGAAACCCTCGCTAGATTATTCGAAGTATTCACCATTTCAGGAATATCAGGATTCATCGAGATAACTCCGTGAGGGAGTATTTTGAGCAAAGAAAGAACCTTAAACTCGCTATCTTTAGAAAGAACTTTAGACAAAGAGGCTTCCTCTTGGAACTGAATTTCAATCTCTGGTTCAACATGACCAAATTCTTGTTTAATAGCAAGAAGTAACTCTTGGGCTTTTTCCATGAAGTCGGTTTTCTCTTCTTTGCAAATAGCAATACTAGCATGAGCATTGCGAGGAATAGCGTTGTGTTTATCTCCTCCTTGGAAAGAATGCATACGAAAATGATAGCTTTGCTTTAAAGTCCACAGTATTCTTGCCAATAACTCAATAGCATTGCCTCTTCCGAGATGAATGTCACAACCCGAATGTCCTCCCTGGAGGCCTCTAAGACGAACAGTAACAGCACTGAATTGGCTAGGAGAAGCTTCCCACATCAAAGGTAACGTAACCGCACTGTCACCTCCTCCGGCACATCCAACATAAATGGTTCCGTGCTCTTCCGAGTCAAGATTAATGAGTTGTCTTCCTTTAATAATATCTCCGGAAAGATTTTTTGCCCCTGTAAGTCCGGTCTCTTCATCTATAGTAAATAGACACTCCAAGGGACCATGATTCAAGTTTTCTGCCTCTAAAAGAGCCAGAGAAAGAGCCACTCCAATTCCATTATCAGCGCCCAGTGTAGTGCCATCGGCGTAGAGATATTCATCTTTTACAACAGGACGAATCGGATCTTGGTCAAAGTCATGTGCAGTTTCTGGATCTTTCTCACACACCATATCAAGATGGGATTGTAAAGTTACCATTGATTTAGCTTCAAAACCTGGACTTGCTGGCCTTCGAACGACAAGATTACCAATAGAGTCATCTTGAACTTCTAAGTTCTTTTCCTGGGCAAACTTTCTGATATATTGACGCATTCCTTCTTCGTTTCCAGAACTACGAGGAATGCGCATAATTTCGGTAAAGTGTTTCCATACTAAAGGCGCTTCTTGATCACTAAACATAATTCTCTACCTTCTTTTAAAATGCTTTTCTAACTCTCTGAGAGTAATTTTTAAAGTAGTTGGTCTACCATGAGGACAGTGGAAGGGATTATCTGCTCCCTCTTTACGACGAATAAGAGATTCTATTTCCTCAGGATTCAACTCGTCTCCTGCTTTAACAGCAGCCTTACACGACATCGTTTCAATAATGGAATCATAAATTTCATCTAAGGAGATACGATGAGATTTATCAATTTGTTCTAAAATATCATGCAGAAGCCCAGCCTCTGCAACATTTCCTAGTAACTGGGGTAAACTCCGAATGATCACCTCACTGGGTCCAAAGGTTTCTGCCTCTATCCCGAGGAGATCTAATTTATCTTTCCACTCCAAAAAAGTGGACATCTCTTTTCCCGTCAACTTTACAGTGGCCGGAAAAAGTAGCATTTGAGAAATCACTTGAGCAGACTTCATTTGCTTGCGCAAACGAGAATAAATAATTCGCTCATGTAGAGCGTGTTGGTCAATAATCTCTATACCTTCTGAAGTCTCTACAACAAGATAACTATCATGAATTTGGAAATTTCGAGGTGCTTCTGACTCAAAGCTTTCCTGTTTTCCTCGAGAGGAAGATTGATAAGGGGGTATCTTTTCCTGTGAAGAGGAAAATGATTCCCTTGGAGGTATTTCAGAAAAAGTACTGGGGACAGGAAAATCTTTTAAGTCTTTTCCTAAAACACTTTCCCCTTGAGGAAGAGGAGAGGTGTAACCTTTATACTTTGGTTGGGGCTCTAAATCAGAAAAATCGCTCGCTTGACTCTGCTTTTCCGAAGAGTTTTTTAAAGAATTTAAATCTCCGGTAGCTCTCGGCTGAAGATAACTTTCTTGTTCCAAAAGATTTTCTTCAGAGGGAGATTTTTTTTGATTTATAGAAGAGCTGAGAGGCAAACTAGGGGTTAAATTATGCGAAGAGAGTCCTTGCATCACTGTATGGTAGACTCTTCTATATACATATGAACTATCTTGGTAGCGCACTTCTGCTTTTGTCGGATGAACATTTACATCTACCTCATCAGGATCAATCTCTAACAGAATAACTCCCACAGGTTGTCGTTTAGGAGGAAGGTAATCCTTGTAACCATCGACAAAAGCTCTTAAGATAACCTTATCTCTCACCGACCTTTTATTAACATAGACAAACTGTAACTTACTATTAGGTCGATTAATCTCTGGAGGAACCAAGTAAGCTTCTATCCTAGATTTTTCCTGCGTTTCAGAAACTTCAATCAAAGAGGCGTCTTCTATCTCCAATAAATCCCTCACTCTTTCCGAGCGGTTTTCTTTTCCTTCCACTGCTAAAATGAGTTTTTCATTATGGATGAGTTTGAAAGAAGTTTCGTAAGCAACTAAAGCCAAACGAACAACAAGGTCTTTAATATGACCAATTTCTGTACTTTTCTTTTTCAGAAATTTACGCCGAGCAGGTATATTAAAGAAAAGATCGCGCACGACAACACTTGTTCCAGGAGACATCCCAACGGGCTTTACCGGCTCCACTTCACCATTGCGCGCACAAATCATATATCCTTCTATGTTCTCTTTCAGCCGAGAAGATAATTCCAGCTCAGAAATAGAAGCTATACTAGCGAGTGCTTCTCCACGAAAACCCAAGGTGGAAATACGAGATAAATCATCCACCGTTTCCAATTTACTCGTAGCATGACTTTGTAAGGCAAAAGGAAGATCTTCTAATGCTATGCCTCCTCCATCGTCCACTATTTTAATTAAGCGACTACCCGCTTCCTCGATGAAGATATCGATGCTACGAGCCCCTGCGTCTAAACTATTTTCGACCAACTCTTTCACCACAGAAGAAGGACGCTCAATACACTCTCCTGCTGCAATTTGATTTATTAAAAGTGTTGGCAAAGGACGAATTCTATTCATCTTGCGGTATTGAATCCCTGAAAAATAAGCTGAGTGTCTATAGATTGCCTACAGTCAATCCCTTTTGGGTACTTCATATTAGCATCTACCCGAAGAGTTAATTTCCCGTTCACCACAGGGAAATAAACGGGTAGTTTAACGAGGCGAGATTCTCCTGCTTCCAAAGTTAGCTTAGGTTGGCGAAAAAACCTTTTTCCATTGAGTAAAAACAAGTTATCAAAACCTGTTGCAGCGCGTAACCCAAAATTACGAATCACATACTCCACCGGAAAAGCAACTCTTCCGCTTTTGCTTCCAACAGAATCTTTCGGAGTCAGCTTTATATGACCTTGTAGAGGAATTCGATTGGCAATTCTCAAATACTCGATATGTAAAAAAGGATCTTTAGCCGTTCCTGCTTGGAAGCCTTTAAAAATAAGTTTTGTCGAAATATCATTGTTGCTTTCATCGTCTTCTTGAATTCGAGAGAAAGCATCCACTCTAACTAAAATATCTCCATCTTTGATATCAAGAATCGCTTCTGTTTCCAATTCTTGATTGTCATTAGGACCAATGGACAAACCTTTCTGGTGGCTAACCACTTTATCGTTAAAGTAGGTTAAATTTTCAAAGTCTTTCACTCCCAGATAGCCATCATTAATAAGCCGGTAGCTAAGCTTAAAAACACTTTTGCCTTGAGTTTTACGTAAGAGATCATTGGGAGTCAAAACAACCACATCACGAACAGGTTCTTTGCCAGAAACTTTTAGCGAATCAACACATAAGTCTCGTCGTTTTTTCTGGATGCTACAGATTTCTTCTTCCACGGACTTCTCTCCTTTGATAAGGACAGTCAATTATGAATGAAACAATTGACTTTTGACCACGTTTGCAAAAACAAAAACCTTGGGACTTATTATAGCAAAAGCTTCTTAAGAGCCTATTATAAAAATTAGCTAATTTTTTAATAGACTCTAAGAAGCCGTTATTATTTACCCGTAAATTGCTGGTAAAAGCTTTTTAAATACATTTTTTCATCATCATTCCCGTCGATGAGATCAGATGATTTAAGCACTTCTAGGTATTCTTTACAAAAACTAGCTCGCTCTTTATTTTCTTCAGAGAGAGTAAAATCCACAAGAAGAGATTCATGAGCCTGCATTGCTCGTTCACGATTTTCTTGAAGGAATAAAGATTTTGTTTCGTCTTTTTTCAGAATATCAACAAAACCTAGGTCTCGCTTTAAATTACTTTGAGCTTGATTTAGCTCTTCGGTAAAAAGAGAAGCATCGACTTCTTTAGAAGGCTTTTCGGTAAGAAACTTATTAATTCTCTCTACTTTTTCTTGGGCATCCTGAATTTGAGTTTCTAACTCCAAAATTTTGGTTTGAAGGGTGCTTAACCGAGTATCTAAGCTAAGATTGTAAAGTTTAGAGATAAAGTTTCGCACTTGCTTCACTTGTTCTAAAGAAATTTTAGCTTTACCTAAAGGAGCTTTTGTTTCAGACTGTTTTTTAGACTGAACCACTTCTTTCTTCACTTCTTTCTTTGTCTCGGGTTTTATTTCTTCGCTTGTACAACCAAAAAATCCGCAGCAAAGAACAAAGAATAAGAATATATTTATCATTTATTTAGCTCCTTATAAGCTAGGACATTCCCTCACTTTATGAACTGATTTTTGCAATCATTTCTCCGTACTGAAACTCCTGCTTCTCACTCCACTCAGGAAAAGAAACTCTTTTCTTTTGAAAAAGCAAAATAACTGTTGAACCCAACTCAAATTTTCCGAGTTCTCCTCCTCTTTCTAAAGAAACATCTTGGTAAGTTTTATGAACAAGGGAACGTCCCATATTAGATTCGACAGAATCGTAAACCACTTTTATTTTTCCAACAATAGTCGCTCCCACTTTCACAATCGCAATTTTACCAATATTTTCGTTTTCTAAAAGGGTAATCAATCTTTCATTTCGGGCAAAAAGCCGAGGAACATTCTCTACAGCAAAAGGATTAACAGGGTAAAGAGTCCCAGGGATATAGTAAAGCTCTGACACTTGGCCAGAGCAAGGAGTATGAATTCGGTGATAGTGCCGAGGACTTAGGTAGATAGTCATGTAATCTCCCTCGGAGAACCACTGCTCATACTCTGGCTTTTGTCCTAGCAAATCCGCTAAAGAATATGTTAGTCCCTTAGCTTGAAAAAGAGTGTTTTCTTCGATTTTCCCCCAACAACCCAGAACTCCGTCCACAGGAGAAAGAATGGCTTTAGGATCACTGTCCAAAGGACGATATTCAGGCTGTAGTCGGCGGGTAAAAAATTCGTTAAAACTTGAAAAACTCTGTTCTTGCGCTTGGCTAAGGTCTATCTTGTAAACTGCACTAAACACTTTAATAGCAAAGCAAACGAGAAACTTAGGTCGAGTCAAACTCGCCCCTCTACCAACAATGCGACTGAGCAAATTCTTTGGTAGTAAATGAAAAAAATACAACTTACTTATACGCAAAATAGTCTTCATCAAATTCTCACTAGCTCTCTTTTTTTTCTACACTATAAATTTTATCTAAAAAATTCAAAATAACGTCTTCGACATCACCTCGGTTAGGTAGAGATCCGATTAAACCGTACATAGCAGCTGTTTTTTCCGGCATTTTACCTCCGACTGGTGCAGGAGAAGAGAGCTGAGTAACTTGGCTCATTACTTTTTTAGGCAAGACTTTCGCCGCTCCCTTTGCAACAGAAACTGCTACGGAGGAAGAGATTTTATCCCACTTAGCTTTACCAGCTTCTTCAACAGCTTCCTCTAGATCTTTCAGAAAAGCATCCACCACTCCTTCTCCTGAATGAGCCGCCGTTACAGTAAGATGCATACTCGGAGGAAATTGCTGGCGATCAGGATGCCAACCGCGCTTGGTCATAGCATCAGCAACAATATAAATATCATCTTTTTGGGAACCAATTGCCAAAATACTCATATCCGGTTGCCCCAAGACCTCAATGCCTTCAATAGAATTGATTCCTTTTTTGAGTTTGTCTGTAGTGTCCATAACTCGTCGGGCAATTTCTAAGTAGCCTTCATGTCCCAAATAATTCATAATAGACCAAGCCGCCGCGATAGCTCCCCCAGGACGAGTTCCCACCATTGTAGGAGAAGCATAGATTCCTCCAGGCCAATCGGTATAGACAAAGAACTGATGCTTACGCAAAGCGGAGTTTTGATAAAGAACAACCGAGGCTCCTTTTGCAGCGTAGGCATACTTATGTAAATCTACCGAGAGAGAGGTCACTCCTGGCACTTGAAAGTCAAAGGCAGGTATATCATAGCCCAATTCCCGAACAAAGGGCAGCATAAAGCCTCCGACACAAGCATCGACATGAAAAAGTATATTTCTCTCCTTAGCAATACTAGCCAGTTCAGAAATGGAGTCAACAACCCCATGAGGGTAAGAAGGAGCAGATCCTACCATCAAAATAGTGTTTTCATTAATAGCCGCCTTCATGGCAGCCACATCTGCTCTAAAATCTTCCTTCACAGGTACATGAACTGCTTTCAAGGAAAAATAATGAGCGGCCTTATCAAAGGCGGGATGAGCAGTTGTGGGGAGAAGAATTTCTGGCTCTTTCACCTTAGGCATATTTTCTTTTGCCCACTCCCGGGCGGTTTTTACAGCCATTAAAATGCTTTCCGTTCCCCCTGAAGTCATGTTTCCGGAAACTTTTTCATCTCCCCCTAGTAAGTGGGCCGTCATGGAAACAACTTCCGTTTCAAATTTTCTTAAACTAGGAAATGCTGTGGGATTAAGGCCGTTCTCTGAGAAAAAAAGTCCATAGGCATCTTGGAGCAACTCCACAATCTCATTCCCGGCAAAAAAGACAAGACTCCAGGTTTTTCCATCTTTCCAGTTGGCATCTTTGTCGCGCAGTGCCTTCATTTCATTTAGAGTATCTTCTTTGCTATTACCTTTTCGAGGCAATCCGATCATTTTTTCTCCTTCTTTCCGATAAGTTATGATAAAATCACTGCTATTATAGCATATTTGCTTAGGATTTTTAAGATGCTTTTCCAAGCATCTTAGTAAGGGGTTGTTATGAAAACTATATTTTTGCTTCTGCTCTTTTTTTCTTTTCCCGCAATAGCCTTTATCTTGAATCGATGGAAAATTTTTCGTTGGCTAGGGCCTGTTGTTCTTTGCTATCTATTTGGAATTGTTCTTGGCAATATTCCTGGTCTCCAGCTAGAAGAAGAGCTATCAAAAAATATTGCCGGTGTCTCTATTTTAATTGCAATCCCTCTCTTGCTTTTCTCCACCGATTTTTTAGGATGGATCCGTCATGCTCGTCTTGCGGTGATATCCTTTTGTTTAGCTATTTTCAGTGTCATCTTAGTATCTCTATTAGTCGCTCCGTGGTTTTCTTTCTATGACCCTGATTTTTGGAAAGTCGGTGGTATGATGGTGGGAGTGTACAGCGGGGGAACTCCCAATTTAATGAGCATAGGAATGGCTCTGGGAGTAGAGGAAGAAACTTACATTATTGTCAATACAGCGGATATTACATTAGGAGGAATTTACCTACTTTTCTTAATGACTTTCGCTAAGCCCTTATTATCAAAATACCTACCTGCTTTTTCCCAAGAAACTCATTTTCATGAGCAAAAAGAGAAAGAAAATATTCCCTCTCCTTGGAAAGAAAAAGTTTACCAAGGAGGAATTTCTCTCCTTCTGTCTTGCTTACTTTTTTGCATAGGCTTAGGCTTATCTAAACTATTTTTTGAAAAAATCCATGAAGCTTTCACTATACTCACCATTACCACACTAGCTGTCATCTTGTCTTTTTCTCCGAAGGTTCGTGCTTGGAAAATGGGATATACCATAGGAGACTACTTAATTTTGGTCTTCTGTGTGCTAATGGGAGGGTTAACTCAAGCTCAAGCTATATTTAGTAAAGGCCCTCAGGTATTACTCTACTGCAGCATTATCCTATCTTCTTCCATCTTGCTGCACTACCTTTTAGCTTTTTTCTGGCGCATAGATGTTGACACAGTCTTAATAACATCAACTGCTGCTATTTACGGCCCTGCATTTGTAGGGATAATCGCGACAAGATCTTTGAAAAACCCTGATGTCATGCTTTCGGGTTTAACAACGGGTTTAGTGGGAATTGCTATCGGAAATTATCTAGGAGTGTCAGTGGCTTATGCCATTCAATTTTTGCAGGAGAGCTTATTAAAATGAAGTGAAGTTTGGGGAAGAGGGCGGACACCAAACGGTGTCCTTATACTTAAGCCTATCCTCCACCAGGAGCCACAGCCTTAGCCTTAATAAAATAGAAGTAGTCAATTACCATACGAACATCAAAGGTAATATCATCTGCCTCTCTAATAGGCTGTGGTCCTCCAGTAGGTACTCCGGGAGCTTTCTCTCCTTGAACCTGTGCTAAGTCAAATCTGCGTATAACAAAAAGCCTATCTTCCTGGGTCAAAAAAGAAATCAACTTGATAAACTTAGGATAATTCAACTCTACTCTCAAAGAATATGTAATAACTTCATAGCCTGTTTTCAATCGTTCTCTTGTTTTGCCTAGGTTCACGTTACTGCTTTCTCGGGCAATCAAGTTTTGCTCTGAGTCTATAGCACGACCTAGTCGAATAAAGAAAATTTTGATATTAGCACTATCTGTAATTGCACCTTCATATTTTTGGGTAAATTTTTTGATATTCTCATATTTAGGAAGCAACTCTTCGTAGCGCTTTACATTTTTATTAATATTAATAAGCTCAGTGTAATGCTTTTTTAGCTTTAAGATTTTTGCCTCTTGCTTGCTAAACTCATTCAGTTTCGATGCAAAAAGAAGAAAATAGATAAGTATATTCACCCCGACAAAAGCAGCTATAAGGGGGATTATATTTTTATTTTTCATTAAGACCTAGCTCCCTTCTCCTTTAGATCCAAAACAAAAGTATTTTTTCCTGAAGCAGGAGTTAGCTTAGCATTAGAAACTTGAAATTTTGCTCCGAGCGATTTCTTCAGCCTTTCAAAAACGGGAATAGCTTTTTGATAGTCCTGATCGATATAACCATTAACAGTGAATTTCATGTCCACAAAACCATTTTTAGTGTTACTTCCTTTTAAAGGTTTCTTCCCTCTTCCTTTTAGAGGTTTTTTTATATTGCCGCTACCTTTATTACCAAGTATAGGTTTTTTAGAGTCAAGGATTTTACCTGATTTCGTTTCGACATCAGATCCAATCGTATAGCTCATATCAGTAAAGAAAACGTTCTTCGGTTTTGACTCTAAAAGACCATTAAAAGTTTCTACCCAAACATATTTATGATCTAAAATTTTCAACACCTCTTTGTAACGCTTTTGATAAATAGGCTCATCTTTTTTCATCTGAATATGGCTTTTCATAATACTTTCTTCATCAGCAAGCAAGTTTCGTTTAGGAGCCTCGTTTAAAGACTGAGCACGGGAGGCCACTGTTGAACTGAGAAGATAATAGAAAAGGCTAATAATAATAAGCCAAGAAGACAAAAAAGCGCCTATACAAGTATAGCGAATTCTTTTCTGGAGCTGATCATCAAACTCACGAGGAATCATTCGGATAGTGTTTTTACGCTCTTTAAAAACAACTGTATGATAAAGAGGAGAATTTAAAACGATGTGTCTTTGTTTCAACTCATCTCTAAGTTGATCGCTAAAAGGAGTAAAATTTTCGCTATTGAAGGTTTCGATAGGAAACTCTAAATCAGCAGCAAGTTTCTCTGTGGTATCTTCCATTGTAGTTATATCATGGAGAATAAACCTATCAAAAGAAATATCTCCATATTGCTGACTGAAGTAAAGCATCGATTGTTCAATCTGTGAGGCGATCATTCGAATAAAAAGAGTTTGGTTCTCTACCATGGTAATATTAAGAGGACGAATGAAAACCAAAACATCATTGTAAAAAAAGAAGATTCTCAGACTGCTATCACTAATTTCAGCAAAAATGAAAGATTCATTTTTACCTTGGTCATTAAAATAATAAACATGTAGAAGTTGAGGACTACTAATGTCTGCACAAACAAAGTCTAGCCCTTTAAGGATGGTTAAGTACTTAAGAAAGCTTTGTTTCGCCATACCAGTAAGAAGATATTGAGGAGCACGATCATCTCCTTTTTGCACTTCCCCCAAGCGCAAACTTTTAGCAATACTAGGTTTTCCTTTAAAGCGTTTCTCTTGGAAAACATATTCTTCTGTTTCAATAACAGATTTTAATTCTTTTCGAGAAAGATTAGGGAGCTCAATAATTTGATTAACAAGTACCCCAGAAGGTAAAAGTAAGTATACTTGTTTAACCTTTTTATTGCGCTCTTTGTTAAAAATATCTAGTAGATAATTCAAAGTTCCCGCTAAGCTGTGAGGAGTTCCTACAATCTTGCCCTTGCTGACAACAATCTCTTCCGTTTGTCCGACCGTAGGAATAGCTGTTCCTTCAAAATCAAGGGGAGAAGATGTGTCTTCAGCCTCTTCTTCTGAGTTTTCCCCTTCATCCTCAATATTAAGTTCTTCTTGCGGTTCATCAAATGGAGCCGAGTAAAGACTACACAATTGCAGTTGTTGATCCACCTCCACAAGCTCGGTAAGAACAATTCGAGAGTCTGCAATTTCTAAGAAAATCTCAGATTTTCCTCCATATTTTTCCGCAATCTCGGTATCTTGCCAGCAAAGAACTTCTTTGTCATGCCATGATTCAAGAGAAAATTTTTCTGACATAGCTTATCTCCACTATCTTAGACTGATATTTTAGTTTTAACCTTTTGTTTCTTTTCCTGTTGCTTTTTCTTCTTCTTTTATTTCTTTTTCTTTTATTCCTTCTTCTTTTACCTCTTCTTCTTTTATTCCTTCTTCTTCTTCTGTTGCTTTATTTTCGCGCACATTAAGCCGACTTTTTACTTTTCCTCTTGGGTTTATGAAATAGCCCTTCCCAAAAGGATCCTCAGGTATTTTTTTCATTAAGCCGACATCGACTAGTTCGTTTAAGTTTTCCGGAAATTTTCCATACAACTTTTTATATTCTTCTACTTTGTTTTCCAAAAGATCGAGGTTCTCAAGCCAAGTATGTTTTGTGTCCATCCATTTTTTTTGCTCTTCCACTTTAACACTTCTTTTAAGTCCCTCAATGTATAGCATACCCGCCTTCGCCTCACCAGCCATGTAGTAAAACGCAATAGGGTTAGATCTTAAAAAGTTAGGAGCACCTGGTAACTTACTCGCTTTGGTATAGCAATGAATAGCCTTACTAAATTGAGCTAGGCGATAGTTGTTATAACCTAACCAATAGAGAATCCTCCAGCTTGTAGGATTTTTCATGACTCCTTTTTCTAAAAGGGCTATAGACTTTTTTAGATTTTTTCTGTTTCCCCGAGCAGCAACAAGACCAGCAAGAAAGTAAGCCTCTTCCAACTTCGGATCTAAGTCCGTAGCTGTATCCATATTTTTGTAAATCCAATCATAACGCTCACCTAACCGTCTTAAATTTTCTCCTAGTTCAATTACTCCAGTGGCATAGAAAACGTCCGCACTTGCCGAGTCAAAACTCCCTGAAGCAACCTTCATATAATTCCCTGGAGGAACATAATAGAAAATACTTTTCTCTCGAGAAACATTCTCATTCATATGATAGGAAAACCCCATGATAAATGCCAGATAAATGGGGATAAAAATCAACTTTTTATCTATATTCATGCTTTTCCCCTAGTATTCTCTTTTCGAAAATATAGTGACAGACACCAAGAAAATAAATCCGACGTAAGCAAAACTATAGGCACTAGAAAGTACAAAGAAACTCAAATCTGGTATCTCTCCATAAGCGATATCAGATTTTATATAAAGCTTATCCATGTTCGGAAGAATAAAGTAAATCGCTTTCATGATCCAAACTTGCAAGTTGTACCCATTGGCCACAACTAATTGAAGAGCTTGAGCACAAACTTCACTTGTGTAGAATATAAAAAGAGTTCCCAGTAAAGCAAGAGTAGGAGAAGCAACAAGAGTTGCTAAGAGAAGATTGATCGAGACTACGATTATCAGCTTAAGAAAAGTCAAATACACTGCCGGAAAAATATTCCAAGTAAAAGCATCATTCATGCATAGTATAATTGCCCACCCTATACTTCCAATGAGAAGATAGAAACCTGTGATAAGGAAATATCCCAAGGCCTTTCCTATAAGATAAGAAGAGGTAGAGAAATATGAGAGATAAACTTGGAGAATTCGCGTCTCTTTTTCTTTATAAAAAGAAAGGGTAAAACTAAACAGTATAAGAAGCAGTCCACTAATTTCTAGACCAGCAATGCCAGCACTACGAACTACTTTTTCAGTTTCTCCTATAGCCAAAACACCTAAAAAGAAAGTAAGGGCAAGAAGAAAAACTAAAAAGAAAATAACACCAAAAAAGATTTTTTCTCGAGTTCCTTGCTTAAAATTTAAAATGGCAACGGCAATAGTTTCTTTCATGGGAATTGATTTCATCCTTTTCCTAATGTTGTTCACTTTCTTTGAAACCCACTTCTTTGAGAAAAGCTTCCTGAAGACAAGATGTTTTATGTTTTTCTAAAGCATCAGAGACTGTTCCTGTAAAGCTAAGAGTCCCTTCTTTGATAACTCCTATACGATCGCAAACTTCCTCTACTTGGGAAAGAATATGAGAAGTAAAAAATATAGTGCAACCTTCTTTTTTGAGATCCTTGAGAATATTGATGATACAAATTTGCCCTATCGGATCTAGTCCAAGAGTCGGTTCATCAAGGATAATAATTTTTGCCTTCTTCAGCATGCTCATAGCTAAACCTAAACGCTGGATCATACCTCGAGAATAGCTTTTTACTTTTACATGTTGCTTAGTTTTTAAATCCATACTTTCTAAAAGAACATCTACTTCATTAATAGAGACATTAACTCCCCATGCTAAAATAGAAAGGAGTTCTCTAGCAGAAAGATTTCCATAGGGAGAAAAATTTTCTGGCAAAAAACCAAAATATTTTTGAATATCATCACTTCTAATAGGACGATCTTCAAAAGTAATACTCCCTTTTTGGTACTTAAATAACTGCAAAATACATTTAATCAGAGTAGATTTACCTACTCCGTTTAGCCCTAGCAAACCAAAGATTTCTCCGTGGCGCACTTCTAAGTTGATATCTTTAAGCACTTGGGTTTTCCCAAAGCTTTTATCAAGGCCTTGGCAGCAAAGGAGATTATCCGACATCAAAACGTTCCTTACTAAAAGAAGTAATAAAAGTGCTTGGAAATAATTAAAATATAACTGGCGATTTTTAATCTCGAAAGAAAAAAAATCGCCAGTTTTATTTACATTAGCTGATAGTTTTAAGTTAGTGTCTTAGCTTAAGCGTCTGGTGGGACAAAAGCATCGGGAACAAGAACTACCTCTAGCAGCTCTCCATCTCCTTGGATACGCCCTGTCGTTAAATTGGCCTCATCACCATCTACTTTCTCATCAATTTGAATGACAGAAGCCGCTGGGATAGGAATTAAGTCAGGATCAACGGCAATACCACCACCGTCAACAATAATAACCCAGTCATTTGCTACAATCCCAACAATAGGAGTCTCTAAATCTCGAGTGTTATCAGTGAGATATCGTCCTCCCCAAGGAGAAGCACTTCCTAAGTTTTTATTGCTCAAATAAGGGCCTGCCCATCCGTCCCGATCACTATCGACAAAAAGATCGCTCTCAAAAACTTTAGTTTCTTCATTTTCAGGAAACGTTCCAGTATCTCCATTCAAGGTCATGCCCGCCGTTTCCAAAGTTTGTATATCGACAAGCATACGAGATATTCTGGACTTTTCAATAACACTGTTGACAAGAGGCACCATCGTTACAGCTAGAATAGACAAAATACTGATTACCACAACCAACTCAATAAGGGTAAACCCTCGATTATGAGCTTTTTTCATATTCGTCTCCTTTTGAAATTCCCCGCTTAGTGGACATATGACAAAGTCTTCGAGATTGGGAGCAGAGAATTTTAGGTATATTAGTAAATATGTTATAAGAACAGGTAAAAATAATTAAAAGTGATATGTCCTACTTACATTATAAAGAAGATAGATCCATTTAACAATAATTAACCATAAAAATGCAATTTTTAGAAATTTCTTAAAAAATCACCAAAACAGAAATATCTTAGAGATTTGCGGGATCTTGAACTGCCAGAACATAGTCTGCATCACCTAAATCTCCAGCCCCTCCGTTAAGAGCTCCTCTATTACTAAAATTTCCTAAAGCTGGATCAGTATTTGATGGTTTAATCTCTAAGGTTTGAACATGAACGACCGCAAGATCAAACTCATCATTGTTATTGATAAAATTATCGGCCCGAGGGTTATAGTGGTAGTAAAAAACATCGGTGTTTCCTCTGGGGTCGCGTGCAAAAACACCTTTCGTAAAAGGACCTAGCGCCTCTGTAAAATCCTCTTCTTCAGGAATCTTCCCGACAAAAGTCCCTCCACTCGGATCGTTATGGCCTCCTGGCACAAAACCATTCTCGGTATAGAATTCTTCTATCGCTGTGATATAGCCTGTGCAATCAGCAATTCGACGGGTATCTCGGGCAGAAGCCATCATATTGGCCATCATAGGAGCAAATGCTGCTGTAAAAATGGCCAGTATAACAATAACAACCACTAATTCTAAGAGAGTAAAAGCCGCTTTTTGTTTATGCATAAGAGCAAATCCTCCTAACAAAGCTTATTTTTTCTGAAAGGAAAAGCCAAAGGGAGCTTCACTACCAGAATTGATTTGGTAAACATCTAAATCTTCATGAAGATGAGGATAGAATTCAAATTCACCATCAAAGAACTCATGTCTTCTCTTTTGTCTTTCCCAAGCAGAATCGCGAATTTTCTTAAGTTTATCATCATCCACAATGGTTACATGAAGATAAACAATCAATTCTGTTTTGAAGACAAACTCATTTTGACGACTAAAAAGAAAACCAATAAGAGGGATATCTCCCAAAACGGGGATTTTTACTCTCGCTTTAGTCATTTGGTCTTCCATCAGCCCCCCAATAACAACTGCTTGGCCAGATTTTACTGTAACCCGCGAAGTAGTGGTTTTTTGTTTAATAATAGGAGCATTGTTTGCTTCTGCAGCAAGACCAATAAACTCTAAGACTGTAGGAGTTATGTCCATTTTCACATGCCCATCTCGAAAGATAGTCGGAGTGACAGACAAGGTAATTCCAATATCCTCAAAAGCAATAGTTTCTGTAACCACCACATTCGCCCCTTGGTTATTTACGGTAGCTTGAACAAAGGGTTGTTTGGTTAGAATATCCAAACTAGAAGTTTCCAGATTTCGGCAAAGAAGGTTCGGACTAGAAAGAAGTCGCGCATTGTTTCTATTTGCCAAACCAGAGAAAATTGCATTGAAGTCATCGTGAGAAAAGGTTGTTAGAAAACTGTTGTCAGGATTATTTTGGATATCCGAAGGGTTAGAGGGAAGAAACTGCGAAATTCCAGTATCTAAGCTCAAAGAATCATTAAAAGCCAGAACCTCTGTAGCAGGATTTTTGATAATACTAAGTCCTATTTCAGCGTCAGTATCTAGGCGTACTTCAATAAAGTGGCATTGAAGAAAAACTTGCTCTTGCCCAACATCAATTGCAGCAATTTGGCTTTTCATTTTTTCAATATTCGCAGGAGTATCTTCCACTGTAACGGTCTGGCTAGCCTCATCAGCCAAAATTTTTCCTCCAGGACCTTGGTAGATCTTTAACGCATCCAACACTTGTTTAGCATTAGCTCTGTTTAATTGAAAAACATATCTTTGATGACGTAAACGCGATGCGTTAGCACTAGGACCTTTGTTAATAAAGGCAACGTAGCTTTTTATCTCCTCTATATTTTTTCTTGTATCCGTCACTCGAAAAGAGTTAGCGATGGGGTTGAGATCAATAGTTCCTTTCTTAGAAAGTTTTTTTTGTATCTCGTTTTCCACTTCCTCGAGTTTAAATTCAGTTAACTCAAAGGACTCTGTAACTATTTCTCGGTCATTTTTGTTTTTAGCAGCCTCTTCCGCCGTAAGTTTAGGCTTTCCATCCAAAGTTTCATTTTTTTCCACTTTTTCTGTTGGTGCCTTCTCTTGGGCTACTGCTGTTTTAGGAACGACTCGGTAGATATTTTCGTCTTTAACGAGAGCGTACCCGTAAGATTCCACAAGAATCTCCATTAAGGTCATGGGCTCAAAATTATCTTTAAATTCAAGAGTCACTTTCTTTTCAATCGGCTGAACAATCATCAAGTTAATTTTTGCTTTTGTTGCCAACATGCGAAGAAGATCATCTAGACGAATGTCTTTAATTTTAAAATTGATTGTCCCTTCAGAAGTGGCTGGAGTTTCTGTTTTTGAAGAATCTTCCTCTGTCTCCTCCGTATCCTCTTCTTCAGGATCAAGATCAGGACTTTCATCAAAAAGATCTTCTCCAGGAGTTTCATCCAAAGGATCACGATCAAGATCTCCTTCTTCTAAACCACCGCCCTCTTCGTCGCTTATACCAAAAATCTCTTCATCACCATCCCCCAAAATATCTTCATCTTGGGCACTTACATAGATTGAAGAGCTTATAAGAATTGCTATTAGAACGTATATCCAGGTCCTACTGAGCATCTGCTTATTCCTCCAGTCATAGCACAATTTTATACTAGAACAGCTTCACTATAGGCTCTAGCGTTTAGTTACCTTACTGAAACCTTACTAGTTTATTTTCCTAGTTGAAGCACAAATTTCTTACTAGATCGTTTGATCACCACTTGATCTCTGGTAATACTCAGTACTTTACTGACACGATCAGGCAAATATTGACCCGCCTGTACCATATTACCATCAATGATTGCTGTAGAATTTCCTCCATGTTCATACCAGATGCCTTGCAGTTTATAGGGAGCTGCTTGTTCAGTTTTCTTAGTACTTTTTTTACTCACTACAGGTATTCCCATAGGATTTTTAAATTTCTGAAACTTAACTATGCTTAATTTTGAATCATTAATAGTTTTCTGCAATTTTCTAACATCTGTAGTGTTTTCTTTTTTGTTTTCTTCTTTATTGTCTCCAGATCCTTGAAAAATAATATCGGCAGTAGCATCCGTATTAAAATAAAATAGAATGTTGCAGATAAAACCAAGAACCATTACAACTGAAGCTGCTGCGAGGAATTGTTTATTACTAATCATTGTTTTTCTCCTGGTCTCTTAAATTATTGTACGCTTTCTACCTTAGAAAGTTTTTCATATTTTTTATCTGGAGGTAGATTTTTAACGCGGTCAATTTTCCATTCTTTTCCTTCTTGGATTAACACATACTTCGTACGAAATTTTTTCATTCCCATTGTGGTAATAACCACATAAGGCATGGATTTGTACTCTGAAGTTTGGACATTAATCATCCGCTCGGCCCACAATCGTTTACTGGCTTTAACTAGCTCCATATTTGCTCTAAATTGATCCAGCGTTCGGCTATAGCGCCATCTACTGGATAATTCTTCATAAGCTAAAGGCCATTTTTTTTCAATAACCGCTTGGCGGAATTTCCGAAAACAATGGTTGGGGTCACTTTTAATTAGAGTGTCTAAAGGAACTCCTTTTTCGTAGGAAGCATCTGTTTGTCCGACAAGGCGTCGGGAACCTTCCACTTCCACCCAACAAGCATTCAAGAAACAGAAGAAGCAAAGCAAAAAGACAAATTTGAAAAGAAATTTTTTCTTTGCAAAAAGACGAGATATCATCGTTTACTTCCCCACCGAATCAGAAGCAAATTTGTTACCCTTCAACTTGTATTTTGCACCAAATTCGTCTGTAATAACATCTATTCCCTCCACAGAGAGAGGATCAGGAATGAGACCTTTGTCAAACAAATTAAATTCATAATCGCCATTTTTCAGCTTCGGAAAGGCTTCTCCCTCTTCAGGATCTTGAGCAACTTCTTGCGCACTCAAAGCTTCGTACAGAGCTGCTGCTCGATTTAGAATCCCAATTTCCAACTTTGTCTCTGCCTTCAAAAATTCAGTCATATCAATAAACATAACAATATCATCTTCAGTTCCATTATTATTTTGCTTATTTGCTCCAAAACTAGTCAAAGATGCATCTAATACACCAAGCTGAAGTTCATATGGGCTACCAAAAGCATCGTGAGTCACCGTATTTGTAGTCTCTTCCCCTCCTCTAATAATAGGAGTGAGATAAGGCCCTTTCCAGGCAGGGTCTCCAGGATTTTGAAAAAGATCATCTAAAATAAAAGGAAACTCTCGGACATCTTCAAAGTAACTACGAATAGCAAGGTTAATATCTTCCATTCTCTTCTCTGTTAAAACTCTTCTCTGGATGTTAACAGCCAAAACTCCTGCTGGTGCTAAAGTTCCTGCAATCAGAGCTATGATAGTTATAACAACAATCAATTCTAAGAGAGTAAACCCTTGGTTATTATTTCCATTAAAAAAGGGAAGCTTCTTGTACTTTAACATAACTAAACTCCTTATAAATTAATTGCCAAAGCTAGAGTTCACACGAAAACCGTTAAAGGAGTATGAATTTGCCCAGGCATCTGTTGCCAAAGAATCCTCTTCATCTCCCGTCAAAAGACCAAAGTCATCGAATGTCGCAAGCATATCCTCGAATTCTTGTTTATTTAAAGTTTCCTTTAGAGCGTTCATTTTGCTCACTCCTCCTGAAACTATGTCAGCGATCAGAAGCTTATTGTACTCAGCAATAATTTTCTCAAGGCGATCTATTTCTTCTCGGGTTTGATCTAGCTTATCTTTACGAACGTTGATTACTCTTACGATGTCATCAACCAATCCGTTATTGAATTGTCCATTGGGCCCCCGGCTAGTAATGGTTAACTCCGAGGCCACATTCCCATCCTGCCCCGTAACCTCCATAAAATATTCATTGCCAAAAACATCAAAGCGAGCCATATTTGTTCTAAGATCAGCAGCAAATTGAGACTCACCTTGTTTTGGCTTTCCCGTTACCTGATTAAGTTTGATGTAAGGCCCGCTCCAATTTTCAAACCCAAAAAAACGGTTAGGTTGTGTAAGCAAAAAGAAAGTAACCAGTGAAGCACTAGCTCGATGTGATCCTGCGAAAAAAAACGTTGGAAGTTTTTCCGTATTTTCATGGAACCTGACAATAGCATCAGCTAAGGTATCCATATTTCTCTCTGTAGTGACAACTTTTCGCTTAGCAATCAACAAAATGGTAGAAGGAACCAACATAGTGAACATCAAAGCAACAATAACAATCACAACAATAAGTTCAATAAAGGTAAACCCTTTTTTTCGATTTCTCTTCAAAAAATGATAGTTCATTTTAAGCTCCTATGTCTGGTAAACTTTAGGCCATACTCTGCATTAAGGTGTAAATAGGGAGAAGTGTTGCCAGAATAATAAAAGCAACTAAACCTCCTGCTACCACAATAATAGTAGGTTCAAGTAAACCCATAAAAGTTTTGATAGCCCTAGGAATTTCTTCGTCATAAAATTTACAAACCATTTCCAGGGTTTCGTTTAAATTACCACTTTCTTCTCCTACCTTAATCATAGAAATAACCAGTGGTGGCATAGTACCTGTATCTCTGAGCGATTCAAAAAGAGCTCCCCCTTCTTCAACCGCTAGTCGAGCACGGTGGATTCCGTTTTTGATATACGTGTTCCCAACGACTTCTTCACAGTGCACCAAGGCATCACTAATGTTAATACCAGACTTATAAAGTGTTGCCAAGGTATTAGAAAAGGCCGATGCTGCGTCTTTAACAACAAGTGTTCCAAATATAGGAAGTTTCGTCATTAAAAAATCCATCATATGCCGCGTCCGAGGAATCCTCCGACCCACAACCAAACAAATTATCGAAGCGATCATGAAGATAAGTAGAAGCGGCCAGTTTCCTGTTAACCAATCGCTTAAGAACATAACTATTTGAGTAGGAACAGGTAAAACAGCATTATTGTTCGTAAACAGCTCCATGATGCTAGGCAATACCACAGTTAAAAGAAGAAGAACCAAAGCTCCAATTGCACTGCATAACATGGTCGGATAAATCATCGCTGATTTGATTCGGTTTCCTGTTTCCAATCTTTTTTCTAAATAATGAGCCAGACGCTCTAAGGCTACATCCAGTTTACCGGTTGCCTCTCCCACTTGAGTAATCCCACAATATAGCTTATCAAAAGCCTTAGGATGTTGGGACATTGCTTCTGAAAGAGAGGATCCATTTTTGAGAGTCTGACAAACATTTCCAATGGCCCTTTGCATAGAAGGGTTCTTACTTACGTCCTTGATATCTTCGAGACCAGCCAAAATAGGAACCCCCGCAGCGTAGAGAATACGCATTTGATGAGTAAACGGAATAAGTTCCTTTAGAGGCACTTTCCCTTCAAAGAGAACAATGGGAGCGGCTTTCTTCTTCTCTTTTTTCCCTTTGATGAGAATCAAGCCCTGCTCTTTCAGTTGGATAGTTAAGTCTGCCATATTAGAGGCCTCTTGTTTGCCAACTACTTCTTGTCCACCGAAGTTTCTTGCTTTGTATGTAAATACCATTTTACTATCTGCTGCCATACCCAAAACCTCATAGAGCAAAGTTATTTTTTATAGTCTCATATTTAAACACTTAGATGAAAAATCAAATAGATGAAAAATCAAAAATTTGACTTTTCCATTTTCTTAGCCATTCGCTATTTCAGGAAGAGTACGAATCACTTCAGTGAAGTCTGTTGATCCAGATAAAACCTGTGCTCGAGCATCATCATAAAAGAAAGGCATATCTTTCCTCTGAGCGGCCGATTTTATTTCCATATCACTAGCCTTATTTAAGATCATGTAACAAAGCTCATCATCGGGAATAAACAATTCAAAAACTCCTCGTCGACCACTGTAACCTTTTTGTTTACACCTGTCACAGCCTACTCCACGCTTAAGCTCTCTTGGCTCATCTAGTTTAAGCCACTTTGTTTCAACAGGAGTTGCCATGTAGCCCTCTTTACATCTTTCACAGATAACACGAGCCAAACGTTGGGCTAAAATACCTTGGAGAATAGTACTCAGTAAATAAAGATCTAAGTCCATTGCCAAAAGACGAGAAACTGTTCCAATCGCGGTGTTTGTATGAAGAGTACTCAAAACAAAGTGCCCCGTTTGTCCAGCGTGAAACGCCATCCCTGCGGTTTCTTTATCCCGAATCTCTCCCACCAAAATTACATCAGGATCGTGTCGAAGAAAGGCTCTTAGTCCTGTGTTAAAAGTATAGTCCACCGCCACATTCACTTGAGACTGGCGAATAAAGGGAAGCTGATACTCAATAGGATCTTCTAAGGTAATTACATTTCTCTCAATAGCATTCATACTCTGAAGAATGGAGTAGAGAGTAGTCGATTTTCCGGCTCCCGTAGGCCCAGTAACCAAAAATACTCCAAAACTTCGATTCGTAACCTCGTAAATAGAATCAAACATCCGAGGCTGAAAACCCAACTGATCCAGACCAAAGAGTTTATTTTTTTCCAATATCCGGATAACGATGTTTTCCCCTTGCCGAATAGGGATAACAGAAATCCGTAAATCTAAGTGAAGATTTTCTTTACGAAACGGTGATTTTCCATCTTGAGGAGCCCGTTTTTCTGAGATATTCATCTTCCCCATAATTTTAATACGTGAGACGATTGCACTTTGGAGCTCTTTAGGAATAGATGGTCCCGTAAAGAGAACACTGTCAATACGATAGCGAATCTGAACGTGAGTTTCCTCTGGATTAATATGGATATCACTCGCTTTAAGGGAAGCTCCTAAAATAATCAAGCGGTCCACTAGTTTTTCAACTGGTTGAGCAGCAGCATCATCGTCATCTGATCCAATCTGCTTCATTGAGTGGTTAATCGCCGCCTTAATATCTTCGTCAATAATGGCACTTTGCTGTTTATGCTCGTAGTGTTCCCCAATTGCTTCCAAAACCTTTGTTTCTAGTACGGAAACAAACTCAATTCCTACTCCAGGAGATTTTTCACGAATAACTTCTTGAATTGCATCAATTGCCATAATATTGGAGGGATCAGAGATTCCAATAGTTAGCTTGTTGTTTTCAAAAGTAAGAGGAATACATTTATGAAGCTTCAAAAAATCAGCTTTAAACATATCAATAGCTTCAGATGACCAATCTACCATATTCAAGCTAGGAAGAAACCGTATTCCTAAATCTCTTGCAACTGTTTCAGCCACCTTAGATTCGGAAACAAAGCCACGCTTGATCAAGATATTCATAAGCGGTTCATGGGTTTGTTTCTGCTCAGAAAAAGCCGTATCAAGCTGCTCTTTTGTTAGAATATTGTTATCCAGAAACTGCTGCACCAAACTCATGTACTTTGCTGTAATTTTATTGGATTTTGGTTGAATTGCCATTATTATCTTCCCAATATAGTTATTTGTTGCTTTAAAAATGAAAATTTGTTGCTTTAAAAATAAAAAATTTCATCCAACTTAACTAAAATTAAGTGAATTACTTCTAGGCTTTTTTCCTTAAGCTCTTTTCTCTAGCTTGGCTTTACCAGCTTTGCTCATGTAGCTCTTTGCTATATCATAACTGATACAACCTCTTTCATAAAGACTACGTAGCGAATGATCAAAGGGAAGCATTTTTTCCTTGACCCGTGTTTCAATGACACTAGGAACTTGGTGAGTATTACCTTCTCGAATTAAATTAGCAATCGCACTGTTGTTAATCAAGATTTCACAGGCTAAAACTCTTTGTTTCCCATTAGTATGAGGCAAAAGACGTTGCGAAACAACCGCTGCCAAAGAAAGAGCTAACTGAGTTCGAACTTGAGACTGTTGATGAGCAGGGTAAGTATCGACAATCCTGTCAATACTTTGCACAGCATCGTTAGTATGAAGAGTAGCCAAAACCAAATGACCTGTCTCAGCAGCAGTTAAAGCACAAGACATCGTCTCTAAGTCACGCATTTCTCCAACTAAAATAACATCAGGATCTTGTCGTAAAACGTATTTAAGAGCCTGCTGGAAAGTAGGGGTGTCTCTACCCAGCTCTCGCTGTTCGACAACACTTTTTTTGTGCACGTGAACATACTCAATTGGATCTTCAACTGTAATAATGTGCTTAGCTTGGTTCACATTAATATAATCAACCATAGAAGCTAAAGTTGTGCTCTTGCCATGCCCTGTTGGTCCTGTAACAAGTAATAATCCTTGAGGAAGTTTTGCAAACTCTTTCAGAGTATCAGGTAGTCCCAATTCATTTAGACTAGGAATTACATTAGAAATAGTTCGACAAGCAGCACTTATAGTGCCTTGTTGCTGGTAGACATTAATCCGAAAACGATGCTTCTCTTGCCCAGGAAGAGAAGCATTTTCCTGATAACAATAACTCAAATCAACAGATTTTTCTACGTCAAAAATTTTTACTTGATGCTCACTCAAAATACTAAAAACAAGTTTTTTAGTATTGTTCGCTGTTAAAATTTCTTTGGCAACAGGAATCAGTTTTCCATTAATTCTAACATAAGGAGGACTATCTGCAACAATCAAAAGATCAGAAGCTTTTGTTTTCACAGCCACCTTAAATAAATCATTTATCGTTACCATTAACTACCCTTGATGCGTAAAAAGAATACTATAGAACTAAAGACCAGAGCTAGAACTTCATGATAGCTTTATTTAGGGAAATTTTCCATATTTTTTTTCATTTGCTCTTGGTAGCTCTCGTAATCCTCAAAGCCATTAGCAATATACTTATTTCTTAACATTAAAGCAGGTAAATATTTAAGTACTCTATCATACTCTTCTAGCTTCACTTTTTCAACAGGAGTTTTGTACTTGTAAGCCAACTGCACAGTTAAAAGAGCCAAACATCGAGAGTCTTTTCCGTTCTCAAAAAAGAGTATTCTATTCTGCCCGTTGGGAGTAGGTCCTGGTATCACCTGAAAAATTTGAGGAGATTGGGCTAAAATTTCTTCCACACTAAGGCTATCAACAATTCTATCAAACTGTTTTTTCGTCAAAAGCTTACCACTCAGTAACCATTTGCGCATCACTTGAGTATCTTTGGCTAAAACAGTCTTATAGCGTTGGATTTGATTATTTTTTACAATATCATGAGTGGGATTAGCTTTTATTATGTTTTTTGTAGAAGTAACACCTTTATCTTCGACATATCGGTTTACTCTCCATTCATCATAGACAACAAAGACATCTTCATTTTCTCTAGGATGAGTAGAAACCAACAAAAGTAAATCCAAAAGCCCCATAGGGTTCAAAAGTACGCCTCCGACACCTTTTCGGGCTATAGCATTAGCATATCTTTTTTTTACCAAGCGGCTGGTTCGGGTTTCTAATACCCGACGGTCTTTTTCTGTTCGGACTCTTTCCTGGATAGGTCCCTGGCCAATCAACTGCTCACGTTCTTGTAAAGGGCCATAGCTTGTTTCATTAATTAAATTCCAATTTCGGCATCCCGTAATTAGAAATATTGATAGAACTAAAAGAAGGAGTGTAAACTCCTCAATGATTTTATTTCGAGCCATACGATTCCTCATAGAAAAAAGGAGGATAGATGTTTCGACAACAAAGACTTTTGTTGAAAATATTATGATTCATTATAAGATCTAAAAGAGAATTTGTCAAGTTTGGAAGAACAGGAATCTTTTGAGTTTATAAAAAATAAGAAAAACTTTCCTATGCGGAGAAGACTAAGATTCCTTAAAACAATGAAACATGACAGCTCATACTAAGAATAATCTTATCCAAAAAGACTTTGTTTTCCCTGTTTCTCTTGTAAAAAAGGTGAACAAGGTGGAAAAAAGTGAAAAAAAAATATTTACCACATGTTTCCTCTTAATGTTTCAAGGTGCGGCTTAGGCAACAAAAAAATTTTTTTTTATTTTCCAAGTGACTGGATTAAAATGTGCCTACCGCAGAACCCATTCCAGGCACCAGTGCATTAAGTTAAGTAGCCTTTGTATTTTTTCCCCTCCACAGTGGATTTTGAATAGAAAAGAATCTCACGCAAAGAAAAGCAAAGGAAGATGTAAAAAATCTTTCTCTTGATAAAATTCTCCGAATTTATCTTTTGTCTTAATTCTTTTTCTCCTTGGTGTCTTTGCGCCTTTGCGTGAGATTCTTTTCTTTCTTCAACTTTAAGACGCATTGAGCACCTTAAAAACAAGCAAATCCAAATGCGTGTTTTTCACTCTTATTATTCGATAACGACGTAATTATATCTTTTTCAAAATCCTCTATTCTTATTTCAACAGATGATATACTGATTCAAAAGAAAAACTAGAGATAAAGAAAATTTTCCTGAATACAAAATCCAAAAAAAAAGGTAGCCAACCCTAAGAGTCAGCTACCTTTTATAGTTCATAAATCTAGATATTTTCTAGGTATTAGCCAGCTTGTTGAGAAGCAAGGAATGCGTCAGAGATGATGGCCATTAAGAATTCGCCGTCACCGTCTTGACCTTGAACTTTTCCAGTGTTACCATTAGCTGAACCATCAATTTTTTTGTCGATTTCATTGATAGAGGCACCAGGAACATTCGCATTGTCTGAGTCTTCGACCTCTAGTACATACTCTTCATCTTGG
>JAJDCR010000119.1 GCA_029260735.1 Planctomycetota bacterium
GGAGATAAGAAAGATTTTATTGCATACGAAAGCAAAATGAAGGCTTACGCTACTTCAAACATTGCCTAAAAAAAACTTTCGTATACTGAAAAACCCTTTTTGTTCCCCCTTTGGGGGGAACCGTGAGGAACGAACAGGGGGCAAGCTCATTCAGTTAAGGAAAACATAGAAAACGTAAAGGACGGAAGGTGTTTTTTCGTTTCTACCCCTTAGAGTAGCGTACTTTGGTTTGCAAAAAAACAGCCCTCGTAACCCATCTTAATCTTAGCAGGCGTTGCGGACAACCACAAGGGCCCTGCGGGCGGCCTTTGTAGTTGTCCCTACAAGGATAACTACGCGATAGAAGACAACTTGCAGGCTTTGCCGAATGGTATTGAGCGATTAAATTTACCTGAATTCGCAGGTTATGTAATGTAGGGACAACTGCGAGGGCCGTCCGCAAGGCCCCTCGTGGTTGTCCGTTACGCCTGGTAAAACCTAATTTTCAAGAAAACCTAATCTTCTGCTTTTCAAGGACTAGAGAAACGAAATCACCTTCTACCTATTACTCTTACTGTGTTTTCCTTAACTGAATGAGCTTGCGAACAGGGGGGACACGCTGAAACTAAAATCTTTGCCGACATTGAAAACGGCTACAATAAAGATATTCAACGACTTACGGCTTAGGTTGACACAAATGGGGCGAAGCCCTAGGAAAATCCAAGCCCGGAACAAAACGGCCCTGAAGGGGCGCAACAAAAAGCTATCCTAAATTTAGGGTGCGTCGATCATAATACCAATTTTTTCTCAAAATATTTTACTTTTGCTTTCCCTTATGCTAACCTCTGTCTGTCTCTTCTATTTGTTTGACCGGAGAGGTTGCCCCCCCCTTAGTGCCTTAAATATCAAGGAAATTAAGCTATGTGTTCAGAAAAGTCAACCTATGGATTTTTAAGCCCCCAACCTTATATGGAAAATGCGATTAATGACATGAGAGAGAGGATTCAGGTCGAAGTTGTCGAAGCAAAAACTTGGGAAGATTCCGAAATCGATGCAATTGCTTCTGATTGCCGATCAAAGGGGGTGAAATCGGTGGGAGGTTTTGCCCAAAAGGACGCTTTCCATCATATTCTGATCAATGAAAAATTGGGGAACAATGTTCCTGGTCGAATCGCTTTCCTCTATTGCATGAATAAGTACTTGATGCGTACCTTGGAAGACAATCCTTTCTACTTTGACTCGATTGATCCTTTAAAGGAAAGCGACGATGAAATCGTCGGAAAAATCAAAGAGTGGCCTTTTATGCTAAAGAATACTTCTCTTTCTCTGGGCCGAGGAATTTTTAAAATAAAGGACGAAGAGCAGCTACGATCGGTTTTGAAGAGCTACCGAGAGGACGAAGAACTCCAAAAGCTGATTTCTTTCCAGTACGACTCCTACCTTAAGGGCGTAGATCGCTCCCAGCTTCCCGAGAACATCCCTCCTTTCATCGCGGAACATATGGTCGATATGAATGTAGCGATTGAGTACTGTTACGAGGGCTATATCACTCCCTCAGGGGAAGTTGTGCACTATGCTCTCACTGAAGAGGTTTACTTTTCCAACCACCAAGCCTTGGGCTATGTAACTCCCCCGATATCCATTTCTGCAGAAATGGCCGAGAAAATCGAAGCCTGGATGAACCGTTATATGGGAAAAATGGCCGACTTGGGATACCGCAACCAGTTCTTTAATGTTGAGTTTTGGATCATGCCAGGTGGCTCCATTGCTCTAACGGAAATCAATCCCCGAGCCGCACACTCTTACCACTACAACTACCTCTACTCTTTTGGCTCCTCTTTGTATGAAGATAATTTCAAGTTGGCTGCGGGGGAAGAAGTTCCTGCGAACACTCCTTGGAAAAAATGGAGAAATCAGGATAACTTTAAGTTCACTCTTATTGTTCTGATTACCGCAAAACAAACGGGAAAGGTCTCGGACATTTTGGACTATGAATACGTCGAGCACTTAGAGAAGAATGAGGGCATTTTGATTCGCCATAACCGCCAACGCGACGATAGTCTCGAAGAAAAGGATATGACCGCAGCGGGGGTTATGTTGATGCAGATGTGGATTGTCGGGGATACCCGCGAGGATGTCATTCGAAAAGAACACGAAGTTCGCCGGAAAATCTATCGTCACGTCCAAACCGATGCTCAGTATCCTGAGTATTGGGATGTCTAGAGAGTGTCCTAAATCCTTTTGTATCTTACCAGGCGTAACGGACAACCACAAGGGCCTTTGCAGGCGGCCCTTGAAGTTGTCCCTACAGGATAACTACGCGATAGGAAATAATTTGCAGGCTGTATCGGGTGACTAGATTTGCTTAAGATTTTGTCAGGTGATGTAATGTAGGGACAACTACGAAGGCCGTCCGCAAGGACCCTCGTGGTTGTCCGCTGCGCCTGGTATGACCTATTTCTCAAGAAAACTTGATTTATGCATTGAATTCCATCTCTTTGGCAGCGCGCTCTATTCGTCCAGAGAAGCTCATATTGTTGTTGGCGGTCCATTGCAACTGACTGTTATCCTAACTTTCAATTCAATTAACAAGAAATACGAAACGACTCTGAGGAGACCAAACAAAATCCGAGCTTGCTCTATATCCTCTTAGCCATAGACGATTCTTTAGCTTTCTAAGGTAGAAACCATTTGGGTATGATTCGTCGTTTCTTGTCTTTTTGGAAGCAATAGTTAAGTATGGTCCTTGCAATTGATTCAAGTATTGCAACCTAAAGTGAGGCGCTAGCTCCAGGGGACATAGTTCAAGACCAAAATCTTTTGCTCTAGAGAATATTTGAGTGCTAGTGGCCCCTTCTTTTAATGAGATTTCCTGAAGAGAAACTTCCGAAATTTTGAGATTACAAGAATGGGAGGATGTCGTAAACTCGGGGCTTGCAAATAGAATTTCGGCATATGGGTTAATCAAAATAGAGCTGTTTTTTAGTTGCTCTAATAAGTCCGCCTTTGAAACACCTCCGACTGTAATCTCTCTAACATTAGGGATGGGCATTTAAATCGATTTCCAATAGTTTCTGACTTCTAACATATATTTTCTCTACTCCAAATAAACCTACCCGCTTAAGGAAGTAGATAACCTGCTTCTTGAATGATTTTTTGCCCAGGAGAAGAATAAATAAAATCGGCAAAGCGTTTTTTTTCTTCTTTTAGAAGGTGGGGGGCTAAGATTGTAAAAGCTTGGTCTAGAGCTTGGTGTGACTCAGGAGGAATTAGGGAAAAATAACCCTTTTCTCCTAGATTTGATTGCAGAACTAGAGACAAAGAAAGAAAAGCGACTTCGACATTTTTAGTTTGGGCAAACTGGGCCGCTTGGAGGAGATTTTTGCCATAGACTAGCTTTGTCTGGATTAAAGGGGCTAATTTGTAGTACTGGATAACTTCTAAGGCTTTTTCTCCGTAAGGAGCATGCTGAGGATTGGCTAGAGCAATGCGAGATACTTTAGGGTGGAGTAAAATATCCTCTATTTTCGCTTCTTTGGAGGGGCCTAATTGTCGATCCCACCACAAAACCAATTGCCCTTTTGCATAGACTTGGACGTCTTGGGTAACTCCTTCGCTTTTAAGTCTTTCTGGATAGAATTTATTGGCAGAGAAAAACAAGTCGTAGGGGGCTCCTGCTATGATTTGAGCGAAGAGATTGCCGGAAGACCCTGCTATGACTTCGATGCGAATGTTTTCTTTTTCGAAAAATGAGCACGAGAGTTTTTTCATTGTATGCTGAAAGTTGGCACAGGTTGCTACAGATAGAGAGGAGGGAATCTTGTTTTTTGGAGAACAAGAAAGAAGCAAAAAAATTGCCAGGGTAAGAGAAAAAAAAACGAGAGAGAAAAATGGATTAGCTTTCTTCATTTTTTTTCTCTAGCTTGCTTAGTTGCCGGAGCCGTTCTTGGTTTACCGTCTCGGAGAGAAGGTTATCCAGCTCTGGAGTAAGGCCTGAGGGAAGCTCTATTTTCGTCCGAGATGGGTTTTGGTAGTATTTGGAAATAGCTCGGGCAATTTGGTAGCCATCGACTACCTGCTCTTCAGAGCCAGAGAAATTTACTTGGCCATGGGCTTGAAATAGGTTAGTTAAAGGTTGCTTTAAGGATACCAGTTTTTTCTCAGCGAGCTCACTAAGCTCTTTTTGACAGGTATAGAGATTTTTATCAGTGGATATACTGCGCGAAATATGTCTCTTGATAATGAGATCTTTCATGCTTTCGGGAAAACTTTCTTTCGTAAACAAATTAGCAACGACCTTGGGAATGTTGTCCTTAGCAATAGAGACTTGCTTTAATTTTTCCAAAAGCTCTTCCAAAGTATATCCAAAAAGCTTGATTCCTGTAGATTGAATTTGAGGGTTGGTCAAAAGAACATGCAGCTTTTGCCATCCGTGGCTAGCATAGCCTTTCTCTTGCAAAATTTTTGCGACCTTTTTCTCTAGGTCTTTTTGTAGTTTAAAGCGAACGGATTTTAAAATATGTTGCTGAAGTCCTGTTGGAATCATACTGAGACTACTTTGCAAACTTTGGAAAGATAGTTTCTGTTTTCCCTTGATAAACGTCACGATGAGTTGAAAAATTGTCGTGGCAACCCGACCCGTTTCAGGATCATCCTTCATTTCCTTTAAGGCTGTAAGAATATGGTTTATTTTCCTATGAGGGAAAAGAGCTTCTTCCAATTTGGAATGGGCGCCTTGCTGCACTAAAATCCGTGCTAAATGCATTTTGATATTTGCTTCACTTGTTCCCAGTTCTTTTTCTAAAAGCTTGTCGAGCAGTTTTTTGGGATATTGTTTTTCAGACATCCGTTTGACTTGAGCAATAATTTGCAAAGAAGAAAACTTATTTAGGTAGCCACTGTCATATATCGGATAATCTGCGAGCAAAGCAAGTAGCTCTTCACGAGATTTAGCTCGCTCAACTCCCTTGCGGAAAACTTGGTGGTGTTCTTGTAGTTTAGCTTCTACTACTTTCGTAAAGTAGTTATAGACATATTTATTTATCGCTCTCTTTTTCATTACCTGAGAAAACTTTTTCAGAACACTTTGCCCCTTTTTTTCTCCATAATTGATCAAGGCTAAAATCGAAGCAGAGCTTGTGAGAATTCCTTCATATTGAACTAAGACATACTTTAAGCGCATCAAAGGATATTTGTCTTGGGTACTTTTTGTGCTATCACAAACTCCTTGAACAATACGAATAAACTGGGAAAGAGAGCCTTTCTCCAGCCTTTCCAAAAGAAGGTCATAAGGAGCTTTACCAGTTATTTTTTTTATCTCGGCATTTTTTAAGCGATCCCAGGCTTGTTTTAGATCTTCTTGCTTTTTAGGAGCAATACGAGCAAGGTTGATCGAAGCGGGAGTTGTTGCCCTGCGTGCCCGTAAACTTTTAGCTTCCTCTTTTTTGTTTATAGCTCTTTTTGCTATAATAGGCGAAGGAACAGAGTCGGTAGATTTAGGTTTAGCAGGAGTTTTTTTGGCCCAGGGGGAAGGACTTGAGGAAAAGAAGGTTTCCCCTGGGTCTTGGAGAATTTTGGAGACATCTCTCTCTGGTTTTAAAGGAGCAGGTTTTTTCTTAGGCTCGGCACCTTTTGCTGAAAAAAAAGTCTCTTCTGGATCGAATTCTTCTAAAACAGGGGGAGTTCGAGGAGGCGTTTTTTCTTTTGAAACATCTGGTTTTTGTGAAGCAGGCTCTTGTATCGTTGGTAGATCAACTCCTCGAACAGAAAAAAAAGTTTCTTCTGGTCGAACATCCCAGTCAGGGTTTTCTTTGGCTGTTTTAGGGGGAGATTTTTTTTCGGGCTCAAGTTCTTTTTCTGCAGCTTCCCCTATAGGATCGCTCGAATAAAAAGTTTGATCCTCTTCTTCTTCATCTTCTGCGTAAGGTTCTGACGATTCAATTTCGGGAAGATCAGCAATGTCAAAAAATGAATCGGTTAAAAGTTGACTGGCTTGATTTTCCAAAGGCCTTTTTTCGGTTTCTTGCCCTTCTAGGTCATCAAAATCAAAATCCAAATCGGGATCATCGACGATGGTGAAGTTTTCTGCAACATCGACAGGAACAAAATCAAACTCGCTCATCTCAAAGCGATCACTTTCGTCCAAGTCTAGAGCTTCGTTTATCTCTAGAGCAACACTCTCACTATCTGTTCCTAGCTGAATTTCGTCGCTGGTGATTTCTTCTGCGGGCAGAGGACTAATTTCATCAGCATAAAGGTGATCACTTGTTTCTTGAGCATATAACAGATCACTAGTTTCTTCGACATGCAACTGATCACTGATTTCTTCGACATGCAACTGGTCACTGATTTCTTCCACATTCAACTGGCTACTGATTTCTTGAACAAATAGATCACTAGCTTCTTCTATTGTAAGTAGAGCATCTATTTCTTCTACAGGAGATAGATCACTGATCTCCTCTGCCGGAAGTTGATCGCTGACTTCCTCTGCCAAAAGAGAGTGGCTCTCATCTTGGGCGCTTATAATCAGAGGGCTGGGGTCAATCATAAAAGAATCGCTATCTTCGTAGGCGTTTATCAGGATAGGAGTGGGCTCTCCGCTTTCCTCGGAAACAGAAAACATCTCTATGTGGTCTATCGAAGAACCTTCACTTGCTAAAGTAAGACTACTCTCAGAAGGGCTTCCTTCAAAAGCCAAGAGTTCCATAGCGTCTGAGAAAGAATAAGGAGGAGGAGTTAGAGCGACTTGATGGAGTTTATCTGTAAGGAGATCAAATTTTCTCTTTCTCCAGAAAGCAAATATTCGCTTGGCGATAAATTCTTTGCCTGATAAGTTTAGGTGCTGGGCAGGCCAACAAGTAGCCGCACCTAAAAGAAAATCGCGAGAAGGAATGTCAGATATTTGCTCGACCAGATCCACCAGGGTTTGAACCAAAACAACAACATCAGAAGAAGCAGAAGGATTTGCTTCTAGATAGAGCCGAAGGGTTTCAATAGAGTTTATTTTTTGGGGAGAGAGCATAACCTGTTTCTTTCCACGGATCACTAAATTATGTTTTATGTTTAGAAGAAAATAAGGTTCTTAGGCGTATTATAGACACGCCCTAATTTAAAAATTATTCTGAGTAAACATTGATAGAAAGGGGAAATCTCTCTATAATGAAAGCAATTCTTTTTCGATTTCCATTTATAAATTGAATTGCCAATAAAATCAAGCTTCTTTTTCATTCGCTTCATTTTCGCAGGGATTTTCTTTTCAGGGATATCTATGAATTATCATTGTATTTTTATTTGCTTTTTTCTTTTAGTTTTCTGTGGGGCGCAAGATTCCCCTGAAATGACTTCTCCTTCTGGTTTATCAATAGATGACTACCCTCAACTGGTCAAAGATGCTTGGGAAAATAACACCGAGCTTCTTCCTCAACTTTATCGGGAATGGGGTAATTGTTTTCATGAGCGGGGAGAAAAAGAAGAAGCTTTACGTGCTTGGTTAAGTATTTTAGATATTTACGAAAATACTTGGTCTCTTTCTAAAGATTTAGCAGAGTATATACATCTCAGGGGCTACTCTGAGGAAGCCGTCGAAATTCTTTTGACCAGTGCTCTTTATCATAAACTGGAAAAAGAAGAGTATCTGGCCGGAGCTAAAATTTCTCTTGCCTGGAAAGAGTACAGCAGTGCTGAAAAATTTCTCTTGGCTATTCTTCAGCAACATTGGTTAGAAGAAGAAGATATTATCCCTTCCGCAACAAATCTTTTGTGTGATGTCTATGAAAAACAGATAAAATGGGAACAATCTCAGGGGAATGAAGAAGAAACGAAAACCCTTTCTCAGAAACTAGTGCTGCTTCGAAAAGGAATTCGTCCGATGGATGTAAAAATCATCCTCACTTGGGATACTCAAACAGACATAGATTTGTGGGTCACCAATCCTCAGTTAAAGCGGTGTTTTTATAGTAATCGGATAACTCGAAGTGGAGAAAAATTACACAACGACAACACGACAGGGCTGGGACCAGAAACTTTCACTATCCTAAAAGCTCAACCAGGTCGGTATAAAATCCAAGTAAACTATTTCAGCGGAGAGAGTATTCCAACTCAAGTTCAAGTAAAAATCCTCTTTCATGTAGGAACAGAAAAAGAAAAAACTCAGGTTTTTTCTGCTCAGCTTGAGAAAAATGGGGACATTGCTGATATTATAGATCTCTATTTTCCGAAAGATTTAAAATAACACTAGGAGCGATCGATTAGTTAATGACTGCCCTAGTTTTTGGAATTAATTTTGATTTTGAAGGAAACTTTTCCAAAAAAGGAAAAAAGTATGCGAGCGACAAATAACTCTTTTTGGATTTTTTGCACCCTTATTCTCTCAACTCCCTTAGTTTTTGGAGCAGTTTTGGTGCCGAAAGATCAAACCATGCCTCCCTTTGACTTATCTAAACACCAAGTAGATGTTCGGATCAAAGATAACCTGGCGTACACAAAAATCACTCAAGTTTATGAAAATCCTAGTTCAGTGCAACTGGAAGGAGTCTATATTTTTCCGACTCCAGAAGGAGCAAAGATAACAGAATTTTCTATGTGGATCGCAGGAAAAAAGATGGTGGGAACCGTTGTTGAGCGAACCAAAGCTCGTCGAATCTATCAAGAAATTGTTGACCGCGCACTGGATCCGGGAATCTTAGAGCAAGAGAAGCGAGATTTGTTTAAAATCCGAGTATTCCCTATTTTACCAAAGGCAGAGTTAAAATTTCAAATTGCCTATACTCAAAAAATTCATTACTCTATGGGAGTATATCGATATAACTATCCCTTGGTTGATGCAAGGGAGTTTCCTTCTGGTTTAACAAGAGATTTTTCTTTCCAAGCTCGTTTAGAGAGCCCTTATTCTTTAAAAAATATAGAGATCCTGGGAGGAGGAAAAAGCGAAATCAATTATCTCCAAGAAAATGAGGCCCATGTTAAAGCAGTGGCCCAAAATCGGCACTGGGAAAAAGACCTTGTCCTAGAATATCAAACTCCCGATCGATCTTTGCTGCACTTAGAAACTATTGCAGACTATAGTATCTTAAACTTGACTATTCCTATCGATGAAGAAGCTCCTGAAGGAAAAACTATTTTTGTTTTGGATACATCGGCCAGTATGCTAAAAAATGAGCATTTAGATTTTTGCCGAGAGGGAATACTTCATTGTTTAGAAGAGATGACCCCAGAAAGTCATTTTAATATTGTGGTCTTTGACCACAAAGTACGCTTTTTTCGCTCTACTACCGTTGTTGCCAATGAAGAAAATAAGAAGGAAGCAAAAAAATATTTAGATTCACTTTTTCCTTTGGGCCCTTCTAATTTTGAAAAGCTTTTTTCTGCTTTAGAAAAACTACCTGATAATTCAAATATTATATTACTCAGCGATGGACTTTCGACAATATCTTCTCCCCAGGAGAGTGTTCTTCTAGATTTAGTTTCTTCTGAAGCAAATATCTTTTCTATTGGATTGGGAGGTAAAGCGAATTACTCCTTTCTCCAAGATATCTCCGAAAAAACCCAAGCTTTTAGCTCTCTCTCTCGAGAAAGCCAAGAGCTTCCACGCTTGGTTGTTTCTGTCTACCAACAGAGCCTTTATAAACCTTGGGAAAATCTCATTTTAGCTTCCGAAGGACTAGAAGCTCCCGAAATATATCCCAGTTGCCCAAAAAGAGTTTACCCTGGTAGCCAAATAACTCTGTTTTGCAAATGGCCTCAATCTGGAGAGGGCTACGTTGAATTAAAGGCAGAAAGAGGAGGCTTAAAGGAATCTTGGAAAAGTGAAGTGTCTGTCGAAGAGGGACAGCCGGATATCTTTGCTCAACAGTACTGGGAATACAAACGGATTGATCAAATTTTAAAGCAAATTTCTGAGGAAGGGGAATCCAAGGAATTCGTTGATGAGGTCATAGAGCTTTCCGTTAAAAATCAAGTAGTTACTCCTTACACGGCTTACTTGGTCTTAGAGACAGAAGATGACTACAAAAACAATGATATCGACCGGAGCCAAAAAAATGCTCTCCAAAAAGCTTTGGATGAAGAGGATAAGTCCCGCGAAGTATTAACTTTAGTAAATGCTTCCTTGGAGGATGAAAATGCCGTTAACTACGCTGGCCCAGAACCTGCTTCATTTGTTCTTTGGGGACTTATGTCCTTAGCTTTGCTTTGTTCTTGGCGAAAATTCAGAAAAGAATAGGGATTGTATTCATTCAGCTTGCTTTTTGTATTTTTTTAGTAAGAATAAGGAAACTGCTTTGAACTAAATCCTGCTAAATAGCAAGTAGGCTGAATGAGTACACTCCCTAACGGATTAAATATTTTATGAAATTTTTTAGAGAATACCTAGTCAAAGGAGAGAGTACTTTTTTTGCTCTCTTGCTTTTGGCTCTTTGTTTTCCCTTTTTTCTTAGACCTACAGTTTATCCTTTTCGTACTTTGATTCCATTGGGAGCTTTCTTTTTCTTCCTTTATCAATCCACTTTCCTCCCTCAAACGAATCTACCTCCTCTTTTTTTTACAGCAGAAAAAACAAAAGGAAAAAAAATAGCGACCGTTTTTATCCTCTTCATTTACTGGCTAGCTCTGTACTTTTGGGGATTGGAAGAAGTTCTTTTTTCAATTCCTATAAGCGCTTTTTTCCTTATATGGGTTTGGCAAGGGTGGGAGCGGACTCGATACTACGCTCTGGGCACATTGTTCCTCCTCTTTCTTTTACCCACCCAGAATACCGCTTTATTTATTCTTCCTCTACTTCAAAAAATAACCCTCTGGGGAAGCCAAAATATTTTAGAATTCATGGGGTATATGACATCTGTTGAGGTCGATACCATTTTGTATAAGGATATTCGCTTGCAAATTAACCCTCGCTGCTCAGGGCTAGGTTTTTTCAATAAGCTAACGATTTTCTCTCTTTTTGTTGGCCTACTAGGTAAGCTCTCCTTGCGCTACTCGTGGCAACTCCTTATCTTAGCTCCTTTTTTCGCGATTATTGCTAATTTGATTAGAGTAACCTTGCTTTTTTTTGTTAGCTTAAATAGACCTTCGCGAGAAGATTTTGGGTGGTGGGATGTCATTTTGGGAAGTGGAGTATTTTTTAGTTTTGCCATTTTGTTAGCCATGATTGCCTTGTTTTGGCAAAAAAAATCTCAATCTAATTGACTATTCTTTTGGAGAGTAATCTTGATAGGACCAAAACACGTGCGAGATGCTATATCTAGGCTAGCTCAAAATTTTGATGAATATGTCGAGGAGTATCGAAAAGAGAAATATAAACAATTTGAAGAAGGGAAAACAGAAGATTTAGAGAAAGAGCTAGTAAGTATAAAAAACTATTTAGATATCTACTACGAAGGTAAAGTTTCAGATACTATTGAAAATATTAATTTCTATGACTACAAACAAGCTATTATTGAAAAAATCTTAGTGCAAAAGGAATAAAATTATGGCGAGAAATGTTTTAAGCACTCCTCTAGAACCTTGCAGTGTAGATCCTATGACCGGTTTCTATCGAAATGGTTGCTGTGATACAGGACGGGGAGATTTGGGACTGCACATTGTTTGTGCCAAGATGACCACAGATTTTCTAGAGTTTAGTAAATCTAATGGCAACGATCTTACAACCCCACACCCGGAATTTGATTTTCCCGGACTAAAACCAGGCGACCGCTGGTGTCTTTGTGTTTTTCGTTGGCTAGAAGCCTTAGAAGCTGGGGCTGCTCCCCCTGTTTACCTAAACTCTACTCACGTTGTTGCTTTAGAACACGCTTCTCTCGACGATTTGAAAAAGCATGCCATAGATTAACGATTAGTTAACGGTAAAAGTATAGCTAAAGAAGGGGTTTAAAAAGCCCCCTTATCTAATCCTCATCACGGTTGGCGTAAAACTCTGCCCAAACGGGCATATGATCAGAAACTTCTTTGGCCAAAGAGATTTCTCCGCCAAAATATTCTTGCACCATATCATAGATTTGTTTTTGCCCTGTCCAATCTTTTTCACTCTGGGCCTGCCAAATCAGATTATCATTTAAGCGATCTCCATGAGACATAGAGTCGGT
The DNA here is from genome assembly GCA_029260735.1 of Planctomycetota bacterium. GTDB lineage: Bacteria > Planctomycetota > Uabimicrobiia > Uabimicrobiales > Uabimicrobiaceae > JAJDCR01. Next base: position 12,057 of record JAJDCR010000119.1, read on the forward strand.
CATGATAATTTCTTCTCCTGCAACAACTTTTTTGAAAGGATGAACAGGCCCAATTTTCTTGCGGATTTTTTCCCACAATTCATAGTCACTTCCCCGACTAGTGGTAGGGTCGCAATTGAAATCCCCCGCGACTAAAATATCTTTTTCGCCAAACTTCTTTTCTAGCCAACGAACGACTTTCGGCAAAGCTTTAAAATCATTGCGCCGAGGTTCATCTTCTTCTCCTGATTGTTTGGGAGCTAAGTGAACAGAAACGAGAATAAAATCGAAGTGCTTTTTTCCTTCTTGGGGCTCTTGAAAACTCTCTGAGCGTAGAGAAAATTTGGCATAGTGAGGATCACGTTGCATATCATAGTTCTTAATATGACCTAAACGTTCCAGTTTCAGAAGGCGAGAGTTATAAACAATGGGAAGGTACTCTGCTCTGTTACTGCTTTCTCCTAATTTTTCGGGATAGGTCATTTTGTATTCATCCCCATCCTTATTTAAGTAATCCAAAACCGCATAAATAGGATCTAAGTCATCTCCTTCGATTTCTTGCAAAGCGACAACAGCAAAATTTAATTTTTTGATAATTTCGGCAATAACTTCTGGTATAGGTCTATCTTTCCCTTGATAAGAAATCTTTTTTTGCATTTTGCTATCGCCAAAATTTTGAATGTTCCAGCTTCCGATGATAAATTTGTCAGGCTCTTTTTCTCCGATAAAGCGCAAGAATTTTGCTCGCAATTGATTGGATTGTTCAATTCGAGTGGAGGCCTTTGTTAAATAACCAGAAGCTTTTTTTCTCAGAGAAAGAGCTTTCTTTTTCCATTTATTAACTTCATCCCATTTTTTTTCTTCTTGGGCTAGATGAGCTTTGCTTTCCGCGACCTGAGCGCTTTTCATTGCGTTGTCTGCTAGGCTAATATAGTGTGTGGCTTGTAGCTCCCAAAGCTCGACTTTTTTTATTAGGCCATAGTTAGAGTTCGGATTGGCTTGGATTGGGATGCTGGCAAACAATAAAATTACGAAAGCCAGAAAAAATTTTCTCATAATTTAAGTTTCTCCTCAGGTGATTTTAAAGCTCAAGATGGTTTTTGAGGGGCATTATAACTAAACTGATTCTTAGAATCAAACCTCAACCTTTTATTTACAAGGACTAAAAGGTTTGTCCATTTAGGTGCTTGGAAAGAAAGTTCTCCTAAACTTCTCCCCTTTTCCTGTTTTGTCCTAGGGCGTGTTATGATGATTTTTTCAATTTATAAAAACCATAACAGCTTCTTTAACTATGAGGGAGAGTGGAAATGAAAGCAAATTGTACTTACCCTAAAAATGCATTTCGCTTAGGGAGTTTTTTTATTCTCTTATTTGGGCCTTTCTTTTTTCTCGTGGGCTCGTATTTCCCTTCCTTTTCTGGGGGAGAGACTTTTGAAAAAAAGGCTTACCCTCTTCCTGAGAAATTACTACTTCTTCTAGAGAATAGTTTACGTAAGGGCGATTTTGAAACCCGTTGGGAGACAGTGAAGGTGCTCAAAGGGATGCGAAAACACAGAGTTGTTGCTATTTCTATTTTGCAAAAAGCGCTGGAAGAATATACAGGAGTGGAAGATAATATTTTAGAAGCGATTGCCGACTTGGATCAAAAAGAAGGAAAATACTTGGATTTTATTGCTTCTTTTTTTCAAAACTCAGACCCTGAAATGAGAGCAGCGGCCGTTTCTGCTTTTTCAAAATATGGCTCACAAGCAATTAAGCGAAAAAAAGCTATTGTTTTGTTATTGCAAGATGAAAATTCTTTTGTTCGTCGCTTAGCTGTTCGAACCATAAGAAAAATTTCTTGTCCTCAGAGTGGAGAAGTTTTGTCTCAGCTTCTTCAAGAAGATGGCTCGCGAGAAGTTCGGGCAGAAGTTGCTCATGCTTTATCTCGGATTCCTCGAAGTAAAAATCAAACAGATATAATTTTAGCTTCTTTGATGAAAACCGTTCAAGAAGACTCAGGTGCTCCTGTCTACAATGCGATAGAGTCTTTAGGAAAGATATCTCCTCAAGGAGAAGTTGCTGCTCCTCTTTTGATTTGGTGTTTACGTTTTAGTGAGATGCGTCCCTTTGCCCAAGATGCTCTTTTGCAACTCGGAAGAAAATCGTCCAAAACGGTTTTTGCTTTGATCCATGCTCTCAAAAATGGAAAAAAGGAAGAACAAATTGCGATTATTGACATTATTTCTAATCTAGGTAGGAAAGCTGATTTTGCTTTACCTTCTTTAGTAATGCTTTTGGAAAAGGATTATTTGCAAAAATACATAGGGCAAGCTTTGGTAGAAATGGGAGGTAAGAAAAGAACTCAGGAGTTGATGTTATTTTTTCCCAAATGTTCAGAAGAAATTCAAATAACAATAATAGATATTATTGTAAAATGTGGAGAAGATGCTCAAGTTGTTGCGGAAGATCTTCTTCCCTATTTACATGTATCTTCGATCCCATTAAAATCAAAAACAGCTTGGGCTCTCGGGAAAATTTTGATGCAGTGATAGCAAAGGCATTTTGTCGAAATCTTTTGCTATCACTGCTATTTTAAGTATTTTGTCGAAATTTTTTCAGAAAAAAAGAGTTTTTATCGCCCTAGTTCTCATATTTCGGGAGGGCTTTGGCTTCTGCCGAGCAGGGGATGTGCAAGGTTTCCTGATATTGTAATCTAAGCACATCTCCTGCTCGGCAGGAGCCTCACCCTCCATGGGTTATATTGCTAAAGAACGATTTTAGATAATCCTTAACTTAAAAAAATAACAAGCGGGAGTTATAATAAAAACCTTTAAAATGCACTACTTTTGGGAACAGAATTCACTTTGGTTAAAAAATTCCTTTGACGTTCTTGTTTAAGTTTTCATAAACCTTCTCTTTTAGAAACGTCAAAAGCATTTCTCCTCAAAGAGTCGATCAGAAAAACTTTGCTTGGTGTCAAGGGGCTCATTGAGCCAATGTTTCATTTTGTTCAAGCAAAAAGTATAGCATTTTATTGGGTTAGCTCTTTTCCGAATATCTACCCCACAGCTTTCTTTGTTTTCCTTCTTGTATCTCTTTGTCTGGAACGGCAAAAGCGAACTCAGCCAAAATAACAAGGAGGAAAACGTGAGAGTGGAGATGAATGCGGAAAGCCAGTTTAACTTTCCAAACGCTGATACCCCACAGGGAATCTCGCTGCGTTCATCGTGGTCGTCCACGTGGTGCCTCCTTTCACAGGCTTACAAGATCTCATCTTGTAAAACTATGCTTTTGATTTTGTGTTTTAGAACTTCTTGGGTAAAACTTCGACAAAATACCTTTACTCAAAGTAAAACCAGAGTCCTAGAAAAAGGTTGAGTCTTTTTTTAATAAACTTTTAAGCGAGGACCAAAAATTCTAAACTAAAATGTCGAAAAATTTTTGGTTTCTTAACCTACCTACCTACCTACCTTCTTTCTTATTGTCTCTCGTTTTCCAACTCTAACAAATACTGCTTTCGCCAAAGACCTCCGGCATACCCCCTAAGATCCCCTTTTTTTCCGATAACCCGATGGCAAGGTATAATGATAGCAATGCGGTTATCGCCGTTTGCTTTTCCTAAGGCTCGAACGGCCTTTGGATTGTTTATTGACTCGGCTTGTTCTTGATAAGAACGTGTTTCTCCATAGGGAATTCTCTGAAGAGCTTGCCATACTTCTTTCTGGAAAGAACTCCCAGGTACATCTAGTGGTAGAGAAAAGTCGGTTCTTTTGTGTTGAAAATACTCTAGGAGTTGATTTTTTAGTTGATTTAAATGAGGACTTTCTCCAGGGGTTAATTTTGCTTGAAAGAGTTCTTCCGTTTTCTGTAATTGCTTGTCTAGTCGGATTCGATCTGTGAACTCTAAAAGACAAATTCCTTCTGAGCTTGATCCTGCAATCATTGGACCCAAAGGAGTTAAAATTCTATTCGTAAGGATAACCCGGCCTTTTTTGCTTTCTTTCGGAGAAAAGCCTGTTGTTTTTTTGAAAGAGTCTGAAAAGCCACTGAGAGAATCATATCCTGACTGATAGGCAGCGTGAATGACTTTTTCTCCTTCTTTGATTTTTTCGAAAGCTTGTCCTACTCGGGAAGCTCGGAGGTAGTTTTGAAAAGTTACTCCATAATGTTTTTTAAACCATCTGCGTAAACGATTAGGCTCAATTCCTCTTTCGCGAAGATCTTGGTCTTTTAACTGAGCATAGGGGTTTGTTTGGATCTCTTCTAAAATACTCTGGACCCAATAAGGGATTTCTCCTTGGTATTCTAAAGGATGACAGACTTTGCAAGCTCGATATCCTTTTTTAACAGCCTCTTCTACAGAAGAAAAAAATTCAACATTTTCTTTTTTCGGCTTACGAGCTGTACAAGTCGGACGACAGAAAATTCCTGTAGTTTTGACTGCAACGAAAAAAATCCCTTCAAAACGACTATCTTTTTTTAGGAGTGCTTGGTACATAGTTTCTAAGCTTGGTAAAGGGGTTTGCATAAAATATTCCTTCTGGCTGTAAAGAAAGCAAAAAGTTAGGGTGGTTCAATGAAAAAACTTTGCAAAGATAGTAAGAGATTTTGTCTTCTGATAAGGCGCGACGTAGGCGCATAATCTTTTCTGTAACGAAGGAGCAACGTTGTCAGAAGACAAAAGATCCGCTATATTTGTAAAGTTTTTTCATTGGAACTCCCTTAGTGCAGATATCTTAAAATATTTCTTTGAGGAGGAGCAACCGGAAACTTAACAAGCATTTCGTTTTTTTTATTGGAATTGTAAGGAAAGCCCATAAACAGATTCATGAAAGACTACTAAGGCAAAAAAAATTCTATAATATTTTAAGTCATTTGTTCTTTGGGATATGATTTTTTTTAAAAATTACAAGAAAATTTACCTTGAATTCAAATTTCTTAGAATTATATTTAAGGTTATTAAAACAATGGTCTAGGGTCTTTAAGTTTTATTTTTTATTAAAAGCTTGTCATGGAAGTACTTGAAAAGCTTTACTTGTGTAATAAATAGACAGATAATGAACAGATAGGTATGCTTTTATGAATATACATGGAAACGGACAACTACGCTATCCTTTAACAACTACAGAGCAAGAAAAACTAGACGAGGTATGGGAGTTTATCGATTCCTTAAATTGGTCGCAAAGTGGAAATATAGAGGATTATGAGGCCCATTTAAAAGAAGTATTTTTAGACTTAACCATTCTCAGGTACGTAGAATACGAATCTGTTATTGAAAAAATGTGGTGGAGTCTTCGCTGGCACATGTACCCTCATTTCATGCAAAAAGATGGGGACAAAGATATTGACTATTTTGAAGAAGTGGACACTTTGGAAAACATTACTTTTAGCGATAGCACTGATAATTTACTGGGAGATATTCTTAGCTCTCGCTCTTTATATGAAAAAGTAATATCTGATCCTCAGTTGATCTTATCCTTCGATGGATCTGAATTTTCAGAGTGGAATTGCGATTCTGACAATTTTGTTTATCTTTTTCCCAATATAGATTTAATTGACTACAGTAATTTGGATTCTATGGAAAGCCGAATAACTCAACTGGAAGAATGGGATGAAGATGAAGCTTTGGACATGTATCCTCACTTAGAGCATTTTTGGTTTGATGGCGAGGAAGAGGAAGAGTACGAAAATTACGATGATGATGAAGAGGACGAATTATAAGGGACAATAGCTTTTATTTCTGAATGAGGAGATACCCTAAAATGGATAAAAAAGAAAATCAGGAAAGAGTACCTCCCCATGTTTTGATTTTTGTGGGGTTTCTTTTTGCTTCTCTTTTACCGCTATTTTATAAAATTTTTGCTGCAATTGTCTATGTCTTAGGTTACCCTTCGTAGGCTAAGAAAAACTTGCTTTAAGTAGCTTTTAGGATAAGACTTGACTTTTTCTCTATTCCGCGAGAAAATAAAGATTGTAACTTTTTTTCTTTTTTTGGCGTTTTTGCTTTTGGGATGTCCTAAAAATATGTGGGATATCTTAGGAAAGGGAACAGAAACAATATGCAAAAAATCTACATGTCATTTTCCCTTTTGTTAGTTTTGGGGATGGTATTTGCCTCGGCTAATGAAACTATTTTAAAGATGGAGCACGAACAATGGCTCGATCATTTTGGAGACATTGATTTTTACAAAGCAACCCAAGATTTTGTAGATTTCGGAGGAGATGCCACTTCTATTTACTCATTAGGGGAGCAGAAATCTATATATTGTCGCTTTGATGATGCAGAAGAACAGTATGCTATCTACCGAGTAGTGGCAGACTCTTCCAATGACACTACGATGTCTTGTGATTTTACAGATCGGATCATAGTTGGCTCTCAAACCTATACTCTCAAATATAATCTTAGTTGGCCTAGAGAGCTAGAGGGAAGAGAAAATTCTTGCCAAGTAAAAATAGACGAAGCGAGTAGTGATTTTCTTAACACTCGAGTTAGTAAAGTAAAGGTTCTGACTTGTTTGGCAAAGCATGGGAAAGATCTTTTTTCTGTGATTAAAGGTTGCCTAGCAAAACCAAAAAACCTCAAAGGGTGTATCTTGAAATTTGTAGGTCCTGGAGCGAAGCTTTATCTATGTATTTTTGGTGCGCAATTGGCTGAAGCTACTCCTCTTGAGTTTTCTGCTTTAGCGGGACCGACAACTATCCGAAAAGTTTTTGGAGTGAGCAAGAGTAATACTCGCATCTATATAGACTTTGAGCATCCTATTTTGGCTGTTGAAAGCATTCGAACCATCTCTGGTTTAGGTGGAGTTGCTTTCCATGAGCGTTCAGCAGGAGCTCCTAGTGTTATTTATTTCGCGGGGATTGCCTATCCTCAAAGACCAGGTTTAGTGGAAGTGAAAGTTCTTGCAGACCCGACTAAGTTGCCTAAGAAAAATATTGTTGTTATGACAAAACATGGTAGTTTTTCTGTTGGTAAAACGAATGATTTTGTTGATTTTGGAGCTCCGGTTATTCATATTCGTGCACTGAGTGTGACGAGTGGTTTTGGAGCGGTTATTAGTCGGCAAGTTATTGGAAATGGGGTTCGATTGACCGGCGCTGTTTACAACAAGCCTGGCCACTTTAGTTTCCGAGTAGAGGTTGCTGTCTATAAATAGATCGGTATACTAGGGATGAGTAGTCTTTTGGATGAGGAATAGCTTTCTCATCCAAACCCCAAAATTTGATGGACATATTTTAGCACCTAGAATGGAGAGCAACTATGCACGAAAATGTTCAGCGAATGTCTAAAATAGTAGAGGAAGTTGCAGAAGATATTTGTGATAGAATGTATGAGGCGACGGGAGATATTTTCCTTCAAGACAAATGGCAACGAGAAGACCACATAGGCAATGATGGAGGAGGTGGGACTACTCGAATTGTCAGGCAAGGAAAATACTTAGAAAGTGGAGCGGTGAACACTTCTACTATTTATGGAGAAGTTAATCCTGAGTTTGCAAAAAAACTTAAGGGAGATAGCCCAGAAGTTCAAGCTACTGGTGTATCTTTAATTTTTCACCCTCGTAATCCTAATGTGCCGACTATTCATATGAATTTTCGGTATATTCGTCAAGGAGATAAAGATTGGTTTGGGGGAGGAGCTGATTTAACCCCCTATCTCCCAAATCAAGAATGTTTTTCTTATTTTCACAGTTTTTGGAAAAATAAGCTCGACGCCTTCGACCCTTCTTTTTATCCTAAAATGAAAGAAGAGTGCGACCAATACTTTTATATTCCTCATCGAAAAGAAATGCGTGGAATTGGGGGGATTTTCTATGACTATCTTGAGGTTAACGAAGATTCTTGGAAAATGGTAGAAAGTTTAGCACGTGGTTTTCTGGATAGTTATTTTTCTATTTTGAAAAAAACGATGGAACTTCCTTTTACAGAAGAAGATCGTTCTTTTCAGTTGTATCGTAGAGGTCGTTACGTTGAGTTTAACTTACTCTATGATCGAGGTACTCTTTTTGGTCTAAAAACCAATGGAAGAATAGAATCCATTCTCGCTTCTCTCCCTCCAGAAGTCCGTTACGAATATATGTATACTCCCGAAGCCGGTTCTCCTTACGAGGAGATGAATACCTATTATCAGCCGCATAATTGGGTGCAGTAGGTTGACTTCTTTGCTGAAACCATGAGGAGTTTTTTGTGAAAAAACTGTTGAGTTTTATTCTCTTATGTTCTTTTTTTACCCTGACTTTTGTAGAACGCCAACCACAGAACCATAAACTAGGTAAGGTGGAAGATGTAAAAAGTTTTCAGGAAGATTTGGATAGTGTTGTTACTTTGGATGAACTAGCCTTGGAAAAAAAGGAAAAAGAAACAGAAGAAAATATTGTTCTCCTAAATAAAAAAATTCAACAGATGAACGAAAACTTATTAGAAGATGATTCGGGGAGTTTACGAAAGATCTATCAGTATGTGCTCATGAAAGAGAACATGCAAAAGTTGCTAGGAAAAATTAAGGAACAAAGAGCTTTTTTAGAAGAAAACCAATCTTTAGATGGAACTGACAAGGCTAGTACGATTAAATCAATGCGAGCTCAAGTAGAACGTAAGATTCAGATGTTTCAAAAAATCGTTTCTTCATCAGAAAAAGGCAAGAGTAAACAATTTCGCCTCAAGGCTTGGGATCAACTCTTGTCATCCTGTCCTATTGAGTGGAGGGCACGCGAAGTTTTACCTTATAATGTTAAGATGCTTTTGCAAGCTCCCGATGAAAGAAAAGTTGTTCGTATAGTCGTCAAAGGCCCTAAAGAAATTCTTATGGGAGAGGCAGCAAAATATATTCTCCGAGTCGAAAACAGAGGTGCTTTTAGTGCAAAAGGCTTTGTTCTGCATCATAAAATTGCTTCTGAGATGAAGTACAAAGGAATTTCTAAAGACTCTGTTCTTCAATGGAAAGTTTCTGAGTTGAAATCTCGAGAACACCAAGAATTTTCGTTAGAAATTTTGGGCCTTACTCCGGGAGTGTTTGAAAATAAGATACTTCTAACTAAAGGGAAAAAAGTTGAAGATCATGTTCCTTTAGAGATAGTGATTAAAGATAATCCGCCCAAAGAATGGCCAGAATCTCTTTGGCAGCTTTGCTGGAATGGAAAGTGGATGGACTTTACAACACCTGCTTGGAGAAAACTTTCACTAAAAGAGCAAATAAAATATACTCAAATTTATCAACACTGGTACGCTTTTATTCTCAATAAACCAGTAGAGAGAAAAATCGAGACAAACGGGATTTACTTTGACATGGTTTTTATTCCTCCAGGAAAATTTTTAATGGGCTCCTCTGTACAAGAGAAAGGAAGAACTGGCGATGAGAAATCACATAAGGTTTTAGTAAGCCAGTACTTTTGGATGGGAAAATATGAAGTTACTCAATCTCAATGGAGTCAAGTAGCACAAGAGAGACCATGGAAAGATAAACCCTATATCCGAGAAAAGCAAAAGTATCCAGCTACCTTTATTTCTTGGGAAGATGTAGAAAGCAAGTTTTTAGCCCATCTAGATAAAAGGCTAGACTTTCCTAGTGAGGCAGAGTGGGAATATGCCTGCCGAGCAGGAACTTTTTCTCGTTTTTATTGGGGAGATTCCCTCGTTGAAATAGGAGAATATGCTAACTCTTGCGATACCACTGCCCATGAATTGGGAAAAATTCCTGATTATATTCCTGAAGCCCGAGATCCATACATTGCTTTAGCTCAAGTGGGAGAGTTGAAGCCCAATGCCTTTGGCCTTTACGATATGATTGGGAACGTCTGGGAGTGGTGTGGAGATTGGCATAATTCCTATACTGAAAATCAAGTAACTGACCCCCGAGGCGGTGAAAAAGGAATTGGAAAAGTTAACCGAGGGGGCTCCTGGTACGATGCTAATTGGGAACACTTTCGCTCGGCTGCTCGTAGCCGTATAGATCCCCGTGGTAAGGGCGAAGACTTGGGAGTTCGCTTAGTTTATCGAGATAATACTGCTGATTAAGATGTTATGGGGAGGGTAAGGCTCCCCATAAAATAAGCCATCGAAGGTTTTAGATGAGCACATACAAACAACCACTCAAACCGTTCCCCTTAATTTTCCTTAATTTTCCTTAATTTTCCTTAATTTTCCTTAATTTTCCTTAATTTTCCTTAATTTTCCTTAATTTTCCTTAATTTTCCTTAATTTTCCTTAATTTTCCTTAATCTTTTCTTGGCAATTGCGTAGAGCAATTTGCAAGATATAACGAATCATGGGGTTTTCTTCTTGGGTACTTTGGCGAGCTAGATTAGCAATTGCTTGAGGACTTGCTATTTCTGAAAGAGAGGCCGCTGAGGCAAAACGAATATATTCATTTTTGTGACTTAAGGAAGATATCAAAATAGGGACAGCAATTCCTTTTAGCTTGAGCATGGCATTGACAATTAAAGAGAGGAGCTCAGGATTTTTTTCCAAACTACTTAAAAGGTAGCGAACGGCATCTTCTGAATTAGTTTCTGCTAAAGCGAAAATGACTGACTGACGAATACTCTTATCCTTTTCTTCTAGTAGTTTAAGAAGATGAGGGATGGCAATTTCTCCCATATTCCCTAAACAACGGGCCACTTGGACTTGTTCTATTCCTTGTCTTTTTTTGATGGCTTCAATTAGACTACCAATGGCATCTTTGGCTTCAAAACCTATTTTAAAAAGAGACTCAATGGCAGCAAGGCGGGCAGATTGGTTTTCGCTTTTATTGAGAACTTGAACCAAAGGATTAACCGCAATCACTCCCATTTCAGCCAAAGCTGAGCTGCAGGCCTCTTGCTCGTACGAAATTTTTGTTTTGACCATAACCTTAATAATTCCTTCGATAGCTGGTTCTTTAATTTTGGCCAGAGCCTGAATGACTGCTTGGCGAATTTTATTGCTATCGTGCTTGAGATTATTGAGTAAAATAGGGAGAGACTTGAGATTTTTGCTTAGTATTTCGATAGCAATGCAAATTAAATCTTCATCTTCACTTTTTTCTACAATATCAACCATATGAGGGAAAACAGCATCGCCGAGCTTTTGAAGAATGGAGGATGTATTTTTCTGAACATTTTCTTTAGGGAAATTGAGCAAAGGAATAAGAGAAGGGATAATTTTATTCTCAAAAACTAAAAGAGTATCAGAAATTAAAGCTTGAACTTGGGGTTCCTGTTCTCGTTTGAATAGCTCAATTAATTCGGGAATTGTGGCCTCGGCTTTTGGACCAATCTTTCCGATTGTGCGAACTACTTCATGTAAAGGGGCTCCTTGCCACAAGCGTAAACAATCCCTTAAGGAAGCCACCGCAGGAGAAGCATTTTCACCTAGTTGCCCTAAAATTCTGACCAGAGCAATTCTCGCCTCAGGAGTCCCTCGTCTCATTTGACGAATCAAATGAGGAATACAAGGATCTCCTAGTTTTAGCAGGGATTGTCCGGCCACTTCCCTAACAACATCATGCTCGTTTTGAACGGCGTTAATAAGAGCTATGATATCACGATGCCCAGGAGCAGGGCCAATTTTACCAAGAGCTTCTGCCGCTGCTACCTTGACAATATCTTCATCGAATTTCAAAGCAACAATTAAGCTATCTACTGCACTTCGAGCAACGGGTCCCATATAGCCTAGAGCCATTGCGGCTCCCTCTCTTGCGGCATATTCTTCGTTAAAACGTAAGGTTCGGCGGAGTTCTTGGATGGTAGAGCGACCTATTTGAGAGAGCGCTTTGGCCGCTGCAATTCTTTCTTGCATACCCCATTCGACAAGGACACGAATCAATGGTTTTACTGCTTTACGAGCTGATTGTCCCAGTTTCCCTAGAGATTCCGCTGCTGTCTTTACGACAGTTCCATCTTGATCTTGTAAGGCTTGAATGAGAAAACTGAGAGCCTTACGGCTTTGCATATTACCAATGGTTTTAACGATGGCAACTCGAACATCTCCGTATTCTTCTTGGTAAAACTGAGAAGTTAAACGAGGCAAGTTTCGTACGGAATCCTTTCCTAAGTAGCCTAAAGTATTTGTTACAGCAGCACGTACTTGCCAATCTCTTGATCCAAAAGCAATCATTAGTTCTTGCATACAATCGATTAAAGCACTTTTGACTTTAGGAGAGTTTTCGATATTATAGGAAAAGTTTTCTAAGGAGAGAGCCGCGGTGACTTGCAGATCTCCTTCTTTGAGGAGAAATGGTTTTATGATAGGAATTACTTGGTGAGCCTCTTCCCCTAAGTTTCCTAGGGCAAGCATTGCTAATCGATTCTTTTCTTGATCTTTACTTTCCAATAGTTCTAGTAAAGCAGGGAGTGTTTTCTTTCCCATTTTTTTAACATATTGGTGGGCTACTCCTTTCACCATCGGAAAAGGATCCTGCAATAAACTTAAGACGAAAGGCAAAATATCTTCCCCTATTTTTACTGCAGCACTAGAGATGACATGTTGAGTTTTCGAACTTTGATCTATCTGGAGGATGCGAATGGCCTCTTTTAAGGCAGGGACTCCCATAGCAGCAAGAGTATCTACTATAATATCTCTCCCTTTATCGTCTGTTTCCTTTCCCGTTAGAATCATCGCAGGAACAGCGGAAGTGCTCATTTTTTGAAAAGTATCCACTAAGCCTACCGAAGGATATTTCTCATGTTCTTTGAGTAAGATAGTTATTGTTGGAATTCCAATGCTAACAAGCGAGTCAATAACTAAGTTACGAAGCTCTTTATCTTGAGTGCCTAAGAGCTCTGCAAAGGTTATTACCTCTTTTGTTCCTCTTTCTGCAAGAAAGGAGGCAATATTCTTACGAGGAGAATTCTCATCCAGAAGCATTTTTCTCATTTGCTCTATTGTCTCGGCTCTAATTTGATTGCGGATGGCTTTTTGAACGCTGCCGTATTCACTTTGTGACAATAGTAACCAAGCTTTAATCTCTCCTTCTCCATTTTTTACTTTACTGAGAAAAGTGACAGCCAAAGATTGAATTTCTTCTGATTGGACAGTCTCTAAAATGTCTATTAAAGAGGGAATAGCTTCTGGTTTCTTCGGTAAACTTTGAAGTTCCTGCAAGTAATTGCGAGTTTCTTTTGGGGTTTTTAGTTCTTCAGCTTGGTCTTTTTTAGCCTCAGCTTTGTCTTGAGCCTTGGCTTCAGTTTTATCTTCTTCTTTGTCGTCAGCTTTAGTTTCAGTTTTGTCGTCAGCTTTGTCTTCTTCTTTGTTCTCAGCTTTGTCTTCTTTTTTTATTTCTTCTTTAGCCTCAGCTTTAACTTCTTCTTTTATTTCTTCTTTGGCTTCAGCTTTGTCTTCTTTTTTAGCCTCAGCTTTAGCTTCTTTTTTAGCCTCAGCTTTAGCTTCTTCTTTAGCCTCAGCTTTAGCTTCTTCTTTTATTTCTTCTTCTTTGTCGTCAGCTTTAGTTTCAGTTTTGTCGTCAGCTTTAACTTCTTCTTTTATTTCTTCTTTGTCTTCAGCTTTAACTTCTTCTTTTATTTCTTCTTTGTCCTCAGCTTTAACTTCTTTTTTTATTTCTTCTTTGTCCTCAACAACTGGAGTTTCGTCTGGAGAATTTGTTTCTTTTTCGTTAGCGGGAAGAATTTTTTCTTCTCTAGAAGAGTTCTCTTGAGAGCTTTGGTTATCTGCCTTGCTTTTTTCTTCCCCGTCTTGTTTCGTTAGTAGAAAAAAGTTCATAGGAGAGATTTTCTCAGAAAGAAGATTATTCTCCGCCCATGAAAAAGAAAGAGGGAAAGTAATAACAATAAACAAAAGCCATAAAGCAGATGTAGGCCTCATCTTAGGTCTCCTTGTACGCATTCTATCGTAATTCTATTAGTTCTCTTAAATTTGAGTAATTCTATTGATTCCTAGGGCACGGCCCATTGCTATCAATTGATAGCACACCTAAACAAAGACAAAAAAAATGTCCACTTATTCAATAATTTTTCTTCTTTCTTTTCCTAGAGTAAGCAGTTTTGATACCTCTTCTGGGGGCAAAGGAGAAAAATTACCAAGTTGGCGAGCGGCCAAGAGTACGCGAGCGGTATATTCCACGTACTCTATCTTATAAAATGCTTCTGTCAAAGTACGTCCAGCTGCGACGATGCCATGTCTCTCAAGTAAAATAGCATCGCTTTCTAAAAGTAAAGGGCGAATACTTTCTGCCAACTCTTTTGTTCCAGGAGTGGCATAGGGAGCCACTTGTATTTTACCAAGATAAATAGGTACTTCGGGAATTATATTTGTTTCTAAAGGTACCTGAGCTAGGGTAAAAGCTACAGATAAAGGAGGGTGAGCGTGAACGACAGCTCGAAGATCGGGTCGTTCTTCATAAATAACTTTGTGCATATCAAATTCAGAAGTTCTCTTTCCTGATCCTGAGATAATTTCTCCTTCGAGGTTGGTTTTAAGAATGGATTCAACCTCGAGTTCTCCCTTACAAACACCTGAAGGGGTACTGAGAAGAACATCTCCAGGCAAGCGAACACTCATATTTCCATCGTGACCGACAATGTAATTTTTTTGATATAGCTCTTTTCCAATCAAGCACATCTCTTGTCGGATTTCCCACTCTCTTCTCATTCCAATTCCTCAGTATAGACTCTAAATAATATCTTGCTTGAGTAAGGGCGTGTCTTCATTCAGCTTTTTTTACGATGTTTTTTGAGTACACAAATAATTCTTAATCGTCATTTCAGTTGCATACAAAGTAGGCTGAATGAAAACACGCCCTAGTATTGGACAGATTTTTTCTCGGAAAGTCAACCTTTTTTAGCGAATTGTAGTAAAATCCTTGATACGCCCTAATAATTTTCAGTGCAGGACAAATTTCTTTTTGTTATGATATAATGTTTAAAATGATCTTTTTATCATGGTTTTCATACAGATTTTTTTTAGTTTTGGAGTTTTTTATGGATGATCGTCCTCCCATTAAGCCCCACAAAGAGGCTTTTTGTGACTACAACGTAGTTTGTGGTGCTGTTATCACTGCCTTTCTTTTGCTCATTGGATTTCTAATTTTCCGTTGCACACCTGCACGGGAAAGTTATGTTGTTATATATGTTTTACTGGGACTAGCGGTTGTTTTTAATGCCTTCCGTTGGTTTATTTTACCGATTGAATATTCCAAAGAAGAGTATACTTTTGAAGCGGATAGAATCCGAAGTAAGCGAGGTAGTTTATTTTCTAACTATGAGCAAGAACTTCTTCTTAACAAAGTAACTCATATCAAGTTACAAATTCCCTTCATCCAAAATAAACTCTATGGAACAGGAAGCATACTCATTCAGTCAGCTGGAGGAGGAAACGTCGAAGTCAATATGAGATCTATAAAAGGTCCTTATGAAGTTTATGAAGAGATCCAGCAACTTTTAAAAAATAACGGTTTTCAGATAGAATCTCAAGAAGCGCTCTTAGAAGATCGTCCTGCAGGGCGAGGAGTTTTCTTGGAAGCTATTTTGGCTCTTTTTGGAATGATTTTTATGTCGGCTTGTGGTGGGGTCTGGATGGTAGAAGATTTACGAATTAATCCTCACCAAGCCGAGTTTTACATTCTGGCAGGAGGAGCCTTGGTCTTTAGCATAGTCGCTTCCATTTTTTTATTTCGTCGACAAATGAGCCAACGCTATTATCTCCATCAGCACAGCATTAATTCCTCTTACGATTTTCTGGGAAAAGGAGAAACTCTCATTCCTATGGAAAATCTTTCTGATTCGATTTTAACCCAAGGACTCATCGGACGATTTATGAAGTTGCAAGACTTTGTTATTAGTTGCCAAGGAAGTGGTAAGGAAATTCCTTTTCGTCATACCGGGCAAGGAAAAGTTTGGAAAGAGAAATTAGATATCCTAATAAAAGAGAAAAATGAGCTACCGGAAATAGAAGCAACGGTTGAAGAGGGCTCTTCTCTTAAATCGAATGCCTTGAAAGAGCCTCGGGCCATTGTCAAAGCAAAGCGAGAAAATAAGTACACTTGTGATTTCTCTATGAATAAAAAACGAGTCTTTGGACTTCCCTTGGTTATTCTAGGCATAGGTATTATTTTAGTTGGTCTTGCCATTACTCTGGGAGTTCCTGATAAACAAAAAGATTTAAGCCCTATAGAGATTGCTTCTATCACTTCTTTGATCCTAGGAGGTTTTCTTTTTGTTGTGGGACTTTTTGGTAGCATCATCGCTTTTTTTCGATGCCGGGCTTTTAAGTACTTTGTTAAATCTACCAGTTTTGAGGAACAATTCCGTTTTATTAGTGTAAAGAATGTAGAGTTTAATGCGGATAAGATAACTGCTGTTTTGGTGAAGGAAGGCATACTGGATCGAATTTTCAAAACTTGTACAGTCACGTTTTGGTCTATTGGTTCAAAACAACATCTTTCCTTTCGACATATAACTAAAGAAGAGGAATTGCTTGGTTATATTTTAGCCAAGGTGGGAATTCAGAAAAAAAATGAAAGCTATAAATTTACAGTAGAAGGTAGTTTAGAAAGTGTTATTAAACGAAATCTCTTTTTCTATTTAATCCTTATCTTGCCCACAGTGGGTTTGTTTTTCCTTCATCCTCTAGCTTCTCTGGCCCCAGTATTTTTGGGAATAGTTGTTTACTTAGCCCAACTTTTCTACCACATGTTCTGTCATTTGGAAATAGAGCAAGACTTTGTTTCCTACCGAAAAGGAATTTTATTTCGCGTTTGCTACTACATACATTTTGAAGATGTCAAATACCTTCTCATTACTCGCTATCCTGGTTCAAGTGCAGGAGAACTTCGCTTTGAGATTACCGGAGAGCAAATTGTCCAAAATGACAAAAAAAATTACACTGTAAGCAATTATTTTGCCGTTCCCTTGGTTGAAAATGTGGAAGAAGCAAGAGTTATCTTCGATCGTCTTTTTGATCAAAAATTGAAGATTAGTCAAATCAAAGATTTGGAGTACGATAGGGAAGGGCATTCTTTATTAGAAAAAAAAGTTTCTCAGCCTTATTACAAGCAAATTTTCTTGGAACGATTTATTGGTTTAGGAATTTTGGACACTGCTTATCTGGGAGGAATTGGTGTTTATACGATAGCTCCAGAAGGTAAAACCATGTATGCCCTAATTGCAGTTTGCCTGTTAGTTTTACTAAACGTTTTCCTTCTCTTTTTCATCAATCTATCTATTCGTTCTATTCGCTATGTTATTGATGAACAAAAAATTATTTATTATTGGGGAGTTTTTTATAAAAAAATCCAAGCGATTCATTTTTCTGATGTTGACTACATTGGAAAAAACGAAGGTTTCTTCAATAAAATCTTCAAAACAGGTAATATCACAATAAATACTGTGGGAAGTAGCAAAACAGATATGACCTTGAGAAATCTAAAGGATACCGAAGATTTTTATCAAGATTTAAAGCAACGCTACACAAAAAAATAGGAGTGAATTTATGTCGGAATTTAACAAAAACATTGAGCGAGCTAGTTTTGCCTTAGGCTGATTTTGGGGGCCTGATGCCCAGTTTGGGAGCATCTCCGCGGTTACGGCGACGGGAGTTGGTTATACAGGAGGAAGTACAGAGCAACCAACTTATCATAATTTAGCTGACCATACAGAGGCGATTCAAATAGACTACGATTCAGATAAAATAAACTACCAAGAGCTATTGAGGTTGTTTTTTCAAAGTCATGAATCTACTTATCCTCGTCTTTCTCGTCAGTATATGTCAGCTATTTTTTACCATAATAAAGAACAAGAAGAATTGGCAGTAGAAGCAAAGACAAAAGAGGCTGAAAAAAAACAGAAAAAAGTTCATACAGAAATTCTTCCTTTAGAGACTTTTTATCTAGCGGAAGATTATCATCAAAAGTACTATTTTCAAAGTAATTTATATTTTTTGAAGCATATTCCAGAGCTTTTTCCTGAACCAAGAGATTTAATCGAATCAACCTTAGCCTCTCGATTGAATGCCTATGTCCGAGATTTTATTCCCTCTTCGACAATTGAATCGATTTTGGATAAAAAAAATCCTGCTCATGAAAAATTGTGGCAAGCGATTAAAGCACTAGAAGAAAAGTTTTCTCAGAAAAGGCGTTCTAGCTAAGCCACGTCATAATGCTACTGGATACTGACAATGATGATCTTTTCCCCTGCTCGCAAAATATTTTTAGGGCAGGGTAAAACTGTTTGTTTGTGAGAACTTTCATAGCCTAAGATTTTGATTTTGAGATTTTCTTCTACTTCAGCGACTGTTTTTCCATCCATCTCTTCGCAAACTTCCAAAGAAATTAGGCGAGCCAATTGGTTATAAATAGTAAAACTGGAAAGAGATATGTCCATTCCCACTGCTTTGGCCGCAAAAATAGGGGCATAAGAAGAGGCTGTGGAGACCGTCGGAAAATCAAATTGTTCCGAGATTTTCTCGGCTAAGTTATCGTCAAATATTCTCAATACCAATTTTACATCGGGATTGAGATTACGAGCAGTAAAAGCACAATCTATATTTGTTAGGTCATCATCTGTGGCGCAAATTACTGTTCGAGCCTTGGCCACGTTGGCTTTTTCTAAGATGGATTTATTGCGAACATTACCTAAAATAATAGGGATTTTCTGTAATAAAAGTTCTTCCACAAATTGTTTGTTGTAATTTTTTTCAATTCCAATAACCATCACATCCATTTTTCTCAATTCATTGATGATTCTGTATCCCACTTTTCCGACACCACAAACTACGATGTGATTATCATAGGTCAATGCAGTCATAACCCACCAATCCTGTAAATTTTGTTTTTCCCCAAAGAGCATAGCCACAAAAATAGAAATACCACAAGCCACCACAAAAACTCCCACCAGAGGTGCTAAATAAAGAAAAACTTGTACAGGCCAAGGGTAGGGAGGAGGAAGGATAAACTCAAAAAAAGCAGCCGCAAAAGCGGCAAACATAGCATCGGTAAAAGGTAAGTCTTCGCAGTTAGAATAGAGAATATAGCCCCCAACAAAGATAGTCAAGATCATACATATATTAGGAAGTTTAAACTCTTGGAGAAGAATGTAGTAGAATTTAAGCTTTCGAACAAGATACTCTTGTAGCTTTTGCCTTCTTTTTTTCTGAGGGTAGAGAATTTCTGGCGTTAAAGGCCGTCTTTTCATAGATTGTGTATGTCCTAGCAATATTCGTAATCGTAATCGTAATCGTAATCGTAATCTTTTTTTTATATTTGATTACGATTACGAGTTAAAAAGAAATCTCTTATTTCAACTGTATTTAGGGAGCCTTAAAAACTAACAGCAGCTATTTTTTGGCTTTGTTGTTTCAAGAGCAAGGCCGTCTTTTGTTTCTTTAGGATCACGGAAAGTGTCTCGACTACAGTCAAAGACAATCTCTTCCTTTACTTCTACGGCGGGGAGAATGGGAATGATATGTTTTTGGTAAGGCTCTTTGGTGAGAATTTCAAAGGTTTTTTCGCAAACCGCCATCCTTGCTCCTCGCAGGAGTTTGTGACCATCGTCATCTAAAACTTCTTTGAAAGGGCCTTTATAAATCACGGCATGATTTTTGTCGTAGCAAGGGCCTTCTTTACCTTTATAGGCAATAATTGTCATGGAACGATACTCAATTCCTTCTACTTTTTGCCAAGGTTTTGCGTCGAGTTTTTCGATATCAATCCCATAGAAACCTGCTTCTTCTAATATTTGAACAAATTCTTGCTCCTGAAAGGCTCCACTAATACAGCCGCTCCAGAGCTCTGAGTCGTTTTTCAAATGTTCCGGACTATCTTCATCGGATACGATGTCAGAAATAGCAATTCTTCCCCCCTTTTTGAGCACACGGAACATTTCACTGATCAATTGTTTTTTCAAACTGTCGTCTACTAAATTCAAGACACAGTTACTAACAATGACATCGATAGAGTTATCCATGACCAAAGGCTTTTCTTGCTTTATTTTTTCCTTAAAAGCCTCTAGTTTAGTCAGATCTTCCACTGAAGAAACTGTATTGGTGGCCAGATAATCGTCTAGAGAGCTCAGATCTGTTTTTAAATCTTGGATATGCCCGTACTTGAATTCAATATTGGAGTAGCCCATTTGCTCTTCGACAATAGGCTGATTTCTTTTGGCCAAATCGAGCATTTCCTTGGTCATATCTACTCCGATGACTTTTCCCTTAGGCCCAACCTTTTGAGCAGCGATAAAACAAATTTTTCCCCCACCAGAGCCCAAGTCAAGTACCGTTTCACCTTCTTTAACATATTCGGAAGGGTCTCCACAACCATAGTCTTTATCGATCACCTCTGAGGGAATGATTTTCAAGTACTGCGGATTGTAATTTACAGGACAACAAAGAGCTTCTTCTCTTTCTTCGGCTGCTTGAGCATACCTATCTGAAACGTTTTCTTTCTTCATTTTTAATTTCCTTCTGGGAATTTCTATTTAGGAAGGTTTTTGATTAATTTTCTGTTTCCAAGTTTATTTTTAGTAATAACTAGTAAATTTCTGCTAAAGTAAAGAACCGCCGCAACTGGAACCACAACCAGCAGTGCAACCATAGCAGTAATCTCCTACTTGCACAGTTTTTATAACATCCAAAGAAGATGCTTCTAATATATCGTCTATGGTTAGAGGTTTACTCGTCCCATTAATAGCAGAGACTTTTTCCATTTGATTGAAGTCGCAATCGTAGATATTTCCCTGATAGTCAATGGATAGTTGATTTCTGCACATCAAACGATCAACGGTCTCGTCGTTATAATTTTCTTCTAAGAACTTTAAGTATTTATCATAAACTCCTTTTCTTTGCAAATGGAGTTTAAATCTACCGACGGGTATATTGTTAATCGTAATTAAAGAGTGAAATTGAACTCCAAAATTATCTTGCAAGAATTTTTTGTAGGCTTTCTCTAAACTCGTTTGCTCAGGAGCTAAGACAAAATCTCCTGTTTCTGGCATCATGGGGTTGTAGACTAAGTCTAAGCGGAAATCATCTTTTCTGCCATACCCTAGATTATTAAGTAATTGAAGTGCCTCGATCGAGTTTTTGAAGACATTCTTACCTCTCATTTTGTCGACATTTTCTTCCAGGTAACAAGGAAGTGAAGCAACCACTTGAACTTTTTGTTCTGCAAAAAACTCTGGCAAGTCCTGGTAGCCCTCTTCAAAAAAGATAGTGAGGTTCGACCTAACAATGACCTCTTTGCCTAGCTCGCGAGATTTTTTTACAATTTCCCGAAAGCCATTGTGCATTTCCGGGGCCCCCCCTGTGAGGTCAACGGTTTTAATTTGCTCATAGTCGCCAATTATTTGTAGGAGTTTGTCTTTTACTTGATGAGAGATTTCCTCTGTTCTTTTTGGAGAAGCTTCCACATGACAATGCTTACAAGCCAAATTACACATGTACCCTAAATTAACTTGCAGGGTATCAATCGTCGTTTTTTCTATCTCTCTGTTCAATTTATTTTTAAAAGCTGTTATCATAGTTTTTAGTCTTCCAAATTTAGTACTGTATGCTCAACAATAGGCCAAAGGTTATTGGCGGCATCTTGGGTAAAAGCATTTATGTCATCTGAAGCGTCCCCTTTGAGGTTGTCCGATATGGCCCTCAGCAAGAGAAAAGGAACTCCATAAACGTGGCATATTTGTCCGACGGCGGCCCCTTCCATCTCAACAGCCTCAGGAAAATCCAACTCTTCCCATAGATCCGACAACTCTTTTTTTCTCTCCGTCGTTATCAATTCTGAGCCGCTGACCACTCTTCCGAGAACTCTTCTCACTCCTGGTTTTAGAGGTGCTTGTAAAGCTAAATCCACCAGCCTCTGATCGGACTTAAATTCTCGAAGCTTCAAAAAAGGTAATTCTCCTATCTTATGCTGATAAGAAGGATCCCAAGGCAATTTGTAGCTTTTTACATTCATATTATAGTTTATTGTATCCGTGGCAACAACAACATCTCCTATTTGCAGGTTTTCTTTTAGACCTCCGGCTATTCCTGTAAACAAAATAGCCTTTCGCGCATGATATTGGTTTATCAGAGTGGTAACCACGCTAGAAGCAAAGTTTTGTCCAACATTAGAGGCCGCATAAACAACCTCTTTTTTCCCTATTTTGCCTTCAACAAAAGTTAAAAGATCATTGTGCTTATGAACTTTTTTTTCTTGGACATTCTCTTCTAGTTTGGCAATCTCCGCGGGCATTGCTCCGATGATACCAATTTTATTTTGCATACTCTACCTTTCTATCTAAGAAAAACCTGTTTATTTGTCACTTTTTTAATTTTCTACTATTAAAGGTTGGATGTAAGTTTCTTCGGCTCGATTAAATCAATGCGGTTGCCATAGAGATCTTTGAATACCGCTACCTTGCCATATTCGTGCTCAAAAGGTCCTTCGGTAAACTCGACTCCTTTTGCCTTGAATAGCTGATAGTCTCCCTCAAAATCATCCGTGTGCAGAAAAAACAACACTCGGCCTCCCGCTTGTTTACCAATAGCCGCTTGCTGCTCCTCATTTACTGCCTTAGATAAAAGTATCTCTGATCCTATTTTTCCTGGCGTAGCAAGACGGACCCATCTCTTTTCTTCCAGAGGAGTATCTTCGACGACTTGAAAGCCTAGTATTCCACAGTAGAACTGAATGGCTTCTTCGTAATCTCGAACCACTAGAGCGGTATGAGCAATTTTTTGAATCATAAATTTTTCCTGAAAATAGTAATATAAGCCTTGATCACATCTTCGGAGGGAAAGGCTTATCTGAAACCGCTAAAGAAAAAGATGATAGAAAACCGTCCTAAGCACCATGTTCCCTGGAGGGCGAGGCTCCTGCCGAGCAGGGGTTGTGATTCGCTCCTGATATAGTATTTAAGAACATCAATTGAATAATTAGGTTTCATATTGAAAAAACGTTTTATATCGCGGGTGCTCCTGCCGAACAGGGGATGTGCTTTGTTCTTAATGGTATTTAAAGCACATTCACTGCATAGGTTTCATATTGAAAAAACGTTTTATATCGCGGATGCTTATCTGAAACCGCTTTAAAAAAAGATCATCGAAAACCGTTCTCAGCACCATGTTCCCTGGAGGGCGAGGCTCCTACCGAGCAGGGGATGTGATTGGCTCCTGATATTTTTATCTTGGCACAACCCCGGCGCGGCAGGAGCCTTGCCCTCCAGAGAACATGGTGCTGAGAACGGTTTTCGATAAACTAAGCCGTCTAAGTTATGATCGAATATTAAGAAAAATAATCTCGAAAGAAAGCTATGATCTCTTCTTTGGCTTCGCTCAAGAGAGGCACTAGGTCTTGGTTTTTTCCAGGAGCTTTGCGTCGCCAGGGCTTGCCTGTCACCATCAAGGTCATAGCCATTTCGTCAATGGGGCGAACGTAGTGCCAAGAGTTGATGTCTGTCATTTCGTATTTTAGGTCGCCCGAAGCAATGAGTTTAACCGCTTCGGGGGGAGGCGTATCACTAGAGCCGTAGCCCACGGCCATTTCGTATTTCCCCGAAAGAATATGCATGGCCGAAGGCCAAGGATGAGGGTGAAAAAGAGCTTCCCCAGGACCACAAGGGTGTATTTTGTGCAAATAGATGCGGTAGCCTTCCCAAGAGCGATAAACCCTCTCTACGAAGGGCGGATGATAGTTTATGTTGAGCGATTGCCATTGGTCTTTTTCGGCCAGAAGTCGGGGCAGTTCCTTTTCGACTTGATCGAGTATATCTAGCATGGTTCTTCTCCTTTTGCTTGATTATTCAGAGGATTTTTAGCGCCGAGCTAAAGGTAGTTTTCTCCGCCGGATTCCATCGTATTGGAAAAAGGCATTCGCGACAGCAGGAGCGGTCGGAACCAGACCAATTTCCCCAACTCCCTTGGCTCCATAAGGACCTAAGGGGTCGTGTACTTCTAAACCTTTAACTGTCAGGCGGGGCATTTCTTTGGCTCGGATAATTTGGCAGTCTTTGAGTTTTAAGCGAGTCGGGCGGGCATTTTCAATAGGACAGTCTTCTTGGAGGGCATAGCCTAGTCCCATGTGCAAAGAGCCTTCGATTTGTCCTTCAAAAAGAGTCGGATTGATGATTTTCCCCGCGTCATGGGCAGCAATGATTTCCTCTATTTTTCCTTTTTCATCAAGTATGACGAGTTGAGAGGCATAGCTGTAAGAGTAATGGGTGACAATCTCTTGGTTCTGGTTTTTTTGCCCTGGTTTGGTGGTGAAGTCACAGCGCCATTCTCCCAAGTACTCTTTTCCTTTGAGTTCAGCGAGTGAATTTGTTTCGAGATCTTTGTTTAATTTTTGAGAGGCGTTGATAATAGCATTACCGACTAGAGAAGTGGCCCGCGAAGCCGTTGTCATTCCCGCGTGAGCCTGAGCAACCTTGGACTCTACTCGCACCTCGATAATTTTGGGATCAAGCCCTGTCTGTTCGCAGAGAAACTGTATAGCGACAGTATGAACCCCTTGTCCCATCTCTGTCCATCCGTGGTAGAGAATGACTTTTTCTGGACTTTCGATGATAATTTTAACTTTACTGCTATCTGGTGAGCCATTGCCGACACCTGTATTTTTGATTCCGCAAGCTAAACCTGTGTAATGGGCTTGATAAAAGTCTTCTTTTAAGGCCAGAAGAGAGGCTTTTACTCCGACTCCTTGGTGGAGAACTTGTCCGGTAGAGGTGCAGCTACCGTTATCTAATGCATTATCATAGCGAAATTGCCAGCGGTCAAATTCTCCTTTTTGACAGAGTTCATCAATGGCCGATTCCAAGGCAAAATTAGCTTGGTTTGCTCCAAAACCACGCATTGCGCCCGCCGGGCAATTGTTCGTGTGAACGGTTTTCGCTTCGATGTCAACAGTAGGGACATAATAAGCTCCGGTAGCATGTCCTGCTGCTCTTTCTAGTACCTTCATCCCAACGGAGGCATAGGCTCCCGTATCACCAATGATACGAGCCTTAAGAGCTTGTAGTTTTCCTTTTTTGTCACAACCTAGAATATAGTGCAAGCGTAAGGGATGTCGTTTAATCGACATCCGAATGGACTCTTCTCGGGTTAGAGTAATTTTCACAGGCACTTGGAGTAAGTATGCGGCCAAGGCGACATGGCCTTGGATGGAAAGGTCTTCTTTTCCTCCAAAACCCCCTCCGTTGGGGACTAAAATCACATTAACCTTTTCTAAGGGGAGCCCTAGAAGATCAGCAATTTGTCGTTGGTCTTCGTAGACTCCTTGTCCTTGGCTATAAACTTCTAATTCTTCGGCCAGAGGACGAGCAATCGCTGCTTCTGGTTCCATGTAGGCATGTTCAATTCTTTGTGTTTCATAAACTTCATCGACAATAAAAGCGCACTGAGCAAGAGTTTTGTCAATATCTTCTCCTCGACGAACTAAGCAAGTGTCCAGTAAATTAGTTTCATGATTTTCATGGACAAGAGGACTATCTGCTTGGAGAGCTTTTTCCATGTCGCAAACCGGCTCTAAAACTTCGTATTCCACTTCAATTAGCGCTACTGCCTCGCGGGCGATATCTTTGTCTTTTGCGATGACTGCGGCAAGGACATCTCCGACGTAATGAGTGTTTTCTCCCGGAGCGACAAAAAGGGGCCAATCGGCTTTGATTAAACCAATAAAACGCTTTCCCGGAAGATCACAGTGGGTTAACACTCTCTCGACTCCCTCTAAAGCTTTGGCCTTCTCTGTGTCGATTCGAAGAACTTTGGCTCGGGGATGATCGCTCAAACGCAAAGCCATATGTCGCATTTCGGGAAAACTCAAGTCGTCGACGTAAGGTCGTTGGCCTAAGACGACACTCCGAGAGTTGTATTTAGGAAAACGTTGCCCAACCTTAGCCCGCTTTTCCACTTTTTGCTCAAGAGGTAGGCGGTTTTCTTGGAGAAGTTGAGCGCTATACTCAATCGCTTCGATAATTTTTGTGTAACCTGTACAACGACATAGACTAGGGGTAATCGCTTTACGAATTTCCGAGAGCTTAGGCTGAGGATTTTGCTCCAAAAGGGCTTTTGCCCGTACGGCCATTGCGGGAATACAAAAGCCGCATTGAACCGCTCCTTTTTCGACAAACGCTCCGGCAAGAGTTTCTTTCCAACTATCGCTCCAGCCCTCTGTTGTGAGGACCTCTTTTCCCGCCACTTTTTTCATGGGCATAGTGCAAGAGATAGTGGCTTTACCATTGACCGCAACAGTGCAAGCTCCACAGGCACCTTGAGGAGCACAACCATCCTTAGGAGAAATCAGCTTTGCTTTTTCTCGCAAATAGCGCAGGAATGAAAACTGAGGATCGCCTTCATATTTTTGAGTTTCGCCGTTTAGAATAAATTCGATCATCTCTTTTCCTTTGCTGTCTCTTTTTTTTCTTTTAGTTCTGCTTGGAGAGAAGGAGAAAGGCCCTGGATTCCCTTACGTGTTTTTGCTTGGAGCACTTGTTCAAGAGTTAAACCTTCCACATTATAAAAGTTGACTTGGTTTAAATTTGTATTTTGAAAAGTCGTCTTACTCAATATCGCTCCACTGAGATTAGCCCCCGAAAGGTTGGCTCCATTTAAGTTAGCTCCTGTTAGGTTAGCTCCACTTAAATTGGCCTCTCTCAAATCGGCTCCGCTCAAGTCGGCAAAAAAGAACTTAGCTTCTTTTAGATTACTTTCTCGAAGATTACTTTCTCGTAAATTGGTACTCCAAAAATACCCCTTGCTAATATTGGCTTTTCGGAGATTAGCATAGTGAAGGTTAGCAAAATTTAAACAGGATTCGCTTAAATCTGTTTTGAATAAATTTGCCTCTCTTAGAGTGGCCCCACTGAGATCGTTCTGATGCAAGTTGGCCTCCGAAAAATTCGCTCCATCTAGCTTGGCCAAACTCAGGTTGCTCCCTTGTAATTGGGCGAAACTAAGATCCACTTCCCACATATCCGCTTCTTGAAGATCAGCTCCTCTTAAGTCCGCTCTACTTAGTTTGGCTTCAGCCAAGTCTGTCCGGCTGAGTTTGGCTCCCCTAAGATTAGTTCCCGATAGATCCACTTCTTTTAAGTGAATTCCGCGTAAGATCCCCGATTGAAGTTGAGTGGTATAAAAGAGCTTGGCTCCTTGCCAGAAAATTATACTGGAAAAGAACAAAATAAAAAAGCAGACCACTTGAAAGATAAAGGTGTTTGTTTTCGCCTTTAATTCAAAATCACTCAAGGTGACTACTTGGGTTTGAGCTAAGTGCTCTTCTGGTTTTTTGGAAACGATATGCTTGGCTACATGTTGACTTAAAATATGAATGACCGATTCCTTCTGATAGTAGGAGGAATGAACCATTTCTTTTCCTACAAAACTTCCTGCAATCGTGGAGAAAGCTTTTGTAATGTCAAACTTACCGGCATTTTCTCGGATGGGACCAATGATTTTTTTGATGTTTTCATTGGCCCAAGCAATCAACTCAGCGTCTATATCGGGAGGAATCTGAACAAATTCTCCCTCTCCTCGGTAGGGCCAATCTACTTTATCTAACTGAAACCCTAATATATCAGTTCCTTGCACTCCCTTTTTTATTTTGTTCCAGGTAAATTCATCGACAAAAAAAGCGATCATATTATAAACAAAAATAATCGGAGTCCATAGTATACGGGGTAGAAGGCTCTTGTGTTTGTTAACCCAGCGAGGAATCATTTGTCCGGAAGGGTTTAAGTTACTTCTGAGACCATTGATCGCTTCGTCATGCAAAGAATAGAGATTGAGCCAACAGTGGCTATACTGGCTCGCGGCTTCTTTGCTCCGTTTTCGTTCGTGCTGCAATAAAAACATCGTTCGTGAGGTGATAACCACGAGAAAACCAGTGTATAAGGCTATTGAACCTAAGGCGAAGCAATGTAGTAACATCACTACTGAGGCAGTTTTATCGACTTGTTCCCATCCTAGTTTAATACCAGGAAGGAATAACCATAAATAGTTTTGGATAACATAGATGAGAGCTGAGAGAGATATAATAAAAGGAAGAATCAGCCAGAGATCAAAGCGCTTTGCTCGGTGCTGAAAAAAAGGAGTTCCTGCAGTAGACCAACTTTTAAGGTGCCGTAGTTCCTTTTCTTCTTTGATTGCTTGCAAAAAAGCATGCCAAATAACACCTCCTCCGTGGCTATGAGAGATAAGATGATAGGGCTGTTTTTTTTGCTCCAAGTTTTTCCAAAGATGATCAAAAAGATCTTTTCCTGCTTGGCGTCGTTCTTGTTCGCTATTTTTTCCCGACCAATGAAAAATTTCTCCTTTTTCATGGCACCTTGCTTGGGGAGAAAGGTCTTTATTCACCACTTGGCAAAAATGGCTTCCTATTTGCCACCAAACTTCTCCCTCATCTTCTGCTCGGGCCGCTCCTGTACCATGAATGAGGAGGACAATATCTTGTTCTTCTGCCATAAGTGCGTCCTTATTCTTTTTCTTCCAAAAATTTCTTTACTCCAGGATGATAGTGATTGTAGTGATGAGTAAAGCTTTTTTTTAAGTTGTCCAAGTCCACTAAACCATTTTTCTGAGAGAGGTTACGAAGAAGTTCTATGATAGTATTACGATCCAATCTTCGGCGAGCAACTAATAAACAATCGGTTCCTACTGTTCGGATACTTTCTTTTTGCCAAGGGTAGGTTCCTTCTGGAATTTGACAAACTTGGTAGCCCAAAGTTTTATTTTTTTCAATGCGCTTTAATAAGCGAGGAGAGAAAGAACAAAGTTTAATTTCAGACATTTTTCCAGGAGAAAGATCGCGAAAAAGAGGCCCTGGAGTTGCAATAATACAAAACATAGCATCGATTTTCCCTTTTTGTAACCTCTCAAAGGCATTGCCCAAAAAAGCTCCATCCACTTTTAATGAACCGACTGGAACACCAGCAATTTCTAACAGTCGAGTGGAGGATACTCTCGTTCCTGAACCGACAGGACCTAAATGAACTCTCTTTCCTCGTAAATTCTTTAAATCAACTTCATTGTTGGGAGTCGGAATTTGAGAATCCTCACGCACGAGAAGATGAATCTTTTCTTCGACGATGGGGGCAACAAAAGCAATCTCACGGATTAGATTTTTTGTTGCAGGAGACTCTCGAAAAGAAAGAACGCTATCGAGTTGGGTGAAGGCAAAATCAGCTTTTTGAATGTTCAGAAAAATAATGTTTTGAGTAGCTCCGGGAGATTCTAGAAGCTTAAAGTAAAGTAAAGAGTCTTCGTTTTGTTTTTGAAGATGCTTTCCTAGTTGATAATAATATCCCTGGGGAGCTCCCGTTGCCACTCGAAAAACAGTATGAGAAGGAGAAAGACTAATCTCCACATTAGAACTGTCTTGGCGTAAAGAACGGATTTCTTTTTTGAGAGCCTTATTTTCCTCTAAAACTTGGGAAAAAATTTCCATAGAAGGAGCGGGGGGAAGAGTTTCTTTCGAAGAGAAAGATTTCTTTCGAAGAGTGATTATTTCTTGATGTAACTTTTGATTTTCTTGCTCTAAAACCTGAAGCTCTGCCGGATTTTTTGGATAAAAAGAGGAAGAAAAAAACATCCCTAAAACAGCTAAAGCAAAAAAGATGTAGGGCCACGGAGAGCGGATCATATTTTTTCCTCCTGAGACTTTGTCACTGCTTGGTACCACCTGTCGACAATAGATTGGTAGTCTTCCTCCGAAAAATTTTCCTTTTGAGGAGGAATAATGGGATCTAGAACAGTGAATTTCGTCTTACAAAAATGGAAGCCTGGGTTAGGACGAGAAAAAGCTTTGATCGCTCCGTCAATTCGCACAGGATAAACAGGAGCTTGGCACTCACAGGCCAAGACTCCCATCCCAATTAATGGCTTACGAACACTTCCATCGGAAGAACGCAATCCTTCAGGAAAAATACAAACGGCATGTTTTTTTTCCAAAGCTTGGCCAATGTACTGCATAGAACTTAAGGAAGTTTCCGCACTAGCTGTTTTAATAATTCGTAAAATGCGGACAAAGCGAGAAAAAGGCCATTTGCTAAAGATCGTATCCATCGCAGTAAAAATAGTGTTGTCGAGCAAACGCCCCGGAAGAAAGCTATAGAGCATAATTGGGTCAAGGTAACTTTGATGAGTTGGAGCGAGAATAATCGGCCCAGATTGTTTTGAAAGATTAGAAAACCCTCGATTTTTGCCCCCAAAGAAAGGTTTTAGAAAAAGGCGAGAACTTACGCGCAAAACGTTCACCGCCCATCTTTGCCCCACATGTCGTTTCAAGTTAAACATTTCTTCCAAAGAGGGAGAGCATTTTTCTTGGAGGAGTGCTTTCCAAGAAAAACTAGGCCCAGAAGTTTTTATCTCGGTTTTCTCTTGGTCTCTAGGCAAAATGGCTAAGATATCTCGAACATGGGTAAAAACAGGGGTGGCCGTGGCCGGAAAATCGCAAGCAAAGTCTTGTCGGAGAATAGTCAAGAGTTCCATGTATTGAATCGACTCCAGCCCTAAGTCTAGCTCAATGCTGTCGCTGGGGAAAATTTCCGCTTCGTAGCCTGTCAGGTTCTCCAAACGCTGAAAGAGAAGATCAACCTTGGGCTTTTCTAAAAGTTGACTGTCTTCTGGCGAAAGAGGAGGAGGAGTATTATCTTCTTCAAGTTCAACCACTTTTTCCTTGGCAATGATCGTTCGCCTTAATTTGCCTAAACTCGTCCGAGGAAAAGGTTCGCTCACTACCCGAAAGGAATTGAGCCGCATATAGCTCGGCAAACGTAAACTGACTTGCTCCACTTGGAATTTGATCTCTCCTTTGATACTAGGTACTTTGCGCCTTTTAATCTCTTCAAAGTCAGGTACAAGGAGAGCACTCAAACGGTCGCTCTGTGATTCCCCAAAGACACAAACTTCGCCAATCGTCGGAGCCAATTCATACTCTCGCTCGACATCCTCCGGGTAGATATTTTTTCCCGAGGCCAAAACAATAACTTCTTTAGCCCTTCCCGTTACATAAAGCTGGCCTTGTTTATCGATATAGCCTAAATCCCCTGTGTAGAACCACCCTTCTCGGACAACTTCTTTTGTTGCCTTTTCATTTTGGTAGTAGCCTTTCATTAAAGTGGGCCCGCGCATAATAATTTCTCCGACCCCCTCTTCACTAGGCTTATCAATCTTCACCTCCACTCCAGAAATCGGCTTTCCCACGGAAGCAGGAGAAAATCTATGCGGCGAGGTTAAAGTAATAACGGGAGCTGTCTCTGTTAGTCCATAGCCTTCGACCATGGGAATTCCTAAATCCCAAAAACGCTCCGCTATTTTAGGATCAAGACGAGCTCCTCCGCTCATGAAAAAACGAAAATCAGGGCCAAATCGCTCGTGGATTTGGCCAAAGAAAACCTTTCCCAGATTCAGCTCCAAAGATTTCCGAGCGATACGAGAAATAGAAAAAAGAAAGCGAAAAACCATTCTTTTTGGCCAAGGCTGCGAGCTAATTTTGCGCCAAATACCTTGGTCAAAAAGAGCAAAAAGCTGAGGAACTCCTTGCATAAAAGTAACTCTAGTTTCTTGCAAAGACTCCATTATGGCAGGCCCCTGGAGAACCGTTTGGTAGGTAACCGTCGCTCCCAAAATCATCGCCCCGACAACATGAGAGGTGAAAGCATAGCAATGGTGCAAAGGCAAAATGCACAAAAAAACGTCCTTTTCCGTTCCCTCGCAAACCTCCACTGCTCCCCGAGCGTTCATCAAGAAATTCTTCCCCGTTAAAACCACCCCTTTCGGATCTCCTGTTGTCCCCGAAGTAAAAATCAAGGACATCGCATCGTCTTCTTCGACATCAGGCGGAGAAAACTCTATTTTTTCCCCTGGCCAAGAAAAAATAGAAGGCTCTTGTCCCCAAGACAAAACGTTCAAATCCTCTTTCCAAGCGACCGCTTGTTCCCATAGATCAGGAGAGCAAATCAAAATCTTCGCTTGGCTAAATCCCAACAAGTTCTCGACCGAAGAAGCGGGCAATTGAGGGTCCAAAGGAACCACCACTGCCCCACTAAAATGAATCCCCCAATAAGCGATTGTCCACTCTGGACGGCTCTCTCCCCAAAGACCAACATGAGATCCCTTTTCTACGCCCATTTCTCGCAGACGCATAGCCAAAGCCCGAGATTGATCCATAAAACTAGCGTAGCTATATTCCTGGTAGCTATCGTTTAACTTAATTTGCATTGCCGTTTTTTCGCCATACCGCTTTTCCGTCCGCTCGAGCAGAGAATATAAACTCCCCTCCGTCGGAAACCCCTCTTCTACATCACTCATAAAACCCAGCTCCTCACCCGCGATTTTTTGACCCCACGCTTATGAAATTGTTCTCTTTCAGCACAATAAAAATAGCATCTGAACGCTATTATTGATAAATTAAAGAAAGAAATCAACTAAGTAACGAAAAATATTCGTTTTCTTAACACGAAGGAAGTTTTTACGTTTTATCTAGTATTTTTTTTGTAGAGCAAACAACACAAGATATTCTGAATGAATCAGATTCGCAATAGTATGAAGATTCGGCGATGTAGAAATAAAGAGGTGAGAATCAAAGTTTTATTGTGGCAGGAATACCAAGGGGTTGAGGAAAAATTTGCCCCTAAGAGACTTTTGACTAGCCGCTTAGGGACAATCTATAGCTATTTTCGTTTATAAAAAATCAATCCGAAAGCGCCAATTACTAGCATTGCCAAGGAAGAAGGCTCTGGCACTGCACTTGTGTCTAAAGTTACATTGGAATATATAGTAACTTGACTATCGTTCCATAGCCCAACTTTACCATTTAGAAAGGTCGTATCGGTAACAGTAACATCTTGAATTACATTACTATTATTTACCTGAACCACTTGCATGGAAATTTGACTTCCTGTTCTGGAAACAGTCAAGTCGTACTCTAATCCATTGGCCCATAAAACATTCAAAGTGTCCAGACTAACGGAAGTTCCGCCTACTTCACGAATCAGCTGTAAGCCGATATCATTGTTGATTTCTCTAAAGCCACCACCTTCCCAAGAAAGCCGATAGTGATTAGCTGAGTCGGTGAATCCAAAAACAAGTCCATAGCGATCATTATCGCCACTATTCACTATTCTCGTAGAAAAAGAAAAATCACCATTTACCGAAAAATCACTAACCAAAGCTTGTCCTACATTGGAATTGTAAACTAGATTCGAACCGCTTACTACCCAATCATCTTGATTTGTTCCCGGACTCCGAGGAGATTCAAAACGTTCCCAATCAGCAATCATTTCTGTATTAGAAAAAGTTGTCGGAATAGCGTTTATCCAAGAAACCGCTAGCATAGTGAGAAATAAGCCAAAGCTTAATGTTCTTTTTTTCAAAATAATACTCCTTAAAAAAGTTCCATAACTGCCTTATATTATACTACAAAAAAAGAAATCTAGCAATAAGTTTTGTTTTGAATTTTTTTAAAAAGTATTATTATTTAACTCTTACTTAATGTCATTGGTCTTATTGATAGGTCTTATTGAATATAGAACAGCGTAGCAAGTGATCCTTGCCATGGAAATCTTTTTCTGTAATTGAGGATCAATCTCCCTGTATTTTACAAAGGCTAGAGGGTGAGTGAAATTTAAATGGTGACAGTCCCAGTTAAAGTCTATAGGAAGCAATTAAAAATTTGCTATATTAAAAGTATATGTTATTTCGATAGGGAAAAGCTATGAAAGGAAAATAGGTATGAGCGTTGAAGTAGTGAAAAAAGTGATGCTATGGATAATGATGGCCGATGAGGTCATGGATAATGAGGAAGTAAAACGCATTTCTTACGTGTACGAAAAAATGACTAAGCAACCGATTAGTGTTTCGGAAATAGAAAAAGAATCCAAAAATATTAAGTACAAAGATCTCGAAAAAGATTTAGATAATAGTCTTGGTCAACTTGACCTCGAAGGTCGCTACTTAGTTCTCAAAGTCGCCGTCGCAATCGCCGCTGCCGACGGTAAATTCCAGCCTGAAGAACAGCTACTCATTGCAAACTTAGTCAAAAAATTTAAGCTGAAGGAATTTGAAACCCATCAAATAATAGCAGAGTATTTTGACCCAAGTCTCGTCCCTGAAAGCATCGATTTTCAATGCCCTCACTGTGGTCAACAAGCTTGCATAAGAAAAAGCGTAGAAACTCTAGGGAAAAAGAGAAAATGCCGGAATTGTCAAAATATTTATGAACTCTCTACCAACACCCTCGCCAGTAAAGATCAAACTCCCCCCCACAAGCCAGAAAGCTCATCAACTCCCCTTTGGCAAGATAAAAGGGTGTTAGTAGTAGTGGCGATTGTTTTGTTATTTCTTGTATGGAAAAATTTTATGTAAACTATCGTAGTTGAGTGGTTACGAGGGAATTTTGCAATAGCATTCCAATTCTTAAGTGGGGATCAAAAGTTTTTGGACTTTTTTAGTTTAGAAATTTTGATTTTTGACAAGAAGCGACGAAGCGCCTCTTGTTATTGAAGTCTTTTTCTGTAATGGAGGAGCAACAAACTCAGAGATTAAAAGAGCAAGCTAAAATGTCCAAAACCTTTTGATTCTCCACTTAAGACAAACGGCAAGGAAAAATTGCTAAACCTCGGTTGGGAATTTTAAAACTTACATCGTGTAAGTTTTTGAACTCTTTTTTTGATAGGATTTTATAGCCATTCTTTATAAAATTTTATTTATGCTGAAAGCAAATTTTTGTTGAAAAAAGAGAACAGTTTTTGCTGTAATAGAAAACTTTATATTTGGAATCGATAAAGTTTTCTGTAAAGTCCTCCATTAAGAACGGACTCTTGTTTTTTGGTGCAGTTGGGGTTGCTGACAGACTTAGTTTTGATTTGGAAAGAGGTATTTGTCAGCGAAATAAATAGAGCAAGATAAAAAATAAAAGTCTGTGTTAAACAAACCTTAAGATGGCTTTTCCTCTTTTTTCAGATTAAACAGAACTATTCACCTTGGGAAATAAAAAGGTTTTTTCATGCCTAAAAATTTAAAAAATTCTATGCTATTTTTGATTTTTCTTTACACTCTAGCCACTCTTCCTTATATCTTAGCTCTATTTTCTGGCGAAAAAGCTTTTTTACGCTATGTAAGAAAAGAGGGATTGAATGAGCTTATACCTGTAATTGTTGGGATTTTTAGTCTTTGGGGACTAGTAAGAGGAAGCTCGGTTGCTTTAACTTGGATGCGCATCACAAGTTTTTTTTCATTTTGGGCTACTGCTATTGTGTCTTTTGCTATTGTTTGTTTTGTTTTTTATGCGCTTGCAACAGCAGAAGAAAGGACTCTTGATTTTGGACAACTTATTTTTGCAGTTGTCATAATGTTCATTAGTCTGAAAATTTCGTGGGCATTATACAAGGTTTTTAAATCTGAAGAGGTAAAGGATTATGTAGAGGGACAAAGTCTTACCTGTAACAGCGATCCTTCCAAAAGGTGGCTAACTTATTGGACTCCTGTTGTTCTTTTGACGTCTTTCATTCTAGGATTGGGCTATTTCCTTTTCTTTTCTCTACCTTTCTCTCCTGGTTACGATGAATTTAAATTTAAAGGGAAGAAAAAAGTAACTTCTATAAAATCAGAAAATCTCCCAAAAGCAGAAATGGAAAACAAAGAACCCAAACTATCTCCTCTTCACCAAAAAAGAGTTCAGTATATCCTTGATCTTCTCCATAAAATGGAGAAAGTGCTTGATGGATTAATCAACCCTATGCCTGTCGCTCCTTTAGAAGAGTTAAGAGAACAATATGATTTGTTGAAAGTAAAGATCGCTCAGGTGGAAAAACTCACCGAAAATAAGTCTATAGACGATCTGTCAAGTCGACTCGCACAACCCTTAAATAGCAAAGAATCCGCTCAATTTTTGTTAGAAAAAGTAAAAGAAATTCAAAATTCTCTTCCTCAAAATAACGATCACGAAAGTCTAGAAGGATTAGATTCTATCTTTTGAGCCTAAGACGTACTCTTTTCGTAGTACCTTAAAAACATGCATTTAATCTAGACCCATACTTTATAAGGTCTAGCCGCGCCAGACCTAGGCAAAAATAGCATTAATTTAAGCTGTAGCCTTTGTATTTTTTCCCCTCCGCGGTGGATTTTGAGTAGAAAAGAATTTCACGCAAAGGCGCAAAGATCGCAAAGGAAGATGTAAAAAATCTTTCTGTTGATAAAGTTCTCCGAATCTATCTTTTGTCTTGATTCTTTTTCTCCTTGGCGTCTTTGCGTGAAATTCTTTTCTTTCTTCAACTTTAAGACGCACTCTTTTCGCAGTACCTTAAAAATATGCAAATCCAAATGCCTGTTTTTCACTATTATTTTTCTTTGCTTTTAGCTTTTTTTCGTTTCTATGTGTGAGAAGCCTGTAATAATCTGTTTTGAATGGATTTAAAACTCACATTAAGGCGGTATTGATCGCATTTGCATGGGGTTTTACTATGCTCGTGCTCTATAACTCTAACCGGAGAACGTTTCCTACTGATTCTCAAAATACTCAAAAGCATCAATGATATCGAGATAAACACCATCAAACTTGGCCTCTAAAATTCTTTCCAGATAAGAGTTCTTCCCTACAATGATCTTTTGCCATTCCTGTTCCCAATATTTTACCTTATAGTTTCCTGCCCAATGAGGATTTTCCTTCTCTAGCCAAGAAGGAGGAGAGTGCTTCCATTTTTTTTGCCAGTAGTAACGGTAGTCTTCTGCTTCTCCAATGCTTAAGTAGGCAAAAACTAAGCGTTTTCTTCCGTTTGTTTTTTCTTTTAGGCGTTTGATATCTTTTTTAGTTAGGCTTTCGTCAAAAAAAAGATCGATGATCAGGAGATCGTAGTTTGTTTTCTCTAGCTGAGTAATGAAATTAGCTTTGGTTTGGAAAGAGGAGGGCTCTAGTAGGCAAAGAAAATTTTGGGCTTCTTTGAGTTGGTTAACGGAGTACAAGTTTTCATTGTAGACAGTTTTGGGATAGGGAGGAAAGCGATCTAAGTTACGATAAGCAACAAAGGGAGTAAATCCCTCTCGTTGATTTTTTTGATAAGCTCTGTCTATTTTTTTCGGAGAGAAGCAATAGTCCATGACTAAAACAGAGAGATCTATACACTGAGCTCTTTTTAAAAAGGGAAGCATGTACTTTTGTTCTTCGGGAGGGGTAGAGATGTTATCTTTGGTGTATCCAAAAAAGAGATCTTCTCGTCCGACTCCATCAATTGCCCGAATATATTTCTTTGATAAAGGGCCATCAGCTTTTCCATTTTTTGTAAGGAGCTCCTGGGCATTTTGGGGAACGATGGCAAAGGAGGGATTTTTGGTGCGGGCGTAAGCACTTATTTTTTGGACAAATTCTCGCATTTCCTGGCGATAGTTTATGGGATCTGCGAAAAGCAAGGAGAAAGAGAAGAGAAAAAGGAATGAAATTTGATAGCCATAGTTCATTGTTGATCTCCTTTGCTCTGGGGTGAAAGGGCTTACTTTTATACACAAGATTTCAAAACGGGAAATTTGGTATTTTCTTTAACATAACAAGCATAAATTTTAATGGGCTTTGCAGGATAAACATATATATTGAAATGTGCCTACCGCAAAGCGGTTACATGTTATAGCCTGGGGTTTCAACCCCAGGAAAAATAAAGCATTCCCTCCAGTTCATGTGCTGAAGGCACATCAGAAATATAGATTTTTAAATCTCAAAGATATTTTTTGTTATGAGGAAGAATTTTCTAAAACAAAGGTTTTTATCGGTTGAAACCTAGGAACAAAAAATATAGTGCCTTCAGCACATGGGTCGGGGGGGGCGTCATGTTCCTGGGGTTGAAACCCCATAACTGTCAACTTAAGCCGCAAGTCCTTGAAAACTGTAGTCGTGATCGTCACCGTAGTCGTCACCGTAGTCGTCACCGTGACCGAGATTAAAATCGGTCACGGGCACGGTCACGGCGACGACTACGATCACGGCTACGAAGAACAACCAAAGCGCTATTCTTTAATGATAACCAAGAGGTTAAACCCCTTGGCTATAGTATTTTACCGCTCTGCGGCAAAGAAAATACAACAACTTACGGCTTAAGTTGACACATATGGGGTTGAAACCCCAGGCTTTATTATATAACCGCTTCGCGGTAGGCACATTTTAATATGTATGTTTTGTCCAGTAAGCAGGAAAATATTATAGCCTAAGGCAAATTCTAGTATGTACGTTTATCCAGCAAAGCGAGATTATGTGTATATTAGTATGTACCAAAATCTTCTTTAAAATCTATTTCCCACGCAAATACTCCGCGGCTGTTTTCGCATAGTAGGTTGCTATTAAGTCAGCCCCGGCTCTTTTGATCCCTATGAGAGTCTCTAGCATAGCTTCCTCTTCATTTACCCAGCCTTTTTCGGCTGCCGCTTTTATCATCGCGTATTCACCGGATACATGGTAGGCAGAAATGGGAACGTTAACATTTTGTTGGGCGAGTTTGATAATGTCTAGGTAAGCGACGGCAGGCTTGACCATGACAATATCGGCTCCTTCTTCTACATCTAAAAGAATCTCGTGAATCGCTTCGCGAGAATTCGTCGGATTCATTTGGTAGGTTTTTTTATCCCCAAAGCCGGGGGCTGAATCCAAAGCATTGCGAAAAGGGCCATAAAAACAAGAGGCGTATTTGGCGCTGTAGGCCATGATTCCCGTATTTACGTAGCCTTCTTTTTCCAAAGCTTCTCGGATTTTACCAATACGTCCATCCATCATGTCAGAGGGAGCGACAAAATCGGCTCCAGCTTGAGCATGACTAACGGACATTTTTGCAAGAACTTCGTTCGTGCTATCGTTATCGATTTCTTCTCCCTTGACAATTCCATCGTGGCCGTAGCTGGAATAAGGATCAAGAGCTACGTCTGTCATAAGACAAATTTCAGGAGTGCTCGACTTAATGGCACGAGCAGTTCGTTGCATTAGCCCATCAGGGTTGAAAGCTTCTGTTCCCGCATTATCTTTCTTGTCATCAGCGGCTTTTGCAAAAAGTAAAGCGGAAGAAATTCCTAAAGCGTAGATTTCTTTAACTTCTTCGAGAAGAAGATCAATAGAGTATCGGTAGTAACCAGGCATACCCTTAATTTCTTCTTTTATGCCTTCTCCTTCCATGACAAAGAGAGGGGCAATAAAGTCGCTAGGGCTCAAGTGGGTTTCTGTAACCATAGCACGAACGGCCGCACTTGTGCGTAAACGACGGCCACGAACGAAGGGAAATGACATATTTTATTCCTTACTAAAATTCCGGCAATAATTATGTTGCTAACTTTTCTCAATGACAGATTGTTTTAGTCGCCTAATGATAGAAGTCAAGCCACTTAACCGCATCATTCCTAAGAGAGAAACCAAACCTAGCTTGTGAATTAAGTCATTAGGGCAAGCGAGAACTTCTTCTTGGGAACTTTCATGAAAAGCCTCTACTAAAATAGAGACAAACCCTCGCACAGTAGGAGCTTCCATGGGGACATCAGCATATATTTTGACTTTTTTCTCAGAAGAAACAATAATCCACATAAAGACAGGAGATTGGCATTCATGAATCCGATTCAAACCGGCCTCTTTTTGAGGAATGTACTCTTCTGGGAGAGGAGGAAGACTTTCTGCAAACTCAAGAAGAATTTCTAAGCGCTCTTCTCCTTGAGCCTCCTGAAATTCAGCGATAATTCCATCCAGCTTACTCATTAAAAAACTTCTCCCACCTTAAGATTTTTCGATAGGAGCTCGAACTAAATTTCCCCATTCAGTCCATGAACCATCGTAATTACGGACACTCTCATACCCTAAAAGGTAAGTTAAAACAAACCAAGTATGAGAAGAGCGCTCTCCAATTCGGCAGTAGGCGACAACATCATCAGAAGATGATAGTCCCGCATTTCCTTCATAGAGTTCTTTTAAATCAGCCCAAGACTTAAAAGTTCCATCTTCCCTTGCGGCTTGCGACCAAGGAACACTTTTTGCCCCAGGAATATGGCCTCCTCGCAAAGCGCCTTCTTGAGGGTAGTCAGGCATGTGCAGAAGCTCTCCTGTATACTCTCCGGTAGAACGCACATCAATGAGGGGCTTTTTTGCATCAATATGGCGGAAGACATCATCACGAAAGGCGCGGATTTTTTCTTCGTTCATTTCCCCTACTTTGTAATCGGTAGAAGGAAATTCACGAACATCTTTTGTTAGAGGACGTCCTTGTGCTAGCCATTTTTGACGGCCGCCGTTCATCAATAGACAATTTTTATGACCAAACAACTTAAAGGCCCAAAAAGCATAGCAAGCCCACCAATTGCTCTTGTCTCCATAAAAAACAACAGTATGCTCAGGAGAAATTCCCTTGCGAGAGAGCAATTTTTCAAAATTCTCTTTCCCTACATAATCTCTCAAAACGGAGTCTTGGAGATCATTTTGCCAATCTATTTTTATGGCATTGGCAACATGTCCCGTTGAATATAAAAGGATGTCTTCATTCGATTCAACTACACGTACATTTTCATCTCCAGAATGATCTGCGACCCACTGGGTATCGACAAGAACTTCTGGATGAATATATTCACTCATACAATCCCTTTCTTTTGTCTAATTAGCTAACTTTGAGGCTGTTTCGGCAACTGTCACCCAAGTATAACCAAAACAAATTCTCTGTCAATAAACAAAAATCAGGAAAAATATGCAAACTTGCAGTCAAGCAAAACAGTAAAAATACTTTCTGGGAAGGCAGAAATTTTTTGTATATTCGAACAAAGTGTGTTAGTTTTGTATAGAGTAAGTAAGGGTTACTCTACAATCTAATTTTACTTACTTATATATTTCTCAAGCAGAGCTATGGTAGGCGTACCCAAGGAGGGAAAGTAAAGTGGTGGAGGAAAAGGCAAAAAATGTTAAGGATGTATTGGCTAGACCTGTCAAAAAGAAGGCTCCTTCTCTAGCTGAAATTCTTGCGAATGAAGACAGTCGAAAAAAAAAGAAAAAGCCTTCTTTTTTTGCTGAGGGAGAAACTAGAGAAGAAGAGGTAACAGCAAATAGGCCATTGAACGAGGATCTTGAATCTAATTGTGCTACCGAAATTGTAGAACGCCCTCGCCTTGCATCAGAAAATTTGAGCAGACAAAAAACACAGCCTATAAAAAATGTTCAAATAGACTCCCTCCAAGAAAACACGATAGACGTCTCTCTTCCTCCTACAGAACCTGAGTTGCCTCCTTTACCTCCGGGTTATGAGTACATTGAAAAAATTGCCCACGGTGGCTACGGAGAAGTCTGGTTAGCTCATAATAGTTATGTCCAACGCAAAGAAGCTGTTAAAATACTAAAACAAGCACGAGAAATTGACCACCAACGCTTTTGTCGCGAAATTCGAATAACGGCAGGACTAAGCCACCCTAACATCATGACCATCTACTATGCTAATCCAGAGCAAATGTATTTCATTATGGAGTACTTGGATGGAGGAACCTTTGGGGCTTTTCTTAAATCGCCTCGCTATTCTCTAGAAGAAGGTTTAGAGTACTTTCAGCAAATTTTAGAGGGGCTTGAGTTTGCTCATAAAGAAGGTTTAGTTCATCGTGATTTAAAGCCGGAAAATATTCTTTTTAGCAGCAATCAAACTCCTAAGGTTACTGATTTTGGTTTAGCTAAGCAAACTGCTGACGAAGAGTGTTTAACCGGCAGTTATGTTGTCATGGGGACTCCTATTTACATGGCACCCGAACAATGGCAGGGAGCTCGAAATGTAGATCATCGTTGTGATATTTGGGCTATGGGAGTAATTCTTTACCGAATGTTAGCCGGGCAAGTACCTTTTCCCCAAATTAAGGGAATTGCTCTTGGAAATGCTATTATCGGGGCAAAAATACCTACCCCCTCAGAAGTGAGAGCAGATCTTTCTTTTTTGGGGAAAAAGGTGGAAAAAATATGTCTAAAGGCTTTGGAAAAGGACAGCAGTAGAAGATATCAGTCTATGGGGGAGATGAACGCAGACCTTGGCAAAATTCTAAAACCTTCCTTTCCCAGCCCTGAAGATGAGCTAACGAAAGATTCTCTCTCTCCTATTCCAGCAAGGCCTACTCAGAAAAAAGAAGGCCCTTCGCAGATTTCCTCTCCCTCGATTGACTTTCCTTCTTCGACCTCTCGTCCTAAAAGATCTCCCGGCTTTGCTCCTTTTGATCCGAATGCTAATCTCAAATCAAAACACATTGGGCAAACCAGAAAACTCGAAAAGCGCTCCATATCTCCTGATACAGAAGTAAGAAGCAAGCCTAAAAGAACTTTAGCTCAAGTTTTGGCTAAGCAAAAACGGAAATTAAAAACAGCGAGCTGGCTGGTAAAAGGGCCTGTTCACTTAATAAATACTTTCATTGTCCTTCTGGTTCTTTATACAGGTTTGTGGTTACTTCTTCCTCATCTTTTACCACCTCCACAAGACCTTTTTGCTAAGTCACAAGAAGGAGCAAAAAACGTTTATCTATCTCTTAAAACAAAATGGAATCGTTTTACAGAAACTATTCAGTTTTTTGAAAACCCTTCGGAAATAAAAGAAACCTCACAGAATGAAGGGCCAAAAGAATTTCCTCATATGTGGCCAGAAGATCTTTGGAAACAATGTTGGAATAAAGAAGATCAGCTAGTGGATTTTACTAGCTCTTTTTGGGAAAAACTTCCTTCCCCTCACAAAAATGTCTATGCTCGTGAATACCAAAAATGGTACGCCCAGTCTCGAGGTTTAGAAGTTGTTCATACTTTTAGAGTTTTAGAAGTTCCCTTTACCATGGTTTTAATTCCACCTGGAAAATCTTGGATCGGCTCTTCTTTAAATGAAGTTGATCGCACTACAAGTGA
This sequence comes from Planctomycetota bacterium, assembly GCA_029260735.1. Classification (GTDB taxonomy): domain Bacteria; phylum Planctomycetota; class Uabimicrobiia; order Uabimicrobiales; family Uabimicrobiaceae; genus JAJDCR01. The sequence goes on from JAJDCR010000119.1 coordinate 54,775, forward strand.
AGTCCGTTATAAAGCCAAAATTAAAAAAGCTTTCTGGCTTGGGCAAACGGAAGTAAATCAAAAACAATGGCAACAATTAACCCAAGAAAGCCCTTGGGAAAAAGAAAAATATAGCCCCAAAGAAACCGATGCCGTAGCTAGCTATATTAGTTTAGCTGATATTAAGCTTAAACTCCTACCTCGTTTAGGACCATACTTTGGGCTTCCTCGAGAAGAAGAGTGGGAATATGCTTGCCGCAGTGGTTCTGTGACGAGGTTCTACTGGGGGGACGACTTAGAAGGAGAGGAAGCCGACAAATATGCTTGGCATACGGGCAACACTTTTGAAAAACAAAATAAATTTTCTCAAGTTAATTCTCTCAAAAGACCAAATACCTGGGATCTTTATGATATGAGTGGGAATGTAGCTGAATGGTGCGTATGTTCTCCCTTTTTCAAAATCCAATGGCCCGATAAACGTATTCCCCCTTATCTGTTACGAGGAGGAAGCTGGAGATCTAAGCTTTCTTCGCTACGTAGTGCAAGCAGAAGTTACAGTAGTTTCAAAAAAAAGCGAGAACACCAAGGTTTGCGCTTAAAGTGCAGCCTTCTTCTAGAAGAAGAGAAATAGAAGAAAATTTCTGTTTATTACGCACTATTTATACAGTACTGAATTTTGAGTAGAAAAGAATTTCACGCAAAGGCGCAAAGAAAAGCAAAGGAAGAGGTAAAAAATCTTTCTCTTGATCTTGAAATTCTTCGAATTTATCTCTTGCCTGGATTCTTTTTCTCCTTGGCGTCTTTGCGCCTTTACGTGAACTTTTTCTTTTTTCAACTTTAAGACGCACTCTTTTTACTGTACCTTAAAAATATGCAAATCCAAATGCCTGTTTTTTCTTCTTATTTTCTCTATCCTTTAGCCCTTTTTTGTTTCCGTGTGTGAGAAGCCTGTATTAAAGAAATTTGTTTTAGGATGTGACAATATGACTAGCGATATTTGGAATGCCGTCTCTCAAGTGTTAGAGCAAGAAAATTTTAGCCAAGTAGCCTCTCAAACAGATAGGAGGCCGCTCATTCAAATGGCAAATGAGCTAGGGGGCCCTCCGATGCGTCTTCTTTATTCCAAAGTAATCGATGAATTTGGTAGAATTCCTCATAGAACTTAGCTCTAAATTTTCCTCTTAAAATTCAAAAATCACATTTCCTTCACTCCTCTATTGAAATCTTTTACCAATTTCTTTATACTACTGCCAACGTTAAGAAAAAATTAAAATACCTTTTTGAATTTCAAGATGGATCTCAATATGAATTTTTCCCGGACTGCGCAATATGTAGTCACTTTGTTTGTTTTCCTGCTCTATTTTATCCCCTATCATCAAAGTACCTCTTTACTTTGGAAGGAAAACAGTGAAATCGAAGTTGATGTGTTCGAGACGAAAAAAATTTCTTCTCTCTCTGAAAAACCCTTTTACCAAGCGGGCTTCATTAATGAACTCCACGAAAATAGAATGTCGCATGTCTCGTCTATTTCAACGACCCCCAGCGGAAAAACTATTTGCCTCTGGTATTCTGGCTCCAGTGAAGGAGCACAAGACGTTTGTATTTACTCTTCTTTTTTCGAAAATGGCACTTGGAGTTCTCCAAAAACAGTCATTGATCGGCGACAATGCTCCCGAGAATTACGTCGGCATGTCCGAAAACTAGGGAACTCAGTTATTTTTTCAAATGGAAAACGTCTCTGGCTATTTTTTTCTTCGACCACCATTGGTGGCTGGTCTATGACCTCCTTAAACTACAAGTACTCTTTAGACGACGGAGATACTTGGAGCAGAACTAGAAAAATGAAGCTAACTCCTTTTTTAAATTTGACAAACAATGTTAAAAACCAAGCTCTTTTTCTCAATGATGGATCATTCTTGCTTCCTGTTTACCGCGAATTTGAAACGGAAACGTCTCAAGTCGTTTGGGTAAAACCTTTCGAGCACACTATTCATTATCAAATTAGAAAAATGTCCGAGGCTCATAAAAAAGCTATTCAGCCTTCGTTAATACACAAAGAAGGAAACAAGCTGGTTTCATTCTTACGCAACAGTGGCCCTTCTCGAAATAAAAAGTTTATCTTACGCACAGAAAGCGAAGATCTCGGTTATTCTTGGTCTCCTTTAGAAGATACGACCTTGCCTAATCCAAACTCAGGCTTTGATATGCTCAAACTTCCTAATGGAAATTATCTAGGTGTAATTAACTACTCTTTCATTGCTCGCAATGACCTGAGTATTGTGATATCTTACGATGAAGGAAAAACTTGGATAAAGCTAAAAACTATTGAGCACACTCCTTTTACCACTAAAGCAGAGGAAAAGAAGTATTCTTACCCGACGTTAATTCGCGATAAGCAAGGCTTCTATCATATAAGCTATACCTATCATAAAGCTCATATCAAGCACATTACTTTCAATGATGCATGGATAAAAGAACAAGAGGGAGTCGCACCATTAACGGAATAATAGAATTTGTCTCAATTGCTATGCTCACTGTTTTGTTCAGCTATAACTTAGGTAAGCTTTTTCGGATGAAAAAAAAAGCTCAGCAATTTTTTGTTCTATTCTCTCTTGGAGTTGTTTTTATTCCATTGCCAACACTTAGTCCTGCTCAGTATACCCTTTCTCTATTACCAAATTTTTCAATAGGCACAATTGCTCTTTTAGGGATTTTTCTAGGGAAACAATTAAAAGGAGTAAAGCTTTTTTCTTCTCAAGATTTTGCTTTGCTCTGCGCGTGGAATCTTTTACTTTCCTTAAGCCTATATGCTTCTTCATTTTCTCTGATAGCTTTTGATCTTTACTATCTGGGCTATGGATTTTCTGGATGGTTTATCATAACCGCTGGTTTAACTTTAATTCTTCTTTTCCAACAAAGCCAGCTATTCTATATTTTCTTGGCTTACATCATTGCGTTTAACCTAAATCTGTCTTACGCTAATAATTTTTTTGACTATATTGTCGATCCTCTTGCTGCGTTAATATCTCTCTTCGTATTGATTTGGATGGCAGTACAACTCATTTTTCATAAAGGCTTTACTCGTGCTAAAGAACAAAGGGTTTGCAACTAAATTTGAAAGTTTCTTTTTTGGCTCTGTCTCTACTCTTGTACTCGTTGGTTTTTACTTAGCCATAGTTGATGAGTCTGTTTTTCGAAATTTCTATGTAATGGAAGATGGACTTATCGAATGGCTTACAGTAATTGCGTTAGCAGCAGGGGCCAGTATTTCCTTTCGACGGCTAGTTCTGCTTCGCTCAGAAAAAACTTATCTTTTTTTGGGATTTCTGGGAGCTTGTAGTTTGGTCTTTTTATTCGGAGCTGGGGAAGAAATTTCTTGGGGACAAAGGATTTTTAACCTAGAAACTCCCGAAGGATTAAAAAGTATCAATGCTCAAGGAGAGTTGAATCTACATAATATTCGAGTGGGAAAAGTAAAGATTAACAAGCTAGTTTTTGGTCTTATTCTAGGGATTTTAATAGGAATTTATTTGAGTTTGGTTCCTCTTCTTTATGCTAAATCCCCTAAAGCAAAGAGAATAATGGACAGTTGTGCTGTTCCCATCCCTCGTCCTATTCATATCATTTGTTTTATTCTTCTGTTTTTCATAACTGCACAAACGCCTTCCGGAAAAAGAGGGGAAATAAGAGAGTTTTTGGGAGCAAGTGTATTTCTTAGTATTTTACTATCTCCTGCCAATCGGGAGATTTTTGAACATGAGAACAAGAAAGAGCAAGAGTAGGCTCTGGGCAATTCTGAATTATTCTGAGTAATCGAAGGTAAGAGGAAATTGGAATGGGCGAAAGTTATTACGAATTCACTCCGAAACGTCGGTATAAAATGCAAGGTTGTTTTCTTTATACCGCCTACTTTGGAATTAGTTTTACAGTTTTGTCAATTATAGGACTGATGGGGCATGATTTTCTCACTAATCGTGGCTGGGATCCGTCCTTCTCAAGAAATATATGGATTTCTCTTACTATTGTCCCTTCTTTTTTTATTCTTATTTCTCTCCTCCGGAGTTATAAACAAAGGGGGGTCGATAAAATATCTCTTCTTCCTCATGCTTTGGCCTGGCAAGAGGGAGGAAAAAGACAAACCTGCTCTTATGGCGAAATTCAAACTATTCGTTTCTTCCGAGCCTTGCAAAAAGAAGGAGAAAGATTAACTGTTATTACAACAAAAGGACAAAAGCTCCATGTGGCCCAAATGACAGATCTTTTCTCTCTTTTTCAGAAACTCAGCTACTTAGCTCGACCTCATCTTCACCAACGTCATCTGGAGTCGTTAGAAAAGGGAGAGTGCATTTCTTTTCCTCAACCTCTACGCTTAGGTTGGATTTCTCTATTTCTATCCTTAGTGTTTTTAACATCAGCTTGCTTTACTATATACACAAGTATTCAAAAAGAAGCTTACCTATTAGATTTACCCGACTTTGTCAGTAGCCTCATCACAGCAACATCTCTTTTTCTTATCGCCTTTTGGCTTATTCGTCGCTTTATTAATATTAGAGAAGGTGGTTTTGTTATTTCTTCCAATGGAATTGGGCGGATTAGCTCTACTGAACCTACTGAAGTCAAATGGAAAGAAATGAGCAAGATTTTAGTCCTAGAAAAAGAAGGGCTTACTCTAGAGGATAAGTTCCAAAAGAAATACAGGCTAAACTTAGAAGCAGATAATTTTGATGCTTGCTGCGCTCTTTTAATCCAGCATTTACCCCTACGTCTTTTTTCATGGCACCCTCATTTTCCTCGTAAGGTTTCCTTAGTTAAAAACCAACTCGAAGTTTCTATTTACTACCATGATATAATTATTGGCTCCTATCCTTTACGTTGCTGGACATATGTGACAAGAGGCTTAAGTGTTTATCACCAAAAAGAACTTATCTTTACCATATATTGCGAAGAAGAAGAAAGAGCTCATGATTATCCCCGAGATTTACTCGACCTTATTAAACAGTTTTTGCCCTTAGCTCAGGAAGGTAACACTGTTGATACTGGCGAGTATACAGAATTAGGTCAAGGTTTTCTTGGTCGAGAAGATTTTAAAGGTATTGCCTACACTAATCCGACAAACCACCAATACGACGGAATCTATGTCAACTACCCCTATGAGTATCTAACTGCTATTTTCTTAACAGAGAAAGAAATGGAAGTGGTTAAAGAATTTGGAGTCGGGCGTATTCTTTACCGATTGGGTAAAACCTATCAGTTTTACCCCTTTCCTTATTGGACTTCTCGGGCCCGTCCAGAGGTAGCAGAAGAAAACGAAGGAAGTGCCTTAATGGAGTTACCTCGTATTTCTTTAAAAGGAGCTCTTGCTTGGTTAGATCATGAGAAAAAAAAGGTAACTTTAAAAATAGATCCCGAATTTTTTCCAGAATACCAAGAAAAACTAGAAGAGATTCCTCGAGATATTCCCTTTGCTTTTCTTTGTGAAATAGAACCTGAAATAGATAGTGCTTTAGTTTGGCATGCCAATCAGCGTAATCCAGAAGTCTTTTCAGAAGATGAAGAAGTTCTCTGGACAAATGGTTTTTATCTTGCTTTTTGTCCTCGCCAAGAAGAAGACTGTGCTACCATATTGGAAGATGGCTTTACAGTTCTATTGACAGACGATTCTTGGCCTAAATTACGTCAGGCTTTGAACAAAGGGAAAGATATTGAAATTCCCAGTAGCTCTCCCAATAAAAATAGTTTTTCGTTAGAATGGAAAACGGAAAAACCTTCTTTTCCTAAACAGAAATCCAGTTCTAGTGACTTAAAAAATCAAGAAGAGAATGAAGAAAACAAAGAAATAGACAAAGAAAGCGATAAGGAAAACCAGAAAGAAAGCGACAACGAATAAATTGAAAATATGCGTTTGGATTTTGAGTTTTAGCCTCATAGGCTGCCTTGATTGCTGCGATGATTCATCCTCTAAGCTAAAGACTTAGGGGTTTTCTCACCACATTTTTATAAAAAAGAAGATTTTTCTCCTGAATAAAAAAATCTTCTTTTTTAGACCATACAGAAATCTTCTATTTGGGGTTCTGTCCCCATTTTTCCTTGTGCTAAAATTTTGCCAAAAGTATTGCAGTTGTCCCAAAAGGAAAGAGTGTATTTGTAGGTCATATAAATAATTCCATTTTCATCTACTCCTCCCATACTCTGTTCTTTTGTAAAGAGTAAGTTACCTTCCATCTCAGTTGATTGAGGCAAGGATGGTTTTTTTTTGAGCTCACCAAAAGCTTGGTATCTACTAACTCCTGCTTTTTTTTCTAAAAAAAGAAGAGGAGAAAATAGAGTAAAGGAATATTTACCTAAATCAACTACTTGAGACATTTTCTGCTCCATTCACTTCCAGCAAAAGATCCTATATTTATTTTGTCAATGTTATAATACAACATCAACTCTCTTTCTGTCAAAAAAAAATATTCTTTTTTTCTCTTCAAAAAAGAGAGAATCCCTTTTAAACAGCGCTATAAGCATAAAAATAAGCGCAGAGAAAAATTCGCTAAAAGTAAAAAAATGCTTTTAAAGATTGTGATTTAGGAGTTTTAAAAGAGAGGGGAATGGAGGAAGTAATTTTAGGTAGGGGAATAGGGGGGATTAGGAAACCCGAAGATGGGCCAAAAGGCCCATCTTTCAGGTAAAGCTTTTAGTAGCGAGGTCTACGAGGACGATTCTCTCTTGGCTTAGCTTCATTTACCTTAAGAGTTCTTCCTTGTACTTCGGCTCCATCAAGCTCTTCAATGGCTTTTTCTGCCTCATCTTTTTCAGACATTTCGACAAATCCAAAACCTTTGCTTCTACCTGTGTCTCTGTCAGAGATAACCTTGGCACTAGATACAGCACCAAATTCAGAAAACAAGTCTTCTAACTCACCTTCAGTGAGAGAAAAAGGTAGATTACCAACATAAATATTCATTTAATATTCCTTTTGTCACATATAAACATAGAAAATCAGCGGCCGGCCGGTCACTAACCATACTGGTAGCTGAAAAACATAATAATTAGAAAGAAGAAAAATAGTTTTCTTCTATTTTGCTTAATCGTTAAAACGAATAAGCATTTGGTTAGTTTTTTGACAAAACATTCTTCTCTTTTTGTGAGAGAAAAATTAAGTTTTGTACATTTGCTTAGGTTTCTATATTTGTCTGAAAATTTCCTTTAGGAAATTTCCGGGAGCACCCAAAGTACTCCTAGATGAGGTCTTGATCAGTTCTAAGTAGCTATCTGCCAATCGTAAGTTCACATCCACCTAATCTCAAATATCTCAAATAAAGAGTCAAAACTAGCAAAAATATATCCAAGACATTACATCTTGTTTTCGATTTTCTTTTATACTATAGTTTTCATAGAAAATCCAATAAAATATTAAGAAAAACGAGGAAAAATGTTAAATATAATAAAAACTATTTTCTTCTACTGAGAAATCCCCTATAAAAGCTTATCCCAAAAACTTTGTTTATGAACCAATTCACGAATTCTAGGCAAAATTTCTTGGCCCAAAATTTCGTCCTTCCAAAAACTTTGAAACTGTCTTTCGGCCAAAGCAATTAATCGAGAGACGCGGTCTTGGTAAAGCCCCTTTAGTTGAACTTGAACCCGCATGATCAAAGCCAAATTTTGCTCAAAGGGCTTATGTTCATCGTAAGGAAAAGGAAGACGCAGGAGTTCGTCAAAGGAAGAACGAGTTTCTGAGCGAAGAAATGAAAGTACATCTTTTTCCAGAGCTTTTGGATTGAGCGCATCAAGAAGAGGCAAAGCTTCTTCAATTTTTCCTAAACGATTGGTCGGTAACACTTGAATTAGATCTGCAATTGCTTTCTGGTATTGGGAATGTTGGTAAAAACGTTCTAGACTGTAAGTGATAGATTGATCCATTAACTCCTGAGTGCGTTGGTGTAGCCATTTTCCTGTTTCTCGAAAACGAGAATTTAAATCGCCAAATTTTTTGGGGACATCCACTTTTCCTGAACGCTGGTCATAGCGACTAAATTTAGTGCCTTCTTTTTTTCCGGGAGATAAAGCGGCTGACCATTCTGGCCAACTGCTGACTTGAGTGGCAATCTCGGGGCCTAATATATCCCATAACCTCTGGTCTTTTCCTCCACTACGTATTTTCAAACACAAATAATCGCTTCTTTTCCCAGGAAAACGATCATGAGTAGCGAGGTCAAGCTGACGATAAAACTGCTCTAAAGCTTTCTTTTTCATAAAAAGACCTTTTCAAGGAAACCATTCTGAAGAAACGAGATGATTTTTTGTTTTATAGCTAACTTTTATATCATAACAAATCTTCTGACTCTCTAAAAGATCGATTTCAACTGTTGGGCCTTTAGCACATGAATGGGCTTAAAAGCTAACTTTTATACACATAATTTTTGTGACTTGTTGCTCACCGTCGTAAAAGAAAATGGAAAGAAGAAAAGAATTTCACGCAAAGACGCAAAGATCGCAAAGAAGAAAAAAAATGAGAGAAGGGTGAAGTTTCATTTTATTAACAGGAACTTTTCTCTTCTTCTTTGCGATCTTTGCGTCTTTGCGTGAAATTCTTTTCTTCTCAAAAATTACTACGGAGGGATAGGAAATCCAAAGGCTATCGGCTTTACTTAATGCTACTCAGGAAATTTTTTGAAAGATAGGATATTTATTTGAAAAAAATACTCTTTTTCGTTACTCTAAAAAAAAAGAGTATATTTTTCACGGGAACTCCTTTAACTCTAGCTAGAATTGAATTAAAAATGAGAAGCGAACAAGAAGAACAAGACGCTCAAAAAGTACAAAACTCCTTGAGCTTTTTGATGAACGGCCAACTTCCTAAAGCTTTAGAGATTTTAGATGAAGTTGTTGCCCAGACTCCCGGTGATTATGTTTTTGAATACAAGGAAGATGATAAGCTTTACATTAAATTCTGGGACCAAGAACACTTTCTTCATTATATCACATGGGAAAAAAAAGATCCCCAAACTGTCTCTGAAGAGTTGGTGTGGTTGCCCAACGCCTACGCTCGTGCCTACTATCATTTAGGTTTTATCATGGTCAAAATGAAAAACTATGAGAAGGCAATTGAATACTTGGAGCAAGGGCAAAATTTGGAACCTCATCATGCTATTTTTTATAATGAGAAAGGTCATGCTTACGCTTGTCTTAAGCATTTTTCTAAATCATTAGCTCAATATAATGAAGTCAAAGGTGTTGGAGCTCATACTACTGCATCTATGTACGCAATGGCTTTGCGTGGAAAGGCATTTGTTTACATTGAGCTAGGTAAAGTAGAAGAAGCGGAAGTTCTTTTAAAGGAATCTCTTCAATACGATCCCGAAAGCAAAATCGCCTTAAATGAGTTGATGTACATTGCCCATTTACGAGCAGGGGGAGAGAGCTCAGGGATGGAAACAAAAGAAACTACGGGACAAAACTTCAATCAATGTGCTCGTTGTCATATAGTAATGGGAGAAGAAGGAGGGGTTGTTTTTAATTACCAGGGACGTTTGCTCTTTTTGTGTTCTCCCTGCGAAAAAAAAGTCAACAAAAAATGGTGGCAGTTTTGGAAATAAAGGGAACCCGATTTGGATTCCCCTTGATTTCATATTTTTTTGCCTAGGTCACGGCCTAAACTTTTAGTCCATTTTCGACCAATCGTTCCTCTAAAAATTGCTCTGCTGTAATAGCGTTGTATATTTGAGGGTGGTCCGAATCAATACAGTTTTGCAAGCAAGACAAATCAACATCGGGGCAAGGGTGCATGAAAAAAGGAATAGAGTAGCGAGAAACGCCTCTTTTTTCCATCGGAGGATTGCTCACTCGATGAACAGTGGAACGTAGCCTATTGTTGGTTAAACGTGAGAGCATATCTCCTACATTAACAATCAGCTGACCTGGTTTTGCGTTAAGAGGTATCCAAGTTCCGTCTTTGCGCAAAACTTCTAACCCTTCTGCACTCGCTCCCATAAGTAAGGTAATTAAGTTAATGTCGCAGTGTTCTGCTGCACGAACCGCATCATTTTCGACCTCACCAATAAGAGGGAAATAATGAATCGCTCGCAGAATGCTATTGCCATTTTTTACTTTGCAATCAAAATAATCCTCTTCTAGGTTTAGAAAAAGAGCGACCGCTCGAAGAATTTGATTTCCAATTCCTTCCAGAGTTCGATACACCTCTAAACTAATTTTTTCAAACTCAATCACTTCTTTGGGCCAAATATTGGGAGAATATTTGGCTTTTAGCTGATCGTCTCCGATAACTTCTTGTCCGACATGATAGAATTCTTTTAAGTCGCCGGTTTTTCGGCCTTTGGCTTTTTCTTTACCTTTCCCAACATAGCCTCTCTCTCCGAGAGCTTCCATTTTTTCATATTGGAGCTTAATATCATCTGGTAAAGAGAAAAAATTTTGCACAGCACCATAGAGTTTTTCAATCAGCTCGTTGTTCAAAGAGTGATTCTTGATAGTGGCAAAGCCAATTTCTTGGTAAGCTTGGCCCAACTCTTGAGAAAAATTCCATTTTTTCTCAGGAATACCACTTGTAAAGTCTTCCAAGTCCAAGCAAGGAATTTCATCGTAATAATTTGTCATTTTTGTCCTCACGGTAAATTATAGTTCCACCCCGCTTTTAAAGGCATAAAAATAGCATGGTCTTATGGCTTAAATGTTTTACAAAAAGCGAGGAATATGGCTCAAGACAGATGTTTTAGGGGCAATAACAAGGAGTGTTTATAGATGTAAGTTTCTTCTGAAAAAAATTTAAAGAAACTTATGAAAGGGAAATATTTTCCCTTATGATTTGAAAAATTATTGGCAACTCTTTTTTGAGTTGCCCTATGTCATTAGAAATAAAACTCCTTAGAAAGTCAACCCTAAATCAAAAAAAATTTAATTTTCTTAAAAAAAATCCTCTTTTTTTGTTAAAGTAATTTATGTTTTAATTTTTATACAAAACGGGAGGTTCTTATGAACAAGTTGAGCTATTTTTTCTGCTCTCTATTTTTTCTCACAAGCATATCATTTGCTCAGAAATACCAATACCAAGAAACTAATTTTCCTTCTTATGATGGGACCAAGATATCGGCGAACTGTTTTATTCCTATATCAGAAAAGCAAGACCAAATCTTTCCAGCGATTATTTTTGCCAATAGTTGGACAGGAGACGAGCACCAATATAAAGTCCAAGCTAAGTTGTTTGCCGAAAAGGGATATATTGTTTTCAGCTATAGCTCTCGCGGTTGGGGAGAATCAGAAGGAATGGTTACGGTTGCGGGTCCTAAGGATATGAAAGATGTTTCCGTCTGTTTAGATTGGTTAATCGCAAATACGCCGGTTGACCAAAAGAACATCGGAGTTAGTGGAATATCTTATGGTTCAGGGATGGCTCTACTTGCTTTAGCTCACGATTCGCGTTTAAAAACAGCCGTTGCCATGAGTACCTGGGGAAATCTGGCCACTTCTCTCTACGGAAGTGAAACCCCTCATTTTATCTGGTCTACTATTTTATTGGGCTCTGGTTACTTAACCGGTAATATGCATCCGATGATTTGGGAAAACTATGAAAACCTTCTTTTGCATCGTGATATAGAGAAAACAATGGCTTGGACGGCAGAGCGTTCCCCGAGTAGTTTTATCGAACAAATCAATGCTCGCCAGACTCCTATTTATATTAGCAATAATTTACAAGACGAAATGTTTGCCCCCAATGCTGTTGTTGATTTCTTCAGCCGCCTTACGGTTCCCAAACGCTTAGATCTTAACATAGGAATACACGCCTCCGCTGAGCTAGGTGGGCTCATTGGAGAAAAAAACTATGTTTGGGAAAAAGCACACGCTTGGTTTGACTACTGGTTAAAGGGACAAAAAAATGGGATCATGCAGGAAAAGCCTGTTCATATGGTGGTCAAAAACAAAAATATTCGAGAGAGCTTTCCGGCATGGCCCATTCCTTCTTTACGGGGAAAAACTTATTACTTAGAGGAAAGACCTTTTTGGGAACAAGGTAGCTTAAGAGAAGAGCTTAACCTGGAAAACAAGTCTAACGAGATTAGCTCAAGTACTTTTTCAGGACTTAATACAGGCATACCTGTAATCGGAGCTATCTTTGAAGCCTATACACCTATTAAGATCCAAACTTGGTTTCCCCTAACAGATCGTAGCTCTTCTCTGGTTTACCTTTCTTCTAAACTAGAATCGTCTCTTCGTTTAAGAGGATCCGGTCAACTTAATCTTTGGGTTCAGTCAAAAGCTCAAAAAATACAGTTGATAGCTCATCTTTACGATGTCGATGAATCAGGAACAGGAACTCTTATTACTCATGGTCCTGTTACTCTGTATGATCTTAAGCCAAATGAGCCAAGGAAAGTTAAGTTCGACTTGGTTACAACTTCTTATGACATTTCAAAAGGGCACCGTTTAGGTTTAGGAATTGATACCTACGACTTAAACTACGCCGCTCCCAGTATGGACTACTACGATATCCAGTTTTTTTATGGGGAAAAATATCCTAGTCAAATGTCGCTTCCGACTGTCGAGGAGGCTTCACCAAGTAAAATAGAGATATCAAGAACCCCACTGTCATCCCTAAAATAACTCCGAGAAAAAGAGACCCAAATATACTGGAGTTGGGATCAAAAGACTTTGCAATTACCATGTGTAAAACCATAAGAAAAAGAGTATTGAGAAAAACTCCTGTTGCTGCCATTAAAAGCTCAAGTCGTTGATAGGCTTGGGCTTTTCTCTCCTCATTAGCAAACCAGTATTCTTTCCAGGGAAGATTAATTAAGCTAGTGGGAATTTTACGAACCCCAGAGCAGTGTAAAAAAAGAAAAACCAGATTGAGAAAAACTGCCACTCCTAAAAAAATGGAAAAAAAAGTATCTTTCCGTCCCCATCCATCTGCTTGTCCACTAACATCAAAATGAGTAGCAATTTCTTCCGGCAACCTTGCGTACATAAAAAAAGCGTAAGATATCCAGGAGAGAAAAATTCCCCCCCAAAGAGTTAGAAAAATTTTTTTTGTCATAATTTTGAATTTCTCCTAAAAAATTTCGTTATACAAAATATCTTAGCACAAGAATTGGGCTAAGAAAATCTCTTTATTCATTAGAGTATGTCATCAGCTAGAGAAAGAATTGACAATATTATATTTTCACTCTATAATATTTTCACGTAATTGAAGCTGTTTTAAGAACGTCTTCGTATTTAGGAAATAATATGGATGCTACAGAAACATTAGACTTAGAAAACTTAAAACCTGCCTTAATCGAAGAGGCTGAGTTTATCTCTTTTCGAGAGAATATTATCTACTTGAAAAACACAAGTAGCCAGTATTTTTTAAAACTCGACCAGGCAGAAGCCAAAATGCTCCAAGAGCTAGATGGCACAAAAACAATTTCCGACATCCTCCAAGCTCAACTTGAAAAGCACGGAGCAGGTAATTTTCAAAAGATTTTCGATTTAATCATTAAACTCAATGCAAATAAATTCTTGCAAGAAGACTGTGCAAAAGAGATCAGGCATGAGCTAGATGTCTACCAAAAGGAAAGTAAACTGGCGGATCAAGTTAAAAAATTCCGAAGTTTATTTAGCCTCAAGTTAAAAAACATTGCTGGACCATTTGACAGTAAGCTTTTACAAACACTTGCCGGAGCACTATCTTCTTATTTGTTTTTGGTTTTATTCGGAGTTTTTTCTTTGATTCAACTTTTCTCCAGCATGTCTCCGAAGAAATTCAATATTTTTCAAGTATATCCGGTTTCTCCTGAGGCAGGAGAAGGTGCTGAATTTATTTCTTACCTTCTTTCCATTTTAACTCTTTGGTTTACCTTTTCTCTTTTAATTTCTCTGAAAAATTTATTTAGTGCTCATATCCTTTCTTACCACAACTGCCAAGCCATTCGTCCTCATCTAAAACTTCACTATGGGGTACTTTATCTAGCCTTAGAATTAGATGACATTGTAAAAGCAGGACCTAAAGTAACAGGAAGGCTCTATGCCGCTCGAATTTTTTTCCCTTTTCTGTTTTTTTTCCCTCTTTTAGAGCTAGGCAAGCATATAGACCAAGATGCTCTTATCTCTTTAATGCAGCAAGTTTGTCTCATTGTCTTTTTTATGAGCATTTGTCCTCTTTACCAAAGTGATTTAATTCGGGCGATTCTTTCTATTCGACAAGGAGCTCATAATCTTCAACAGATTACGACTTTCCTTCGAAAAAAATTCGTGACGGGAATTTTCAATTTCAAAACAAAAGTTCCTCAAGAAGACTACTACATATTCATGTCCGTTTTAAGCTTAGTCTGGCTTTATGGCTTCATTCAATATTTTTGGGGAATTTCCAATGTTAGTGTCTTAGCTCTCTTAACCACTCTCATTTACTCTAGTGGGCCGGTTTGGGGAAAAGCTTTGGTTGCTCTTTGCCTCTTCCTTATAGTTTTTCCTATGGTCATACTGGTTTTGGGAACTTTTTTGATTGGTATTTTGAACTTAGCTTCAGTGATGCGCACTCCTTTACGGAAAGCAACCCGCTTAGCTAACGAGATAGGGAAAAAGAAAGTACCAGCAAAAGAACAAATTATTCAGTATCTTCAAGAAATACCTCTCTTTTCCCTGCTAAATCAAGATGAACTACGCATACTCTGCGAACATCTACATCTACGTCGCTTTACCAAAGGGCGTAAAATCATTATGCAAGGAGAAAAAGGCACCGAATTTTACAATGTCGTTTCTGGTAAAGTCGCGGTTATGATTGAAGATTCCAGTGGATTGGAAAGAACGGTTGACGTTCTGGAGACGGGAGACTCCTTTGGAGAAATCGCTTTAGTGGATGACATCCCACGGACGGCAACTGTCAAAGCTTTGGAAGCAACGACTGTACTAGAATTAGAGAAAAAGTATTTTGATCAGTTTGTTCTCTCTGCCGTCGGTGGAAAAGAAAAAATTACTGATATGATCCGTCTTAGCCATTTAATCTTAGACACTCAAATTTTTTCTCATCTTGCTCCTCGCCAAGCGAGTTCTCTTGTTTTAAAGCTTCACCGAGAGGTACACCAAGCAGATGAAATTATTTTCAAGCAGGGAGACGAGGGAAATAGATTTTTCATTATTGAAAAAGGTGAAGTTGTTATTCAGCGAATCGAAGATGGAGAAGTTGTTTGGGATAAAACCTTGGGCAAAGGCGATTACTTTGGGGAAGTTGCCTTAATCAAACATATTCCTCGAACGGCTAGTGTCATCACAAAAACTGATTCGACCCTTCTCTATTTGAGTAAGCAAGAGTTCTACGATATTATTAAATATGATATATTCACAGGAATCCAGTTCGACAATCTAGCAACAGACCGCGTGCAAGATCTCGGGAAGGAGGTTAAAGCCCTATGTTAATGAAAATGACAGGGATCCTTACTACCGTTTTGGTGCTTCAAGGAGGCGCTATGGGTGGTAAAAAAATGCTTGATTTTTTTAGCAACTTGGCTAAAGCAACAGTCACACGCCATGAAGTCAATACAATTAGCCGTATGATTTACATGGAGTACATGATTATGAATAACCGCGTCCCTAGAAAGTCTCAATCTGGTTGGGCCGATTTTATTCGTAGTCAAACACGATCAGCCTCTAAAGATAGAGACAAATCCGAAGATACATGGGGAACTCCTTTTGAAGTTCGAATCACGACTCCTTATGGAGAGGAGACGGACACCTATGAGGTGCGTAGTGCAGGAGCTGATGGACTCCATGATACAGAAGATGATATCGTGGCCGAAAGCTACTGACGTATTTCAAAATGATTTAACAAAGTAATGAGAAGTAGTACTTCTTTATTGCTATAAGAAAAGCCGCGAATTTTTCGCGGCTTTTTTATTTGAATCCCGCTTTTTTCTCTGCCGAATTTAGGTTTCTCACAATCAAGGAATTAATATGCTGCTAAAATACATTGCTCTTGTCTTTCTTCTTTGTCCTCTTATTTTGGCCCAAAATCTGGACTTGCACACAATTATGCAAGACCCTACTTGGATAGGAAAAATTCCTGAGCAAGTTGCCTTCACCGACCAAGAAGAGTGGGTTTTACTCAAAGTTCCTCAAAAGTATCCTGCCCCTGCCACTTGGCACCAACTTCACACAAAGACAGGAGAACTTCAAAAGCTAAGCGGACAACTACGCCCTTGGGCTTTTATCGACCGCGTTCACTCGCAAGAAAAAATTCAAATATACGAAATCAATGGGAATCTATGGAAAAAAGAAGAAGGGACTTCTCTCCAGCCTATAATTTTGAAAAAAGAATGGCTAACCTTTGTTCGCTTTCTGGGAGAAGAAAATTTTATTTTCCGAGAGGGAGATAATCTTTTTTCCTATAACCTACGATCTGGACAAATTATTCAACTAACAGATTTTCATTGGGTTTCTGCTCCTCTAGAGGAAGATAGTTGGTATATCTCAGAAGAACGGAAACTTCTTGGTTATGTAGATAACCTTCATCAAGCGCAAGCATTCCAAGAAGAAGAAAAAAGAGAGCAGCAAGTGCTGGGAAAGTGGCAAATTCCTTCTCCGACTTACCTTGGTCAAGGGCAACAACTTGGCCACTCTCATTTAACTTATGCCTTAGATGTTTCTCCTTCTGAACAGTTTGTCTCTCTTGTCCTCTCTCCCAAATCCTCCGGAGAAAAAACAGTTTATGCCGAAATCATCAATAAAGAAACTTATGTGAAAAGTAAACCTGCCCGAAGCAGAGTGGGTCAACAAAACGCAGAAAGTGAAAGCCTAGTTATTTATGATCGATTTAAAAATGTAGTTCACACGATAGATTTTCGTAATCTTCCCTTCCTGTCAATTGACCGCCTAGAAAAAATCAAAAAGAGTTTGTCCGAAAAAGACAAAAGTTATCTCTCTTCTCACCATGGTTCTCGTCCTTTGCGCATAGTTCCAGGAGGATTTTCGCCTCAAGGGCAACTCTTGCTTACAATTTATAGTCTAGATTACAAAGATAAATGGATTGTCTTAGTTAACCCGATAACTCAAGAATGGAAATTAGTTCATCACCACTATGACGAAGCTTGGATTCACTCCTACCCTTACTCTACTCCCGTAAAACCTTATGTTAATTGTGAAGCTTTTTGGAAAAAAGATGGCCAATCCATTCTCTTTCTCTCTGATCACTCTGGCTATCAAAATTTATATTCTTACAATATCAAAGAAGGAAAACTCTCTGCTCTAATTAGCGGAGAATGTGAGATTTCTAATCCATGGGAAAGTGGTAGCGGAAAATTTTGGTACTTTCACTGCAATCAAATTCATCCGGGGGAAACGCATTTTTATCGAATGCCTATAGAAGGTGGTCAGTGGACTGCTCTAACAAAAAAAGAAGGTCGCCACGCGGTTATTATGAACAAAAGCGAAACGGTTATGCTAGATCTTTACAACTTCTCCAACCAACCAAAAATTCTCCGCATTCACCAAAACCAAAACTGGGAAGATTTATGGGATGGCCGTAGCGAAGAGTTCCGCTCTTTCTCTTGGCAAAAACCAGAAATTATCACTTATACAAATAGAGAGCAAAAACAAGTCTATGCCCGTCTCTACAGTCCTAAGAAAAGTAATGGAGCGGCGGTTATTTTTATTCACGGAGCGGGCTATTTACAAAATGCTCACAAAGGCTGGAGTAGCTATTTTCGAGAATACATGTTCCACCATCTTCTCTTAGAAAAAGGATTCACAGTTCTTGATCCTGACTACCAAGCTTCTGCGGGATATGGCCGCGATTGGCGCACTGCGATCTACCGTCATATGGGAGGCAAAGATCTCACCGATATCGTTGATGGAGCTCTCTATCTAAGTGAAAGTCATGGCATCAACCCAAAAAAAATCGGAGCCTACGGCGGATCTTACGGAGGTTTTTTAACTCTTATGGCAATGTTTCTCCATGCTGATACTTTTCGCTGTGGAGCAGCTCTTCGACCTGTAACAGACTGGGCCTATTATAATCATCCCTACACTGCTCGCATTCTCAATACTCCCACCACTGATCCTGAATCCTATCGACGAAGTTCTCCCATTTATTTTGCCCAGGGACTAAAAGGAGATCTCTTAATTTGTCATGGTATGGTTGACTCCAATGTCCATTATCAAGATTCTGTTCGATTAGCTCAAAAACTTATTGAACTGAAAAAAGAAAATTGGGAACTATCTTCTTACCCCGTCGAGCCTCACAGCTTTCGGACAGCAAGTGGTTGGTACGATGAATACCGCCGCATTTATTCTCTTTTTCAGAGATGTCTTATGGAAGATTGATGCAAGTAAGTCCTTGAAAAATGTAGCCGTAGCCGTGATCGTCACCGTAGTCGTGATCGTCACCGTGACCGTGTTACCGTGACCGAGATTAAAATCGGGCACGGTCACGGTCACGGTCACGGCGACGACTACGATCACGGCTACGGCTACGAAGAACAACCAAAGCGCTATTCTTTAATGATAACCATGAGGTTAAACCCCCTGGTTATAGTATGTTACCGCTCTGCGGCAAAGAAAATACAACAACTTACGGCTTAAGTTGACACATATGGGGCGTTGCCCTGGGCTAGGTTGTATAGGCCTTTCAGGCCAAAAACAAAAAACTTACCCCAGACAGCCCCCTTTGGGGGGAACCGTGAGGAACGAACGAGTGGGGGACACGCTGAAAATAAAACACTTTGCACGAAATTAAACTACGCTACAAAATTAATCCAAAACAAAAACCTACATCCAACTTCTCCTCCCTACATCCAAATCCTCCTCCCTACATCCAAATCCTATCTTTTTAAAAAAATATAGATTTTTCTTATAGCATTTTTGTGATCGCGCGTTATAATTAGTGCAAAAGGGTTATAAAGAAACCAAATTGATTTTTTGGCAACTTTGAATAACTAAAAAGATTTCTGGATTACGATAGAAATGCGTTAGTAAGACCCCATCCATGGGCTGAGAACAAGGAAAATTATATGACTAGGTATACATCATTATTACTTTGCTTAGTTTTTTTATTTTTATTTCCTCTTCAGGCGATGTTTCTTAACTTGGCTCTGGGAGCAAAAATAAAAGCTAGTCATAAAAATGTGGAAGGTTTTAGTCTAGAAAATTTAGTGGATGGTTCTGATGAAAGTCGAAGCCGCATTTATGGAAATTTTTCAGGATCTTGGGAAATTGATTTATTGAATGAGGAAACCGTCGGAGCTTTTGCCTTTATCGGAGAAGGAGTGGATTTAAATATAGGGGCAAATTACCTCATTGGAGAGTACAAGATAGAGTATAAAAGAACCATAGACGAGCCTTGGCAAGAACTAGTTCATGAAAAGAAAAATCTTTTTCCCACAAAAAAACACTCCTTTACTCCGATCACTGCCCGCTACTTTCGATTGGTGGTTTTGGACAGTGCCTATATCCACCCTCAGGTCAATGAATTTCAAATATTCAATTGCCCTCAATCAGAGAATGATTCTTTTGAGCACTTCTATCTCCTTTTTAGTATACCTGTTTTTGGTTTTTTGTTTAGTCGAATGCGCAAAAAGTTGGCTTAAGAATCTTTTTCTTGATATATCGACTGCATCCGAGTATAGAATTCACGATTTGCTAATCCATGTTCGGGTGGACCAAAACCAGAAGCTTTCCAGCCTCCAAAAGGCACATCTGCACTCACTTCTGCCGCGGCGTTATTGATTTTAAGAACCCCTGCTTTTATATATCGACAAAAAGATTCTTGTCGCTTAAGGTCTTGAGTATAAACACTAGCAACTAGACCATGCTTGACACCATTCGCTAGGGCAAGCGCTTCTTCCCAACTATCTACTGTTTGCACAATTAAAATCGGAGCAAAGCTTTCTTCTTGGACAATTTCGTGCTTTGGGTTAGGCATAACAATAATGGTGGGAGGATAGTAGCAGTCTTGCGAAGACAAATGATGATAGTGATCTTCATTTTTGTGAGGAACAATAATGACAGAAGCTTCTTTCTTGGCTCTCTCCACCAAAGATTCCACGCGTTTTTTGGCCTCAAGAGAGAGAAGAGGGCCAGTATGTGTGTCTGGAGAAAAAGGATCTCCCCAAGTTAAATCTCTTGTCTTTTGCACAAGAAGAGCAACGAATTCTTCTTCTTGCTCTTGGTGAATAATAACTCTCCGATTAGCTGTACAACGTTGGCCGGCAAAGGAAAAAGCGGACTGAGTAATACTTTGCGCAGCTTTTTCTAGATCACTATCTAACCAGACGATGGCAGAATTGTTCCCTCCGAGCTCTGCTTGGTAAGGAAGAGAACGTTTCATTGCTAAATAACTAGCATGGTAGCCTAAAGCCAGAGAGCCTGATACTGTAATCGCATCAATATTCTCAGAAGCCATTAAAGTACGAGAACTACTTTTGTCTCCACTAATAATAGATAAAACTTCTGCCGGACAGCCCGCTTTTTGCCATAAATCATGAAGGCGATAGGCAAGAGGAAGGCCTGCTGGTGCAGGTTTCCATACCACGGTATTCCCATAAAACAAGGCAGGAGCAATTTTTCCAATAGGAATGGCAATGGGATTATTCCAAGGAGTGATTAAGGCGACGACTCCCAGAGGACAGTAACGCCAGAGAGCTCCTTGGGAAAGCAAAGGAAAAACTTCTTTGCGAGCAACTTCTGCGATATGATGAAGAAGATCAATAGAACGGCTCATTTCCGCTTCACATTGGGAAATCGGTTTTCCGAGCGATTCGATCATTTCTTGGACTAAGCTTTCTCGGTTTTCTTCGAGCAAAAAAGCCATTTGCTTAAGAATCTCAATTCGTTTTTTGCGACTAACCTTTTGCCAATCGTAAGTAACCTTTTGGGCCACTTGAGTTACTAACTCAACTTGGGTATCTTGACAAACAGGCATGCTCCATCCTTTACCAGCAGAGGAATCTCTAGAAAAACAAGGAGATTGGTGGAATATATAAGAAAGCTCTTTATCTTGAGGTAAGGAATGAAGGGAGTGGGCGGGGAGTTTCTGAAAACGACTCCTTTCCTCGCTTGATTCCTGCGATGATATTTTTGCAATAATCTCCGCACTAGAGTAAAAATTCGCCGCTCTTTGGTCTAGATACTGCTCGGTGATAACGGAGTGTATGGGGTCAGGGCCAGCAACCGCATCCTGAGCTACCCAGACTTGATAGCCTTTTTCGTAAGCGTCTAAGACTGTTGTTCTAATACAACCGTGCAGATAAATACCCGCCACAACAAGCGTATCTATTCCTGCTTGGCAAAGAAGAGGAGCTAACTCAGGATTGGAAAAACCGCTAAAAAAAGTTTTAGAAATAATTTTCTCTCCCTCAGAAGCTTGTAAAGAGGGAGGACAAGCATGCCCTTCGCTCGCTTCTAAGCAAATCCATTTCCCCGCTCTTTTCCAGTGAGGCATCCTCGCGTCGTTCTCCTTTTTTACACTGGTCCAAATATGAAAAACAGGGATTTCTCTCTGGCGACATTCTTCTAAAAGATAAGCACTCTTAGTAATAATTTCTTCCTTGGCAGGGAAAAGCGGGGAATAGTTTAGAAAATCATGTTGTAAATCAATAAGAAGAAGGGCTAATTTCATAGGGAACTCGCAGTTAAATAGAGAGGGAAACTTGGGAAAAAACTTGTTTTGAATTTTGAAATATAATAAAATATTTCAGCTAAGAGTTGGATGTAAAATTAACACTATCATTAATTTTATGACTACTCTCAAAATACAATCTTTTGACAGATAGGAAAAGAAAATGTTGAAAAAATTGGTGCAAAAGAGTTTCCGCCCCATAGCATCTTATCTTCACCAGGACCGGATGGCTCGCTTAGGAATACGCAATACTATGCGATTAGCCCAAGCTTACAACAAATTACTCTATGGAAAGTATTGGCACTATCGAAAAAATCAGTATCAGCATAATTTTTCCCAACTTTTAGAAGAAAACAAACTCCAAGAGAAACCGGCTTTACAAATCTGTGATGGATGGGCTTTAGATACTAGCAACTCATTACCTTATTTAAAAGAACTTTTGGAAGAAGCTGACGAGGTTATCCAAGAAAGGGGAGGTACTTTGGTTCGAGATAACCGCTACCGCTCCTTCTTTCGTAACTTAATTGAGGTGAAAGATCTGGACCAATACCCTTCTTTTCTCAACTTTATTACCTCTTCTGAGTTACTGGCGGTGGCCTGTGAGTATTTAAAGTATGTTCCTTGTTTAACCAAGACTCTTCCCACAGGTGTCCGTTTTGCCGAATCGAGCATGGCCAACGATGCTCAGTCCCATTTACCTCCTCGCGACAGTCAACTTTATCATATTGATCCTTATGCTACTCCTGAAATCTATGTGATAGTTCTTTTAGAAGATGTCACCGAGGAGAAAGGTCCCTTTACCTTTATTCCTGAATCCCTTTCCCAGGATGCGGCTAAAAAACTCCGCTATTGGTCTCGGGGCAAGCCTTTTCGCTTAAGCGATGAGGAAGTCTATTCGGTCATTGATCCTAAAGAGCGCTACCGACTTATTTATCCGAAAGGAACCGTGCTTTTTATTGACCCTAGCCGATGTTTTCACTATGGCAGTCGAGAGACTAAAGTTCCCCGTTATCAAATGATGTACGCTTTGGCTCATCCTTGCCGAACAGACTTTAGCGAAGCTTTAATGCCTGATTTTTCGTACACTATCAAAGAAAAAGACTCCCATTTACGAAAAATGATTTTAGACAAAACCTATATGGGAGCTTAAAAAATTAATTTACCTAAGTAGAAATGAGGAACTCAACTTGACTTGGACGGATTCTATTTACACAAACAAAGTAAATAAAACAGAAAAAAAAACTTTTCTCTTGGGGACTTTAGAAGGAGAAGGGGTCGGAGTAGACCTGATAAAATCTTCCTTAACTGTACTATCTGCCTTAGAGTCGAAGCAAAATATCTCGATTAAGGTAGTTTCCAAAGCTCTTAATAAAACCCGCCCACAAGAGCTTTCTTCTGACTTAATTGGTTTTTGCCAAGAAATTTTTGAAGGAGGAGGAGCTATTCTTTCAGGGGCTTACGGCGGTCGTTTTGTTTATGAAATGCGCAAAGAGTTTGATCTTTTTTGCAAACTAGTTCCGATTAAAGCTTTTCCCTGCCTTCATGAAATTTGTCGATTACAGAAGAAGTTCATCGAAGATGTTGATATTCTTCTTGTTCGAGAGAATAGCTCTGGTTTTTATCAGGGCAAAGAAAGATACTTCCGAGAAAAAAAAGATGAAGGAGTGGAGCAAGTTTTCTCTTATCGACGGAACGAAGTCGAGCGTATTGTCAAAATTGCGGGGGATTTAGCTCAAAATAGGCAAAAAAAACTGACAGTAGTTTTAAAAGATGGAGGCTCTCCTGAAATGAGTCGACTATGGCGGCAAGTTTCTCAAGAAATCGAAGAGAAACTCGAAATCTCTGTTTCTTTTGCCAATATCGATTATATGGCTTATCTTCTCATCCAAGAACCACAAAATTTTGACGTAATTGTTGCCCCGAATCTCTACGGCGACATTCTCGCTGATTTAGGAGGAGTCATTTCTGGCTCTCGAGGCCTCACTTTTTCGGGCAACTATTCCGCAGAAGGAGCAGCCGTTTACCAGACAAACCACGGAGCTGCTCTTGACTTGTCTGGCCAAAACCGAGCCAACCCAGCTGGCCAACTACTCTCTTTGGCCATGCTTTTGCGAGAGAGTTTTTCTTTAGCAGAAGCAGGACGTATCTTAGAAGAAGCTATTGTCTCGGTTTGGAATGAAGGGTGGAGAACTTTTGACTTAGCCAACAACGGAGATAAAGTTGTTGGAACCCAAGAAATGACAGACTTGATTGTTCAAAAAATAGTCCAATAGGAAAAAGTATGATGTCCACTTTACCTTCTCTGATTTTCTCTGAGCAAGAAACCGAAGGCTCTATCATTGAAAGATTCTCTAAGGTTGTTGCTACTTATCCCAATCAGTCGGCAGTAAAGACGGATCAATATACTCTTAACTATCGTCAACTAGATGAACTCTCTGATCAAATCGCAGAGCAAGTTTCCCTTCATAAAGAAGGGAAAAATCCTGTTGTTCTTTTTTTTGAGCCCAACCATTATTTGATCAGTTCAATAATAGGTGTTTTGAAAGCCGGTCAGGTTTATATCTGTATTGATCCTAGCTTTCCTTATGCTACCCAAAATTCCCTTCTAAAAGACTCGGGCTCTTCTTTACTGATCTCTGATCAACTTTTCGAGGAAAAAGAAAAAAATCTCTCTTTTTTCGGTCGAGTATTAAATGTAGAAAACTTGTCTCCTTTACAGCAAAAAAATGCATGTAAAGGAGATAAACTTTCTCCTTACTCTGTCGTCTATACTTCGGGCTCCACGGGAGCAGCAAAAGGGATTGTTCGCGATCAAAATGCTCTTTTGCAAAACATCTATAACTACGGGAAAACTCTATCCATTAGCCCCCGGGATCGTTTTGCTCTTCTTACATCTGCTAGTTTTGCCGCGGCCTCTTCTTCTATTTTTGGAGCTCTTCTTCACGGCGCTTGTCTTTTTCCTATCGATGTAAAAAAACAAGGCTTAGATAATTTGCTTGCTTGGCTAAAAAAAGAAAAAATTACAATTTACCACTCTGTCCCTACTTTATTTCGTTATTGGGGCAAAAAGCTAAGCGAAAATAATGAACTGCCTCATTTACGGGCCATTCGTTTAGGGGGCGAGCCTGTTTATCAAAATGATCTTAGACTCTTTCAAAAATATTTTTCCCCTCCTTGTGTTTTAATTAACGGGTACAGTATGACAGAGGCAGGGGGAAATATTTGTTCTACCGTAGTAAAAAAAAATAGCCATTTTGAAACTCCGGTTATTCCCGTGGGATTTCCTGTCAAAGGAAAAGAGGTTATTCTTTTTGACTCCAGTGGTAATCCTGTTGAAAAAGGCGAGGTCGGAGAGATTGGGGTTCGAAGTACTTATCTTTCCCGAGGATATTGGAAAGATCCTGAGTTAGATAAAAAAATTTTCCCCTCAACAGAGGGAAAACATTTACTGATGACAGGAGATTTAGGGCAGTTTTCTCCGCAAGGTTTGATCCACCGAGGGCGAAAAGATCGCCGAGTAAAAATACGAGGCTTTCGCGTCTATCCCGAAAATATAGAGGCGGCTTTAAATGAGCACCCTGATATTGAAATGACAGCTGTTATCATAAAAGAAAAGGAGAAAGAAAATTTTTGTGTCGCTTATATCCAAACAGAAGCGCCTCTAATCGAAAATCAACTTCGTCTTTTTTTAGAAAAGCAACTCCCCTCCTATATGATACCTAGCCGATTTATCAGTTTGAGCTCTTTCCCTGTAACAACAAATCAAAAAATAGACCGCAAAGCTTTGTCTCAATTACCTATAGATTCTGAGTTTAAATCTGATATAAGCCCTCGCAATAAAACAGAAGAAGAACTTCAGAAGATTTGGGAAAAGGTTTTCCAAAAATCTCCTCTTGGTCTTCATGATAACTTTTTTACCTTAGGAGGGCACTCTCTTTTAGCAATGGAGATTTTAAGCTTCGTTGAAAAAGAGTGGAACTTAAGTTTATCTCCTCAGGTATTTTTAGAGTTTTCTAGCATTGCCAAGTTAAGTGAAAAAATTACCCAAGAGCGCTATTTTGAACTTCCTCTCATCTCTGTATCTTCTCAAGAAGAGAGGATCTGGTGCTTGTCTAAAATACGTCCTTGGGCTCTCACTTATAATTTTGATTTAGAAGAAAAAATAGACCTTTCTCTTTGGGAAAAATCGTTCCAGTTTCTCGTCAAAAAATATCCCTCGTTGCGAAGTAATTTTATTCTCCAAGATGGTACTCTCCAGAAATACGTACAAGAAAGAGAAGATTTTTCCTTAAAGCTAGTCCCTTCGGAGAAAATTCTTCAAGAGAAAAAAGAAGAGTTTTCTCGTTTTGACTTAGCCAAAGATCTTCTCCTAAGAGTCGTCTATTTTAAGAAAGAGGAGGGAGTGGCGGGAGTGGTCTTTTTTCATCCCCTTGTTGCAGACCACTATACCCTGGAAAACTTTTGGCAAGAGCTAACTATTTACTATCAATCTCTTTCTCAAGGAACTCTTCTGGAAAGTATGGATTTCTTTCGGGAAAAAAATAAGCCGAAGCCGAAGCCGAAGCCGAAGCCAAAGCCAAAGCCAAAGCCAAAGCCAAAGAAAGACAATTTAATCGAGTACTGGAAAAAACAGCTAAGCCAGGTAGAGTTCGTCAGTTTTTTTCCCGAACTTGCTCAAAATAATTATCTGAATGAGGAAGCATTTCCTAAGCTTGAAGGCAAAGAAATTCCTTTGTCTTCTTCCACCTCAAAAATACTTCAAGATTTTGCCTTGGAAAAAAAGCTGGACGTAGAAACTTTTTTTTTAACAGCCTTTTTTCTTCTTCTCTCTCATTACCAAAAACGTTCTGATATTGTTCTGACCAAACGCTCTTCTTGGCGCAATCAGAATTCTTCTTTATTTTCCAACCAAGACAACTTTCTTCCTCTCCGTTTGCAAAGGAAAAAAGAAATTTCCGGCGAAAAACTTTTTCGGAAAGTAGAAAAATCACTTGTTGACTTGGAAAGCCACAAGGATCTCTCATTTGAAGAAATATCTTGCTTGTCCCCTTGGAAAGAAAGTACTTTCTGTAGTTCTCTTTGGAAGGTGTTTTTTGAGTACTCGATTAATCCAAATGACAACTTGATGTCTGCTCATCTTCCCACTAATTTTGCCTTATTTGTCAAGTCGCAAGAAAATAGTTTTTCTTTACACTGGTTTTTTTCTCCTCCTTTTTTCTCTGCATCTTCTATTGCTAAAATTCATCAGCTTTTTGAGTTACTTTTGCAAGAAGTCACTCAAGAATGGAAAGGAAAAGTTCCCGAACACTCACCGAATGCTAACTTTTTTATACCTCAAGAAAGACAGAATCGTTTTTTTAGAGAAGGTTTTTGGATCAATGGAGAAATAATCGAAAAAGTCTTAGAGAGTTATCCTCAGGTTATCTCTTGCAAGGTTATCTCCCAAAAAACTTCTGGGCAAAACTCTACTCTGCTTGCTTTCGTCGAAATGGAAGAAAACTTTCTCGGTTCAGTCGTGTATCATTTTGGGTTTCTGGAATCCAAATTGCCGGCTTATATGATTCCAGAAAAGATTATTCGCGTAGCTCAACTTCCCCAAGACAAAGAGGGAAATGTTCGAGAGGGTATTCTACAGCGCCTAGATACCAGTGCCCTTCCTTTTTTAAGGGATGCTTCTGTAGAAAATCCTTTGCTTATTCTTTTGGAAAAAAATTGGCAAAAAATATCCCCTCAAAAGAAAATATATCCCCGAGATAATTTTTTTACCCGAGGAGGAAATCTACTACAAGCGATAGAGTTACACGAGGAAGTAGAGAAAACCTGTCAAGTGAATATTCCTCTATTTCTGACGCTTCCTTATTTGAGTATAGAGAATTTAGCTCAAAAAATCGTCCGTTTTGGAGGACTAAGACTTTCATCTCCCTTGAAAAAAATATCTTCTTCTGCCCAAAAAAACTTTTTTTTCTTTCACGGCGACACCACAGGATGTGGTTACTATTGCTACAAACTTGAAAAATACCTTGAGCCTAGCTATTGTTTATATGTGTTAGAGCCCCAAGGGGCTAGTGGTGGAGTCATTCAGCTTAGTTTTTTAGCTATGGCCAAAGAGTACGCTACTCTTATCCAAGAAGTCCAGGGAAAAGGGCCTTATTATATCGGGGGGTTTTGCAATGGGGCTTGTCTTGCTTTTGAAGTGGCTAAAATACTGGAAAAACAAATGGAAACGGTTCATTTACTCTGGATTGATTTTCCACAAAAAACTCAAATTTCAAAAAATCCTTGGAAAAAATTGAGGAGTAGGGCTCTACAGATCTATAGTTATTTTCTGAGTAAAAATGAACAAGACCAACTATTTATCTTTTACTCTCTGCTTCAAAATTTTTCTAAAAAAGAAACTGTTACAAAAGCAAAAGAGAGGATGCGCTACATAAAAATCTTACAAAACAAGTCTAAGCTAAACCCTGTGGAGCGCCCTTTTTATTTAAGGAGTGTTTACAAAGTTTTAATCGCCAACTATTTTCCCAAAAAAAGTTCTTTGCCAATCACTTGTTTAGTTTCCGGAAAAAGAGATCTCTTTTCTTTTGACTATGATCAGCTATCTCCTAATTTTTGTATTAAAAAAATAAAAGGCAGCCACTTGGGGTGCATCACTGATAATATAGAGGAAACAACCCAGGCTATTAATAACTGGCTTACTTCCATAGAGAAGAAACCAGCCTCTAAAGTCAAAACTTAGAGGTGGTTTTTTGAGCGGAATTTAGAAAAAGCTGTCTCTCTTAACGACCTCGGCTAGCACCACGCCCTTGTTTTCGAGGAGTACTCGATAAACTACGAGCCTTATTTGCTCCGACACCTTTAAAGTCTGTAGACTTGAGAGAAATCTTGTCTTTTTGATTGCTTAAAATGGACTCTGGTTTTCCAAGACTACTGAGAGTAGGCCCTTCTAAAGGCTTAATCCGTCTTTCAGAGGTAGCAGCACTCCCCGTAAGTCCATCTAAAAGACTATTTTGCCCGGCAAGTTTTGAGGCAATTAGCTCAGGGGTAAGCGAAGTCGGATCCGACTTTTTATTCTTCTTTGGTGTTTTCTTCTTGGACATAGTATCCCTTTCTTTTAGAACATATATAGGCTACTCTTGTAGCCTCTAGAGCAAGTGCTATAAAATAAATTTTTTGATAATTGCTGAAGCCACTTGCTGTGGGCTATACTTTAGCAAAAAAAACCGAGCTTAGCGAGAAAAACCAAGGAATAATTTTTGACAAACCGTGCGAGAAGGAAATCTCTTATGAAGTCTTTTCTTAAAATGAAAGCTTACTTCAAGTCTGATGAGTCGCTCTGCACAGACAAAGCAACTCGCCTTGCCTATGCTTTTGATGCCTCTATTTTCCAATGCGAACCTCTGGGAGTCTTTTTTCCAAAAGAAGAAACTCAATTGCAAAACTTTGTTCGTTTGGCCAACGAGTTTCAAATCCCCCTTTTGCCCCGAGGAGCAGGGAGCTCTCTCTCAGGACAAGCGGTCACTGGAGGAGTTATTGTTGACCTGAGTGCTTGGCAAAAAATAGAGCTTCTCGAAGGAAAAGTTCGCGTCCAACCAGGAGTAATCATCGACGAAATCGACAAAAAAGCAGCCGAGCAAAAAAAAAGATTTGGTCCCGCTCCTGCTTCTTCTAATCGGGCGACGATAGGGGGGCTTCTCGCGAATAACGGAACAGGGGCCCGCTCGATACTTTATGGAATGGCTTGCGATCAGTTAGAAGAAGCACGGGTTCTCCTTCCGACCGGAGAAATCCGCACCTTTGCAAGGGGAGATCTAGATAGAAACGACGGCTTTACAAAGCAAATTTTAGCGATAACCGGCGCGATTAAAGACTCTCCCTCTTGGCCAAAAACCTGGCGCAATGCCTCCGGGCTAAATATAGGAAAAATCTATTCCCAAAACTCTTTACTTCCCCTTTTTTGCGGAAGCGAAGGGCGTTTGGGAATTATCTTAGAAGCGAAAGTACGTCTCGTCTTGAAACCGGAAAAGAGTTTTCTGGGTTTGTTTTTCTATTCTTCTCTACGCGAGGCGATGGAAGATGTCCCTCGTTTGCTCAAAACCCAACCTTCGGCCGTAGAATTGATGGACCGACATATTTTAGAAATGGCCGAAAAAACTCCTCTTTTCGAGCGCTCTCTCCTCGGAGAAACTTTACCCGAAGCCACTTTAATTGTCGAATATGAAAACCAAGAGAACTACGAAGAAGTTCGCTCTTGGGGTGCCCAAAAAATTCTCGCGACAAAACTAGCCCAAGACCAAATATGGAAAATGCGCAAAGCCGGCTTAGGGATTCTCATGTCAACTCGTGGTAAACGCAAGCCCATTCCTTTCATCGAAGACTGCGCTGTCCCCGTCGATCAACTCCCCGAGTATGTAGAAGGACTAGAAAAAATCCTCAAAGAAGAAGATACCTTCGGGGCCTTTTACGCCCATGCCTCCGCCGGTTGCTTACATATACGCCCTCTTTTAGATCTAGATACCGCTCTAGACCAAAATCGCATGGCCAATATCATGAAAAAATGCATCCCCTTGCTCAAAGAGCTAGGAGGAACTCTTTCCGGAGAACACGGAGACGGCCGAACCAAAGGCCCTTATCTCGAAGAACTCCTCGGAAAAGACCTAATCATCGCCTTTGACAAAATCCAAAAAATTTTTGACCCCGAAGGAATCTTTCGCCCCTATGGCCAAGCCCAGCTACGAAAACGTCCCCCCAAAAATCACTGGAAACGCCTATCATGGCCCCAAGGATTCTCCGCTGAAATTGCTCAGTGCAACGGAGAAGGAGCCTGCCGCAAAAAAACAGGAATGATGTGCCCTTCCTTCCAAGCCACAGGAAACGAACTTCTCTCCACTCGCGGAAGAGCAAACCTACTGCGAGCTTTTTTGGCCGGAGAAAATGTTACCACGGCCCTAAAGACAAGCCTCTCTCAATGCCTAGCTTGCAAAGCCTGCTCCCAAGAATGCTCCTCTCAAGTAGATATGGCCCTTCTCAAAGCAGAATACACCTACCAACAAGGCTGCACTTGGCAAGATCATTTCTTCGCCCGCTTCTCACAGCTTTCCCGCTTAGGAAACCTCTTCCCCTCTCAAAAAATTCCCTTCCCCCAAATCATCAAAAAAACAGTAGGAATCGACTCCCGCTGTGATTTACCCCAGCTCAGCAAAAAAAGCTTCTCCCAGCAATACCAAGCCCACAAAAAATATCACAGTAACCCAGACGCCTTCCTCTTCATCGACACCCACACCGAATTCTACGAACCCGAAATCGCCTGGGCCGCCCTCAAAATATGCCACCACCTAAAACTCTCCCTCCAACCCCTTTTCCTAGGCTGCTGTGCTCGCCCCGCCTTTTCCCGAGGAGTCCTCGACCTAGCCCAAAAACAAATCAACAAACTCTCCTTCCCCAAAACAAATCAACCCATCCTAGTCATAGAACCCTCCTGCCTTTCCATGCTTAAAGAAGATGCCCTCAGACTAGACCCCTCCCCACAAAATTGGACCCCGCGCATCCAATCTATCGAATCCTACCTCCTCCCGAAACTACAATCCTCTCCCCCCAAAAATACCTCCCTCCAAACCATCCTCTACCACTGCCACTGCCACGCCAAAACCGCCGGACTAGCCAACACAGGAAAAGACCTACTCGCCTGCATCGCCCCCGTCCAAGAAACCGACGCCGGATGCTGCGGCATGGCCGGCTCCTTTGGCTACGAAAAAAAGAACTACGACCTCGCCATGAAAATTGCCCAAGATCGCTTTTTCCCTGCCCTCACTCAACACAAAGGGGAAATTGCCCTAAACGGACGATCTTGCCGAGAAATGGCCATGCGAATAGGGGAAAAAGGACGCCATCCTTTGGAGATTATTGCTGATTATTTATAGTGGTGCTCTGTTTTTCTTAATAAAAGTATCGGCTATGAAGCCTTATTTGCATTTGTCACCGGACTACTTGGGGGAAAGAGTTGGAGGTGTTGCCGTTTTAAGTGGCCAGACAAAAGTAAATGGACTAATACTTTAGGGGAAGAGAAAAGATTTTGATATAAAATTGATAGAAGATGTTTGGAAAAATTAGTAAAAAC
>JAJDCR010000120.1 GCA_029260735.1 Planctomycetota bacterium
GCCTTTATAACAAAATAAACAAGCATTGCACATCCCCTGCTCGGCAGGAGCCTCGCCCTCCACCCTCGCTTGAGTTGGCACATATGAAACTTCAGCCCGCTTTTGATCCTAGGAGAAATAGAGCTTTAGAAAAATATTTCGAGAAGTTCTTCTCGGTTTTTGGCGGCTTCGAGGCTCTTATAATTCTCATTTTGAAGGAAAAATTGGGAAAGGAGGCTCAAGGTCTTAAGGTGCTCTAGAGGGTCTTCTCGTGGGCTGATTACGAAAAAGAGAACATCTATTTTTTGCGATAGGATGGGTATAGAGTTTTCTAGTTTAGCTATGGCAATAATGGACCGTTCTATTTTTCTGCTGTAGGAGTGATAGAGAGCAATATGAGCTCCCATTAAACTGCTAAAGTGGTGCTCTGCGCTTAAGCGTTGATGTAAAGTCTCTGCTTCTAAGTCTGGATAACTAATCGCTATTTTAGCCAAGAGTTCTTCGACAACATCCGAGATATTTTCCATAGATAGAAAACAAACTCTATCTTCTTTGATATTAATGTTATCTGCTAATGAAACACGTTTATATTGCAAAATAGTACACTCTCCCTGGGCCTCAGGAGGAAGAAAGGGATAAAGCTTATCTTCGTAGTCACACATGATGACTCGTTGATGGTCTTTTATTTCTTCGGCGTCTAAGGTTTGAGTGATAATCTCTGGATGTTCTTTTTGTTCTATCTCAAGTAGTTTTTTTAGGGGAAGTTTTTCCCATACCCTCATAGCAAAAGGGCTACTGAAGTTTTCTTTTCCGCAAGCATAGAGTTGAACATCTTTAAGTTCTTTCTTCCAGTGCTGGCAGATGAGAGTGTTCAGGGAACTATTTCCTGTTATGGCCATGATATTCCCAATTTCATACATCTCAGGATACTCTTCCGAGTGGATAGTTAGAGCATTTTCACAGACGACAGGTAGGTTCATTTCGCGAGCCTGGCGAATGTTTTCTGAGTTGCTGTCTAAAATGACTAAGAACTTCCCTCTTTTCTGAATGAAAGATGCGATAGACCGTCCGAGGGAGTGAGCTCCGATGATAAGCCAGCCGGAAGGTTGAGAGTTCAAAACTCCTAATCGACGCCCCACCCACCCAGCAGTTAGTCCTTGGAACAGTACTGTGGCAATGATAACAGAGTAAGTAAAGGTTTCTAAAAACTGGGCTTGTTCTGGAACATATATTCCATCATGTTTTAGATTTATAGCAAAGAGCGAAGCCATGGAAGCCGCTACTATTCCACGGGGAGCGACCCAACTTAAGAATATTTTTTCCTTGAACTTTAAATCAGAACCTAGAGTGGATAAAAAAACATTAAAAGGGCGCACTATTAACATTAGCAGTAATACCGCTATTAGTAAAGGAACTCCATAAAGAGAGAAGGAAGAAACGTCGAGGTTCGCTGCCAACAGGATAAACAAAAGTCCTATTAAAATTTCAATCAAATGTTCCTTGTATGCCTTGACCGGCTCTAGTTGTTTACGATCTAAGTGTCCAATAATGCATCCTGAAATAATGACGCTTAAGAGTCCACTTTCATGTGCTACTTTTTCTGCTAAGGTAAAGCTAATAATAGCAGAGGCCAGAACAAATCCATTGAGATTTTCTTGGCTTATCCAAGATTTTTTAATAATGACAGCAACAACAATTCCGCACAAAGCCCCTAAAGAAATCCCTACGGCAAAACGTGTCATAAAAGATGCCAAGGCATGATAACCACCACTACTAATCCATTCGTAGCACAACAGCGCAATAAAAACTCCAATCGGATCGATTAATATTCCTTCCCAGTGCAAAATACTACTGAGTTTTTTCTTGGCATGTATACGTTTTAATAAAGGGCCCACGACGGTGGGACCCGTTACGATAACAAGACTGCCAGCAAGAAGAGCAAATTCCCAAGAAAAATGAGGGAAAAGAAAGTGAACGCAAATACTCGCTCCCAGCCAAGTAACAATGACACCGATAGTTAAAAGGCCTTTTATTTCCCGAGATACTTTTCGGTATTCCTTGATGTTTAAGGTTAGACCACCTTCGAAGAGAATGAGTCCAATGGCCAATGCTACAATCGTTTTCAAGGCTTCCTGACTCAGCAAATCAGGGCGAATAATTCCTAAGAAACTTGGTCCAGCTAATATTCCCCCCAAGAGTAAGAGCACAATTGCAGAAATACGAATTCGGTGGGCAAGCTGCATCAAGAAGATACCTAAAACCAAGGCTCCAGCAAAAGTGGTTAGAATCATTTTTTATCCTTTAGTCCTAGATTTTGAGCATACAAAAATAGGAAGTACTGTCAATTTTTTTTGTTGCATTTAGTAGTGCAAAGAAATCCGTATGCATTATAAATCCTACAAATTATAACATAAATCTCCTTTTTCTACTAGGGAAAATTCTTCTTTTTTCGGCTCTAGACCATTGATTAATATAGAATATATCCTTTTTGAAAAAAATTTCGAACCAAAAAGAAAAACTACGGTTTTTATACTATTATTTATGATATGATACTTTTCTAAGAAAAAGGAGGCAATAATGAAAGAATTTTTAGAATGTCATAAACTCGAAGATGGCAACACTCTTTGGGTAGGAGATTTACCTGGTGAACTAATCCTAGACGAAAAACAATTTGAGGAGCTCTGGCAACTTCACCCCGATAATTTTCATGAAATCAAAATGCATGGAAGATTGGTAAAAACGCCTCGCTGGCAACAGGCTTATGGTCAGAGTTACCATTATACTGGTCGGGTCAACCATGCCCTTCCCACCCCTACATTTCTTTCCCCTTTTTTAAAATGGGTAAAAGAGAATATTCATCCAGAATTAAATGGGATTTTGGTGAATTGGTATGATGGAAAGCAAAAGCACTACATTGGGAAGCATCGCGACAGCACTAAAAACATGGTGGAAGGGGCACCTATCGTGACGCTCTCTTTCGGGGAAGAACGAATTTTTCGCCTGCGCCCTTGGAGAGGAAAGGGCTTTATTGACTTTAAAGCGGAGAATGGGCGTGTTTTTGTTATGCCTTATGCCACAAATCAGGCCTGGACTCATGAAGTTCCTACTTCTGGTTATGAAAAAAGAAGAGTGTCTGTCACCATTCGGGCTTTTTCTTGAAAACCAATGGGACTGCG
Organism: Planctomycetota bacterium; assembly: GCA_029260735.1. Lineage (GTDB taxonomy): Bacteria > Planctomycetota > Uabimicrobiia > Uabimicrobiales > Uabimicrobiaceae > JAJDCR01. Next base: position 3,156 of record JAJDCR010000120.1, read on the forward strand.
GTTAAAAGAAGAAATAGAAATTGAATTGAAATTCGGTATTTTAAAATTTAAGGGTTTGTTTGATCGTTATACATCATTACGTTAGGTTATCGGGGTTTCCAACGTATTCGATAACCTGACGTAATGATATCAAGAAGTTAAATTATGTGTACTTCCGCCTAGGCTTTCAGCCAGCGTAATCTTCCAGTTTTCCTTTGCGTCGAATATCCAAAGTGACACAGTGGAATCCTCCGCTGAGGGTTCGACAATGGCGTAGCTTGAGAGGAATGGTATCTATTTTGTGCTTTTCCAGCAACTGGATAAGGGGCTTTTGCATTTCGTTGACAACGGCAAGGTTGGGGTTGATCATAAAGAAGTTCATTCCTGACCAAAGAGAAGCTCGGGGGTAGTCCCAGGAGTAACCGGTATCTACCATTTCAGGGCACCAGATAATATTCCAATTTTTGAATACTTCGGGGAGATTATCTTTATCAATGCGAGAAGGATTTAGCATGGCCATATTAGGCCCAAGAAGGGTAACTGTAGTATCAATGTGAGTGCCATCGTAAACTCCTTCGAGAGCATGAACGCGGTATTCGCTTCCCAATGTCCGTTTAAGCCATTCATACCCCGCTTTATTTCCGGTGCAAGAAACAAGGTAAATGATGTCTTTACCTGCCCGGACAATATTCGCAGCATCAAATAAAGGCTCATAGTTACTAATCACTTCTTTTGCATTAATATCGTCGTTGTAAATATCATCTAGTAATCTGGGTTTAGGAGCGGAAATCCAATTAGCTCCGCTTTGAAAATACTCGATAAGTAAATCCTTATAGGCCAATGTTTCAAAAAAGCGAGATCTCAAAGGCATGGGAGTTTCAATGATTGTTTTTCCGATGGGAAGGAGCAGATCTCTAGGACAGTAATTAAATTCTCCGTTAGATTTCCAGTGAGGAGAGCTAAACATTTTAGAGTGGTCGGTCACTTGAGGACGACGAACAGTAACGCCCTCTTTTTTTAAGACAGCGACTAACTCTTCCAAGTCTTCTCGGGTTTCTTCGATAATCTTTGCATCGTAAAAGCCGGAAGGGATTTGTTTTTCGTTTTTATAGTGGACGTTATATTCCAAAGCAAAAAGATCTTTTCCTGGGCTAGGAACATGGGCATTATCGGGAATACCAACGATCATTTCTTCTAGAGGGTCCCATTCGTTGTGAACATTAACTAAAGACATATATAAGTACCTCCTCGAAATAGGAATAAAAAATAATAGAAACCTGTATTTGTCACTTAAATCGTAATCGTAATCGTAATCGTAATCGTAATCGTAATCGTAATCGTAATCGTAATCGTAATCGTAATCGTAATCGTAATCGTAA
>JAJDCR010000013.1 GCA_029260735.1 Planctomycetota bacterium
GTTTGGGCAGCAAAAAACTACCTTTGCCCTAAAGGGCAATAATTTAGGGATATATCCATTCCAGGGGATAAATCCCCTGTCTACGTGTCTTCGCCTCTCCGAGGCTTAAGATGAAGAGATACTTTTTGCACACGCATCAAAATTATTTTAGATCTCAAGGAATGTTCTGTTATATACGCATAATTTTGTAGTTGAAATAAAAATATTGATATTTCTTTGTGGTACTGTAATCTATTAGAGAGGGTTTCTCAATATATTAGGGAATATTTTTGGAGGAAGCGTGGTGGAAATAACAAATATCCATGATGCCAACTTGCTGCAACTTGTTGAATCTGCTCTTGCCGGTAAAGAAGTCATATTAGGAGAAAAGGGAAAGCCATTAGTTAAAATGGTTGCGTTAGAACAGAAACAAATGAAAAAGAAGCGCCAACCAGGAGGAAGTTGGAAAGGAAAAATAAAAATCTCCGAGGACTTTGACCAAGAAGATGAAGAGATTATTAAGATGTTTGAAGAGGAGAGCTAGTGAATTTACTTTTGGATACTCATGTGCTTCTGTGGTGGCTGGATGACAGTTTAAAATTTACTCAAAAGGCTCTTAAGGCAATTGAAGATGAGAATAATCGAGTCTTTGTAAGCACTGCTAGTACATGGGAGATTGCTATCAAAAAATCTATTGGTAAACTTAATGCTCCAAATAATTTGGAAAAAGAACTAAAAAAACATTATTTTGAAGTTTTACCAATAGCCCTTCCTCATACTTGGCGGACAATACAGTTACCATTTCATCATAGAGATCCTTTTGATAGATTACTTATTGCACAAGCCCAAGTCGAAAATCTTACGATTGTTACTCATGATAGCAAATTACAAATGTATGAGATCTCTTTGATTATGACTTAGATTTTTTTCACAAAAACAGCTCAGTTCTTTTACCTACCAAAATAGTGAGCCAGAAAATCGTCGTGAAGCGAAAAGATGCTATGCGGAGTGAACCCCACCTTTTTATAGGCACGCAAGAAGCCTGTCTGTAAAACGAGAAATCTACCCATCCCCTTTCCCCGGCGAAGACAAATGCAAATGAGGAGAAGAATCCCCTCCGCGTAGCTCAATGACTTGGTCCGCTCGTCCTTGAGTTAGGTAAGGAGTAAGGTCAACTCCCATCTTCTTGATTTCCTGGAAAAAGCGAAGTTTATCTTCTTGCTTTTGTTTTTTCTCTTCTTGCTCTAGGGCTTTTTTTTCTTGGAGAAATTGCATTTCTTGTTGGTGCCAGGCTTTTTGGGTTTCTAGTTCATGAAGTTGTTGTTGCTTTTCTTGCTCTCGGGTGTGGATGGCTCTTTCGTATTCGCAGTTTTGTTTGAAGTCGGCTAGTTTTTGGCTTTGCTCTTCTGTTTCTCTGGCTAGTTTGAGGCTAGTACGAGCTTCGATCGATTGTTCGTGCATAGTTTGTAAAGCCGAGCTGGTGGTGTTGCCTCGGTAGACGACTTTGGGGATGACGTAGCCGACTTGTTCTGCTCGGTTGAGGAGTTGGGGATAGCTGGCGAGGTCGTTGAGTTTATCTGTGTGTTTTTTGAGTTCGTCGAAGCTGTATCGTCCGATGAGGTCAATAACGTCTGAGCTTGTGGCGTTGATGAAGTCTCCGATAGGGTCGTGGCTTCCCGCGAGCATCTTTTCGACGTTCTCTAGTTCAAAGAAAATCATTAGCTTGATTGTGAGCATGACATCGTCTGCAGTGGAAACTTCACGGACATCGTGGTACATTTGGTCGGGCATGAGCCAAAGTTTTTGAAATTTTAGGCCTCCGGGGACTTTTTCACTTTCTCCTTTGGGAGCCCCGTGCCAAGAGAAAGTGTGGAGCCATTCTCCGGGATAGGGAACAAAGAGAGCCGGACCGACAACGACTCTTCTTTTGACTTGGTCGTCTTTGTTCTTGGCGTAAACAACCACGGCTTCTTTTTCGGCAATTTGTAAAGCGTCTTCTTTTTGGATAGAGGCATGGACTCGGGGATCTAGCCATTGCTCTTTGGGCCCGGGAATATGCTCTTGAGAACCATCACGGTGGCGCACGATGAGAAATTCTCCCGGATAGGCGATATAGTGTTCTAAGGATTGAAAACGTTTGCCTCTTACCCAGAGCCGGCAAGGCCCATCAATAATATTGCCTCGTCCTTGTTTGTCTGTGACCAGTACTTTTTTTCCCTCAGGGATGGTGTAAAAAAACATACCTTTTTTCTCCTGCATATGAAATTCTTCTAAGCCACTTTTTCCGGCACGAATGCTTGATATTCCTTTGCCTCTAAAAAAATCTTGGTCTTGATCGACTTCTTGGATACCACCTGTCAATCCATCTGAGATTAAGGATTTTTTCAGCTTTGAGCTTGACCTGGATCTCAGATCTTCGGATGGAACCAATCGCTTATGACGCTGTTTTATTCGGGAGCCTTCGAGACCTTCTTGCAAGGCTCCTGTTGTTTGCATCATTTCATATTTCATGCTCTGCTCCACAAAAGACACTTTGTTTAGTCAAGACTGAACAAGCACAGTTTTCTCAGGTTTAAAACGTCAATAGATTGCTTTTTCGTTACTGTAGGAAAATCACTAAGAAAATCCTCTAAACAGTCGCCAGCTTCTAAATACTCTATTAGCGTTCGTATGGGAACCCTTGTGTTTTTAAATACAAGTTCTCCTCCTAAAATATCTCTTGATGATGAAATAGAGTTCATACTTTGCTCCTTTTGCAAGCTCAATTAATCCATGTCATTCATTCTACTTCAGAATTTGAAAAATTTCTCAAGCTCATATTAGTTGGATCGCTAGCCAAATCTTGAAAAAAATTATAGCCTACTTTCCAAGAAAAAAACAAGAAGAAATTTATAATTGATGATGTGAAAAATAACAGTTCTTAGCTTATTTTACTTATAGGACAGAGGGAAAATGTATTCTCAATCGTCTTTCCTTCCTGGGTGGCAATCCGCGGCATCTCCTCCCATACTCGAAAGAATAATTCGCTGCGAAAGCGAGTTAGTTCGTGGTAGCCTTGCTTGCTGTGGGCATAGAGTTTTTTTTCTTGGAAGAGTTTTTCGAGTAGATCCACGCCTATTTTTTGACGGTAGTCGGAGGTGTTTTTGGCGAGGGCAAGGGTTTCTTCTAGAGTCACGTTGTTTTTTGGTAGGCTGAGGCCTTTCAAAAAATTGATGATGCGGGTGGTCAGAAAAAGAGTGTAGATGTCTTCTCGCTTAAAGTCTTCGGTTTCTATGGCCATTGACGTAAGGCGAGACTTGAAGATATCTTCTTCGGTGGGAGGAGGGAAGTTCATGTTGTGAGCAATGGGAGAGTTCGGGGTAAGGTAGAACATCGAGGCTCCCAGGAGGATGGGAAGACCGGCTCCAAAAATGAGGGTTTGGATCATGGAGGCTAGACTTTCGTTGGGGAGGCCGAGGATTTGGTAGGAGACTATTTTAAAGTTTAGGCGATGAGCTTCTTCGACGACTTCTAGATATTTTTCGATGGTGTGGGGGCGCTTGGTTGTTTCGCGGACAGTTTTGTCGGAGCTCACTAGGGCTAAGTTTAGATGAGTGAATCCAGTTTGGTGCATAAGCTGGAGAAGTTCTTTGTCTAAGCTTAGGTAAGAGATTCCGTTCATGGCAACGAACTGAACGTCTTTTTGAGGGAAAGCGGCCATGAGCTCATGGCAGAGATCTTTCATTTCTTCGACGTAGAGAGTTAGGTTGTCGTCTTCAAAGTCAAATACTCGATAGCCTTCCTCGTAGCGTTTTTGGATTTCGGCTACGACGCATTGGGGAGAGCGGCGGCGGTATTTTTTTCCGAAGGTCATGTGCACGGAACAAAAAGTACAGCGGTGAGGGCAGCTTCGGGAAGTAATGACAAAAGTGAGAGGGCGATTTTCGAACTGATAGCGTTCTTGCTCTAAGTCAGAAAGGTCAGGATGGGGGATTTCATCGAGAGAAAAATTATTTTCTATTTCATTAAAAACCATCTTTCCTTCTTCTTTGTACCCTAGGTTGGGAACTAAAGAAAAATCTTTCTCTCCCAGCCATTGTTCTAAAAAACAGACTAGAGGACGTTCTCCTTCGGCCCGAATGACAAAATCAACGGAAGGGTCTTGGAGCATTTGCTCGGGAAGAGCAGAAACGTGAGACCCTCCCAGAAGAATGGGAATATTACTTTGTTCTTTGAGTAAGGTGGCAATCTTAAGAACTTCTCGGTAGTAGGGAGAAAAAAGAGAAGATATTCCTACGATATCGGGTTTTTCGGCTAAGACTTCGCTGATGATTTTTTCAAAAGAAGCTCCAAAGTGATAGTAGTGGTAAAAGGAAGAAAAAGGACTGGAGTTGGCAAAACCATAGTAATCTTGAAGATACTTGAGCTCCTTGGGGATGGCAATGGTGCGGCGACCATGGCCTTGGTGGTAGTCCTTAATGATAACCTTAATTTGAGGTAAATATTTAGCTAAGGTTCCTTTGAGGTAACACAGACCTATGGGCTGCAAGCGAATATCTGTATCGTAAAAATCTTCAATGGGAGGTTGAAGAAGAAGGAGCTTTAGTTTTTTTTTCGTGATTTGTTCTGGCTTTCGACTTTGCATTTTATTTTCCCAATCTACAAGAGGGGACAATCTCCCCTCTTGTAATATTTGCTTTCATTTTGAAATCAAAACCACGCTAGAGCGAGGGTTGAGCCAGTAGTTTTTATCCTTAACCCTCGGAGCCATTTTTTCGGAAAGGATATCACGGGGTGCCTTTTGTCCGGTATCAATGACTCGGTGCCAGTTTTTTCCCGAAGGAGGTTTTGGTAACTCGAACTCTAAAGGGCGCCAGTAGGCATTTAAAGCCACGTAGATATCGCAATCCTTACCTTCGGCGTATTTCCCTTCTAAAAGAAAAGCGAGGGTGTGAGAGTGATACCCCCAATCTGGTTTTCCTGCTTCTGTGCCATGCCAACTGATGCCTAAATATTCACCGTCGCGTTGCTCAAAGAAATGGCGACGGTGGAGAGCGGGGTGATTTTTGCGAAAGGCAATGAGTCTTTTAACAAAGCGCTGGATGTTTTTATTTTTCTTGAGGCTTTTCCAGTTAACCCAAGAGATTTCGTTGTCTTGGCAATAAGGGTTATTGTTTCCTTGTTGGGTTCGAGCAAACTCATCTCCGGCTAGAAGCATGGGAACACCTTGGGAAAGGAAGAGAATCGTCAAGCAGTTTCTCATTTGCTGACTTCTTATGTTGTGTGTCTCTTCGTGAATGGTCGGCCCCTCGATGCCACCATTCCAGCTTCGGTTATTATTGCAGCCATCGTTGCCATCTTCTCCATTGGCTACGTTGTATTTCTGGTTGTAGGAGACTAAATCATGGAGGGTGAAACCATCATGGCAAGTCACATAGTTAATGGAGTGGTAAGGGTATCGTCCGGTTTTTTGATAGAAGTCTGGGCTCCCCATAATAGATTGGGCCAAATCCCATATTTGTCCTTCTTCTCCTTTGACAAAGGAGCGCACTACATCGCGAAAACGTCCGTTCCATTCCGCCCAGCGTCCACAAGCCGGAAAATTTCCTACTTGGTAAAGGCCGGCCGCATCCCAAGCTTCCGCAATAATTTTAGTATGGGCTAAAATAGGATCTTTTGCAATTCTCTCGATAACCGGAGGATCAACTAAAACTTCTCCATTTTTCCCTCGGCCTAAAATAGAAGCAAGGTCAAAACGAAACCCATCGACGTGCATTTCTGTTACCCAATAGCGTAGGCTGTCGATAATAAAATCTCGAATGAATGGGTAGTTACAATTTACGGTATTGCCACAGCCAGAGAAATTCATATAGACTCCGCCAGGACCTAAAATGTAATAAGTCGCGTTATCCAGCCCTTTGAAGCTGATAGTGGGACCTTCTTCGTTGCCTTCGGCAGTGTGGTTGAAGACGACATCGAGAATCACTTCTATTCCTGCTTTATGTAACTCTCGAACCATTTCTTTGAATTCTTGGATATGACCATTTTTTTCTTTGTTTGCAGCATAAGAGGCTTTTACCGCAAAAAAAGAAAGAGTGCTATATCCCCAGTAGTTTTTGAGACGTTCTCCTGTCATCGGATTGACCCGAGAGTTTTCTCCTTCATCAAATTCAAAGACGGGCATCAACTCAATGGCTGTAATTCCTATTGATCTTAAATAAGGGATCTTCTCGATAATTCCCCGAAAGGTGCCGGGATAACGACACTTGGAGGAGCTGTCGCGGGTAAAACCGCGAACGTGCATTTCGTAGATAATACTCTCTTCCATAGGAATCGAGAGGGGAAGGTCTCCTTGCCAATCAAACTCTTCACTGACAATAGTGCTAAGGCGATTGAATGATCGATCTAAACCTTCTCCTTTATACATGGGGTCTCCCCATGTTTTGCCATCGGAAAGCCCATGTGCGTAAGGATCAATCAATATAGAGTTTTTGTCATAGCGATGGCCTTCGTCTGGTTGATAAGGTCCATCTACTCGGTAACCATAACATACATCAGAGGAGAGCTCAAAAACCTGAATATGCCAGACATCCCCTGTCTTGTTGTAGCGAGAATCTAACTCTATTTCCCAAAAGGGTTTTTCTTCTCCTGGATGAAAGAGCAATAAATTGACCTTTGTGGCAAATCCTGAGAAAAGAGAAAAGTTGATTCCATTGGGAGTAACCGTTGCTCCGAAAGGTAGGGGAAATCCTCTCCCCACGGAAAAGGGACCCTCTTCTTTAGGCTGCGCTCTCTTCCGAAAAACTTCCATAATGTGCATTTTTTGTGGCTACTCCATTTTTATTTCTACGCCTAGTTTGGCGAATTTATCGGCAATTTTTTCATATCCTCTTTCTAAGTGATAGATACGATCAATTACGGTTTCTCCTCGGGCAACTAAACCTGCTAGAACAAGAGCAGCACTAGCTCTTAAATCCGAAGCCATAACGGGGGCTCCTGAAAGAAAGTCTACTCCTAAAACGATAGCCGTATTACCTTCTTTGCGAACGGAAGCTCCCATTCGGTTTAACTCTGACATATGCATAAAACGATCCGGATAAACCTTTTCTGTGATAACACTAATTCCACTAGCTAAGGTTAAAACTGTAGAGATTTGTGCTTGTAAGTCTGTGGGAAAACCAGGATAAGGTAAAGTTGCAACATCGCAAGATTGGTAACTTTTTCCTCCTCTTGCTCGAACATCGTGTAGGCCTGTCTCTGGATTCTCTCGGACTTTACGTATCTCCACTCCAATTTCTCGGAACTTATCAATAACCGCATGGAGGTGATCAATTCGCATATCCTTGATTAAGATATCTCCCTGAGTGATGGCACTCGCTGCGATAAAAGTTCCTGCTTCAATGCGATCAGGGATAATGGAGTAGGTTGTTCCTGTAAGTTTTTCGACTCCTTCAATGACTAACCGATGAGTGCCAGCACCCTCAATTTTGGCTCCCATTTTCCTGAGGAAATTAGCCAAATCTTGAACTTCTGGTTCGCAAGCAGCATTTTCAATAATGGTAGTTCCCTCAATGAGAGTTGCTGCCATCATAACGTTTGCTGTTCCTAGAACAGTTGAGCCAAAGGCCCCCCCTAGAAAAATTTCTGCTCCTCGAAGTTTTTCTCCTTCTGCTTCGACATAACCGTGAATTACTTCTATATTAGCCCCGAGAGCTCGTAAACCTTTTAAATGCAAATCAATCGGACGAATTCCGATGACACATCCCCCTGGTAAAGAAACCCGAGCTTTTTTTCGTGTAGCTAACAAAGGACCCAAAACGCAAACGGAAGCGCGCATTTTTTTGACAAGCTCATAGGTAGCAGTGGAACAACTATCATCTTCTACCCGAGTCAAAATACTGCCGTCTTCTTGGCGCTCGATGAACATTCCGAGAGGGCGTAAAATATCGATTATATTATCGACATCTGTAAGGTAAGGAACATTTTTAATTACACATTCCCCTTCTGCCAAGAGAGTTGCTGCTAAAATGGGTAAAGCGGCATTTTTAGCCCCGCTGATTTTTACTTCTCCCTCAAGACGACGTCCGCCTCGAACCATTAACTTTTTCATAAAAAACTCCTATTTAGAGCGATAATACACCCTGGATATTTCGAAAAGAGAAAAAGAGAATATTTTTTACTTGACATTGGTACTTCGCTATGGTATAAATTCCCTCTCTTTTGGTGGCATGGCCAAGTGGCCTAAGGCACTGGATTGCAAATCCATGATCCCCGGTTCAAATCCGGGTGCCACCTCTATATGGGCAAATGGTGGAATTGGTAGACACGCTGGACTTAAAATCCAGTGACCCTTAAACGGTCGTGCGGGTTCAATTCCCGCTTTGCCCATTTTTTTATTCCTTACCCAAAAATTATTCCCCACATTTTTCCTCTAAAATTCCTCAGATTTTTTTACACCTTAAGAAATCTCTGCAATAATTCCTTCAAACAAATTCATGAAAACCATTTTGGTTTTGTTGGCTGTATCAAAAACTTCTTCTTCTGAGAGAGGCTGATCAGTAACTCCGGCTGCCATATTTGTAATACATGAAATTCCCAGAATTTCCATTCCTAGTTGTCTCGCGGCAATGGCCTCAGGTGCAGTTGACATTCCCACAGCGTCTGCTCCCATTACCCGCATCATTCGAATTTCGGCAGGAGTTTCGTAGTTGGGACCATGAGTTGCCACATAAACCCCTTCTCGCAGTTCCAAGTTATGTTTTTTGCCGACGGACTTAGCCAATTCACGTAAGTGCGGGGTATAAGTCGTAGACATATCAATAAATCTTTGGCCAAAATCCAAAGCTTCTCGCCCGACCAAAGGACTGGAACCAATCATGTTGATATGGTCTTCAATGACCATTAAGTCACCCACTTGAAAGGCTTTGTTGACTCCACCAGCAGCGTTGGTCACCATGAGAATTTTAACTCCCATTTCTCCCATCACTCGAATAGGATAAACAACATCCTGCAAAGAGTAACCTTCATAGTAGTGAAAACGTCCTGACATGACCATAACGTTTTGCCCTTGGACTTGCCCAAAAACCAATTTTCCGGCATGACCTGTGGCGGTAGAAGTTGTAAAGTGAGGAATGTCTGTATAACTTAAGACCACTGGATTTTCTACGCGCTCTTGAAATACTCCTAAGCCCGAGCCGAGAACAACTCCAATGCGAGGAGTGTCTTGATAAAACTTTCGAATATAACTTACCGATTCCGTAATTTTTTCTTTCATAAAACACCTTAATATTTCTAAAAATCAATAACGTCAGAACAGGGGAGTACTTCTCCTGTCTGAGACAAAAAATTGTAGGAAAATTATTCCTCCTAAACAAGAGCAAATTAGAAGAAAGCTCAAGTTTTGTTGGATAAAGCACTTTCCGCTGCAAACTAAATCATAGCGATAGAGAGAAATTGTTATGCTTGTAATCCCAAAAAATAAAGCTCCTAGAAGAAAGACCATGCCAGTTTTTAAGTTTTTTTTTTGTAAAAAATCAGTCAAAAAGAAAAGCCCTACATAGAGATAAGAAAGAAGTATGGGAGGAGAGAAAAGAGAACCTGACAATGTCTTTCTTATATTAGCAGGTAAATAATAATCTAAAGAGAGAATTATTTTTTTATAGCCTCCAGTTTGATAAATCCAGGGGTGTGCCTCTGGTGGGGCATGGCGCTCCCAAAGTAAAGCAAGATTGATCTTGTCTAGGTACACGTTTTGGTATGCTAGAGAAGAGGGAGGATAAGGAAGAGCAAAATATGTCTCTTCTGAACAAGGAAAACCAAAACAACAACCTTCACTTAAGCAAGCTAATCTTGCCATTGCTAAGGCAAGAAAAGAGCAAGGGGTCACTAAATCTAGAATTCTCGCAAAAGGTAAATGAAGTTTTTTGGAGAAAGAGAGGAAAGCAAAAAAAAGAAACCCCAAAAAGAAAAAAGAAGAGCGAGTGGGAAAATAAGAAAAGCTCACTTGAGGAAAAACAATGCTTATCACTCCGACAAAGGAAATGATGCCCCAGAAAAGAAAGCGAGATTTTTTTTCCCACTCAATTAAAGATGTCTCCAAACGAAGATGAGCGAGACTAATGCCAAGAAAAAGAGCGAGCATAGAAAAAAAATAGTAAGAAGAAACTTTTATGAAGTAAAAGTCAAGTGTAGGGTGCACCTGACCTACCGCCTGTATTTTCGTAACATCTTAAGTAATAGTTCAAAATCCTTGGATAGAGGCGCTTTTGCGCAAATAATTTCTCCGCTCAAACTAGGAAAAGATATCTCCGAAGCGTGTAACGTGAGACGAGAAATCAATGGTTTTTCTATTTTTTTCTTACTTTGGTAGCGAGATTTGAAGTCCGATAGCTTTATGTTATCTCGATAACCATAAACGGCATCAACGGCTAAAGGGAAACCTTGTGAGGCCATATGAACTCTGATCTGATGACTTCTTCCTGTCTCAATTTTTATTTCAAGGAGAGAAAAATCTACAAAAGCCTCTAGCACAGAATAATGAGTAATCGCTTCTTTCCCTTTTTCGCTAACCATCATTTGGTTCTTATGAGGGGAGACCTGAGCAATAGGAAGATTGATAGTCCCTGACTCGGGAGGAATACCTGCAACCACTGCAAGGTATTTTTTTTCCATCTTACGCTCTTCAAAAAGCTTTCCCAAGTGCTTTTCTTGCTTCCGGTTTTTTGCAACAATGACGGCTCCACTGGCGTCTTTATCGATCCGATGCACCACTCTTGGTTGGGGATCTTGATCTCCTTTACTTGTCATGTATGCAATAAGACTATTTTTAAAAACCTTTTCTCGGATCCATCTCTCTGCAATTACAGGCACTCCTGATGGTTTATTTACAATGAGGACTCCATCGTCTTCATAGAGAGTTTCCATTTTTACGATGTTGGGTTTATCAGTTTGCATCTCTGTTGGTAAAACAAAGTAAACATCGTCGCCTGTTTGCACCCGGTCGAGAAGATTCTTCTCCTCGCGATTAACTTTAACTAACTGTTCGTGAACGATTTTTCGCACAAAAATGCGATCAAACTGAGGAATTTGCTTTAAAAGGTACTCTTCTAGAGTATATCCTTCATAGGCGGGCTCAACTTGGAATGAATATCTACGTCTCATGATTATTGCCTGGAACTTGCTTTGGATTTAAAATGAATGTGAGGGAAATGAGGGGGGAGAGTCGATTAGAAAATTAGGTAACTTTCTAATTGGCTCTAAGCCACCCACTGGACTTGACCCACAACCTAAGCATTACGAATGCTTCGCTCTGCCAATTGAGTTGGGGCGGCATATTTCAAGAAAAAATATAGCAAAAATAGCGCTATTTGTCAAGAGGAAATCCTGGGATAAGAGCTTACAAAACGCTTGCTCATAGGCATATAGACTAGTCTTTTCTGTTCTAGCCGTATATGTCTTTCAAGGCCTCTGTAATTTTAGGAAACTCAAACTTAAATTCCTCATCCTGAAGTCTCTGAGAAAAAAATGTTCTCTATTGCTGTGAAAATGGTTATTATAAAGCTCTTGGACTAAGAAATACTATCAAAAAGAAACAATGAGAGAAAAACTATGAAAGAAAAGTTGATCCAACACGGAAAGAAAATTGCCAAATATGCCCTTATCGGATTATCTGCTTTTCTTTTGCTCATAATATTTTTATTTATCCTTTTCATTGCTAACCCTATTCAAGGTAACTATTCCGGGCATCTCTTAAACTTAGCCCCCCAGAGTAGTGATGTCGTCATCTACAATAAAAACCTTCCTTTGGCATGGGAAAAACTTCAAAAGATAATTCCACTTCGCGAGATTAAGAGGAGTCCTCGTTTCTCTCTTTTAAAAAAAGAGCCCATTTATCAAGAAGTTATGAGAGAGATTGATAAAATTAGAGAGCAAGAAAAACAGCTAGGGATTTCCATTCTTGAAGAAGAACATCTTTGGCATCTTGTCGGAGAAGAATTTTTTCTAGCTTTTAAGTGGGAAGAAAGAAGTCCTAAAACTCCCGCCGTTCTTTTTGCGACAAAGGTTTCTTTTTTGATCGAAAGCGTAGAGGGAATCGCTCAGTATTTAGTTCCTTCGCTTTTGGAGCAATCGAAGTCTGAACAAGGAATTCTTAGTCTAGTTTTACCAGATGGTACTCTCTTTTATTTCTGTCGTCATCGTGATGTTCTCTTGGCAAGCAATAATCAAAAGTATCTAATTTCTGCTCTGAGCTTGCGAACAAGTTCTTCGGCCTCTTTTCTCAAAAAAGCTCAGGATTTAGATTCTCATCTAATAGAAGGAGCAAGCTCTGGTAACGTACAAATTTACGGGGATATTGCTCTCCTTCGAGAAAAAAAAACCTTCTCTCCTAACCTGCTTCCGGAAGCTCTTTTTGGGATAGAGCAATTTGTCGATCCTGCTTTAGTCGAAAAAGCAATTCTTGAGTTGCAGTTTGATGAACAACTCAAAGTAGAGCTATTTGCAAAGCATTCAGATGGTGCGAAAGTTAATCTGTACCACAATACTCTTTTTACTCAAACCTATTCTTCCCTTGATTCAGAAAAACTTCTTCCCCAAGATGTTTACTTCACCGGCTCTATACAAACCGTACCCCCAATGTTGTGGGATAATCTATCTCAGAATCTTCCTCCTGGGCAACGTCAAAATTTTCAGAAATTTTTGAGTGGGGTTAATCAAAGATACCAAGAAGAGAATTTTTTGGAAAACAACTTTATTCAAAAATTAAGTGGATCTATTAGTTTTGCTTTGATGCGAGTGGATTATCTCCGAGAAAATATGACACCTCTTGATCCATACCCTGCTCTGGGAATTTTCCTTCATAGTAAGGAAGCACCTCTCCTTCTCGAAAAACTGAGAGAAACCATCGAAAAAGAACTTCTAGAGAACCCTGAAATCAAAGTTGAATTGGTTCCTTCAAACTACGGGGGTCTGGATTATTTTGCCATAGATTTAAAGGGGTTTGATTTTACAGGAGGAGCTCTTCAACCAGCAATAGCCCAAGTCGGAAATTACTTGGTTTTTACCACACAAAAATCATTTTTTCTAAATCTCCAAGATGTCCAAGATAAATTTAAAAAAAGTCTGGAAAAAAACTTTTTTTATGGTATAGTATGCGAACAATTTGAGGGAATGACATCTCTAACTAATTCACTTTCTAACCAAAGAGATAAAAATACTTCTGAGATTATATACCCTAAAAATCATCTCTTTTTAGATAGTGATGGCATCCTCAAATATATAGATGACTTCAAAGATACCTGGGCCAAAGAATATGCACTAAATGCTACCATTCAAAACCCCTATGGCAAAAGCAAAGAAGCTTATGAGAAAGAGTTTCTTGATGATATAAATAGTCGTCTGGAATTAGCGAAAATTTTTCGCCTCTATGCTGGACTCGGCATAGAACAAAAACTAGAAGGAATTCAGGCAAAAGCTGTTTTTTATCTAGATATACGCTGAAGTGGCGGAATTGGTAGACGCGCAGGACTAAGGATCCTGTGACCCATTAAAAGGTCGTGTGGGTTCGAGCCCCACCTTCAGCACCAAAAAAGACTGAGCTTTTTGCAAAAAAAGCTCAGTCTTTTTTTTTTGGACTTATTTTCAGGTAAACCAATACCGCTGAAAAGGCATAGCAGTCAACTTAAGGGCGCAAGTTGCCGAGTATCCTTTACTGTAGCATAATTTAAGAGCTGGCAAAGTCTTTTATTTTCAGCGCGTCCCCCCGTTCGTTCCTCACGGTTCCCCCTTTGGGGGCTGAGTGGGGTAGGTTTTTTGGTTTTGGCCTGTAAGGCCTATACAACCTAGCCCAGGGCAACGCCCTGGGATTATAGGATTAACACAAACGTAGCCCTGAAGTGAAAGGGCGGAATAATTAAAATATTTCGCCCCTTCACTTCAGGGCTGGGGATATTGATGTTCAAATATTCCCAGGGCGTTGCCCCAAAGCCATTAAGTTAAGGGGAATATATAGAATATAAAGGCTAGATGGTGATTTCTCGTTTCTACGCCTTACAGCATGGCAGTTTGTTTTTCCTAAAACAATTGACGAAGATATATTTCACCAGACGTAACGGACAACCACGAGGGCCTTTGCAGGCGGCCCTCGCAGTTGTCCCTACATACCATGTAGAAACAAATTCAGATTAATGAAACCGATCAATACCTGTCAGTACAATCGTAAATTATTTCCTATCACGATTCCTGTAGGGACAACAGCAAGGGCCTGCCTGCAGGGCCCTTGTGGTTGTCCGCTACGCCTAATAAAATACATCCTTGGG
>JAJDCR010000121.1 GCA_029260735.1 Planctomycetota bacterium
AAAAACTTTCTCAGTTACGTGGAAGAAGGTTACTACGACAATTTGATTTTCCATCGAGTTATTCCCAATTTTATGATCCAAGGGGGAGGATTTGATGAAAACATGAAAGAAAAGAAAACTCGCGACCCTATCAAAAATGAAGCAAAAAATGGATTAAAAAACACTCGTGGTACTTTGGCCATGGCCCGTACTAGTGTTGTCGATAGTGCTACTTCTCAATTTTTTATTAATGTCACTAGCAATGATTTTCTGAATAACGGAGCCCGTGATTTTGGCTACGCTGTTTTTGCCTGTGTGGTTGAAGGGGACGACGTAATTGATAAAATCGCAGCCGTGAAGACTTCTCACTCTGGTGGCCACGCTGATGTTCCTGTGAAAGCTGTCAAGATGCTTTCGGTAAAAAAAATCTCCTAGTAACTCTTTCTAACTCTTTCTAACTCTTTTTATGGTATAAAAGTATGTCTATTGAAGTAACTGCGGAAGAAAAAATTTTCTGTAAGCTAGCGATAAAACATGAGCTTTTAACGCGCACTGAAATCAGCGATTGTCTTAGACAAAAAAAGAAAGTTAAGTCGGAAAAACCCTTGGCTATGTTCATGATGGATCATGGTTATCTTAGCAATGATCAGATCGATTATTTGATTTCCGTTCATGAAAAAAACTTACAAGCCTTTTATGAACGAGGAAATCGTTACCAGTCAAATCGTGATTTTGAGAAAGCTATCTCAGACTACACAAGGGTTTTAAAGGGTAACCCCTATCATGTGGATGCTCTTCTTGATCGAGGAAATGTCTACTTCCGTATGGAAGAATATGAAAAATCGGTTGATGACTACTCTCATGTTATTGAGTTAGAGGAAGGAAATTACGTAGCCTACGCCAATCGGGGGCTTGCTCAGAACAATGCCAAGCATCCAGAGGAAGCTTTTCAAGACTTTGCCAAAGCGATTGAGATGAATCCGGACTATGCAAAAGCCTATTTTTTCCGTGCTTCTAGTTATTATTTCCAGAAAGAGTACGAAAAATCTCTCTCCGATTACGACAAGGTTATTGAACTAGATCCTAAGTTTGCTGATGCTTACAATAATCGAGGAGTTATTTATACCTTGTTTAAAGATTATGACAAAGCTATTACCAGTTGCGAAATGGCTTTGCGTATTGATCCTAACTTCACTTCGGTAAAGATAAACCTCCAGGTGGTAAAAAAACGTAGTGAAGAACAAAAAAAACGAGAAGAAAAAACTCCCTTGGAGAATGAAACTTAGAGCTTACGATATAATAAGCTCTTAAAAGAATCAAGGAAGTTCCAAAAACTTGGAACTTCCTTGCTAAAGAAATTTTATGAGTAATACTCTCACTTTGCTAGGAGAAACCAAACTTTGTCTTCTCAACCTGATAGACTTCCTCAAGATCGCTGGCTCATCCAAGAAGCTCTCAAACGCATCCCTCAGGGAAACGAAGTTTTTATGGAATGGGTAAAAGAAAATGAATCTTCTTTTGATCAACTCTTTTTTAATTTTTTGCGAAAAACCGTTGAGTTTTCGGAAAAAAAAGGCCCAGAATCGTCATTTAAAGCTTTCCAATTTTTAGAGAAATGTTTGCATAAAGTTTTCCGGCCCGAAGAAGCTCTCGGAATAATTGCAGTCAGTGATGATAATTACCAAGAGCTCTGGAATAAGGGGTCTAGTTTTCTACACAAAGGACTCTGCCGACCAGCAATACAAATATTTCAAGCTCTAGAAACTTTTTTTGTCGCTCATAATAAACAAAACTTTTTTGAATCTCTCTACAGTAATCTAGGTATTAGTTATGCTCAACTGCGAGATGCCCAAAAAGCCGTTGACTACTTAGAGAAAGCTCTCTCTCTTGCAAAAACTGTAGAAAACCAAGAAAAAATTCTATCCAATCTTGGAACCGTTTATCATGAGGCCCAGAAATATGACAAAGCAATCTCTTTTCACGAAAAAGCCCTTTTAATAGCAGAAGAGAGAAAAGATATTGTATTGCAAATACGCCACTGGAATAATATTATTCTGGGCCAAATCGAAACAGGAGCTATTCCTTTGGCTATTGAAAACCAAGAGAAAACTCTTCTTTTAGCCCAAGAAATTAGTGACCAGAAAGCCGAAACTGATAGCCTCACTCGCCTAGGCGTACTTCATACAATGTTAGGTGATCCCAAGACCGCAAATGATTTTTGTGAAAAAGCTTTGATTCTTTCTCAACAAGAAAAAAACTAAGATTAAAGAAGAGAATAGTTTGTTGAAATATTAAAAACAACTATTCTCTTCTTTAATCTTCTCTTCTCTGATTTAGAGAACAGCTAAAACCATCTATGGCCCTTGTTGTGTTGCAGCCAAAACAATTTCACGAATACAAACGTATTGGGGTTGTTTATAAGCATAGTAAACAGCATTAGCGACATCTTCAGACTTTAGCACCCCTCCCATATCTTTTTTCCAATCTTCGTAACCGCTTTTAATCTCTTGAGAGGTTGTATGGCTAAGAAGCTCTGTTTCTACAGCTCCTGGAGCAATTGTGATCACTCGAACATTGTGGGCCGCAACTTCTTCTCGGATATTCTCAGACATAGCATGAACAGCAAACTTTGTTCCACAGTAAGCTGCATGATTGGGGAATGTTTTACGTCCGGCAACAGAACTAACATTAACAATAGTTCCACTCTTTCTTTCGACCATCGACGACATAACGGCATGTACTCCATTAAGTAGTCCCATAACATTGACGTCTAACATTTTTTGCCATTCACTAGGATCTTGTTCATGGACTTGTCCTAAAAGCATAACTCCTGCATTGTTGACCAAGCAATCCACCGGGCCATATTTTTCTTGGGCATCGGCGATAGAGCTTGCGACAGATGCTCTATCACAAACATCTACTTGAGCACAAATAGCGTTAGGAAGCTTAAGAGCTTCTAACTTATCTTTGCGACGTGCAAGAAGTAACAAAGGGTAACCTTCTTTGGAAAAAATTTGAGCTGTAGCAGCTCCGATTCCAGAGCTAGCCCCTGTAATAGCAATGAGTGGTTTTGACATGTGCTTTCCTTTACTGGTCAAAAAGAAGAAAAAATGTTAGAGTGTTCATTATAAACTTGATCTATCATAGCCCAAACAATTTTTAGAAAACTGTAGTAGAAAAAAATCCACAACGGCTTACGGGTATCTAAAGAAAGGAAATAGAATGGGGGCTGCTTCGCCTGATTACATAAAACGCCTTAACCAAGAGCTGGAAAAAAGAGTAGAGAAAAATCGACATTATTCACTAAGAGCTTTTGCTCGTTTTCTGGAGGTCGATCCTAGTCTTCTCTCTAAGATTATCTCCGCAAAAGAAGTTCCTTCCTTGAAAAGAGGAGATAAATTTGCCGTAAAATTGAATCTTTCTTCCTGCGAAAGAGAGAGTTTTTTGTTGTCCATTGCCGAAACTCAAAAATGTGCTTCTCTTAACAAGTTAGATTCTAAACTAACAGAATGTGATTAAAGATTTTTTCTTATTGAAGTTTTTTGTGGAAATTTTAGATTTATTTCGGTAGGATTTAATATAAAGTAATTAAAAATAAGCTTGTCTAAAAAAAGGATCTCCCATGTTTCTTTCACAACTACTTCGTCATTTATTAGCCTCTGTCACACTACTGGGGTTTCTGACTCCTCTTTCCGCTGTACTTATCGATTTTGAAAACTTACCAGGAGGAGCAAACGCTTTTAATGGCTTAAAGATTAGCAATCAATACCAGCCTGTCGGAGCTATCTTTTCCAGCAATAACGGGCAAGACGCTACTATATTTTCAGCTCCTGGTGAATCTACCTCAGGAGGTTTTATTATGGTGGGAGCCGACAACTTTAAGGATATTTTCTTGAATTTTGTTGACCCTCTTACGGGTAATCAAACTACCGTCCAAAATTTTACAGTCAATGTAGTTAGTGTTGGACATGCTGTTTACACAGTGACCGCAAGAAATCTTCAAGGAAATGTTCTTGAGAGCGTTGACTTAACGAATCCTGATGGCGCTCAAAATGGCTTTGCTAATATAGACTCTGTTAGCTTTAGCTCTACTAACATTGCTTCGGTGGACTTTGTTTTTACCACACCCAATCCTGGTGATGGAATTGGAATTGATGATCTTGCTTTTGAGTTCAATACTGCTGTTCCTGAACCTGCGAGCTCATTTTTGTTAATTATAGCAACTGCTTTTGGCATTTTTTCTTGCCAAAGAAAAAAAACTTGAGCTAAGATAAGACTGCAAATGCTTTTTCCTTCCGTATATAAAAAAGTGAAATTAGTATAACTTAAGAGAGAGACAAACTATGAAAAAAACACTTCTGGGATTATGTATATTTTTCTTAGCAATTACGAATTTTACCCAGGCAGCAGATATTTCATTTTTTTCTCCGGGCAATGAATTTGCAGAGAGCTGGGGTTTTTTAGATACTAGAGAAACTTATTTTGAGGTTTTTCAAACCGTTCGTATTACTACGATAGGCGGAACAGTCAACACTGGACCTCCCAGTCAACTACCTCTAGACTAAAGATCTAGGGGCTTGAAATTTTCGGATTTTAAGCCCGGTTGATTAGACTAAGCAAGGTTTAGACGAGTAGGTTCTCAATAGTATTCTTTAGATACTGAGAACAAACGAGTTTGAACTAGAGCTACGTTAGAAAATTATATAGGTTGCCCCTAATGCTCCACAAGTTAGGTTGTTAATTGATGCAACAGAGCTCTGTAAACATTGCCAAGGGAAAGGCAAAGTCAACTCCTTGAAAAGTTTCTAACATT
>JAJDCR010000122.1 GCA_029260735.1 Planctomycetota bacterium
GTTGTTGTCGATGGTATCCCCGAACTCTCTGCCATTGTCCTCTCTCAGAATAGAGGAGACAATGAAGACGGCTACCTTTGCCTTGATGAAATCCGCTCTTTGCAACTCAGGAGCGATTTGGTCGTTCTCTCCGCTTGCCAAAGCGGCATCGGAAAAATCTACCCCGGAGAGGGGATGGTTGGGTTAACTCACGCTTTTCTTCGAGCAGGTAGCAATGGAGTCTGCGCGTCCCTCTGGAACATTTCCGAGAAGGGAACGGCCAAGTTTATGGTCGAATTCTACAGGGAGTTGAATAGAGGAAAAAGCTACCCCCAAGCGATTACAAACGTGAAGCGTAAATTCATTAGAGGGAAATTCGGTCAAGCCTACCGGTCTCCTTACTATTGGGCTCCCTTTGTTTACTCAGGAAAGCGTGCCTTTTTTACGAGAAAGCCCCCCCCCAGTAATGAGTTTCCTTGGTGGGAGTTAGGAGGGGCTTTCCTTTTGATGGGGGCTTTTTTCTATTGGAAACATCTATCTTCAAAAAAAGCTCGGTTAAAGCAAAGAAAACGATCGAGGAGATCTTCCCGTCTCCAAGGGATGAGAAGAATTAAAAACGGTTAAAGAAAGGTTTCATTTCCTTCCTTTGCGAGTAAAGATAGGAAAAAGTTTCTTTACTGTGCAATGCCTATGGGAGAATGACACGGGATGAATGCGTTTCTCGCAGATGAGTCCGGTGGACTCTACAAAAAAGCAGTGGATTATATGATCATAGAAAACTTTGTTGAAGTTGGCTCTGGTCTCTTAAAATGAAATTTTAAAAAGAGCTTCTCCCACATCCAAAGAAAATAGCTCTTCTCATTTAACTTTTGAATTGCCACCAAAATTACTTCCTCTAACAAATGAAAAAATTGGTAGCGTAGCTAAAGTTACGTGGCGAAAAGAAAAGAATAATGACCAGCACGAACTATGGTTTGCTGAATTACAATTAATAGATTTTGTTACCAATACTGTTATTGCTCAACAAAAATTTAAAGGTGGTTATGTAGAACAACGTGAAAATGTTCGTGAAGAACTAATAGGAAAAAAATCAGCAAATAACAAAATTATCCATTTCTTCAGCAAGCTACCAAGTAAGCCATAATGCAAATTATTTGGAGCCTTGCTATGGTTTCAATAAATATGAGGACGTTTTCAGCTCTTGCATGTTATTGCTCGCCTTGCTTATTTGCTTTGCTTGGTGGTTCAATCCAGCGGCCTGTCCAGCCTGCTATTGTATTTTGGGCGCAATCGAAAGAATCGAGAAAATATGTTATATGAAATTCTTGGCTATGTTGTTTCTGTGCTTGTACCTATTTCACTGACCATGAAGTCCATTCTTCGTTTGCGCATTATTAATTTTTTAGGCGCAGTAACCTTTACTGTTTATGTTTTTTGCATTGAAGCATACCCCGGTTGCTGTTGTCAATGCTTTCATTACCATAATTAATATTTGTTATCTATACCAAATGCTTTTAAGCGCTAATCCGAGTCTGGCACAAGTATTAAATTAGCCAATTATTAAATATTTTTCGTCATAAGCAGTCTATATTTTTTTAAAATATTTATCTTATGCAAATCTCTTTCATATTTTGCCTTATTGAATTTTTCTTTTAAATTCAATACGATTTTTTTTAATAGCATTTGTTTTTAAATAAAAAACTTCTATAATATATAGGCGCTAACTTATTGATAAATATTAAGTTAGCAAACACAAGGCAACCAAAAGACACTAAGGAGTTACTTATGGTTACCTTTCATTCAAAAAGGTTAGTTGTAACAATAAAGTTTGTGCCGGAGTAGTGTTAAGGGTTGTTACCTTAGCTCATAGTTATTAGGATACATAGTATGAAATCACTAAAATTTGTATATTTTATTTTGCTATCTCTTCTCTTAACAGTCAGCCAAGCGGAACTAACCTACGAAATTAACCGTCAAGTTGGTAACGAAGCAGAAGGTGTTGGTACTATTACCGGGACGGTTACAGTGGACCAGATTGGTAAAGTTGGTGGTGAGAGTGAGTTTACGGATGGTTCTCAAGTTGAGATAGTGGATATCGATCTGGTCATTAGGATTGGACAAAGCGAGAGTGGACTTCGGTTTGATGATTTTGATTTATTCTTTTTTGATAGCTTTGGGCAGTGGATTCTAGCATCATTTGAAGACAGTCTATTAGTAGACTACCCCGAGCTTAATACAATAGAAGAGTCCGACAATGCAGGAGTGTTTTTTTTCCTGGACCCAGATACGAAGAGCCAATGGTTATTTATCGAAGATATTTTTAGTGTAAGAGAAACGGAAGTGGTTGGTGTCGATAACGCGGATAATTTAGACAAGTCTTCATTAGAGGAAGTTGACAAGAAAGTAGAGGACGGAACTCTACCCGAGCAGGCGTTAGATGTAGGCCCCCTGGTCATCCCCGCGCCCGCAGTGCCCGAACCTTCCTCCTTTTTGCTATTATGCTCAGTCTGCATAGCATTTCTAGTATCTTTTGGTATCAGAAGTGGCCGCCAACGAAGCCAAAATGCCTAAACTAGAAGTCATAGAATAATAAGCACCAGAGAAGCGGTCATAGCTCACATTATCGAGATAGTCCACCGACGCCAGTATTTGATATATTCATTAACCGTAATTGCTAGTCAACAAGAAAAGTAAGATGAAAAACAAGAGCGAGAAGAGCAGCATAAACTTTAAGAAAAAAACCATTAAGAGTACGAGCTTTTAAACGCTGTAGAGAAAAAACATCAGTAAGAATGCTAAAAGAAGTTTCAATACGACGTCGATTTTTTTTAATAAAACGCTCTTGGTGAAAAAGCCATTGTGATTTATGATTTTTCTTGCGTAAAGGGATAAGAGTAAGGCCAAAATCTTGTAAAATTTCCTCAATGGGTTGAGAGTTAAAAGCCTTTTCCACAAGTAAAGTAGAGCCACAGGGAAGAATAAAAGTAGTTTCGTAAATAGGAGTTAAATCATGAAAAGATCCTGGGAGTATTTGGATAGAAACAGGTATTCCCTTGCAAGTAGTTATCATGTGAAGACGAAATCCAAAGAATTTTTCTTTTTTGGCAGCGCAGTATCCGTAAAACTCTCGCCCACGAGCTTTCTTATTTCGAGAAGCCCGAGCTCTTTTACAAAGAGGTAATGGCATAGAATCCTGAATAAAGGTTTCATTAAAAAGAAAAAGCTGAAAAATTTGCTCCATGCAAAACTCAATAAAATCTTTGAGGCGATGAACTCTACGATTATATCTAGAAAGGCTAAGTATATTCAAGAAATATCTCCCTTGATGAAGCCAGGCTAGAGCTTTATCATGATTACTATGAAAAAAGAGCGCAGAACATATAGCAATAGTGATAACTTCGGAATCATTGAGCTTTTGTTTTTGAGCAGGAGAAACCAGAAGCTTTTCACAAATCGCGTCAATAGTGAGCTATAGAGTAATAATGGTAGTTTCTCGATCCGTTTTCATAGTATAACTCCAAAACCTTTGTCTAAAAAAGTTCATAGCCATACTAAATACTTTAGCATTTCACCAGCCAATATTCCGATTTTTTTCACAAATTTACAAATAAACCATGCCCGTATTGCGAGTGAGAAGTTGACAGTCTTTAGTGGGGACATATTGCTTTTGATGGAAAAAACCGAGACGACGTCCCATTTCGCCATAGCCTTTGACAATATAGCGTTTCCCTTTGTAGAGAACAACATCTCCCTTCCTAAATTTGTTAAACTTGCTCCTTTTCACTTTTTTTCCTGGTAATACACGTAAGCGAGAGAGAATTTGTTTCCCTTTCTTTTCGGCCAATTCTTCTAAACTATCTACTAGTTGCCCTGTTCTTTTGTGGCGATTTTTCGCCACTATACTATTTCCGTCTTTATAGTTCCTGTCTCGGACAGCATGAATAATCTGGCGATGGTGTCTTCTGAATTGCTGGAGTTGATATACATCTAGATCATCCAGTTCTTTGATGGAGATATCCTCTTTGTTCTCAAAGGAAACCAAGTAGGCATCAATGACATGTTCCTTGCCTAAATTCAGTTCACGTCTTTTTTTCTTCGTCTCATAGCCATAAGTCAAAAAGACCTTTTGGAATTCTTGTTTCAACCACTTGAAAAAAGAAGGCATTATCGTGTTGAGCAAGGTAGTGTGAACATATCTCTTACCCATACCAGCAAAAATCTCTTTCACCTTGGCATCTATTTTTGGACTTTTATGAACCTTTTTATGGCACTTCGCACACAATGTTATTAAGTTCTCTGGACTATCTCCTCCCTGCTCACTTTTCCAAATTACATGATGAACCTCCAAGGGAACTTTCTTTTTCTCGCACACTTGGCAAGTGTGTTTATCTCGGCATAGAACATATTCTTGCAAATTGACAAACCCTTTCTTCTCTCCCTCTTGGTACTTTTTCCCTTTTATTTCGGGATTCTCTAGCTTTTGTACATCGAATTTTCCATACTCTATGAACACTTTGCTTATCGGCAGAATGCTCTGGATCTTTTTGATTAA
>JAJDCR010000123.1 GCA_029260735.1 Planctomycetota bacterium
CTTGGATAGTGGTTTCGGGCATAGCAGTAGGCCTTGGAACCATAATGTCGACATCGGAATCATCGTCATCGTCGTCATCATCTAGTCCAACTTGGATAGTGGTTTCGGGCATAGCAGTAGGCCTTGGAACCATAATGTCGACATCGGAATCGTCGTCATCGTCGTCGTCATCTAGTCCAACTTGGATAGTGGTTTCGGGCATAGCGGTAGGCCTTGGAACCATGATATCGACATCAGAAGCATCGTCATCATCGTCATCATCTAGTCCAACTTGGATAGTGGTTTCGGGCATAGCAGTAGGCCTTGGAACCATGATATCGACATCAGAATCATCGTCATCATCGTCATCATCTAGTCCAACTTGGATAGTGGTTTCGGGCATAGCAGTAGGTCTTGGGACCATAATATCGACATCAGAATCATCGTCATCATCGTCGTCATCGTCATCTAATCCAACTTGAATAGTGGTTTCGGGCATAGCGGTAGGTCTTGGGACCATAATATCGACATCAGAATCATCGTCATCATCGTCGTCATCGTCATCTAATCCAACTTGGATAGTGGTTTCGGGCATTGCGATCGGTTTTGGAGCTATCCTGATTTCAGGATCAGAATCGTCATCGTCATCGTCATCTAGTCCCACCTGAATTGTAGTTTCTGGCATCGGATTGGACTGAGGAGCAAAAAAATCTCCTCCTTCAATGAGAGAAATTTCGGAAGCCGACTCTTCCTCTTCGTAAGCAGAAGAGGATACACTAGAAATTTTCTTCGAAGAGGTAAGCGGAGAAAGCGGTTCAGGTGATTTAATAATAGGTAACTCTGCATCAGAGTCATCGTCATCATAGTCACTACCACTATCTATCTTGATAGTCATTTCGCCTTGTCCCGAGATTTTTTGACTTGAGAAAGTTGAATCATCGTCATCATCTAGACCAATTTGAATAGTCACCTCTTGAGGACGAGAACTATTAGGAGTATTTTCTAGAACAAGAAGGCTAGGAGATTCATCGTCGTCATCATCATCGTCATCATAAGAACCCAGCTCTATAGTCACTTCAGTTGTCTGCACGTCTCCTTCAGGAGTAGCACTTCCATATACTAACATTTCCTCAGAAGCAAAATCCTCATCATCTAGTATGTTATCTCCCAGCTCAATAGTAACCTCAGTAGGAGGCATAATGGAAATAGCAGGGACAATTTTTTCTTCTGGAGCTTCTGGGGCTACAGAAATTGCTATCGGTGCAGCAGAAACCTTTTTGTCTTCTTTCTTAAACCCTTGGTAAGATTGGGCTTCCTGGATAACTTCTTTTACTTGTTTAACATGGGTTTGTCCTCGTTGAGGAACAATAACAACCGTTTTGCAAGTTTTACAGGGGAATTTCTTTCCAATATCATCGTCGGTAATTCGATACATAGTGTTACAACTACTGCAATGCACAGTTCTTTTGTGTTGGGGAGCCTGAAGAATTCGAGGAAGCTCTGCTTCAGTGATAATACCTTTTTCAATAACAATTTGGGATAATGTAAGTTTTTCCCCAGGAGACTTTTTTCTAAGATCATCTAATTCATCTAAAATTTGTTGCATCTTTAGCTTAGAGAGCATCTGCTTATTAATTAGCTCACGAGCTAGTTTCATATCATTTTCATTGGCCACGTTTTTCTGCCTTCTGCATCATGGGAAAAATTCCGAGTTATTTTGCTTGCTATTTTTTAGAGAGAGTCTGATATTCTATCTTTATTAATTCTAACGCTACATTCTTATGATGTCAAGCTCAGAAAATCCACGGAAGATGTCCAAAGGAAGCTTTCTCTTGACATCTTTTTAATATTTGGATATATCATTTAATAGCAATTCAAGAGTATTTTCCCAGACTTTTCTTCGAAAGTAAAAAAATACAATGGATCTACAAGAAACGATTTCATCTCTTCCCAAGGTTCCAGGGGTTTATCTAATGAAAGATAATCAAGGGAAAGTAATCTATGTGGGAAAAGCAAAATCTCTTAAAGATCGAGTAAATAGCTATTTTCAAGAATCGACTGTTCACCCTCCTAAAATAGAATGTTTGGTAGAGCAAATTGAAAGTGTGGATTATCTAGAAACTGAATCGGAAATAGATGCTTTAATACTAGAGTCTAGGCTAATTAAGGATATTCAACCAAAGTACAATACTCGACAGAAAGATAGCAAAAGCTATCCTTACATTCTTATTTCCAAAGAAAATTTTCCTAGAGTTTTAATCGGACGGGAAAATGACTATCCCAAAGATAAATACAAATTTTTTGGTCCTTTTGTTGATAGCTATGGATTAAAAAAATCATTTCCTCTGCTTCAAAAAATTTTCAAGTTTCGCACTTGTCATCTCGACATTAAACCAAAGCACAAAGAAAATCGTTTTTTCCGCCCCTGTCTTCTCGCTTCCATTAAGTATTGTTCTGCCCCTTGTAACAATAGAATAGAAGAAGAAGAATACCAAAAAAACATCAAAGCATTTGAGCGTTTTTTAAAGGGCAAACGTAAACAAGTGATTGCTGAGCTAGAGAAAGAGATGAAAGAAGCGGCCGCAGAGTGGCAGTTTGAAAAAGCGGCTGAACTGAGAGATCAAATCAAAGCTCTTAATAGTTTAGATAAACAGGCAAAGATGGGAGATTTTATCCCGGGAGGAATGCTTCATTTAGATCCTCAAATGGGGCTGAAAATGCTCCAAGATGTTTTGGAAATGCCAGAGATTCCTAGAGTCATTGAGGGAATTGATATTTCTCATCATGGGGGGAAAGATGCCGTTGGAAGTTTAGTTTGCTTTGTTGATGGAATTCCCTACAGAGAAGGGTACCGACGCTACAAAATCCAATCTCAAACAGCTTGGTCAGATGACTATCAAATGCTTCGGGAAGTTTTTCGCCGGAGGTTTCTAGGGCAAGATAAAGATCGTAAGCCGCCTGATATTTTTTTAGTCGATGGAGGGAAAGGGCAACTTTCCTCGGTTTTAGCTGAGTTGCAAAAGTGGGACATTAAGATACCTATGCTTCTTTCTTTAGCTAAAAAAAGAGAAGAAGTTTTTCTTCCAGGCTATAAAAAACCCTTAGATATACCAGACAATTCCGTAGCTCATCACCTTTTGTGTCATGTCCGCGATGAATCTCATCGCTTTGCCCAAGGTTATCATCATTTACTAAAACGAAAGAATGTGAAAAAAAAATAGGGAGAATCTTCGTGGGAAAAGAAAAAAACAATGTAACAAAAAGAATTTCTCTGGAAGAAAAACAAAAAAAGAATAACACTACAAGAAGATATTCTCTGGAAGAAAAACGAAAAAGAAGAAATACAAGAAAGAGAACTTCTTCTCAGAAAAAAGAGAAAACACACCCTTTTTGGACATATTTCCCCATAGGCTTACTTTTTATTTGTTTGGGGGCTTATTTTTTTTCGAACTTTTTTACTCTTTTTGATGCTTTCGCGGCATTCATTTTTATTCTCAACGTTGTTAATGGAGCTCGCCATGGGATACAGGACTTCTTTAGCTTTAGTAGCACTATCATAGCTTTTGCTTGTGCCGTATTTGGCTACCATTGGCTCTACGAGACAACACAAATTACTTTTGGAACTGGTAATCCCATCTCAGGGCGTATAGGTTTTTTTATGATACTACTTGTGGGAAGTTGGTTCGCATGCCAATACGCATCTTATGCTCTACTTAAAGCCAAGAAAAAACTACCTAAAATTCTCTGGGCAGGAACCTATATAATGGGAGCCATAACAGGGATGGTGAGAGGCTTGATTTTTCTCTACATGCTCGTGGCTATTTTGCGATTAGCCATTCTAAGTAAGTTTCCTGACGCCCTTTCCTACCAACAATCTTTGGTTCATAAACTTGGAACCAACCTCAACGAAAAATATGAAGTCAGTAAAAAAATTGAGAATGCTGTGATTAGGGAAGTTCGACGTGTGATTGGGAAAGCAGAGGAAGAGTAGGGACGTGCGGTGAGCCCATTGTGGGCGTCCGCAACGTCTTATTTCACAGTAGATAAAATCTATAAACACTGCTCCAGGTCGTGCATGAAATCATAAATACATGCATAGCGCTTGTTTACATCTGTATTCAAAGCTTTACGAATAATCTGGGAAATATTTTCTTCGGTGTGAGGAACCTCTGAAATTTGAGTGCTAGAAATAGCCATGATGATATCACGAATATTCCCATCAAAGAGGGGTTCTTGAGCGTAAAGCTCATACGCAATTGCGCCTAAACTCCAGATATCACAACGATGATCAACAGGAGTTTCATGGATAAGTTCAGGAGAAAAATAGCGGAGTCGATTGGGCTTAATACTGGCTTTCATATTGAGAGAGTTGCCAATTTTTTTATGCAGAGAATGGAATTGATCTTTACTTTTCTTTTTGGGCTCCTCCACATCAGGCGAAGCAAGTATCTTTTTGATTTTGCTCCAAAGACTGGTGGGTTCCCGCTCAATACGTTGTTCGCGCCAGCCCCCAAACTTTGTAAAAGAAAAGTCGTTGAGCTTGACATCTCCATCCAACCCAATCTGAATAATTTCGGGAGTAATAGAGCGGAGAACAAAGTTTTGCTCAAAAAATACAGTAATAGCTTTGGCAATCGAATATAGAATATATACTTTTTCCTCGTGGCTAGGATTTTCCTTTGTCATCAAATCCGCCAAAGAAAGATTAGGTTCGTAATCAAGAAGGAAGTGGTAGTACTTAATTTCCTTGTGGCGAAAAAAGCTAAAATCATGAACATTAAGGAGCTGAGGGGACGATATCCATTGAACTAAATCAACTCCACGTTCAATGCGATTAATCATCTGCATCCACTCATCTTCAGGGTAGTCTTCTCTTGCAATAGGAAGTCGGCGAAAGACTTTTGCGTCTAGATCCTCTTTACGAATTCCTAGGTAGTAGTCTCCAAAATCATCGTGAGAAATTTTTCCCACTCGGTAGTTTTTGATTTTTTGCTTACCCACTCTAAACTTAGAAAGAAGAGTTTCCGCTTTCCATATGGTTTTTTTGTAGTGGATGGCTTTTCTTGTCCGAAGGTCTTCGATAATATTATCGCTAATTTCCAAGGAAGACTGTCCTTCTTTATTGGTATAGTAAGGATAAGAAAGCATATGGTCTTGGATTCTTTTTGCTAGCTTTCTTTTTCCCTCTGAAAGAAGTTCTTCAAAGTTTGAGTATATCTTAACTTGTCCAGTCGCTTTTTTTGCTTTTTCTAAATCACTGATCAAACGATCTGCACTATGGTAGCGATTTTTGCGGCTTTTTTGCAGGAGCTTTACTAAAATTTGAGAGATATCCGCAGGAAGATTTTTTGGTATTTGAAGATTGCCATAGAGATGCCCACGAATGACCTGAGGAATAAGACCACAATAAGGTGGCTTACCAACGATAGCATGATAGAGAGTCGCTCCTAAAGAGTAGAGGTCACTTTCAAAACGCCATTCGTTATCATAACCCTCTGGTGGCATATACAGAGGAGTTCCCAACAACACACCTGTTTTTGTAATACCTGGCTCACTGTAGACTTTGGCAATCCCAAAGTCGCTCAGTTTAATTTGAGTTTCAGAAATTAATATATTAGAAGGCTTGATGTCTCTATGGAGAATACGAGCTTCTTTCATTTTACGAAGAGCTTTCGCAACGGCAATTCCAATATCACAAGCATCTACAATAGGAATACGGCCGTCCTTCTGGAGTTTTTGAGCTAAGCTTTCTCCTTTAATGTACTCCATAGATAAAAAGACAACTTTGTCATCATCTCCTTCGCTTAGTCCTAAATCTTTTCTATAGGCTGTTCCCACATCGTACAATTTAACGATATGATCATGATCCACAGCCATCAAGGCTCGAATTTCTCTCCGAATACGTTTTCTTTGGCTCTCATCATCCCCGAAGTTTTCAAATACCTTGAGAGCGACAATGCGTTTATCTTCTAGAGATTCTGCTTTATATACTTTTCCAGCAACACCTTGCCCTAGCATGGAACTAATTTGGTATTTTTGCGTGCCCAAAACCTATCTCCTTGCCCCTTTGGGACAACAAAATCAATGAAAAATTAAAAGTATTCAAAAGGATGGTTAATTTTAGCAAATTTGTTTTTCTAACGCAATCGGGAAAACATCTCTTTCTTGAGACTATGGGGAAACGCTTGATTTATCAAAGATCTTGGACTAAAATAGAGCTGGATATATCCCTTGCCAGTATTATTTTTTATTCATAATGACTTCCTGATTGGAAAGGCCGAGTATGAGTTCCCAGACGAACGCTGATCTTATTATTTTTAATATAAAACAACTCTTAACTGTACCCCATAAACCATCTGGAGAAGAAGAAAATGATTTACTAGGCTTAGTTGAGGGGGCAGCCATTGCTCTTTCGGAAGGAAGAATCGTTTTTTTGGGGAAAGAAGAAGAGGTACGAGCCCAGGTAAATCCTTCTTTGATTAAATTGGAAATAGATGCTGGAGGAGGAGTTGTTACCCCTTGCTTGATGGATTGCCATACTCATCTGAGTGGTTTCCCCTATGGACGAGCCGACGATTTTACTGCTCGGGTTTATAAAGATAGCGATTATGCAAATATTGCTCGTAAAGGAGGAGGAATACTAACTACTGTGCGAGAAACTCGCGCTTGCCCAGAAGAGCGTCTTCTCTCTTACGGAAAGAGAATATTAAACGAATTTATGCGCCATGGAGTAGGAACAATAGAAGGGAAAAGTGGCTACAGCTTAGATGCTTCCGGAGAGCTCCGCCAACTAAAACTCCTAGACCAACTAGATAAATCTCACCCAATGTCCATTTTCCCCACATACTTAGCTCATATGGTTCCTCCCGAAAAAAAAGAGCAGCGCGAAAGTTATCTTACCTATATTATTCATGAAATTTTGCCCCAAGTCCTTCCCTTTGCTCGGGGAATTGATGTTTTTTGTGACCCTATCGCCTTTAACCGAGAGGAAAGTCTCCAGATCTTGAAGGCCGGTACCGAAAAAGGATTGCTAGCCTCGGCTCATGTTGACCAGACAGCCCCCTTCCAAGCGGTGGAAGCTTTAGCTTCTTCTGCCACCAGCTTGAGTCATTTAGAGAACATTAGCGAAGAGGGAATTGCTCAAATGAAAGCACAAAACACTGTCGGAATTGTTTTTCCTAGCTGCTCTTTTCACTTAGATCTTCCCTTTGCCCCCGCAAATAGACTTTTGAGAGAAGGCATTGACTTTGCTCTTTCGACAGACTGGAACCCTGGTTCCTCTCCTTGCTCCAGTCTTCTTTTTGTTGCCTACCTTGCTGCTAAAAAAATGAAGATGCCCCCCGCTCAAATCATCCGCAGTTTAACTCTTCATCCTGCTAGAGCCTTGGGATTAGATCAAGAAATTGGCCACCTAGGATTGGGTTACAAGGCCGACCTCAGTATCTTCCAACTGGATGATTGGCGAGATTTGATTACTCAATGCAGTAATCCTCCCGGAGTTACCGTAATAAAGAATGGAAAAACTGTTTGGGCAAATGATTGTTTACTAAAATAGGAGAAAGAAACAATGCTAACAGGAAAAAAGTATAAGCCAGGTTTAATCCAAGGAAACTATGATGCCATTGTTATTGGATCAGGAGTAGGGGGATTGTCTACAGCAGGTTTTTTAGCTAGACAAGGAAAAAAGGTTCTTGTTTTAGAAAAACACTACACTGCAGGAGGTTTTAGCCACACCTATATGCGCAAAGGATATGAGTGGGATGTGGGAGTCCACTATATTGGCAAGCTTGATCAAAAAACTTCCTTTCTACGGCGCGTTTTTGACTACCTAAGCGATGATCAACTTCAGTGGGCTTTTATGGGAAAAGTTTACGATCAAATTATTTTCCCTGACCAAAAATATGACTTTGTTGTCGGACGAGAAGCCTTTGTCGAATCTTTAGGGAAAAGCTTTCCCCAAGAAAAAGACAATATTTGGAAATACCTAAAGCTTATCCAAGAAGTTTCTCGCAGTAGCCAAAAATTCTTTGGCCAAAGAGCCTTATCTCCCTTTCTAGGAAAAATTTTCTCTCCTCTCATGAAAGGGAAATTCCTCAGTTACTCCAACAAAACAACTCTGGAGGTTTTACAAAGCATCACCTCTAACCCTAAGCTAATCGGAGTTTTAGCCGGACAATACGGAGACTACGGCCTACCTCCTGCCCAAAGCAGTTTCGCTATTCACGCTCTCGTCGCCGACCACTACATCTTTGGAGGCAACTATCCTGTAGGAGGTGCTTCTATGATCGCCAAAACGATGATTCCGGCCATTGAAAAAGCAGGAGGACAAGTCATTGTTAACGCGGGAGTGGAAGAAATTCTCACAAAAAACAACCAAGTTCTCGGAGTTCGATTAGAAAAGGGAGACGAAATTCATTCACCTATGGTCATAAGCAATGCCGGAGTCTTCAACACCTTCGAAAAACTCCTCCCCTCTAGCATAGCCCAAAAACACGACTTCCCGACCAAGCTCAAAACAGTATCTCCCTCCACCACTCACATTTGCCTTTATATTGGAATGAAAGAAAGTTCTCGCGACCTAGGTTTACAAAAAGCCAACCTATGGATTTACCCCGACTACGACCACGACAGCAACGTCGCCAAGTTCCTCCAAAACTCCGAAGAAGAACTCCCCCTAGTCTACGCCTCTTTTCCTTCGGCCAAAGACCCCGACTGGGATCGACGATTTTTACGCATGTCCACCATCGAACTCTTGAGCCTAGCTCCCTACGAATGGTTTGCTAAATGGCAAGATAAACCCTGGCGAAAACGAGGAGACGAATACGAAGAGCTCAAAGAAAACTATGCCAGTAGACTCCTCCAAAAACTCTACGAGCAAGTCCCCCAAGTAAAAGGTAAAATCGACTACTACGAACTATCTACCCCTCTCTCCACCCGACATTTTTGCCAGTACCAGCACGGAGAAATCTACGGAATCGACCACACCCCCGAACGCTTTCGCCAAAAATGGCTAACTCCTCGCACCCCCGTATCTGGCTTGTACTTGACCGGGCAGGATATTGCGACCAATGGCATAGCCGGAGCTTTGATGTCGGGAGTTGTTTGCGCTTCCGCTATCTTGGGGAAGAATTTGATTAAGGAGGTTGTGAAGAATACTTGAGGGCGGGGGTTTTTGGGGATAATCGTTCTTGTAGTAAGATTTCAATTATTTTTTTATTACCGCCTTATTGTGGTTTAAGAATAACAAATTTCAACTCTATTTTTATTACCGACTTATTGTGATTTGAAAACAAGAATATTTCAACTCTATTTTTATTACCGTCTTATTGTGATTTGAAAACGAAAACATTTCAACTCTATTTTTATTACCGACTTATTGTGATTTGAAAACGAAAACATTTTGCTCTATAAAACTGAAATATAAAATATCTAGCGTACTAACTAAAGAATAACGATCAAACAAAATTCCATACACTGAAAGTGTTACACAACCCAGCCCAGGGTATAGTGAGCCAAAGGCGAACGGTACCCTGGGTCACGAACGGGCCCAAGAAAAATATTTGTACGCATAATAAGGAAATACAATAGGCCAAGAAAGGTAAATAGCAGGATAACGATGGTTTGTGTGGTGAAAGATATCATTACGTGTGGTGATTGATATGATTACGTTAGGTTATCGAATACGTTGGAAACCCCGATGTTATCGGGGCCTGACATATTACATCCCTGCCGGGATACCAATTGTGCGTTAAGGTAGGTTAGTTTTATTCTAAGCAAATATTATTTGCGTTAGGTTCTAGTGGTATTAATCGTCTCTCGAAATGTTTTATTATGCACGGAATTGTTACATCAGGTTTTCCCCGGCGTATATATCATTTATGTGATTGTTTGATATAAAACAATGTGAAGGAGAGCAAGGTTTATCTGAAACCATTTTTGAAAAAGATGATCGAAAACCGTTCTAAGCACTACGTTCTAAGGGAGGGTAAGGCTCCTGCCGCACCAGGAACTAATCACATCCCCGGTGCGGCAGGAGCCTTACCCTCCCGATAACATAAGCATATGCAAGGTTTTCGACAAGCTCATTCAAAAGCGGTTTCAGATAAGCCTATCCCTCTAGAGAACTTAATCTAATTTCATTCGCCATCTACCAATCCCAATTCGGGCTGTTGAGCAAAACGACCGCGAAATTCGGAAAACTCTTTCTTGCCATTGCTCTCAACAACTGCTAAGAATTCATGACAGCTGTGGTCATCGCAGACTTGAGCATAGATCGAAAGAGCTAAGTGAAATTTCTTGGGGTCTGTTACTTCGATGGTTTGAGTTAGACTAACGGGTCCTCTCAAAATCCACATGACTCCGGCTTCATCTTCTTGTCTTTTGGGGATGGGTTCTTTCACGGTTCCTTTTAGTTGGAATCCTCTGCCTCGAAATTCTAGTTTTGTTGGCAGACCAAATCCTGGCTGATGCACGCTGTAGATGTGTTTGTCTTTGGGTAGCTTTATAGTGACAACGCAACTGAGTGTTTGTCCTTTTTTGGTAACGTTTTCTGTTAGTTGGGCTAAGTTTGTCTGTTTTTTTTCTTCGCTGGTTAGGACAAAGGCAAACTGAAGTAATTTATTATTTCTGTGAACTTTAAGAGTGAAGAGATCTCCGGGAGCTTTGTTATTTAAAATAATCTTTAATTGCTCATAGGTTCTTACTTTTTCTCCTTCTACTGAGAAAATACGGTCTCCTAAAAGAAGGCCTGTTTTTTCGGCGTTACTCTCATCTATAATATTCCCTACTCGAAGCCCTCCTCCAGAAAGTTCTTGGGCAGTAAAGCCGAGCATCACTTGGGGTGCTTTTTCTATCCGAGAGTAATTCAAGTAGCTTAGGGGAATGACTACTTTCATCAAAGATCCTTGTCGCATCAACTCCATTTTAATGTCTTGATTGGAACGACGCTTCACTTCGCAGACGTGATAAAATTCACGAAGCGTTTCAAAGTTTGATTTTCCTCCTGCACTTAAAATAACGTCGCCAAGGCGAATTCCTGCCAAATATGTTCCATAGCTTAGCTGTGTTACTTTTAGAGCAAAGCTATTTCTAGAAATACCAAGCGAGTTTAATTGAGATTTTGATAACTTAGTTCCTATAAAACCAGGAGATGGGAGAAACTTCACCATATGTTCCGTAAAAACATTGCGAATGCGCCAACGATAATCCCTTGCATCTCCTACTTTCCATCCTTTTTCCAGATTCAGCTTTCCTTGAATTAGAGCTGAGCCTCGCAATAGAGAGAAAGTTAAATTCATAGTATCTTTGTCACTTTGCTCCAAAATCCATTGAATGTCGTATTTGGTGAGTATTTTTTTTCCTGCTAAAGTTTTTAGTAAGTCGCCGCTTTGAAAACCCGCAAGGTTAGCAGCAGATTTAGGAATAACCTCTTTTACTTGATATTGCTTTTCTTGGTCCATAACTAACCCCAATCTTTTGGGGGAAGGCCAAATCCAAAACTGATCGGCAGACCAGGTTCGATTCTCTAAAGCTAAGTATTGTTTGGCTTCACGAGCATAATGACAATGATAGCAACCATAAGTCGGCTGTATTTTGTCCGATAGCTTTTCTTCGACCAATTCACGTAGTTTAAAGGGTTTTTGTTTCTTATGTAAAGAAGGGTTACTTAAGTACTGTTCATGGGTTTGTAGTCCCTCGTGCATTAGCTCAACTAAGTTACTCATATTCATCGGAGAGACATCCGTACGTCCTCCATAACGATGGTAAACATTTCCATCTGGGTTGGCTAAAAGAATCGCCATGGTCAAATCATAATCAAAAGGGAATAGATTAAGATCTATATCATTAATATTGGTCACTCGCACACAAACATAATCAGAAGCTATCTCTCGAAAATCTTTAGGGGGACGGACAACCTGCCCGTCAAATAGTCGATTGTCTATTCAGGGCTCACAACGAAAAACGATCAAAAGAGGTTTTTTTTGAGCACTTGCAATGGCACGAGCTTCTTCCAGATTCTCTAACCAAGGATATCGCTGGGCGTTTCGGTCACTTTGTAGTATAGACAAGGTAAAGACAAACAAAAAAAAGAAAAGGCTTTTATTCATATTTTTTATCCTGAAAATAAATAGGTTATTTGCATGTGATTAGCTACTATATGAATAAATAAAAAGATTGTCAAATAATTTTACAGAATAATTAACCACAGCTCTCTGGGAAAGAGCTTTAAAGCGACTTTTGTTTTAGGGAGAGTATTTCAAATATATTTTGACTACTGTTTTATGGTATTTTCACAGCAACGACTACTCACTGCCCATAAACCGATTGTTCTCCCACTCCCCTTCATATTTCACCTCACCGGAGGCGAGGATAAATTTTCCTTCTCCATGGAAGGTATCGTTTTTAAACTCTCCTTCGTAGCGATCTCCATTGGGATAAATACATACTCCTTGGCCATGAAGACGGTTGTTTTTGAACTCTCCTTTGTATTTTCGGCCATCAGGCCAGGAGTAGCTTCCTTTACCAGTTCTTCTTTCTGCAACAAAATCTCCGGTGTATGTACTTCCTGATTTCCAGGTAAAAGTACCTTGTCCGTGGAATTTACCGTTTTGGAAATCACCTTCATATTTATCTTCGTTAGCAAAGAGAAAGGTGCCTTTACCATTAAATTTATTATTTTGAAATATTCCGCTATAAGAGTCTCCGTTGCTGTATGTCTCCGTGTGGAATCCTTCTTTCACTTGATTTGTTGGAATAAGGAGGAGAAATATCGCAAGGATAATTAGAACTGATGGAACAAGAGTTCTTTTGTCTAGAATTATCTTTTTCCAATCAAGACGTAGTTTATCTGAGGTAGCTTTACGCTCTAAGTCTTCTTGGTAGTTCTCTGCTTTGATTTTATGAAGAGTCTTCAGAAGATTTCCATCAATTTCTTGAGAAAGTTTTAAAAGCTTAGATTCATTTTCCTCTTTGTAGTTTTCATCATCAAGAAGAGAGCTTTGAATTTGTGCTAAATGATGAACGAGCTCTTTTGCTCCGGGAAGACGTTTTTCAGTTTTCTTAGCCATAGCTTTGGTCAAGAGGGCGGAGAGTTTTTTGTAAGCTTTGCGTTCTTCTGGGGTTGGTTGAAGCTCTCCTTTACTTGTTTTTTCTTCAATTATTTTCTCTAGAGTCGGAGGGTGAAACCCTCGTATCTTATAAAGAATGGAGTAGGAGTTGTTATCGAAAAAAGGCGACCTTGATTGCCAAGAGAAAAATTGATAGAGAGTAATTCCTAAGGAGAAAACGTCGCTGTTGTCGGTGAATTGTCCTTGGGATTGTTCAGGGCTGAGGTAAGCAAGAGTTCCTAATATAGAATTACTCGCTGTAAGACGACGCATGTCTCCACTGAGGTCTTTACCGATTCCTAGATCAAGTAACTTAACATCACCGCTTTCTGAGTTAATCATAACATTTTCAGGTTTAATATCGCGATGAAGAATGCCTCCCGTATTTAAAACTTCAACTGCTCGTGTTAAGTGATTAGCAATGGTGAGTTGCTCTGCTAAAGAAAGAGAAGGATCTTCTGGATAAAGAATATCAGATAGGGAGCGACCTTGAACAAATTCCAAAACGATGTAGGAGTGTTTTTCTTCTTCAAAATAATCATACGCTTTGACTAAATTAGGGTGTTCCACTAAGCGAAGGAACTTGTACTCTCTTTTGAATCGAATACGATGTTCTTCCCCTTCTTCCATCAATATTTTAAGAGCAACCCAACGATTGTCTTCTTTGGCATCAAGAGCTTTAAATACACGTCCCATTCCTCCGTGGCCAAGCTCTTTTTTGATCACGTAGCGATCTTTAACAACTTTACCATCTTGAAAGGGATGCTTTTTCCTGGAAGAGATAGGGGATGAGTCTAGGTCTTTACTTTTGAGCACCGTTGAATTCCTGAAAAAAGAAAGTGAAATAGATTTTTGCTTATCTCGTTTAGGTTTAAACATGGAAACACTTTCATCGCAAAACATCGCCAAAAGCTTGTTTTAGCATTTTGGCTTGCTTTTCATTGCGAGCAGTAATGACTATTTCTTGTAAGTGAGGAAACTCCCTGGCTTTGTTTTGTAACGCCTCAAAAAAAATTTTTGCAAACACTTTAGGGGGAAGAGTATGGTACTCTGTTCCTAGTGGATCCATGGCTATTTTTTTAGGAGAAAAGCGACTGGCTTCCTTGAAAAGCTGAGGTAAAATGGTACGAATGGTTTCTTCATCTGTGATTTCTTCTTCTTCAAATCGATAGATGATAGCTTCCAGAAGATGAGGAGACTTGCACCACTCGGGAGAACGAATTAGGATATCCCCTGCCTGGGAAGCAATATAATCGAGACGAAGTTTCTCAATGAGTTCCTCGATAGCCTCATCGTCTACATTTTCCTCTTCCAGATCCAACTCATCTACTGGGCCCACTACTTTATAGATATCTTGCGACATAATTGCTACATCAGCAGAGATCTCATATACTGGTTTTTTGACAATTTTAATGATGAGATTTTGGACATGAACTTCTAAATGCCAATTTTCTAGAAGTTTAGCGAGCTTAGCCACGACCAAAAAAGGAGGATACTGAACACCTCCCATAGATTGGAAGTAGGCATAGTTAAGCCTCTCCTCAATGCTTCCGTCTTTGAGTCGAAAGTCTGGTGAGTTGATAAAGTGTTTGAGCAACGGAAGAAAAGACAAAGCATTAGCAGGAATAGGTGCTTTATTTTTTTTCGAAGACTCTTCTCCAAATCTTTTCATATACAAAAACGCCTTCATAGTCTTTATAACCATTAAGAAAACCTCGCTTAAAGGAATGGTGACAACTGTTAGGTAAGCGAAGTATATATTCTCTTATAAAACGAATCACATCTTTGTTAGTGGCATATCCCCAAGATAAATCATGGCCATATTTTTTGCCAAACTCACTAGCAATATCACAAAGAAACTCTTCCATTTGATATCGACCAGCAGCTCCGTAAACATCAACAAAACCTTGAATAAATTGTTCTAGCTCAAAAGAAGGTTTTTTGAAAATATTGGAGCTAATAAAATGTCTAATTTCTTTACGAGAAGCAACCCCGCTTCTCAAAGCTTGGGCCGATTTTTTTCCAAGATTGCGAGAGAAAACACTACCTCGTATTTCTATCTCGGCTTTGGTTGTAATATCTCCTGATGATGCTGTTAGAAAAAATCGTCCCGCTTTTTTTCCGGCTTCGTAGATTCCCTCTTTGCTAATAGTTCCCCCTTGGGCATTCCATTGGACAGAGCAGGAACACGATTTATTCTTGCTATCATAAGCTTTAATTGTAAACTTTTTCGTTTCTCCTGGAGATAAAGTGACTTGTTGGGGAAGAATCTCCAGTCGGCTAATGGTGCTTTCCTTGACTTTAATTTCAATCGAATTAAAGGCGTCTTGGTGATAGACTTTTACAGAGTAAACCCCTGGTTGACTAGGAGCTACCCAAATATCATTTTTTCTTCCGGTAAAGCTACCTTCTGATGCTCGATAGGTAAACTCCCATGCCCAGGTATAAACAGGAAGTCCGTTTCTAAAAAGAGAAGGATTTATTTTCACTTTATCACCGGGATTTACTTCTGTTTTTTCCACATTTATTTTTAGAGAATAGCCTTTTTTGGCTGTAGGTTCTTGCACAATGTTTTCTTTTTCCTGGATCGAAACAGGCACTTGCAAGAAAATATTACTACCTTTCTCCACTACAGTGACAGAAAAATCTCCTTTTTTTCCTCCTGCCACAAATAGACCTTCTTGGTCTATGCTACCTCCTTTAGCGAACCAGACAAGATTTACAGGAATTGCGTTACGATGTTCGTCATAGGCAATAACTTCAAATTTTTGTTTTTCTCTCGGAGCAAGAACAATCTTCTCTGGAGTAATAACAAACTCTTTCGGATCAAAGTTAGAAATACCGATTCTAGCATAACCTTTTAGGCCAGTTTTAACATCTCTAGCCTCAATAACAAAATCTTTTCCTGTGGTTTGACCTGCTTGAAAAAGTCCATCCCGGTTGATATTACCAACTCGAGCATTCCACTGAACAGGAATTTCTTGTAGCTTATCTCCCTCTCTTTTTCCAAAAGCTTTGAATTGATATTGCTGATTTACTCGAAGAACAATGTTCTCTGGTTGAACAACGACTTGGGAGAAAGCTTGCAAAATAGAAATCTTTGCTGTTGCCGTTTTCTGACTGCTAGCTTCTCTTACTGTTACTTCAAAATCTCCAGGGATATCTTTGGCAATATAAAGTCCATTTTTATTTATATTGCCGCCGGTAGCTTGCCAATTAACTTGAAGGTTAGATATCTCGCCTCCTTCTTTGTTAAAGGCTTTAACTTTAAACTCTTGTCTTTGCAGTGGTCCTATAGCTATTTGAGAAGGCTCTATTTTTAAACTAGTTATTGCGATCGACTTAGGGACAATTTTAACCTTGGTTTTTAGAACTTGGTCTTGGTAATAGATGGTTACCTCATCTGTTCCTGCACGATTAGGAGCCGTATAGTCTGTTTTCCGGAATGTTCCTAAAAGAGACTCACATTTTAAATCCCAGGGCCAAACCAATAGCTTTTTTGTGCCTCGTTGAACTTCTAGCTTAAAACGTATTGTTTCGCCTGTCTCTACTACTGGATTTTCAGGGATTAGTTGGATCTTAATCAAAGCAGATTTTGCAATTTGAATCTTACTTTGAGCAACGGCCTTAGAGTTTTTACTTCGAACTTGGACTAAAAATTTTCCTGGCCCATTTCCCGCGGTATAAAGTCCTTCTTGATCTATTGTACCGCCTGAACATTCCCAAATCAATTCAGAAAAAACCTCTTTACCACTTTTGCTAAAGGCTCGTGCTTTAAAGGAATGCTTTTGTCCTTGTTTTAGAGTTATTTGCTGAGGAGAAATAAATATTTTGTAAACAGGGGGAGTGCTAACCTCAACAGAAATTTTTCGAGAGGCTTTCTTGTGCTTGATTATAATTGAATATGTCCCAGGTTTTTCTGGAGCAGTATAGGTATTATTGGTAAAACTTCCCCCATTTGTTTCAAAGTCGAACTCCCAAGGCCAAGTCCAAACTTCGAAGTTTCCCCTATACAACTTAAAAAGAATTTCCTTTTTTTCATTGGGAGCCAAAACTAGGCGGCTGGGTTTCACTCTAATTTTATGATCGGCACCACTTTCTTTTGCTTCAATTTTAACAGAGATTTTCTGAGTTATTTTTGCCTTGGGTTCATGAGCAAGAACTTTGTATGAGCCCACTTTTTTACCCGCGGTGTATTTGCCCGAGGAGTCAATAATTCCTCCTTGGGCTTTCCATAGTAGTTTTGTATTCTGTTTTTTTCCTTGGGTATCAAAAGCCTGAACCTGAAACTGAATACTCTCACCGGGCTCTAAAGTATAGGAGCTTTTTTCAGGCTCTAGTTTTACGATGGTGAAAGGAGGCGAAACAGAGTTTTCTGGCGAAATAACTTTTACAATCGCTTGAGCAACAGCTTTTGAGTGGCGAATTTTTATTTTGTAAGTGCCCGGAGTTTCGGGAGCTGTAAAAACGTTATCTTCAAGCTTTCCTTGATCGGCAAGATAACTAATATCCCAAGGCCAAGTCCAAACCTCATTTTCTCCTCTATATAAACGAGATTCAAAACGTATTTTTCCACCAGGTTTAACTTCGGCTTGAGCAGGTTTTATTACTAGATGATAGAGAGTGTCTGACTGAATTTTTATCATTGCTTGGCTACGAATTTCAGACCCAATATGTTTAACTATAACTTGATAATCACCAGGAATTTCTCCGGCAATAAACTTACCTTGTTGATCAATAGTTCCTCCACTAGCTTCCCATGCTACCTCGGGAGAGTCAACTATCTTACCACTGGCATCGTAAGCATTTACGGTGAATTTTGTTTCCTTTGTAGAAAAAATGTTTACCTCTCCAGGATTAACTTCTAATCTCGTAATAGAGTAGCTAGGAACTTTAGGAGCAGTGATGGTAACCTTTGCTTGAGCTTGTTCTCCCAAAGAGCTAGCAACAGTAACTTGAAACTCTCCTTCTTTTTCTCCTGCGATAAACTCGCCTTTTTGATCGATTTCTCCTCCTGTCGCTGTCCATTGAAAACCAGTGGACAAAACATGTCCTTTTTCATCATAAACAAGGGCAGAGAAGAGAATCTTTTCTCCAGGAGCCAGAGTTTTCTCTTTAGGACTAATTGCTACATGGCTAATAGCTACTGCTTTAGCAATAACCTCCAGCTCCACTGTCGTCTGAATATCGCTCCCAACTAAACTTGCTGTTATAGAGACAGTTCCAGGTTGTTCTCCTGCCGTAAACTCTCCTGTCGGAGAAATTTTTCCTTTACTTGTTTTCCACTCTACTTGAGCAGAAAAAGTTTTTTTGTACTGATCTAAAATAAGCGCTTGGAGTTGGATTTTTTCTCCAGGAGAAAGCTCTCTTTGTTTTGTTATAATCTGCAAGTTTTTCGCTTCTGGAGGTAAAGGAAT
The DNA here is from genome assembly GCA_029260735.1 of Planctomycetota bacterium. Taxonomy (GTDB): domain Bacteria; phylum Planctomycetota; class Uabimicrobiia; order Uabimicrobiales; family Uabimicrobiaceae; genus JAJDCR01. The sequence goes on from JAJDCR010000123.1 coordinate 18,503, forward strand.
TATTCGGACTTGGGTTTGTCCTGTGATGTTTTTTGTGGTTTCATTTGCTGTAATCACAGCAAGCCCTGTTCGATTAGGAGAAGAGAAAACTCCCTGAGAATCAACTTGACCAATGTTACTTTGCCATTTTACAGAAATAGGCATAGGTTGATTTTCTTGGTCGTAGCCTAAAACTTTGAGTTGTATGCTTTCTCCTAGATAAATTTCTTCCTGGGGAGAGGAAATGACAACTCGGGTAAGCACCTTGGGAATAGGAACGATTTGCAAAGAAATGCTTCCTACAATACGACCACTAGAATCTCTGGCCTCAACAGAGTAAGTCCCTATTTTTTCTCCCGCTACATAGTTGCCTTCTTTATTTATTTGACCACCTTGGGCCAGCCAAAACACAGAATGAGGAAAAATTTTCCCGTACTGGTCAAAAGAACGAGTTTGAAGAAGAATAGATTGCCCTGGATAGAGAGTTTTTGTGGAAGATATTATCTCTATTTTTGTTAACTGGGCAGGAGCAGGCTTAATTTCAATAGATATCGAAGCTGTAATTTGTCCACTAAAATCACTCGCTTCAATGAGGAATTGTCCCGCCTCTTCTCCTGCTGTAAAAACACCTTGAGAGGTAATAGTGCCTCCTTGGGCTTTCCACCTGATTTCTGTTAGGAAAACTTTCTCTCTTTGGTCATATCCTTGAGCTTGGAAAGTTATTTGTTCTCCTGGATATATACTCTTTTCAGAAGTAACAATATTTATGCGAGTGAGTTCAGATGGCAGGGTAATTTTGATAGATACGCTAGTTTTTATTCCCCCTGGCCCCCAAGCAACAACATCATAGCTGCCTGGTTTATCTCCTGCGGTGAATTTTCCATCTGTCTCAATTTGGCCTCCTTTTGCTCCCCAAGCAGGAACAAAGGGCATTAATTCGCCAGACTTTCCGTACACCTTAGAAGTAAAGGTGCAAGACTGACCGACTTCAATCTCAATTTCTTTAGGGAGTACTTCGATTTTAGCAACTTCGTCTTGTCCTTTTACAGTTATCATAGCAATGGCTTGGATTTTTTTATAGCGGACAAGTATTATGTAGGTTCCCGGCTCAGAAGGAGCATTATAAACACTTCCAGAGATCGATCCTTCTTTTGCTGTAAACTGAAAATCCCAAGGTAGAACTTGCTGAACTTCTCCGTCTTTGACTAAGCCTACCATAAAGGGAATTTTTGCATCTGGCTCGACTACAGCTTCACGAGGACTAACTGAAATATAAGTTTGAGAATGGGCCGAGGTTAAAACCAGAATGAAAATTAAGCACATTATCCTGGTAAAATTTTTCATTATCTATCCCTCGATGTATTGCAATTTTGAAAGCTTTTTGAATTTGTGGTTTGTCTATGTAATAAAAGTATAGAGTATTTTTTGATTAGGGTCAAGAATATAGGTTACTTAAGCCGAAGGTAAGTAAAGAAAGCATTCTGAGGAAAGAAAGCAAAGACTTGTCTCTCAAGTCAAGAGATTACAATTTTCTTAGTTCTCATTTTCTTAATTTTTTTTCTCAAAAAATTTTTCTTCCTATGTTACTCTGTATTATTAGTACTTCTATATTTTGTTTTTTGTTGGAATTCTCCCGCGGATGATAGGAATAATTAATTTTTTTTACTTTTTTTACTTTGTAGGGTTTTTTAATGGTTAAGATATTAATCGACGCAACTTGTGTCGAAAATATTCATTGTGGATATCGTATCTATGCGGAGAATCTTCTCTTTCACTTATTGCCCTTACTTCAAGGTCATCAAGTAGAAATTCTTTTGCAAGAAGAACTTTCTCCGGAAAGTTTTCTTAGACAAAATCTAAAAAAACACCCCGAGGTAAAAATATCTTTGATTTCTGTTCCCGTTTTAGGACCCAAGCGCGATTGGTGGGGATTTTCTAGAGGCCCACAAGAATTTGACATCTACCACTGTTTACATTCGAACCCTCTTCTTTTGAAAAATACTTGGATGGTTGCTACTTTGCACGACTTAACCGCATTAAGAGTAGATGACTATTTTGCGCAGGGGAAGATTTGGAAAAGAGCTTATTTGAAATATAATTACCGTTGGCTTTTACAACGGTGCCATAAGATAATCGCAGTCAGTCACTCCACTGCTAAGGATGCAAAAGAATTATTATCTTTACCCTCAGAAAAAATTTGTGTAATCCACGAAGCTGCTCAACCATTCCAAGTTTCCAATAAAAACGAGAGCATTCCTTGGGGGAATAAAAAGTTTTTTTTAACGATAGGAACTCGACCTCATAAAAACCTACGTCGTTTGCTGCTGGCCTTTCAGGATTTCCGCTCTAAATACCCTAACTTTTCTTTGGTTGTTGTCGGAGAAAAACCTAATTACTTAAGGCAAAAGGAAAACACTGATCTTTTCTCTGAGGTACATTTTTGCTCTGGTTTATCAGAAGGTCAACTTTCTCTCTACTATCAAAGTTGCTGGGCTTTCTTGTATGTTTCGCTCTATGAAGGTTTTGGGTTGCCTCTTCTAGAAGCAATGGAAAGAGGAGCAGCGGTAATTTCTTCGCAAACTTCAAGTTTGCCAGAGGTGGCAGGAGAGGCTGCAATTTTAGTTGACCCGTACAGCACAATAGAAATAACCCAAGCGATGGAGACTATTTTATCACAAGATTGGCGAGAACATTTGATAAAAAAAGGTTATGAGCAAGCTCAGAGGTTTACCTGGGAGAAAACCGCCCAAGAAACTCTCCGAGTCTACCAAGAGTGTCCTGCTTTCAAGAAAGAAAACTAAATGGAAAAAATTTTTGATGTTATTATTTTAGGTTTAGGAGCAATGGGAAGCTCCTGTGCTTATAATCTAAGTAAGAGAGGCTTAAAAGTTTTGGGGATAGAGCAATTCTCTCCTGTCCACAGCTTAGGGTCTTCTCATGGACAAAGTCGTGTTATTCGAGAAGCCTACTTCGAGCACCCTCTCTACGTTCCTCTCGTTCAAAGATCCTATGAACTTTGGGAAGAGTTGGAGGAAAAGGCCCAAGAAAAGCTTCTTTGGAAAACAGGAGGCTTAATGATCGGTTCAGAGGGAAGTGCTGTCTTCCAAGGAGCTCTCAAAAGTGCTCTAGAACATAATTTGCCGTATAAAAAACTAAATAGCCAAGAGATCCGAGAAAGACTAGAAGTTTTACATGTCTCTGACGATATGGTTGCCATACTTGAACCACGAGCAGGTTTTTTATGTCCCGAGAAATGTATGGAGAGTTTTCTTAATTTAGCTCAGAAGCAAGGAGCAGATTTACATTTCTCTGAAAAAGTTCTTTCTTGGCAAGCAGATTCCCAGGGAGTTTCGGTCGTCACTTCCCAGGGGGAGTATAAGGGGAAGAAAATAATTTTTTCTGCAGGTGCTTGGCTCAATGAACTTGTTTCTGATTGTAATTTTCCTATTCAAGTGCATAGGCAAACTTTATTTTGGTTTACTCCTCAACAAAAAGCATCTTATTTTGCCTCTCCTAACTTTCCTATCTATATTTGCGAGTATGACTCGGGCAAATATTTTTATGGTTTTCCCGACTTAGGAGAAGGAGTCAAGGTCGCCTTTCATCATATAGGGCCGAAATGTGAACCTGATCAAATAGATCGTGAAGTCAAGGAAGAAGAGGTAGAGGAAATGCGATCTGTCCTCCGAAGTTTTATGCCGGAGCTAAACGGCCCTTTGGCAAAAACATCTGTTTGTATGTATACAATGCTTCCAGATTCTCATTTTTTAATTGATTTTCATCCTCAACATTCCGAAAATGTTCTCATCTTAAGCCCTTGTTCGGGACATGGATTTAAGTTTGCCAGTGCCATTGGGGAAATCGCAAGTGACCTCATTGAAAAAAATAAATCACCTTTTGACATAGAGCTCTTTCGAGCTCAAAGATTTTTTAAGGAAACCACCTCTTGACCGACACAAATGCTCTTCAAGAAAACCGAGTAAATATTCTCTGGTTTACGCTTATGTTAATTGTTTATGTACTTTATATGTCTCTTCTTTCCCCAGACATTGGAGATGAGCTAATTAGAGACACAGGCTTTGTTTCCGTGCTTAACATATTGCTTATTTTGGTTGCTTTTATCTTTTCGATTAGTTTGCTTTTTAAAGCAGAAAATAGCTCTCTTAGAAAAACATTTATTGCTCTAACCTATGTTATTCTAATCTATGCAGCAAGAGAGGCTGATTTTCATCGCATATTCACAGATGAGCACACTACACGATGGAAATTTTATGTAAACAGTGAAATTCCCTTTGCCCAAAGAGGGATTGCTGGAAGTATTATGATTGTTTTTTTCTTAGCAGCAGCCTACTTGGTCTGGAATCACTTTCTTGCTATTTGGAAAACTCTCCTCGAAAAAAATCCTATCACAATCGCTTTTTTTCTCTGGGGTATTACTCTTTTCTCATCCCAGGTTTGTGATAAAACAATACTAAACGATATCTATTATGGGCGTGTTTTAGAAGAGTTCTTAGAGTTTACCGCAGCTGGTTATGCCATATTAGCTATCCACCAGTACAGTTGTCGAAACAAACAAAACGAAAAGACTTTAGACTATGGAGATTAGAGAAGAAAAAAGCTCTCTAGGAATAAGCTACCGGGGTTTTCTCATCGAAAATCCTAATATAGTGTTTGTTCACGGAATCTTTGGTTCAGGAAGAAACTGGCAAAACTATCTACGTTTTGTCGCAAAAGAATATAATTTACCAGCCCTTGCCCTCGACCAAAGAGGACATGGGCAAAGTGATTTTTTTTCTTCCCCTGCGACACTGCAAACCTTGGCTGATGATCTAATCCATTTTCTAAAAGAGAAAGTAAAGACTCCCGCTCTTTTAATAGGACATTCCTTAGGGGCGCGGGTTGTCATGAAAGTAGCAGCTCAATCTCCTGACCTCATTCGCTCTCTCATGATAGTCGATTCTAACCTAGAACCCATACCAACCCAAAGACTCTCCCCGCTTGACTGGATGAAATCCGTCCCTACCCCTATCAAAAATCGTTCTGCCGCCCGAGATCAACTAAAAACATTTTCCACTGACCCCATGATCGTCAATTTTCTCCTAACTAACCTCATAGAAAAAGAAAATGGATGGGAGTGGAGAATAGACCTAAACGGTTTGACGGAACTTCGAGAAAATCTCGCTCAAGTAAGTTTAGAACAAGACTGGGCGAAGATTTCTTCTCCAATACACCTAGTCAGAGGAGAGAAAAGCGAACATTTAACCGCTCTTCAAGCGAAAGAAATGATCGCCTCTGCTCGGGATATAAAGTTTTATGAGATTCCAGAAGCTGGACATTGGTGTCATGCGGAGAATCCGGCAGAGTTCCAGAAAGCATTGAGGGAATTTTTGGATGGTGCTTCTTTGTTGTAGAGGTTGCCCAAAGGAACGAACAAACTTTTATAGCATTTATTTTTCTCTTTTTTTATTTGATATTCAAAATCTCTATTCTTTAGAATATTTCTGATCATTGTCTTTTTCACTAAAACCTAGAGGCAAATATTTCTAAACACGTTGACGATTTTTCGTCTATTTGGTTCGGCTATTTTATAATGATTTCAAGTCTAAAGTATAAATACAAGATATGCTTAAAAGTAGCGCCAAAATAAATGGAGTATTTCCTTTTGGTACACTTTTAGCGTAGACAATATAGATACTTCATCTGAAAACACAAAAATTTAGAATTAATTAATTTCCTTGTGGTGTTTGGCTCTCAGAAATTAGTATAGTTAATTATGATTTGTCTTAAAAATGCATTTTTTTCAGCTCTCGTATGTAGGAATTTACATCTATACCCATGGCTTGTTTTAGTAATGAAAACTCTAGTAAAAAACTGCCCATTTGTAGCTTTCAAGGAGGTATTATATGTCCTTAAAAATAAAAACAAGCATCGTATTTGTGATCGTATCGCTTTTTAGTATGTCTATTGGGCTTTATAATTTGTATGTACAAATACAATGGAAAAATAATGAGCAAATTATTTCAATAAAAGATAATGCCCTTAGTATTTTTTTACTAAGCGAGATAGAAAGTATCACTTATCGCATCGCACTAGAATCTTTGGGCGCTACTATGGTTGAAGAAGAGTTGAGGCGACAAGGTAGGGAAGATGAAGTAGATAAATATATTCAGGAAGAAAACAGAAAAATATATGAAGCCGAAGAGGATTTGAAGCAAACAATACAAAAGTTTAAGGTTTTGAATAAAGGCAAAAATACTTTTTTTCTTGGCTTAGAAAATAGCATAAAAAATATAATTCAAAATTCTAGGTCATTGGTATATTTTAATGAAAAACCTAAAAAAATTCTAGAACTAAAAGAGAAATTAGAAGAAGAAAAGACTATATTTGATGGGGTATTAACAAAAAGTGAAAATTTTGAAATGGAAATGTATATTAAAAATTTCAAAGAGGATTCAGATCAATTTTTCATGTTGGGAACCATTAGTGTTATATTCGTTGCTCTACTTTCTATGTTAATAGGGTATTTCTATTCAAAAAATCTTGTAGCTCGTTTACGTATTATATCTGATGGGGCTACTAAAATTGCCAACGGGAAATTGAACAATCGAATTAAAATTGAAAGCAATGATGAAATAGGCAATCTATGCCAATCTTTTAATAAAATGGCTATTTCACTGGAGAGCCAAAAGGCAAATTTATCTAAACACAAGCTACATTTGGAAAAATCCCAGGCCGAGTTACGCGAAGCGTTGTTAAAAGCAAAGGAGGCGACCCAAGCTAAAAGCGATTTTTTATCTAATATGAGTCACGAAATACGGACTCCGATGAATGCGGTTATTGGTTTTGTGGAGTTAACCTTAGATGAAACTAGTTTATCAAACTACCAACGAAAAAATCTTGGTAAGGCGTACCGAGCTGCTAGAGATCTTTTGAAATTGATTAATGAAATCCTAGACGTTAGTAAATTCGAAAGTGGGAATCTAAAGTCGGAAAAAACTCCTTTTGATCTTCCTAAGTTGATTAAAAATATTATTCAAATCTTAGAGATTACAGCAAGAGAAAAAGGACTCTCTCTAAAATTACAAATAAACCCCAAAATTCCGACCAATGTCATAGGAGATCCTTCCAAAATCAGACAGACTTTGATAAATCTAGCTGGCAATGCGATCAAGTTTACCGAAAAAGGGAATGTAACGATACAACTAGAAAATTTGGAAAAGGATAACTTGATTCACTTTATGATCAGGGATACCGGTATTGGTATCCCTCAGGATAAGCTAGAAACAATCTTTCAGCCCTTCACTCAGGTTGACGAGACCACCTCTCGTCGATTTGGAGGAACAGGGCTAGGAACGACAATTACAAAGCAGCTTGTGGAAGTGATGGGAGGAAAAATTTGGCTGGAAAGTGAAGTAGGTGTAGGAAGTACCTTTCACTTTACAATTCCTCTACCTATAACTGCTGCAATCCCTTTTGAAACGGATGTTTTTCCCATCAAAGAAGTTTTTTTTCGATCTCGCCGTGTTTTTCGAGTGCTTTTAGCTGAAGATATTGAAGATAATATGATTTTAGCCAAGATTCGTTTGGAGCAGGCCGGACATATTGTGAGTATGGCTTACAACGGAGACGAGGCTATAGAAAAATTTAAGCAAGAAAAATTTGATATTATTCTTATGGACGTTCATATGCCCATTAAAGATGGGGTTGAAGCAACACAAAGTATACGCGAGTTAGAAAAGGAAAGCGGAGGACATATTCCCATCATTGCTCTGACCGCCAGTGTAATGCAAGATGAGACAAAGAAATACCAAAAGATTGGAATGGATGAAGTTGTAGCAAAGCCCATCCGTTTTAATCTTTTGTTCTACAAAATGGAAAAAATTGTTCCCGCTTACAAAGGACTACTGATCAAAGAAATATCAGAAGACACAACAAAAAAACTAGCTGGATATAAGTCATTCTCTGTTGTAGGAGTTGACGTCGAGAAAGGTCTTCAGACTTGGCAAAATATCGAAGCCTATGTCAATGCTTTGAAAAATTTTGCTGAGAAGAATGAGAATCTAGTAGATAACTTATTCCTTTTCTTGAACAAAGAGAACCAAAAGAAAATCCAAAGTATTGCTCATGCTTTGAGAGGTTTATCAGGCAACTTAGCTATGATCGAGATTTGTGCTATAGCGGGAAATATAGAGAATGCAGCCCAAGAAAAAAACTGGCATGTGATTAGGGAAATACTACCGTCTCTCTGCTTTGCAATGAGTGAAACAATTGATTCTATAAGCGACTTGAGAGAAAGAAAAGTAGAAATAGAAAAACCTAAGAAGGTATGGGATCAAGCTCAGGTAACACAACTATTTAATAATATACTTGATGCCTTGGATAAATATAGTCCTTATGAGGTTGAGCCCTTTTTAAAGGAGTTGAAAAAAACTATATCACATCAACAACTTAAACCGCTTGAAAAATGCCTTGATGAATTCAACTTTGATGAAGCTAAAGACAAAGCTAGAAAATTAGCCCAAAACTTAGGGTTATCTTTGCAAAAAGAGAAAAGTGAATAAAAAAAACACTTGTTTTCACTAAAATTAAATCAAAAAAACGATTTCCCTAAAAATCAGGTAAAACTCGGTGAATTACAGTGTGGAAGACCTCTTCCAGGATTTGTCCTCTCCGGGAGTAGAATATGGTGAGGGTGATAAAAACGGCATTGTTGGGGAGGTCATCAAACTGGATATCATAGCGGTAATCGGGGAAGGCTTCTTTTTCTGCTTGGCTAATGGGGAGAAGAATTTTGCCTTTTTGAATGTGAACGTCTTGCAATTCAGCAATTAATGATTCTGCTAAGAGGGCGACCATTTGTTCGTCAACGGCTTGGGCATGAGTATCTATGGCGAGAGCGAACAAGCTCCATATACTGGCACTTCCGATGACAAAAATTAGAATAGCAATGAGGATTTCTAGTAAGCTAAAGCCTGAGCTACGATGGCTGTTTTTCATATTCAGTTTACCTCAATAGGTTCCCGAAGACAAAACCACACTTCCGTATTTCCTCCGCTCCCCTTGTAGGGAGAGTGTACATAATGAACTTGAGCAAAACGTTCTTTGTGTAAGGAAATTGTTTTCGAAATAATTTCTTCTACTTCCTCTTGGCTGAGAACCCATTTTTTCTTTTTTTCATTTTTCTTTTCGTACTGTGGTTTCAAAAGGGAAAGAATAGTTCCTTCTTTGGATAAGCTTTGGCAGGCCTGAGGAATAATATATTTTTGGGGAGTCCATCCCACATCAATACTGATAATAGAAAGAGGTTCTGGAGCTTTCCAGTGAAGAGCGTTAGTTCTTTCGTGAACGATAACTCGAGGATCTTGTCTTAGCTTCCAGGCAAGAGTGCCATAGGCAGTATCTACTGCATAAGCTTTAAGAGCTCCATTTTGTAGTAAGCAATCCAGAAAACCGCCCATATGACTTCCTAGGTCTCCGACAACTTGGTCTTGGACAGAGCACTCGAAGTGTTGAAGAGCAAAGGATAACTTGAGCCCTCCCTTACTAGCAAAGGGACAGTCTTTGGGGCGATTGGGTTTACTTCTCGCCATTATAAACGAATTTCGCTAGCATACCGCCGAATAACTTCTTCCAGGGAACAAAAACCATTTTCTCGGTCATTATGATAAATGTATGTTAAGATGTCTTCATCCTGAGGCATGCAACTTAAAATATCAACGTCTGGGTCAAAGCCATTGAGAAACTTTATTTTTGCAATACGAACTAGATTTTTCTTTACTAGATTACGACACCTTTGTTCTACTTTAGGACCCGCTCTAAAGTACTGCTTTATTTCGTCTGGAGCAATTTTTTCCATTTTTTTAGCAATGTCGCTAGGAACTGTTTTTTGAGCCATTCTGAGTAACTGAAGTTCTGTTTCAGGATCGACCATAGTAATTTCTGTGTTTTCAATAAAACTTATCAAACTATCTATTCCTTCGCGAAAACTAATATCATTTTCTTTACAAAATTGGCGACAAAAATCTACCTCTAAGGAAATCTTTCCTATGAATATTTGATGAAAAGTGGGATTTGTTTTTAAGAATAGATGAATATTGGCTAACTTTCTCTCAATAAATTCAATAATTTCCTTCGTTTCCTCACTTAATTTCTCCATATCGAAATCTAAGTTGGATAGAGAAGCATCTAGAGAGTCGAAAGAATCATCCATAAAATGGGAGCTAGGTTGCTCTTCTCGATTTCGACTATAGGGTGGGCGAGCAGTTATTATGCCGTGTTTTTTTTGAGTATCTTCACTTTCTTTGGATTCAAGAGGGGCAACTTCAAATTCTTCATTTTTAAGTTGTACTTTCTTTGGATCCCAAACAATTCGGCGTGTCTCTTTATTAGAAAAAGAATGAGGATTTTCTTGGTCTCTTAAGTTTCCGATATAGCGTTTTTTAGTTGCTTTATCTAATGTTTGCTCTTCTTGATCCTCTAGTTTTGGACTTTCTTCAGGAGCTTCAGTAGTTCCAGGAGCTTCTTCAACTAATTGGGGTAAGTTTCTCCAATACTTGGTAATTCTTTGGCTGTGGGTGTAATCATTTTGAGAACTTTTGTCTGTGTAGCAATATTCAATGTTACTTTTCTTTTCTTCTTCCTTTTTGGTTTCAGTTTCATCTTCAGCCTTAAGATCAACTTTCAGCTCTTCTTGAAGTGGAATTTTTGGTTCTATTTTGTGTTCAGGAGAGGACTCTTGTTTTGATTCTAAAGGTAGCTTTGCTTTTAATTCTTCTAAAGTTCTTTTTTTTGTTTCCGTAGAACTCTCTTCTGAAAAAGAGCTTTTTAAGCTGCGAGCCTCATTAGAATAACTACGCCTACTAGAAAAACTGTGCCAAGATTTTGTGATTCGCTGAGTTTTAATTTTGTCTCTAGGTGGATTTACTTTTACAGCAGTTTCTATTGATGTGGCTTTCGTTTTGTCTTCTTCTATTTGGGAATTTTCCAAAGGAGGTAATTCTCTGCTTTCAGACAAAACGACTTCTTTTTCCTCTGGAAGATTTTTTGCTGTATTTTCTTCTGGAAGATTTTTTGCTGTATTTAAAGATTCCTTAGAGCGATCAATAGTAATAGTTTTCTTTTCTAAAAAGAGATCTGATATAGAAGGAAAAACTGTTGCTACATAGCTAGTTAAATTTTGGATAGGAACCTCTCTTTGGCTATCATCTACCAAAAGACTAACACAACGATCTAAGAAGAACACAGGACAAGAAAAATGTCTAAGAATAGCCATTGTTTTAGAAAGAGTTTTAGCTAAACTATTATCCCAACCCTCCTCAAGAAGGAGGCTTTTTAAATTATGTCTATATTTTTCAAAGTGATTTTCTTCATATAAGGTGACTTTATCTCCAAAAAGTTGGATATCTTGTCGAGCTTGTATCTCACGAAGTCTTTGTATTCTTTCAGAAAAACTCGGAAGAAAAGACACTTCTTTAAACTTCATCATTTGTTTGGGTAAAAATATCCCTAACAAAACTCTTTCAATAATTCCAATTAAGACACCACAGGTAAACTGTCCAAAATAACGGTTGACAACTTTTTCACCATACAACTGTGTTAGCCTAGAGTATTCACCAGGAAGATACTCTAGAGAACTCTGTTTTGTGAATAGAATATAGCGGTTCTCAGGGAGCATGTTTTTATCAATGTAAGTGCAATCTATGAGAGTTAGGTTTTGTGAGCTATCTAAGTGGAGCTTATCAGGAGTAAAGTTCGAGAAATAAATTCCTTTTGTCGCATAAGCACAAACACATTGAATAAGATTGTAAACAGTTTTTAATATTTCTTCGGGCGATAGAGAAGGTAAAGCTTCTTTGAATGGACTAGTTTGATTATAAATAGTGAAAGGGGATTCAATTAATTGGCTATGGTTGAGGATTTCGGACTTTAAATTGTTAATGAGTTCCGAAGGAATGCCTCGAGGTAGACAATTGCGAAGAATATCGAGAAAAATATTTTCATCCGGATAAGATTGCTGTAAATTACTACTGATATAAGAAAGTGAAGAATACTCACTAAAGCCGTTGTTTGCTTTTAAATAAAGAGAATGACCACAAAGTCTAGCGACCGTGCTTTTGACAAACTTCTTTGGGAGTTGGGTATCTTGTAGTTTTAAAGCTAAAAATATTTCATTGGTAAAAAGAGCAAAATTTTCACTGGGGGTATGCAAGGAAAGTACTTGATCAAGAGTAATCAAAGACTCTCCTGATTGTCCATCTTGTTGTCTAATGATGTCTATTACTTGAACTTCCTCTATTTTCTTCAGATCAGTTTCCTGTAAGGAACAGTTGACCTTTACAAATAGAATTATGTTAGGGAAGTCTGGCTGAAATGATTGTAATGGAAGGATTAGACAATCTTTAGGAACTGGCTTTCCGAATATTGTTTCGTAGAGCATATGGTTACTATAGTATTTTGAAAAAGACTTAAGTGTTGGCCGCACTAAATTAATAAGATAATTCTGACGTTTTCATTATATTAGCCAAAAAAGAATGATTTGTCAAACAATTTAACTTGAATATGAATAGGGCGTGTCCTCATTCAGCTTTCTTACAGTGTTGTGTGGGACTAGAAGTATAACTCTTAATTTTAGTTATAGCTACATTACTAAATAAGCTGAATGAGAACAAACCCTTACGGGTAAAATCCAAAATGGAAAAATAAAAAAAAGAAAGTTTTAATTCCTCCTCTACTCACTTATTAAAGAACTAAAAAAGCGTAAAGATAATGTTGTAAAAGAGTTTCGGGAAATTTTTTTTGTTTGAACTCTTTTTCGTCAGTCAAATGAAAATGAGATTAAACTTAAAAATATACTTTTTTCGCTGAACTAGCTTTGAACCTAAATTTTATCCTTTGTAAGGGCGTGTTCTCATTCAGCCTACCGTGCAACTTAGCAATACTGAGTTCAAGGTAGTTTCTTACTATTGCTAAAAAAATATAAAAAATAAGCTGAATGAGGACACGCCCTTGTTTTATAGGGAAAAAACTTTTGCTTGAAACTAAAAGTGTGGCGAGTTATACTTGCAACGGTACTTTTGAGCAATTTTTTTATAGGAGAATTTCTTTGGACGATCCCTCTGGAAGTACGATAGCTCTCATCATTTTTGGTTCTTTTTTTATGTCTGCTATTTGTTCTTTCGCAAGAGGCGCTAACTCAAGCTTTTCACCAGCTAAGCTTGAAGGACGTCTAAAAACAGATAAAGCTAAAGCAAGATTAGCTAAGTTTATAGAAAAGAATACTGAGCTTTTCATGGCAACAAGCATTGCTGATTTGCTTAGCAACATACTTTACTTTTTAGGTATTCTTTTTTGCTTCATGAAAGATGGAGTAGTAGACTTTGAAAAGGTTTTATTTCCTTTTCTTTTTGGTTTGCTTATTTTATTGGTTTTTGCAAAAGCTATTCCTCTTGCTTTTGCGTGTCGCTACTCCGAATTAGTTATGCAAAGAGCTATGCATTTTATGACTTTTTGCTACTGGCTATTGGTTTGGATTATTTGGCCTTTAGCTAATTTTATTAGACTTTTTGACAGTATGTCTATTGAAAATAGGAAACTCTCTTCTGCTATTTTGGAAAAAGAGATCCTTCATTTTGTTGAAGAAGGAGAAAAAGAGGGGATTCTTCACAATAATGAAAAGTCAATGATTGAAGCAATTATTGATTTAAGAGAAGTAGAAGCAGAAGAAATCATGACTCCCAGAGCCAATGTTGTCTTTGTTAATCTTGAAGACTCTCTTAGCAAAGCATTAGCTTCATCCAAAGGATACTCCCGTTTTCCTGTTTGTCGAGAAAATCGTGATGACGTTGTCGGGGTTCTTTATATCAAAGATTTGCTAGAGTATTGGGAAAATGAAAATAGAGAAAACTTAAGTTTGCAAGACATAATGCGCAAACCTTATTTTATACCAGAATCAAAGCCTATTGATAAGCTTTTGAAAGAATTCCAAGAGCAAAAATTACATATAGCAGTTGTCTTAGATGAATACGGAGGAACTGCTGGCTTGGTAACAATTGAAGATATTATCGAAGAGATTATTGGAGAAATTGTGGATGAACATGACTCTCAGCGCTTAGAGGATATTATTATCATTGATGAAAACACTGCTGAGGTCGATGCAAAAGTTCATGTCGATGAACTCAATGAAAAACTAGATATCGATATACCCATTGATGAAGATTACGACACTATTGGTGGTTTTCTTTTTGCTTCTCTGGGACATATTCCCTCTGTGGGGGATTCTCACATTCACAATAATTTGAAATTTACAATCCTCAAAGCTAGTAACCAATGTATTAATCGAATTCGGATGGAAAAAAAGAGTGGGGAGGATAAAAATCTTTGATCGTCAAAGGTGAGGCTATAGTTTTACGATGTATTAATTATAGTAATAGTAGCCAAATAGCCACTTTTTTCACACGAGGTGAAGGTAAAGTTGGGGTTATTGGTAAAGGCACGAGAAAGTACAGCAAGTCATCTCTCTCTCCTGGCTCTTTAGAGCTTTTAAGTCACTTAGATATTGTATACTATTACAAGCCTGCAGGTTCTTTAGCAACTCTTAAAGAGTATGATGTAAAAAATTACTTTCCAGGCGTTCGAAACAACTTAAATCAAGTTTTTAATGCTTTTTACATCCTTGAACTTGTTAATGAGTGCACTGTTGAGCAAGATCCTCAAAAAGAACTTTTCGAAGTACTTTTGTTTGCTATAAAAAATATTAATGAAGGGGAAGATCCGACAAAAGTTCGTCTTTTCTTCCAAAACTCTCTTCTTCATTTAATGGGAAGTGCTCCTGATTTTAGGACTTGCCAACACTGTGGACGTATGCTCCAAGGACAACCGGGCCTTTTCTCCATCTTGAAATCAAATATCTATTGTCTTCCTTGTCGTCGTTTTTCTCAAGGATCAGGAATGCAATTGGATAGCGAATCTATTCACTACTTACAAAGTTTATCTTATGTTAAATTAGAAACAATGAAGCATGTTAGTTTTCCTCCTATTGTCACTAGACAATTAGACACACTGTTTCGTTTTTATTTTCGTTGTCTTTTGAACAAAGAGTTGAAAATGACAAAATATATTTCCAGAAAGGTGATTTCATGAAAATAAAGGCCCTGATATTCGTTTTATTTCTTTTTTCTTCCTTTACCTGGGCCGATTGGGTATGGACTTCTGAAACCGGTTGGATTAATACAAGATACAATCCACGAGGAAATGCCCAAAGTATCCTAGAGAGCGGACAAAAGCAAAGAGAGCAGAAGCGTCCTAGGCAAGCAGTAGATGATTTTAGTTTAGTTTTTGAAAACTACCCAAATACTCCCGAAGCGGAAAAATCTCTTTGGTTAGCAGCCGAAACAGAGTATGAGTCAAATAGATTCTATGAGGCCCATCTCCTTTATGAAAAGTACTTAAGTCGCTACCCTGGAACAAATAAACGACCTCAAGTTTTAGAGAGACAATACAAAATTGGTTCTGGTCTCATTCGCTCCGAGGACAATGAAACTCAAGAGGCCGGAGTTGATATTTTGGCTAAAATTATCCAAGCTTCTCCTTATGCGGTTTTTTCAGATGATGCTGTTATTACAATTGCTAATTATTACTTCAAAAAAGAAATGTTCTTAGAAGCGGAAGAGTCGTATACCAAGCTTGTAAAAGAATATCCTAAAAGTGAATGGCACGGTTTTGCTCAATACCAAACAGCAATGTGTTCATTAAAAAGATTTCGAGGTTTATATTATGATCCCGAACCTCTTCGTTTAGCTGAAGAAAAGCTAGGAAAGTACTTCTCTGATCATAAAGACGGTACTCAAGCTGAGAGTGCTATCAAAAAAAGAGGAGAGGTGCGAGGAAAACTAGCTGAAAAAGAATGGCAAACAGCTCTCTACTATTTAAATAAAGACCAGGTTCTCTCTGCCAGAATTTACTTACGCCATATTGTTAAAAAATTTCCAGAAACTCAGATGGCTCGAAAAGCTCAGCTCAAGTTGAATATTCTTAAAAGTCAGGGTAAAATTAAGTGAAGTTAAAAAATATTATTTTTCTTATGTTTTTTCTTACTTTTTTTTGTAAGGGATGTGGATATCAAATGGGAAATTTGACTCCGCCAAACATTCACAGCATCGCAGTCCCTATTTTTCAGAACGACACTCTTTTTCGGGATTTTGAATTTGATTTAACTCAAGCGGTAGTGGACGAAATTTTAACAAAAACATCTCTTGTTGTTACTGGCGAGGGACAAGCTGACTCTATATTGGTGGGAAGAATTTTGAAAATATCTTTCTCTACCATAACAAAAAATGATGAGAGAGAAGCAACCATTTTGGATATCTCTGCTACCGTAGATATTCATTGGCAAAATGCCCGAACAGGTAAAACAATTATTCGAAGAACATTAACAGAAACGGCAGAAGCTATTGCTGATCGTGGAGAAAATGTAGAGTCGGCCACAGATGAAGCCTTTCAAGATTTAGCTCAAAAAATTGTGTACAACTTAGAGGGTTCGCCTTTTTCTGAAGTTGAGGTTTTACCAGAGGTAGCTCCTCTGTACGAAAGCAACGAACTAAATTATGGTTACTAAGTCGGTCGTCAAAATACCTCTTTGATCCGCTAATTTGGGATATGAAAAAAGATGGAGTGGTTACGAGCAGCTATTGAAATTTTTCTTTTCTTCCTAGTTTTTTATTTCATCATCCGTTCTTTAGAAGGAACTCAGGGAGAAGGAATTATTGTTGGTTATGTTTTTCTCTTTATTTTGTTTTTTGCTGTGTTAATGGTAATTGCTCGGTATTTTTCTTTAGAGGTGGTAGAGTATTTTCTTTCTTACTCTCTCAACATATATTTGTTTGCGATTGTAGTTGTTTTTCAACAGGAAGTACGCACGGGTTTAATCCGCTTAGGGCAATTATTCTTCGGACGAATTTTAGACCGAGATCAACGGCGAGAAAAAGATATAGTTGAGGCAGTAACTACTTTGTGTAGTCACAAAATTGGCGCTTTGATTGCCATAGAAAAAAATGTAGGCTTAAAAAATTATTTGGAAAAAGGAATTCGTTTAGATGCAACTGTTAGCAAAGAACTTCTTTGTTCCATTTTTTGGCCCGGTAATCCTCTTCATGATGGTGCTGTTATCATCCAAGGAAACCAAGTGACCGCAGCATCTTGTATTTTACCTCTATCGGACAAAAGTTTGGCTTCTTTTTTAGGAACAAGACATCGTGCAGCCCTGGGGATTTCCGATGTAACCGATGCTATTGTCATTGCGGTCTCAGAGGAAAGAGGTGAAGCTACTCTCTGTTATGAGGGCAAAATGATTCAAAATATTTCTTCAAGTAAATTAGAGCAGTTTATTCGCAATGTATTTTTGGACACGGAGTTTTCTTTTAAAACTTTTGGAGAAAAGATAAGGGAGAAAACAAAAAAAATGCCCGTTGTCGTCCCTACCACAGAAACAGAGAGAGGAGAGCTCGAGTGAATAAAGTTCAAGCTTCTCTACATGTTTTTTTTTCTGGAAATGCCAAAAGCAAATTGATTGCCTTTACGCTTGCTTTACTTGTGTGGTTTCATGGTAAATCAGAAATTTCTTTTCATATCAAGGAACGAGTTCCACTAAAAATAGAAGGAAGCTCTCCTCACTTAATGACGCACTTACATGCTGATGAAGCCATTGTTACTTTAAGTGGTCCAAGAGAAGACTTAACTCGTTTTTTCTTAAAACTCAAATCAGGAAGCTATCCCATAAATAGTTTATCTTTACCATCTGGACAAGATAGCGCAGAAATCACTATCCCAGTGGTTGATTTTTTAAACTGCCCTCGAGGAATTAACTTTGTGAGTTCAACGCCTGATAAGGTTAAGCTCACTTTGGTTAGTAGCCAAAGTAAACTACTCGAAATTCAACCTAAAATAGTAGGAGAATCCAGCCTCGAATACCAGTTAATAGATGCCCAAAGCATTCCCAGCTTAATCCTAGTTAAAGGGCCCAAAAAAATTCTTAGCAGAAAAAGATTTGTTGAAACTGAGCTAATTCACCTACCTAAACTAGAGAAAGAAGGAACCTTAGCTATTCCTGCTCGCTTAGAACACAAACTTGACAATGCTGAGATTGAGTTTTACACTTCGCGAGAAATCATGATCCATATTAAAATTGGGAGAGCTCCCAGCATTCTCAAAAATACCAAGATCGAATCAAGTAATGAACCCAAATAGATATATACTGCTTCAGGTTTTCTCAATCTTCACTCTTTCCTCCTCCTAGAAAAAACATCACCAAAATTCCCACAAATAAAATAATTCCTCCGATGATGATGGGGGAAATGTAAATTTACAAAAGAAATTGCTTAGTAGGTTCGCTATAGCTTATTTTCTTTAATTTTTTAAATTATTAAAGTATTGACTAGTCCGAGTAAAAAAACATTCAAAAGGTAGTGTATAGCTGATTTTCCGGGTAATTAAAATAAAAAAATTTCCTTATCCTCATTGACACATCTTACCTCGTCTTGCTTTGCTAGTACTCTTCCGGTATAATGGATGATTCGAAGACTCAACTGACCTAGCTGAAAAAAAGGAGTAAGCTGTATGGCAGATGAAGAACAATTGGAAATACTGAAAGCATCCGTGATGGAAGACAATGATTGCAAAGCGTGGAACAAATGGAGAAAATATAATGCTCCTAGAAGTATGATATTTTTGCAAGGAGCTAAATTGCAAGGAGCCAACCTGCAAGGAGTTGACTTGCAAGATGCTTACTTAGAAGGAGCGAACCTGGAAGGAACCGACTTGGGGGGGGCCGATTTGCAAAACGCTAAATTGGCGAAAGCAAACCTGCAAAATGCCGATCTACAACGAGCTAATTTGGAGAACACCTACCTGCTAGGAGCAAACCTGCAAAGAGCCAACCTAAGAGAAGCCAACCTGCGAGAAGCCAAACTACAGGGAGCGAACCTGCAAGGAGCCAAATTACAAGGAGCCTATCTAAAAGGAGCCTACTTGTTAAAAACGGTTTTGGACGGCGCGTTAGTGTATAAAGCAGATATAATTGAGCAAAAAATAAAAGTGCAAACAGCCAAGGGAATTAGATGCACTCACCTTGAGCTAGGAAGAAAACCAGGAGACAAGACTCTAAGGTGTGAAAGCCAAGAGCAACTTCAAGAACTAGAAGATTGCCTCGAAAACTGGAAATTAACCCTGGAAGATCTCTACGAAAAACGAACGAAGGAAGACGTGACAAGACCATACAATTCTGGACTCTGAGTTCTGGATTCTCTAAAAAACGCTTAACTTTGCCTTGTATTAAATCTGAAAAATATACTCTTTTCTCTGCTGAATATAGGTTTTAGGTAGTTCGGTTCCATTTTCTATAACAAATACAGACGAGTACAGACGACAGGTGAGAATATGATTAGTATTTACGATGGTAAAGCCTTTGAGCAGTATTTCCGGGAAAAACGTTGGAACCCTCATTTGATTCGAAAAGTTCGCAATGCCTATTTTAAAAAACAAAAGGAGGGGAAAGATATTTTTGCTTCTCTTTCTTTGGAGCAGGCGGTCGAATTAGAGAAGGATCTCCAGGTGCATTCCTTGAGCTTAAAACATCGCTACGATTCTCAAAAAGATGGAGCGATTAAGCTTCTTTTTGAAACGAAGGAAGGCTATTTGATCGAGTCGGTTATCTTGCGCTATGAAAGCGGAAGAACTAGCTTGTGCCTGTCTTCTCAAGTGGGTTGTGCGGCCAATTGCTCTTTCTGTGCGACGGGTAAGATGAAGGTTGTGCACAATCTTTCGGTGGGAGAAATTCTCGATCAAGTGGCTTGGGCTCAAAAACTATTGGCTTCCGAAAAAAGACGTGTACGTAATCTCGTTTTTATGGGGATGGGAGAGCCTTTGCACAATGAAAGTAACCTTTACTCTGCTCTAGAGGTTTTGCATAGTCCTCAGTTTTTTGATTTGTCTGCTAGGCAAACCATTGTTTCGACCGTAGGAATACCCGAAAAAATGAAGGCTTTTGGAGATAAATTTCCCCATGTGGGACTAGCTTTGAGTCTTCACAGTGCTCGTCAGGAAGTTCGCGAAAAAATTGTTCCTTTAGCACGAAAGTATCACCTAGAAGAGCTTAAGGAAGCGATGAAGTATCTTCTAGAAAAGCAAGAGAAGCCTATTATGGTCGAATACTTGATGCTAAAGGGGATTAATGACCAGGAAGAGGACTTAGAAGCTTTAAGTTGTTATTTGGAGGGGATTCCCGTTTACATCAACCTTATTCCTTATAATCCAATTGCCTTGGCTCCTGAGCTAAAAAGCTCTTCTGAGGAAATTAGAAAACAGTTTGCCCAAGTGCTGAAAGACAGGGGATTTCGAGTAGCTCTTCGCTATTCTTTTGGGTCAGATATTGAGGCGGCTTGTGGTCAACTGGTTCAATTGAGTAATCGGGAGAGGAAAGCAAGGAGAGTTGATTGAGTTTGTTAGAAAGGCGAACCCAAGAGAGTTCGCCTTTCTGAACATATAAAACCAAAAACCACATAGTGGCAGATGCTTAGCGTTTGGAAAATTGGAAGCTTTTACGAGCTTTCTTTTTCCCATATTTTTTACGCTCACTCATTCGACTATCACGAGTCATATGTCCGTGTTTACGTAGTTTTGCTTCTAGCTCTTCTTCTGCTTTGCAAAGAGCACGAGCAATACCTAGCATAATCGCACCAGATTGACCTGTGATTCCACCACCGTTAACGTTGGCGAAAATATCATATTGGTCCATAACACCTGTTGCTTGCAGAGGTGCAAGAACAGCGTTTTGGTGTTGTTTTATTGTAAAAAAAGCGGTCATGTCTTTTTTGTTGACGATGAATTTTCCACTGCCTTCACATATTCTAACACGAGCTACAGAAGTTTTTCTTCTACCTGTGCCCCAGATGAATTTTTTTTCACTCATTTTTTAATTACTCCTTTGCTCCGATAGTTAAAGTCTCTGGGTTTTGAGCGCTATGCGGATGCGCAGTACCACAATAAACCTTTAGTTTTTTTAGCATTTGGCGCCCCAGTTTGTTTTTGGGAAGCATACGACGGACTGCTAAAATAACAACTTCCTCGGGATGTTTTTTACGTTTTTCCGCAAGGTTCATAGACTTTAAACCACCTGGATAGCCAGAGTAAGTGTAATAAAGTTTTTTCTCTTCTTTTCGTCCTGTTACTTTTACTTTGTTTGCATTTACGACAATGACGAAGTCGCCAGTATCAACATGCGGAGTGTAGTTAGGACTATGTTTGCCCATCAAAATGGTTGCAATTTGAACAGCCATACGTCCCAAGACTTCACCTTCGGCGTCGGCCAAAAACCATTTCTTTTCGATAGAATGGGGTTTTGCCATATAAGTTTTTTGCACGATTTTTTCCTTCTCAGTTCAATTAAAGCATTTCACCAATCAATTACTATTCATTATCTAGTTTGTATAAAGTTTAGCGACTTCTTTTTTACAGAACATGACTATGCGCACTCAAAGCGCTTTGCTATATTTCATAAAACTAACGATACTAAACAATACTTTATTGATAACATGCCTATCAACATGGATTGCTTTATAAAACTTATTGAGATTAATTTTTATTACAATAAAAATTAATTCCAATGAGTTTAGATCCATTTATGTCGATTGCCTTTTTTGTTATCTTTTCGACGATGACTTTCTCTTCTTCGTTTTCCATGACGATCTGAGCTTCTATCTTTATTGTCGCTCGATTTCATGGATTTGATGACATTTTCAATACTATATGAATCTTCTGCTACGAGATTCTCTGAATGTCCAGAGCTACCTTCGTCCCTATTAGTTTCATTTTTTTCGGGCGAACTGTTTTCGCTACTGTTACTTCTTCTACTGCGGTAAGGTCTTCGGTTAGATGAACCTTCTTCAGAAGAAGCATTTTTCTTTACTACCTTGATAGGAGAAGATTCTTCTTTTTTCTTGGTATGAGTTGGAGTAGAGATGGGAGCGGGAGTACTAAGAGGAGCAGCAGAATCTTCTTCGAATAGTCCTTGAGTAAAATCTTGGACATCCTGATCCCAAGGATCTTCTCCATCAGAAGAAATGCTATCTTCTTGCTCTACTTTTTCTTGCTCATCATCATCATCATCATCTTCTTCTTCTTCAAAATCACTATCATCCAATCCATCAAAAGAATCACTGTCTTCATCTTCTTCTTCATCTTCTTCTACTTCGGTTTCTTCCACTTCTTTGATTTTTTTTACTTCTTCGACTTTTTCCTTTGCTGGAACAAAAGAGCCTGAGCTTTCTTTTTCAACAGAGGGTTCCGTGAAGTTTTTCAAAGGAGCAGGTATACTTTCTTGTACTTTTATCGGAGGGGCTTCTTTTGTTTCTTCTTGCTCTTCCACTAGTTGGGATAAAAGGTCAGAAAATTTCTCTCGGGAGGTTTTTCTTTCCTCATCTTTTCGAGAAGAAATTTTTTTGAGTAGCCGTCTTGCTTCCCTCTCGAACTTGACTTTGCCGCTTTCATTGCTTTCAGTCAACTCTGTCGAAAGGTCATCTTCAACACCTTCTCGCCATTTTTTTACGATATGGGAGATTTGAACCATTTATAATTCCCTTTTTTCCTGAAAAATTTATTATGTCACAATTCGTTTAATATTTGCGACTACCAGAACCGACTCCCCTAAGATCTTCGATTGATTTTTTAACCAAAGGAACATCTACGACAATACTTGAGTCTCCATAACCAAGAAGGAGAACAAGATCGCATAAGTGATTTATCTGGCGAGGGATACCCCCTGAAAAATTATGAATTTCTTTCACTGCGTTAGCTGTAAAAATCTCGCGACTACATCCTGCTTTATCCATTCGGTAGCAGATGTATTCTCCCGTTTCTTCTCTATTGAGATGCTGAATACGGTGTTGTAAAGAAACTCGCTCCTTAAGGGAAGGAACCTGCCTCAATGTTTGGCGAAAATCTGGCCGCGCAGATAAAATGATGGAAAGAGGAAATCGTTCAGGAGTTTCGAAGTTGAGTAACAAACGAATTTCTTCTAAGGTCTTTTTGTTTTGAATTAGCTGAGCTTCATCAACAATAAGTATAGTAGTGCTTCCTTGTTCTGCATTTTGAATAACTAAGGTTTCAATATCTTTTAAAAGCTCAACTTTTGATTTACCTTGATATTCAATACCATATTCGCAAGCAACCTTTTGTAGAAATTCCATCGGAGTCAAGTCAGGATTTTCAACAAGAGCAACTTGGTATCCTTGTCCTGTCATCTCTCGGAAAAAAGATTTACATAGAAAAGTTTTTCCACATCCTCCATCTCCTAGAAGGAGCATAAGCCCTTTTGCTTCGGTTACGCTGTACAGAAGACGAATATAGGCTTCTTCATGAGTCTCAGCGTAAAAGAAATACTTGGGATCTGTGGTATTGCGAAAAGGTTTTTCCTCAAGATTCCAATAAGTTTCGTACATAGTCCTAGAT
Source organism: Planctomycetota bacterium (assembly GCA_029260735.1). GTDB lineage: Bacteria > Planctomycetota > Uabimicrobiia > Uabimicrobiales > Uabimicrobiaceae > JAJDCR01. Next base: position 41,978 of record JAJDCR010000123.1, read on the forward strand.
TAACCTTGTTTAATAGTGTTTTTGGGAGATGGTTCTTTGACCGGCTCCCTCAAGATTTTGATTGAGCCACAATGATTTATGGCTTTGTAACGTTGGTATGAGTCATCAATATGAGTTATCAGATGTTCTCATTACAGCAAAAACAACTTTCCCACGTTGTTTCTACTTAAGTAGTAGATAATATTGCTCGCGGCCACAGTGTAATTCAAAATTTGTTTTTTGTCAATACTATAGTTTAGGAAAATTTTAGATATGAGGATTATTATGAGGTCCTACGTAATAACCACGACCCTGAATGGCTTCGTCTTGAAAAGGATCTCGTTGATAGCTCATATTTTTTTCTGGTAAACTCGCTTTTGGCTTCATGGGAGCAGACATATCGGAGAACCAATTTTGCTTGCCATAAGCTATACGTTTTATATTTAACAAATGCCGGGGAGTAATATTGTCTGAAGTAATATTGCCTCCACTTGACCCACAGCCTAATGTCATGGAGGCGGGAAGTTTAGAAGCATAACCTACAGCTCCTTGAGAGCTGGGAGAATTGATTAAAATTCGATAAGCTGGTTTTTCTAAAGCAAAACGACTGATGACTTTTTGATTGCGCGAGTGGAGGGTTAGGGTATGCCCCATTCCTCCATAGCGAAGAATTTCAAAAGAACGATGGCAACCAGCTTCCCATCCATCTTCAATGTAGAGTGAAAGGATCGGAGCTAATTTTTCTCGTGAAAGTTTAAATTTATCTCCGACACCCTTTTGACGAGCAATTAGTATTGTTGTGTCAGAAGGAACAGTAAATCCTGCTATTTGGGCAATTTTATAAGGAGATTGCCCCACTAAGTCCGGGTTTATCGCTGCACCTGGTGGCATTAATGCTTCTAGTTGGCTAATTTCGATGTCGCTACATATATGAGCTTTTTGGTTTTGAAATTCAGTTAGACATTTCTGCGCAATAGGACTATCTAAAATGACAGACTGCTCAGAAGCACAGATAGTACCCCAATCAAACCCTTGGCTTACGACTAAGCAACGAATTGCGTGAGATATGTCGGCGGATCTTTCGATGAAAGCAGGACAGTTACCAGGGCCTACGCCTATGGCAGGTTTTCCTGAAGAATAGGCTGCTTTGACTAACCCAGATCCTCCTGTTGCTAAAACTACATCTGTGGAAGAATCTTTCATTAGCTCATGAGTGGCCGCTAAAGTCGAAAGAGAAAGACAACTGATTAAATCGGTAGGAGCTCCAATAGAATCAATTGCTTTACGCATAACTTCAGCGGAGCGTCCAATACATTTGATTCCCCGAGGGTGAGGAGAGAGAACAATCGCACAACGAGCTTTGATGGCAATAAGAATTTTAAACATCGCAGTAGAGGTAGGGTTTGTGATGGGAATAATCCCAACGACGACACCCATCGGTGTAGCAATTTCCCAAATTCCTTTGTTTTCGTCCTGATGAACGACCCCCACCGTTTTCATGTTTTTGATGTACTCGTAAACGTTGCGTGTGGCAAACTGATTTTTTTGGATTTTGCTTTCGACGCGACCTAGGCCACTCTCAAGACAAGCTAGTTCAGCTAATTCTCGACTTGCTCGATAACCTGCTTCTGCCATTAGGGCAACTAGACGATCGACTTCTTCTTGGGAATAGCGAGAAAGAATTTTTTGAGCTGTCTTGGCTTTACGAGTAAGTTCCCGTGCCTCTTGTATGGATTGTAAATCGTTATCCAAAATTTAGAGTCCTTATTTTCCGATGTTTTCACGTCCAGTAATGGACGTTAAGGATGCTTTAACTGCATTAGCCGCTTCTTCAATTTCAGACTCTTTACCTCCGAGATAAAGTCTTCCAAAAGCACCAAATGCACGCATTTCCAAAAGATTAATAGGAGAAGCTTTTTCTGCTTCATTGGCCGCGATCATTGCATATCCGGCAGGATGAACTTCTAAAATATAGAGCGATTCACCTTTCAAAATCAATTGGCCATGTCGCATACGGTTTAAGAGCATCGCCTGGTAGCTGTCTAAACCCGTTATTATTTCAGAGGAGACTACTCTGGGAGCTAGGCGGTCATTTTCAGTTTGTCCCATGTAATCTAAAACAGCATCTCCCGCTGCTCTAATTTCTCCTTGGTCAAATGAATGTATCTCCAGGGCCCCATAAGCGCGTTCGACTATTTGCATCCCTGGCTGAACATCTGCACTTTTCATAGCTCGATCAGTGATTCGGTTGATTGCAATTCCAGGGGCAACTTCAATGAACAAAGCGGCTTGCTCTTCCAAAGGGAAATATCCTTGACAAACTGTCGAAATGAAAGCGGCAAGCTGTGGTTGTAAAACATCTAAGTAAACAAAAGTTCGAAGATCTATCATAGGTTTTCTCTAAAACTCTTTTAAGTTAGGAAGTTCCCATGAAAAATTTAGGAAATTCCTTAGGGTTTGGAAAAAGGTTATTTGTTTCTTTCCTCTTGGCAATAGGGAATAGTTAACTTCTGTCCTAATTTTAACTTGCAAGGATCTACTCCGGGATTCGCATGGAGAATATTGAGCCATTTTCTTTCATCGTGGTAATAGGTGATAGCTAAAGCATAGAGAGTTTCACCTGCTGTGATTCGATGAAGGGTGGGAAGCTTAAATACTCTATTTATTTTTTGCTTGGGAGTAGATATTTCGGAATTCTTTTCGGAAAGAAGAAGCTCTTGGAGCTTCCATGTTGGAATGATTAGTTTCTTTCCCACATGGAGTTTTCGAGGATTCAAACCAGGGTTTTCTTCTTGGATCAGAGAAATAGCTTTGGCCATATCTCGTCCTTTATAGCTATTTCTAGCTATTCTCCATAGAGTGTCATTGGTTTGGACCGCATATTCTTCTATTGAATATTCTTCTATTGAATCTTCCGATGAAGGCTTTTTTTCTTCTTCTTGGTTTACAAAAACTTCTTCTTCTATTGGTTCCTCAACGAATTCTGATATGTCTTCTTCCATCATATTTTCTGATTCTTCTTCATCCAAAAAAATATCTTTGGATAAAAAATTCTCGGAGTGAATAGATGTCATTTTTTGGGAAAGACTTTCTTCGTTTGTAGGATTTTTAGGAGGAGATGTTTCTGGGGAAGTTTTTCGTTCGTATCGAACAGGAATTTCCGTGGGAGGAGAAGAATTTTCAACTAGACTCACAAGCTGATGGTCTTGGTGTGAAAAATCTACAGGCTCATTTTCTTCGGTAAAATGATGCTTGATGAATAATCCGGCATAGAGAATACCTAAGATATACAAGACTGTCATTCTATGTTTGGATAGATGTGTCATGTTACGTTTCATGTTACAACTCTTAAAATACAGTGCCCCAAGTTTCATTGAAAACTGAGAGGGATACTCTTGCCGCACTTAGGCCTAGGATGAATTATTTTCCCAGTACCAAAAGGATGTTTTTAGTTAAGTGAAAATACATCCCAAATTCTAAAAAAAATTTAGATTTTTTTTAGAAAAAAACTTTCTCTGACCTCGGCTTTTCTCTCTCTATTAATGTGTATAAGAGATAGAGGTGTTTTCTATCTCTTATACATACTTTATTATACATAAAAACAAAGTTTTCGCAAATAAAAAGAATGCTTAGAAAACTTCTTGTTTCTTGAGTAGAAGCTATCCAAAAATTACTTTTTGGATAGCTTCATTTGTTACATTATTCAAAGATTTAGGTGCGGTTTTTACATTCTAGCTTAAGAACCACAGCGCTAGCAACAAAGATAGATGAATAAGTACCTACGATTACCCCAACGATTAGGGCAAAAGAGAAACCTTCCATGACACTTCCTCTACCTTGGTTCAAGAAGAATATGACTCCTACCACAAAAAGAGTAGTTAAAGACGTCAGAATGGTTCGGGAAAGAGTTTGGTTTATACTTTCGTTGTAAACCTCGGTCACTTTCTCGATGCTTAATCGATCCCAAACTTCGTATTTCTTTTGATTTTCTCTAATGCGGTCAAAGATGACGATGGTATCGTTGAGAGAGTAACCCACAATAGTAAGAAGTGCAGCAATGACAGGTAAACCGATTTTTACGTCGACTAAACCCAGAGAATCAAAAACTGCAATAGCTCCTAAGGTGATTAGTACGTCGTGAGCAAGAGCTACGACGGCTCCAAAACCGAAACGCCAACCATTAGGAAAACGGAAGCCTATGTAACATAAAATTAAGAAAAGTGACAGGAATATGGCCTGAAAAGCTTTTGACTTTTGGGCTTTCGCGACAACTCCAGAAATTTGACTAAAACGAGGGAAAGGATCAGATAAATAGACTTGGCTTTCTTCTCCTTTGTACTCGTAGCTAGTTTGAGCGAATTTGTCTCGAATTTGTAACTCCATCTTCGCTTTAGCTTCTTCTAAAGATAGGCCTGTGTAAGCAGGAGACTTGATGATTACATCAAAAGTAGTGAGGTACTCTTTCTTTGAATCTAAATCATCTGCTCGATATCCTGTGACGAGGAGTTTTGATTTTGTGAAACCACATTTTTCAATAGCTTCCTGGACGGTTTCTATCGGAGCGGCTTCTCCAAAAAGAATCGGCACAGTCCACATTCCTTCTACCTGAACCAATTTCTCAAAAGGCTTTGGATCTAAACTAGGACGCGACAATTGGAAGTGTTTGCGGAGAAGCTCAGCAATGTCTTTTTCAGAAACTTCTTCTCCTGCCTCCAGAGCTAGATCGTAGCTTTTTACCGCAACAACTGCTTGAGAAAAATCAGAGATTTCTTTGACAGCCTTTTCGATAATAGCACGAGGAGTAGGAGACTGCAAGTTCACGGAAAGTTGGTAAGCACCTCGGTGTTTTCCTTTGGTGATCTTTTTTATTTCGCCAAAAGACCTAGGGGAAAGTTCTTTACCAAACTCTTTTTCGATAATTTCCCGAAGAGTTTCAACTCCCGACTGTCGGTTCTTTTCCGCAATCAAAAGACTTCTACTCTCTTTGATAGCAGTCATCTCTTTCTCTAAAACAGCCAATTCTTTTTCGACTTCATCGGCTTGCTTTTTGAAGTTTTTATGTTCCTCTTTCGCCTTTTTAATTTGATCTTGAGGAGCATTGTCTCTTTCTAGTTGACGCACTAATCTAAGATAGCTTTTTTCCTCTGCTCTGAAAGCGACAGAGCGAGATTCTAAATCTCGTAAGAAAACTAACTTCCTGCGCGTTTCTCGGGAAATATCAGAAAGCTGAGAGTTGATCTCGGCAATCTTGTCTTCGTTTTGACTAGGAAGACGAATGGAGAATTCAAACCATCCTTTTTTGCTACTTCCGTCTTTATAACGAGAAACAATGTGTTGCACTTCTGGGCTTTCCGAAAGCATCTTGCCGATTTCTTCTTTGGCAAAACGGCCTCTCACGTCTTTGGTTTGAAGAGATTCATTCAAGCTAATTTGAGCAAGAATACCACCTTTAAGATCTAGGCCATAGTTTCTTTCCCCTTTAGATGTGAAAATCGCCATTCCTAGAATAATAAGAATGATAGAAAAAACCTTACCTATAGGCATTTTGGATACGATATTGAAAGAAGGGCGCTTTAGCGCTTCGAGCATAGTTATTTGGCGAACTATGCCTAAATCAATACCCAAAGAAAGAAGTAGGCGTGTGATGAAGATTGCTGTGAAGAAACTGGCCAGAATACCCCAAAGCATAGTGAAGGCAAAACCTTGAACCGCTCCTGTCGCGATATAATAAAGTATAATCGCGGTAATCAGAGTGGTGATGTTGGCATCAAGAATTGTACTTAGTGCTTTTTGGTAGCCACGCTCTAAGTTGCCCATAATCTCTTGCTTGGTAAACGATTTTTTCTTCTCGCCTTCCTCAGCCTCTTTCTCCTCATAGCGTTTATTTTTCTCTTCTCGAATTCGCTCAAAGATAATGATATTAGCATCAATACTCATCCCTACTGTCAAAACCAAGCCCGCAATACCAGGAAGAGTTAAGGTTTCTCGAGAGATAACCAATATGGCAAAAACGATCAAAAGGTTGAGAAGTAATGCTATACTGGCTACAACACCTGCGGCCATGTAATAGATAATCATAAACCCTAATACACAGGTTAACCCTAAAACTCCAGCACTAATCCCAAGTCGAATAGAGTCTTCCCCTAAGCTAGGACCGATTGTGTTTTCGTGGAGGAGCTCAGGTTGAATCTCTAGAGAACCAGAGCGGAGCATCGTTAGAAGAGCATCGTATTCTGTTCGACTGAAACCTTGGATGAGTCCCTGTCCTTGAGGGATAGGGCCATTAATTGAAGGGCGGGCAACAACTTTTTCGTTAAAAACGATAGTGAGAACTTCCCCGGTGTACTTCTTCGTTAATTCTCCAAAGGCTCCTTTGCCAGAATCTTTTAGAACAAAATCGATGGATTGATTGAGGCTGTCATAGTAGAAACTAGAAAATTTTTGGCCTGTAATATTGTAAGGATCTTTGATCCAAAGTAGATGATACTCATTGCTGTCTTTGTCTGGATACCATCCATAGCCTTCTCTTGAGAGTTTCTCTTCGTATGTTTTAAGAATATCTCCACCGAGTCTTCTTTTTCGGTCGAAAGTCTCTCGTTCTTTTTCTTGGGTTTTACCATCCCAAATATTAGGGCCGGCGAGTAGGCGAAACTCGAGTTTTCCCAGTCTTTGAATCTCTTGTTTTATTTTGTTGGTATCTTCTTTGTTTAAGCCAGGAAGTTGGATCAAAATACGATCACTATCTTGCTTTTGGACACGAGGTTCTTTTACGATACCAGATTCAAAAATACGTTGGCTAATGATTCCGATTGTATCATCAATTACTCCATCGGCTGTCCTTGTTGGATCTATTTCACCTGGATTAACTTCATACAGTAACTCGGAACCCCCTTCAAGATCTAATCCGTAGTGGATTTTGTAATCTTTCAATGTTTCTCTAACGAACTGAGGTCGTTTCTCTGAAGGTGCGCAGATAAGCAAGCAGAATAAAGCTAGGAGAACCACTCCTATGAACTGCATGATCCGCATGAAGGTCTTCGTTTCGTTCATAAATTTTCCTTTTTTAGTCCTTTGGTAAGACTATTTCTGTTTTTTCTCTTTTGGATGAACATACGCAATGGCGGAGCGGACAAAGGTAACTTTTGAGTTATTTGATGATTCGTCTATCTTTAAGACAACTTTGTTATCTTTGACGCTGACAACTTTACCAATGATTCCACCTGTTGTTGTGACTTGGTCACCTTTTTTCAGATTGTCCATCATTGCTTTGCGTTCTTTTTCTTGTTTTCTCTGAGGACGAAATACTAATAACCAAAAAATAGCGAAGATAATAAAAAACAAGAAGAAAAAGTCTTCACCACCACCGGGAGGTCCATCAGATGGTCCTCCCATCAAAAAAAATAACATATATAAACTCCTTTATTCCCGCTTATCAAATATTTTTTTTGTGATTTTTGGGGAGGGAGGGATGATTTTTGCCCCTATGAAGCTAGCCAGAAAATTAAGGCGTGTCTTTTGGCCCAAAGAGCTTTTTGGGTAGTTTCATGAGGAAAGTTGGAAAACATTGAGGGATTAAACCTTGTATTATAATTCTGGAGAATTTAGCAAAGGCTGTGAAAAATAGCAAGAAAAAACTTGAAAAGGATAAGGGAAACATCCTAGAATTGAAAAAAGTTTACTTTATGACTAGATTGTTTTATGACCAGAGTATTTAGTCATAAAATACACACTCAAGAATAGGTTATGAAAAGCTTTTGGTAGTTCATGCAATCTTTTTCCCTTAAAATTTCTGAATAAAAATATTGGATACACATGCAAAAACGAGAAAAAAAAACTTACATTCTGACGATCCCTCTTTCTATTTGGGTAGTAATTTGGTTTTTCTCTTTTTTTTGGCACGTTCTCTTTGCTTATTTTTTTGATCACGTTAGTACTGGTTTGGAGAAACCTAGGCCTTTGGATAAAGCTTATGAAATAACTTTGGTTTCTTCTTTAGAAGAAAAAGGAGCAAGTGAAGTTCTTTCTGAGCAGGAAGATGAAAAGGAAGAAGAAGCCGAAAAAGATTCAGAAAGTGAAGAGGAGAGTGAAGAAGACCCTCAAAAAGAGGTAAGCGAAGGGGAACCTTCTCAGGCTTTAAAGGACTTAATTCAAGAAATTATTGATGACACTCCGGAAGAAAATGAACAATCTGACCCTAATAAAAAAACTTCTAGCGGTGACTCCCTTTCTATTGTCGGGATTGGAGAGAGTTCTCCTGGTGTTAAGGATTCAGAAAAGTTAGTTGATATTTTAACTGGGGGAAAAAAATCGGCTTACCACCACCGGAATAAAAAAGATCGTAAGCGTTATGCAAAAAAATATGGGGGAAGTCAGGCTAGTGAAAATAGTGTAGAGATGGGATTGGCTTGGCTCATTCGCCATCAAGACAAGGATGGTGGCTGGAGTTCAGAAAAGTTTCACAAGCATTGCCGAGATAAAAGTTGCTGGGGAAGAGGTTATAATCAGCATAGTGTGGGGCTTACTAGCCTGTCGTTGCTTTCTTTCTTAGCGGCAGGATATAGCCCAAAAGAAGGCAAGTACAAAAAAAAATTGCTTCGCACTCAAGAATATCTTTTACGTGACCAAAACGAAGACGGTTATTTTGGAAATTATGAGATGTATAACCACGGAGTAAGTCTTTTAGCCCTTAGTGAGCTTTATGTCCAAACTCAGGATGTTAGTTTGCGCTCCCCTCTTCGCCGAGCTGTTCAAGCTTGTGTGGATGCTCAGCGTTCAGGAGGAGGTTGGACTTACAAAGCTACTGCAAAAACGAATCGTAATGATAGCTCTATTAGTGGTTGGCAAATTTTGGGCTTGGCTGCCGCGAAAAGGGCAGGCATTCAAGTTCCCAATAAAACTTTTGATCGGGCTTGGAAACATTTTCTACGTATGACAAATTCAGTAGGAGAAGTCTACTACTCTAATGTAGATTTGCGTAATTTACGTCGCCCCAGTCGTTCTTTGAGTGCGGTTAGTTTACTCTGCTCTGTCATTTTAAACCGCCCGAATCCGTTTCGCGAAAAACAAATTCAGATTTTAAAGCAGTTCCCGCCTGATTGGAAACAACGTCGTACTTTGAATAACAGTATCTATTACTGGTACCATGGAACTTTAGCACTTTTCTTAATAGGAGGTGAGCCTTGGGATAAGTGGAATGCTGAATTGAGAGATATGCTTATTTTGCATCAAGTAAAGTCGGGAGAAGCCAAAGGAAGTTGGCCACCTGATAGCAAATGGGGGAGTGGAGGAGGACGGATTTATAGCACGGCAATTAATACATTGAATTTAGAGATTTACTATCGATATGATTTGAATTTTATTCGGATAAAGGGAGAATGATTTTTTAAGGAATGAATGTGTAAAAAAGAATGAAATAAGGAATGAATGTGTGAAAAAAAGGTAGCGGGGACAGGATTTGAACCTGCGACCTCCGGGTTATGAGCCCGACGAGCTGCCTGACTGCTCCACCCCGCGTCTTTGTTTTGTATATCTAAGAGGAAAATCTAAATTAAAAAAGGTAGCGGGGACAGGATTCGAACCTGCGACCTCCGGGTTATGAGCCCGACGAGCTGCCTGACTGCTCCACCCCGCGTCTTTGTTTTAAGTATAGATTATGAAAAAAAGTAAGAGGGGACAGGATTCGAACCTGCGACCTCCTCGTTATGAGCACGACGAGCTGCCAG
>JAJDCR010000124.1 GCA_029260735.1 Planctomycetota bacterium
GTACGATCTTCCTCGGTCTGAAGAAGGTCCGCGATCCGAGTACGATCTTCCTCGATCTGAAGAAGGTTTGCCTCCGCGATCTGAGTACGATCTTCCTCGGTCTGAAGAAGGTTTCCGATCTGAGTATGGTTTTCCTCGGTCTGAAGAAGGTCCGCGATCCGAGTACGATCTTCCTCGGTCTGAAGAAGGTCCGCGATCTGAGTACGATCTTCCTCGGTCTGAAGAAGGTTTGCCTCCGCGATCTGAGTATGGTTTTCCTCGGTCTGAAGAAGGTTTGCCTCCGCGATCCGAGTACGATCTTCCTCGATCTGAAGAAGGTTTGCCTCCGCGATCCGAGTACGATCTTCCTCGGTCTGAAGAAGGTTTGCCTCCGCGATCTGAATACGATCTTCCTCGGTCTGAAGAAGGTTTCCGATCTAAGTATGGTTTTCCTCGGTCTGAAGAAGGTTTACGATCTGAGTGTGGTTTTTCTTTATCAGAAGAGGGTTTTTTTATAGGAGAATCTTTTTTCTCTTCGGTTTTTTCCTTCCCTCGGCGAACATCTCCTTTGGTTTTGCGCTGTGCTTTTTTCTGGAATTGGTGGCCTTCAACAAAGTTTAGTGCTTCGTTGTCTGTTAGTTTTCGGAAATTGCCGGGCATTAGATCATCAATGGCGAAAGTACCAATCTTAACTCTAATCAATTTTCGAACACTATGGCCAAACTTAGCAAAAAGCCTGCGAATTTCTCGATTTTTTCCTTCATGTAAAACCACTTCTAAAATAGTAGAGCGATCTCTGATTTTTAGAATTCTAACATTGTCCGGTTTTACCTTACCAACGCTCAGCCAAGTTCCTTGGCGCATTCTCTCTAAAGTTTCCTGGGTAACTAAGCCTTGCACTGTCACTTGGTAGATTTTTTTTATTTTATTTTTTGGATGAAGAGTATATTGGGCAAAAGCTCCATCATTTGTTAAAAAAATCAATCCTTCGGAATCTTTGTCTAAACGTCCCACTGGAAATACTCTGTGGCTTAGGTGAGAAAAAAACTGAAAAATAGACTTTTCTTGATAACGCTTATCATTGGTAGACAAAATTCCCATGGGTTTATAAAAAAGATAGTAGGCTTTTTTTTCTGGTTTAACCAGCTCACCGTCGCAAAGAATTTTTTGCGTATCGATATCTGCTTTAACGCCCAAAGTACTTGAAACTTGGCCATCGATCATAACGCGGCCTTCTACTATTAACTCTTCACACTGACGTCTTGATCCTAATCCTGCTGCGGATAGGATTTTCTGTAATCTTTCCATTTCTTGACTATTTTCTGCCGATCTTTGCGGGAAAATAGCTCCTTTTAAAAAACATGTGATTCTAGGCATATCCATCTATTAAAACTTATACGGATGACATGCCCCTAAAAATTAGCAAAAAAAATTTTTTTGCTGTCATTAAAGTGGGGTAAAAATTTTTGGGGTGGAGAAACATATTACCTCAGCTTGGTCACTTTATCAATAGGATAATTCTTATTTGTCTAGATTACAATGGACAAAATGACCATGATTTGGTATACTGAAGGCTTATAATTATCCCAAAATAAATTTAAAAAAAAACTGAAAAAACTGTATATCCTTCCCGTCCAAGTTTTGGATAAATCGCCTCGGAGCTAATTTTTTAAGTGACAATTAATCACTTGAGAGGCTCTCAAACCTTTTCTGGATACAAACAATGGCGACGAAAAAAATAACAGACCCCTCTTCTGGACTTCGCAAACGAGATAGCGAACACATCACCCTTCTCATTTCCCAAGTCCAAAGACAAAATCGGCAACTGCAAGAACAAAATAATCAACTCATTCAGCAAACCAGCACTCGATCTTCTTATGATAAGGTGTATTTTCTCATAGTTGTGATCCTCTTGTTTGCGATGGCTGGTGGTGGAGTTGTTTTTTTGAGACAAATGAAAGAATTTTCTTCGGAAAAAATGCAGCTAGAAAATGATATCAAACTCAAGAATATAGAAAATAAGCTCTTAGATAATTTTACTGATACTCAGGAAATTATAAAAAAAACTCTTGACTCTCAACGTGCTCAAGCAGAGGAAATTCGGATCAGAGAGATGGAAGAGCACCAGCGTATGAAAAAGGAATATACTGAAACTAAGGCAGAGTATTTTCAACAAATCATTCGAGAGAAAAAAGAAAAGCTAGATATCCAAATGATGGCTAAACAGCAAGAGCTAGAGTTCAAAAATGCCATAAAAGGCTTAGAGAAAGATATCCAAGAGAGAGAGTCAAGTGTTTATGCCTTGGAAAGAAAAATGGAGAATTTGGGGTTGGAAATGCAGGGAGTAAGGCTTCTACTCGACAAAAAAGATGCTGAAATCAAAGATCTCAAAAAAAAGCTGGTTTCTGTGCTTAGTCCAGAAGAAATAGAAACTAGGAGTAATGATTTAAATGATGATGGCTAAGGGTTAAAAAATGCTTCCTAGCAATTGTCGAAAAAAATAAAAAAAGGTGATGTAAATGACGATGGCTAAGGGTTTTAAAAATGCCTCCTAGCAATTGTGGAAAAAAATAAAAAAAAGGCCAAGTTAACTGAAAATAAATAGATTTTATTTTCCACAACTAATTGACTTAAAAAGACTTGCAGAAGTGGTTAGAAAAATGATTCTCGCTCAGGAAAATTGTGGATAACATGTGGATAACTTGTGGAAAACTAACCTAACTTCTCTAAATAAAGGACTTTAGATGACGTTCAAATTTGAGGTAGAAACAACCGATAAGTCCGGATTTAAAGCTCGTACAGGAAAAGTGACAACCGCTCATGGAACCTTTGAAACACCTGTCTTTATGTCAGTAGGAACTCGAGCAACTGTTAAGACTATGACTCCTAGGGATTTAATTGAGGCAGGAACTAAAGTAGTTCTGGGCAATACCTACCATTTAGCTCTTCGGCCAGGAGAGAAATTAATCAAAAAAATGGGAGGACTTCATTCTTTTATGGCTTGGGATGGCCCTATACTGACAGATAGTGGAGGCTTTCAAGTATTTTCTCTTGCGAGTTTGCGAAAACTTTCTGAAAATGGAGTGAATTTTCGCTCCCACATCAATGGCGACTTAGTTGAGTTCACCCCTGAAAGAGTAATGGAGATAGAAAGAGATCTTGGATCTGACATAGTCATGCCTTTAGATCACTGTATTGGTTTTCCTTGCAATCATAAAGATGCCAAAGAAGCTATGGAGAGAAGTATTCGTTGGTTGGAGCGTTCCAAGAATGTCTCTCTCCAAGACCACCAAACTCTTTTTGCTATTGTTCAAGGAAGCGGCTACACAGATTTACGAGAGTATTGTGCAAAAGCGATGGTCGATCTAGATTTGCCTGGTTATGCTATTGGAGGCTTAGCGGTGGGGGAAGACAAGGAAACCATGCAAAAAGCTATCCTGTCTTGCAACGCGATTTTGCCTCTGGACAAGCCTCGATACTTGATGGGAGTAGGAACTCCTGAAGATCTTCTTATGGCAGTGGCGCAAGGAGTTGATATGTTTGACTGTGTTATGCCTACGCGCAATGCTCGGGGAGGTGGCTTTTTTACTTGGGAAGGCCCTAAGCAAATTCGTAATGCCCAGTACCGAGATGACCCTCGCCCTTTAGATCCTATATGTGATAGTTACCCTTCAAAAACATTTTCTCGCAGCTATCTCCATCATCTCTTTTCCAAGAAGGTAGAAGAGATTTTGGGGCTATCGATGTTGACTTTGCATAATTTAACTTTCTACAATCAATTCATGGCGCAAATTCGAGAAGCTATTCGCAATGGTCAATTTGCTGAATTTGTTGCTCAGTTTCAAGCAAACTATCAAACCAAAGACGGAAAAAAACAAAAAATAGAAGCTTCCTAAAGGTAATGTCTTATGCCTAAACCTATATTTTTTTTACTTTTAGCAGCCCCTTTTATAGGAATTGTTGCATTTGAGAGCACAGGGAAAAATCTCTTTAGTTATGCCAAAATAGAAGAGTGGTTTGGCCAAGATTTAAACAATCTCCCAAAGACTCCATCTTCCCAAACAGGGAATGAAAAAGTGGATTTTAAAGTAAATCCTAAATACAACAAAGCAACACAAGGGCCTCGTTCAGAAGAAAAAAAGCTTTACGAAAAAACCTCCGAGAAAGGCTTGACTTCGACAAAAAAAATCTATGAAAAAGCAATCGAAGAGTACCGCAAAGGAAATTTTATTGCCGCTCAAAAATGGATTAGCTCGGCTTTGCAAAAACAAACCTTGTCAGAAGAAAAGCAAAAGCTACAAATTCTTAAGGAAAAAATTCAACTCTGTCTTTTACTTATTGCCGATGTTTCTAAGAAAAAGAAGACTGATGCAAAAAAGATCGATCAGATTTTGATGAAAAATGGGAAAAAGTATAGCGGAAAAATTGTTACTCAGACTACCAATAGTCTTCGCATCAAGATTTCTTACGGAACGATCACTATTCCCAAAAGTAAAATTCGAAAGATCCTCCAGTTTTCCCCCCAAGAATACTCTCAACAGTTACAAGACGATTTTAGAGCCTCTATAGCCAAAACAGATTTAAAAGGCAAGAGAACTACAATGAAGCTTTTTGAGAAGTTTGCGGAAAACAACATGCTCTTTCTAATACCTGAGTTAGTCCAACATTTAGAGAGAGAGAGCTCTTCTGCTTTGGAAACCATGGTGGAGTATAAAGCAAAACATTTGTACCAATGTTATCTCTGGTCCAAAACAATGGGAAAAAAACAACGGGCTCGAGAGTACCAAAGTATAATAGATCAATTCTCTCAGACAAAAGCTTTTCAAGAACTAAAGAGAGATGAAGAAAGCAGTCAAGAAGAAACAGAGCAACTAGCTAGACTAATCCCTGACCCTCCAGACGTAGAGGAAAGTAAGTCTTCCGAAAACAGCTCTAATTTTTCTCTAGATAGCTTAATGAAAAAAGGAAATGAAAATTATGATAGAGGCTATGCTCATTTAAAGAAGTCCTTTCCGGGCATGCCTGATGCAGATGAAGAACTTGCCCTAGCTAAAAAAGAATTTAAAAAAGCTTGCTCTTACTACCGAAAAGCCGCTCAACTTTCTCCCAACAATGAAAAACTCAAATCTCGCCTTCAAGAGGCCATGGAGTTTTATCATCATTGTCTGAAACAAACGCGCCTGAAATGATAAAAATAAGGAGACCTTAGTGAAACAAGAAACTATAACGATTGGAAAACAAGAAATAACTTTTGAGATGGGAGAAATTGCTCGCCAAGCGAATGGAGCTGTTCTTGTAAGACAAAAAGATACTGTCCTCTTGGTAACGGCGGTTGCCGCTGAAAAACCTAGAGAAAACCTCGGTTTTTTCCCTCTAACTGTAGAGTTCAGAGAGAAAACTGCTGCTGTCGGAAAATTTCCCGGTGGGTTTATAAAAAGGGAAAACCGTCCTCATAACCATGAAATTCTAACCAGTCGTCTCATCGACCGCTCTATCCGTCCGTTGTTCCCTAAAAAATTCCTATGTGAAACACAGATAATGGCAACTGTGTTTAGTTATGACAGCGACAGTTGTCCCCAAGCCCTTGCTCTTATGGGAACAGCGATGGCTTTACAAATCTCTGACATTCCTTGGAATGGCCCGGTTTGTGGTATTCATGCTGTCAAGAAAAATGGAGAGCTTATCCTCCTTCCTGACGCACAAGAGAAAGAAAACGCAGAACTAGATTTGATGGTCGCGTGCGGTCCTGATGGTATGATTATGTTGGAAGGAGTGGCAGATGAAACTTCGGAAGAAGACATTCTTGAGTGCATAGAAGCAGCTTCTCAAGCGATGAAACCTTTTTTTGACTTAGCTCAAAAATGGCGATCAGAGCTGGGAGTGACAACACGGGAATATGAGGTAAAAGAAGCTTCTCCTGAGCTAGTGAAAGAAATTCAAGAAAAAGGCCAAGAGAAACTCAAAGGAACATTTGTTCACTCTTCTAAACAAGAACGAAAGAAACAAATTCGAGAAGCGACGAGTCAAATCAAAGAAGAGTTAATGGAAAAATATCCAGAAGAAGCTCATTTTGTTTCGGAGTTATTGAGCGATTTGCTTCATCACTCGGTTAGAGAATACATGGTGAATGATCAAAAGAGAATTGATCTACGAGATTTCTCCGAAATCCGACCCATCTCTGGTCGAGTGGGCTGGCTCCCTCGCAATCACGGATCTGCTCTTTTTACGAGAGGAGATACTCAGGCTATCGTTTCTTGTACCCTGGGAAGCTTAGATGATGAACAAGTGGCTGAAAGCTTGGATGGAGTCACCCGCGAAAAATTTCTTCTTCACTACAACTTTCCGCCTTTTTGTGTGGGAGAAGCACGTCCCTTACGCCCCCCAGGACGCCGAGAAATTGGACATGGAAATTTAGCTTTACGAGCGCTTTGTAACATGATTCCCAAGAAAAATTTTCCTTACACCATTCGTATTCTCTCTGATATTACGGAGTCAAACGGGTCTTCTTCCATGGCTTCCGTTTGCGGAGGCAGCTTGGCCATGATGGATGCCGGCGTTCCCATAAAAAAACCTGTTGCTGGAATTGCCATGGGTATGATTAAGCAAGGAGAAAATTTTGTAATCCTGTCTGATATCATGGGAGATGAAGATCATCTAGGAGATATGGATTTTAAAGTAACCGGAACTGCTGATGGGATAACAGCCTTACAAGTGGATAACAAAATAGGAAGTCTCTCTTCGGATATCTTAACAAAAGCTTTAGCGCAAGCGAAAGATGGACGACTCCATATTCTATCAGAGATGAACAAGGTACTGGCAGAATCTAGGCCTGAATTATCACGTTACTCTCCGAGAGTTGCTTCGACAACTATCCGTAAAGAGCGCATTCGGAGCTTGATTGGACCAGGTGGTAAACATATCCAAGAGATCCAGAATACGAACAATGTAAAAATCGATGTCGATTCGGATACCAGTGAAGTGAGAATTTTTGCTCAAAGTGGAGATGATTGTGAAAAAGCTCTTAAGCGAGTAAAATACTATACCGGAGACGTTGAGGTTAACAAAGTCTACCGAGGAGTGGTTGTCGCGACGAAAGATTTTGGTGCCTTTGTGCGAGTCTATTTTGATACCGAAGGACTAGTTCATATCTCTGAGCTAGATGAAGCACGAGTGGAAAAAGTAACCGATATCCTGAAAGAAGGAGATGAGGTTATTGTTCGTGTTCTTGGAATAGATCGCCAAGGAAAAATAAAACTATCGAGAAGAGAAGCTCTTAATGCAAACCCCAGTGATATTGTAAATTAGGGGAAAGGCTTATCTAAAACTCTTCTAAGTACTATGCGAAAGCGTATATTACCAAAGTAAGGTTTTAGATAAGCCATCGGTTTCCCCCCAAAAAAGGAAGAGTGATGTGAAAAAAAATGAAGCTTTTACCTTAGTGGAATTGTTGGTAGTAATTGCTATTATTGGTCTACTTTTGGCTATTCTTTTACCGGCAATTGGAGCTGTTTTCGGGAGTAGTCAAAGACGGGTTTGCCAAGTGTCTATCCAGCAGATTGAGACTTCTTTGCGCTTGTATGAGTCAGATTATCGAGACTATCCTCCCTCGACGGTTGCTCAGCTGGGGTTGTCAAAGGAAAATAAAGTAAATTCGGGAAATGAGTCCATGGTTCTTTGTCTTTCTAGTAAAAACAAAACAGATTCCTACTTTGAATTCAAGGAAGACAATTTAGAAAATAATGATTTTGATAGCTCTCCGATTCCTCTTAGCAAATTAACGGGGTCCATTTTTCAAACAAACTCTTTGCTTGAACTCAATGATCCTTGGGGCAATCCGTATGTTTATTTTCACCATAGAGATTTACATAGTGCCTCTCAACAGGAATATAACATTGGCGGACAAAGAACGGTAGTTACTCCTTTTTCCGGCCAAACTAAAACGGGGAATTTTCCTGGCTATGGTCGTTATCAAATAATTTCTAGTGGACCAGATATGAAAATTCACAGCGAAGACGACATTAGATCAGAGTAAAGGATTGAGATGATGGAATTAGTGTTGTATCCAGACCCCCTCTTGTATGAGGTGGCCCAACCAATAAATAAAATAGACGACCAAATTCACGAATTAGCTGCCCAAATGATTGAGAAGATGCACGAATCTAGTGGGGTAGGGTTAGCAGGCCCTCAAGTTGGGGTTAGCAAGCAAATTATAGTGGTCAATCCCACTGCAGAGTGGGGAGATGAAGAAGTTTACATTAATCCCAAAATTCTAAAGAAAAAAGGCGGAGACTCAGAAACGGAAGGCTGTCTTTCTTTACCAGAGATAACAGGAACGGTAACTCGTTCGACTTGGATTAAGGTTTCTGCAACTCTTCTTTCAGGAGAAGAAGTCACTTTTGAGACGGAAGATTTTCATGCTCGTGTTCTCCAGCATGAGATCGACCATCTTTTAGGAATTCTCTTTATCAGTAAAATTGAGCCTGCAGAAAAAATTGCTATTCGAGGACTACTCAAAAATATGGAAAGACAGTACAAAGAGAAATGAAAACTATTGATTTTTCCACCTTAACTCCAAATATCTGCACTCGGTCGTCCATTACTATAGGCGTTTTTGATGGAG
Organism: Planctomycetota bacterium; assembly: GCA_029260735.1. GTDB lineage: Bacteria > Planctomycetota > Uabimicrobiia > Uabimicrobiales > Uabimicrobiaceae > JAJDCR01. Next base: position 8,600 of record JAJDCR010000124.1, read on the forward strand.
TCCACCGAGGACACCAAGCTTTGCTTGAGCAGACTCGAAAAAAAGCCCAGGATATGTCAGGTGAAGCAATTGTTGTAACTTTTACCCAACATCCTCAAACTGTGATCACAGGCAAAGGGCCTGCTTCTATAACTTCTCTCCAAAAAAGATTTTCACTTTTTGAGGAGTTTGGCTTAACTCTTTGCGTTCCGATTCAGTTTGATGCAAAGGTTGCTTCCATTTCTCCTGAGGATTTTGTCACCAAGTATCTTGTAGAGTGCTTAGGGGTAAAAGAAATTAGTATTGGAGATAATTTTCGCTTTGGCCAAGGGGGGCGAGGTACTCCAGAAACTTTAAAAAAACTCGGAGAGAAGCATAACTTTCGAGTAGAAATCACTGCTCCTATCGAAGACAATAAATGCGGAGAGATCATTTCGAGCACAGTTGTTCGAAAATATGTCCAAAAAGGGAATATGGAATTAGCAAGAAGGCTTCTTGGTCGTCCCTTCTCTTTGCTAGGAACAGTTGTTCATGGAGAGCAAAGAGGGCGAGAGCTAGGTTTTCCTACGGCAAACTTAGACTTACACCATGATCTTATCCCTCCCTCAGGAGTTTACAATGGTATGACTATAGTCCAAGAAAAAATTTATCCTTCTCTTATCAGTATTGGCCATAGTCCCACCTTTGGAGAAAATATTCCCCTAAAAGCAGAGGTCTATTTGGAAGGTTTCTCGGGAGACCTGTATGGACAAAATTTAGAAACACACATTTTTAGCAAAAGCCGAGACCAAGAAACCTACTCTAATACTGAAGAGCTTTGCCAACAAATGGAGAAAGATAAAAAAAATCTTCTCAAGAATTGGAGTAATGAGCAAATTTCATTATCTTCTTCTGAAGAAAAACTTTTTTCTTCCGGGGCTTTGCCTCAGGACTTCAGTGAACTCAAAAAAACCTGTTGATTAATTTAAATAATTAAGTTAGATTATTTAACCCCAAACAACTAACTTGTTGTATTGTTCCATTGTTCCAATAAATAAGAAACCATCCGAAAAGTAATTTTGTTGTCAAGATTATTTTTTGAATGATTTCGCGATGAATTACAAAAACGAGGGAAAAAATGGTGAGCAAAAAGCGATTTTTGACAAACTTAACCTCTTTACTATGCTTCTTTTTGTTTGTTTCTGCTTGCGAAAACGTCCATCCACCAAAAGAAGCCATTGAAAGAGAAAACAAAACTAAAGTAAAACAAGCTAAAGCAAGTAAACAGGTTACCAAACAACTTGCCCCCAATCATCTTGAACTGCGAGAAAAAGTTAAACAAACTTCTTTGGTTGAAAGATGGCATTATTCATTAGAAGAATCTATTCGCCATATGTATATGGTCGGTGATTTGCTTTTAATCGAAACAGAAAATCAAAAGCTCATTGCTTTGGATCGACGTGATGGTATGCCTCAATGGGTTTATCATATAGGAACTCCCATAGATTTTCCTCCTACTCTTCATGAGGAAAGTATTTATATCCTTAGTCTGTCAAAACTCCATGTTGTGGCTAAGAGTACGGGAGGTCTTCTCTTTAGCCAAGAACTAAACTTTGTCCCATCTTCGGCGGTTTGTGCTACTGACAAACATCTTTTTGTGGGATCTTTAGATAACTTTCTTTATGCCTTGAATCTTAAGGATATTAAGGATCTTAAAAAAGGCTATCGAGATTGGCGATATCGTATGGGCGGGTATGCCCAAGGAACTCCCTTGGAGTTGGAAGGAAATTTATACACTCCTAATACCGATGGCCTAGTTTATGCTATTAACGCAAATCAAGGTAGTAGCTTGAAAAACTGGGGCGACAACGGAAAATTTTCTACTTTAGGAGAGAATGTTGCCTCTATAGTCGGAACAGCGACACCACCTGTTGTTTATGTTGGCTCACGTGACTATAATCTTTATAGTTTAGACAGAATCAGTGGTTTTTTGAACTGGAAATTTGAAAGCGGAGGAGAAATAACCCGCGCTGCTAATGTTATTGGCTCTTCTGTCTATGCAGTTTCAGATCGAAATTTAGGAAAAAGCACAGTTTTTTATGCCATTGATAATGAAAATGGTAATGAAAAATGGTCCCTAGTTGATGGTCGACAACTCTATTTTCAAGGAAAATACAATCTTTGGGTTATCATGAAAGATAGCAAAGTTGTTGCGGTAAACCCCGAAAGCGGAACAATCACTGATACTTGTGATTTCTCTGGCCTGGATCACTTTGTTACCAATCTTAGTGACGACCACGGATTTATCGGTTATATGGCAACATCAGAAGGCTCTATTTTTGCTGTAGAAGAAAAGTAATCGTTTTTATTGTCACTATCTGGTAAAGCAAGAGTATTTTTGCTGTGCTGGGTAGTGACAAAAGTTGAAAGTTTTGTTGATATTTGGTCTAAATCTCTCCTCGCAATGATGTTCTGTACTCCAACCTAGTGGCACGATGTCTCCCCATTTCCATTCTTAACCTCTAAAAGAGATACCATGCAAGAGAATCGAGCCATCCATTTCTAGAAGAATTTCTAGAAGAATTTTTAGCCATTCCAACAGCTTCACTTTACGAAGACAAAGTAGCCTCTTTTATTCAACGCTTTAGAAAATATTTACTACCAAGGACTCAAATGACAAAGCTACTTTTTGAAGTAGCCCTTAATACAGAGAAAATACTGGGCAAAAGAGAGTACCTTCTCGCTCGCTTTATGGAAAGGTTTCAGAAATTTCGCACACGATGTCTCATAGAAAGCTAATTTTAATTCGAGGAGCAGGAGAATTTGCTTCAGGAGTAGCACATAGACTTTTTCGTTGCCATTTCCCTGTGATTATGACAGAATTACCTTGGCCTCGTGTTATTCGTCGCAAAGTTTCTTTTGCAGAAGCTATTTTTTCGGGCCGTGCTTGTGTTGAAGGGGTTGAAGCCATCTGCACTTCTGGGGAAGGCATCTCCAAAGTTTTAGCTGAAAAAAAAATTCCGATTCTTATCGATCAAGAAGCAGAAGTGCGAAAGCAAGTTCTCCCAGAAATTTTTATAGATGCTGCTATGGCCAAAAGAAACCTAGGAACGGAAATTTCCTTTGCTCCTTTAGTTATTACTTTAGGACCTGGTTTCAAAGTAGGGCAAGACGCCCACTGCATTGTTGAAACTAACCGAGGCCATCATCTTGGTCGCATCTTAGAACAAGGCCAAGCGGATGAAAACACAGGAATTCCTGGCACTATTGCCGGAGTTAGTGAAAAAAGGGTTGTTCGAGCTCCCTGCGCCGGATACTTTCGTCCTTTTAGCTCCATTGGTGAAATGATAGAAAAGAATCAAAAAATAGGAGAAGTTAATGGAGTTGATGTGCTCTCTCCTCTCTCAGGAATAATCCGAGGATTAATATACCCAGGGTACCCTTGCAGCAAAGGAATGAAAATAGGGGATGTTGACCCTCGCGGAAAAAGAGAGTTTTGCTATCAAATTTCGGATAAAGCTCGTACCATTTCAGGTTCTGTTTTAGAAATTGTTTTACGACATTTTAAAGGTGTCTAAAAAACTTTTGAAAGGAGGGCGCTTAACTTAGATGTTTGGAAAAAATAATTATCCCAAGCATCTCGAATAAATTATGCGCCAATATTATGGGTGACTGGACCAATAAATTTAAACAAAAGCTACAGGCAAAAGAAGCCATGAAGCAGGATTCTACGAAAAAATTCAAAGTATACCGAGATTCCATCGAAGCGCTTTTTCTTTGTGTGGAAAATAAAGTCAAAAATATTGAAGAAATTACTGTAAGCCGAAAGCTAGTTGCGCAAACGAGCCAAGGAATTTCTGGCCCCAACGAGATGATTAAAATCTTGCTTCTGCGATGTGCACTCAAGTACATTGAATTTAATCCAGAAGGAATTAACCTGGATACCTCGCATGGGAGAATACGCTTTAAACAAAATTCTAGTTTGGGACAGTTTGTCTACTTACATCTAGTTATTGATCCAAACTCAACGGCAAATTATCCCGATAACTTGATTTGGGTATATAATGCCAAGGGAGATAACATGGACGACTATGCTAGCCTACCTGAGTTTGATGAAGTGTTAATGGAAGAGATCATTGAGCGCTGCTTTTTGGAATATGAAGATTAGAGTGTAGTGCTTACGTAAATCTACAAAAATCTAGATTTTCCTTGATTTTTGTAGATAGATATATATAGTGTAGAATTATATGCCTCGTTCGTCTAGTGGCCTAGGATATTGGATTCTCAGTCCAAAGACATGGGTTCAAATCCCGTACGAGGTATTACCTTTTTATTTAAATTTTCTTTAAGTAAAAAGACTCATTTCATACCTTCGCTAATTCCCATTATTTAGGAATCCACAAACAATAACAATTCACTAAACTCCACAAAAGGTACCATGAAGAAAGAACGATTTGTTGAAATCTCAGATCTTACGGTTTCTTTTCCTGGAGGTATCGAGGCTATACGTTCTTTGAATTTAATTATCAAGGAAGGTGAATTTGTTTCACTGGTCGGAGCTTCTGGCTGCGGAAAATCTACTCTTCTTAAGGTGATTTCTGGATTACTTAAACCCAGCAGTGGAAATGTTACTATTGATGGCCTTTCTCCTCACCAAGCTCGTAAAAAACAACACGATATCGCCTTTGTTTTCCAAGAAGCAACTCTCTTACCTTGGAGGCGTGTCATTGAAAACGTTTATCTCCCCTTGGAACTCAGAAATATTCCTTGCCCCAAAGAAAAACTTCTATCTATTCTTCAACTGGTTGGTTTAGAGGAGTTTGCTTTTTCTTATCCTGCCCAACTTTCTGGTGGCATGAAAATGCGAGTTTCTCTGGCTCGAGCTCTCATTATGAATCCTCAAATCATGCTCTTAGACGAACCCTTTGGGGCTCTTGATGAGATCACTCGGCAAAAGTTAAATGAGGAGCTTCTGACTCTTTGTGAGAAAGAAAGTTGGACTTCCCTTTTTGTCACTCATAATGTTTTTGAAGCTGTTTTTTTAAGCCATCGAGTTTTGGTGCTCAGTCCGCGCCCTGCTCGGGTGATAGCGGATATTTCAGTGCCTTTTTCCTATCCTCGTTCTCCTGAGCTAAGGGGCAGTGCAGAATTTGCCCAAGTTGTGGGAGAAGTCAGTCATCACTTGCGTCAAGCTCAGTAGGTAAAGGATAACATGATGCATTCTTGGCTTCGAATAATCCAAAAATCTTTGGCTCCTCCCTTTGTTCTCTTCATTTTCTTATTAATTGCATGGCATTTGGGAACAAAATTTTTTGCTATTCCTCATTATATTTTTCCTAGCCCGCAGGCTGTTTATGTTGCAACAGTGAATCATTTTCCAGAAATAATTCAGGCATCCCTTCTCACAGCAGCAGCTGCTTTAAGTGGTTTTCTTCTCAGCTTTTTCATCGGTTTAGGAGCAGCCTTTCTTTTTTCTGAGTTTTCTCTTCTTCGTCGAAGTTGCTATCCCTATGCCATTTTTTTTCAAACCGTTCCTATTGTCGCGATTGTTCCTCTCATTATAACATGGTTCGATGTAGGTTTTCAGAGCATTGTGATTATCGCTTTTATCATTAGTATTTTCCCCATTATTACCAATGGAACAGTGGGGCTATCGGAGGTGGATACCAACTTATATTCTCTTTTCACTCTTTATAGCGCTTCTCGTTGGCAAATCTTATGCAAACTCAAAATTCCCCATGCCATCCCCTATCTTGTAGCGGGAGCAAGAATATCGGTCGGGCTGTCTATTATAGGGGCCATAGTTGGGGAGTTCTATGCCGGGTACGGGACGAGTCATTATGGTTTAGGTTATCTTATACTGCTCGCGGCTCATCAAATCAAAACGGCCTATCTCTTTGCTTTGATTTTAGCTTCCACTCTTCTCGGGCTAATTTTCTTTGGAGCAGCTAACGGGGTTGGTAACTTTCTTTTGCGGTACAGGAAAGCGGAAGCGAGTTCTTTTCGGAAAGGAAAATCCTGATGAAATTATTGATTTACGCTTTTTGTTTTACTTTTTGTTTTACTTTTGTCTTTCTCGGAGGATGCCACCAAGATGTCCCCAAAGAAGGTTCCTCTCCCCAAATTGATCTTGTTTTAAATTGGTTCCCCGAAGCAGAGCACGGGGGCTTTTACACAGCTCTCATTAATGGCTTTTACAAAGAAGAAGGCCTAGACGTTAATATACTATCTGGTGGGCCCGGTACTCCTGTTACTCCCCGAGTTCTCCGAAGACCTTTGGCCTTTGGAGTGACTAACGCCGACCAAATTATCTATGCCCAAGCCCAAAAAATACCTGTCGTTGCCGTTATGGTTCCCATCCAAAATACCCCTCGCTGCATTTTAGTTCACGAAGACTCTGGAATAAACAGCCTCTTGGAGCTTAAAAATATTACTCTTGCTATCAGTCGTGAGCGGGCTTTTGCCAAGTATCTCATGAAAAAAATTCCCTTAGAAAACGTCAAAATTGTTCCTTACACCGGAAATGTCGTTCGTTTTCTTTTAGAAAAAAACTACGCCCAGCAAGGTTACGTCTTTAGCGAACCCATTGTCGCTCGTCAAAAGGGAGCCCGTCCCAAAACTCTTATGCTCTCCGAAATTGGTTTCAATCTCTACACGAGTATTCTCTTTACAACCCAAGAAACCATCGACACAAATCCTGAATTAGTGAAAAAATTAGTTCGTGCCTCTATCAAAGGCTGGGAGTTTTATCTAGAGAATCCTGACAAAACAAACCTCCATATCCACAAGCTCAATCCCCAAATGGAAATAGAAGTGCTAAAAGAAGGAGTTCAAGCCCTCAGGCCCTTAGCAATGGATGACTATGTGGCCAAAAACAGCTTTGGCCAAATGTCAAAAGAACGTTGGAGTAAACTTGTTGAGCAAATGGAAGAGATAAACGTTATTCCTCTAGATTCCATAGCAGTAAATAAAGTTTTCACCAACCAATTCATCAACACCTCAAAGGCAACGAAGTAAATTAGAAAGGAAAATATATGTCTGATTGTGCCTGCTCTCCTTTGCAAAATACGGTAAAGTCTTACCACCAACACTTTCTTGTCTCTAGCTCTCGACAAGATTGGAAAGAGGATGTCGAAAAAGAAGATGGTTTTCGAGGCCAAATGGCCCGAGATATGAAAGAGTACAAAAAGTGCGCCCCTCTCTTTAATAAGTTCTGCCTCACCGATCTTCCCTCCTCGTCGCCTGACAAAGTAGACGTTTATGTTTTTCCCGCTGCTGTCCGCTATCAAAACGTCGGAAAAAAAGAGTGGCAGCAAATCCTCAAAACCCACGCCCAAAAAGGCCAAGTTTGCTCCGAAGTTCCTTCCGTTAAACTAGAAGGAAAATATATCTTCGTTTGCACTCATGGGAAACGAGACCACCGCTGCGGAGAACAAGGCCCGGTCATCATGAAAAAATTCCAAGAAGAAGCTCTAGAGCGGGGACTTCAGGATATCCACGTTCACGCCATTAGCCACATCGGAGGGCATAAGTACGCAGGGAACATCATTATCTATCCCGAAGGCGATTGGTACGGCTACGTCACTCCTGAGAGTGTGCCGAGGATATTCGATAAGCATATTTTGGGGGGAGAAACGATCGAAGAATTGCACCGAGGTCGAATGGAGGCTTTTTAGGGGAGGCGAGATCTGTTAAAAAATGTGATCAGAGCTACTCCATGGGTAGAAAATATGAAAAGGGACGAAAAAATAACTGGGAGCAAGTTTGTTTGACCTGTTCTGTCTTTACTTCTTCTTTGTTCAAGAGACTACCCCCAATGATAAGGACAACCATGAAGCTGTATCATTTTCCCATTTCTCACTACTGCGAAAAAATACGCTGGGCTTTGGACTACAAAGGCATTCCTTTCCAGTTCAGGCACCTAGCTCCTGGATTTCATCTTTTTACAACCCAAAAAATCGCTCCTAAAACGAGTGTTCCTATTATTGAAGATGAAGGAAAAATAGTCCAAAACTCCAGTACAATTATAACTTATCTAGACGAAAAATTTCCTCAAAAATCACTCACTCCTTTATCAAAAAATCAGAAAGATGAAGCTCTCCAGTGGGAAAAGTATGTCGATAAAGAAATCGGATCGCGTCTTCGTTGCTATTTTTACTATCATCTTCTACCAAGTAGAAGTATTGTCGTCCCTCTCCTAACGAACAATTCCCCTTGGTATACAAAGTGTGCTTTTCATTTTGCTTTTCTTCCCATTCGGCAAATCATGCATAAAAAAATGAACATCACCGCTCAGACTTCTCAAGAATCGAAGGAGCGTTTGCAAAATGCTATTGATAAACTTTCCTTGCATATGCAAGGACGTCAATTTATGGTGGGAGATAGTTTTAGCCGAGCAGATTTGGCCGCGGTTTCTTTGCTGGCTCCTATTTTTGAGCCTCTCAAATATGGTTTAAAGTGGCCTTCTAAAATTCCCTTGGAGCTAAAGTCTTTTAAGGAGCAAAATTTGGATAAAATACAATGGGCTTGTGATTTATATGAGGAATATCGTTGAGTGGATAGGATAAAAAGAAGCAGGAAAATGAGAAATAAGTATTTTAATTAAATGAGAGAAAAGGATGTATTAGGGGTATTCACTCCATAATGTCATTTTTTCCTCTCCGAAGATTAGACAAAAGAAAGAACAGAGTAAAAGATAGTCGATAGTTCAGGAGAAAGATGAAAAAAAATCATCGTTTTTTGTCTAATCTAGTCGCTCCAAAAATAACATTATTCCGTTCTTTTTCGCTACGCGACGATGCCTTATACTATATGACTTAGAGGAAAGGTATGTTTTCTAGGTACAATTTAGATGTTCTTTCTTAAACGGTATGTACCTCCGAATACTTCAAGATTTTATTATCACAAGTGACCAAAGTGCAATTCAAGATTCTTGCTGTTGCAACAATTATTTGATCAGCAGGATCACCATGAAACTCGCCCGGTAATTTCGTAGACTCAACAGAAATTTCTGGTAAAAGATCAATAATCCGAATTCCAGGGTAATGTGTGGCTAAAACTATCCAATCTTCTATGGAAAATCCCAAATCAAGCTTTCCTTTTTCGACTTTTTTAGCAACTTCCCAACAAGAAATGGCACTGACTCCCCATCCATCAGACTCTTTTTTCCTTATAAATTCTAATTTTTCTCCCTTTAAACGAGGGTTTTCATTTACTAGCCACAGCCAAATATGGGTATCTAGTATAATCATTGGCAAGCTTCCCAATCAGATTCAGGAATAGCGGATCCAAAAGGATCATCATATTTAAGAACTGATCCTCGAAGCTTTTCTTTGATTTCTTCAGGGCTAAGAGATGATATATCAAGTTTCCCTTTTTGGCAGATTTTTTGTCTCTTTTGCATACCGATCAAAGTCAATACAACTTGTTTATCATCCATTTGTATTACTTCCATTTCTAACTTTGTTCCAATCCCTACATCATCAGGAAGCTCTTTATTTACTATTTGAAAAGATATATCTTTCATTTGATACCTTTATGCTTTCTATTTTGTTTACTCAAGAAAATAAGTTACTAAATAAAATATACCACAACTTGTCAAATAATCAAAATTTCTCCTGCATCTTTCGAAAATCTTAATTAAAAATTGTTAAGTAGAAAGCTTTTTGTAATTCAATCAAATCTTCCCGTAAACCCTAAAGACTATAGACAAGCTAAAATAATTGCAATCATTTTTCATAAATGAATCTAAATGATCGAGAGTTAACTAGGGGGTAGGCGATGGCGAGAACTGGCAACTCCTCAAGCGTAAAATAGCGGAAGAGATTCAAGCAGAGAAAGTGTATTTCCAAGAGAAATATGGCTATTACGTATTGGGCAAACAGGGCGATCAAAAAATTTTAACCGAGCTCAAAAACTTTAGACGAAAAGATTGATTTTATTATAAAAAATCTATCCAAAAAATGGTAGAATACTTCCTCTATAAAAAATATAGCCTATTTGGTTTATTAGAGAATTCTTTTTTTGTTTTTGAAATAGTATTTTTGATTCTCTAAGCTAACAAATGAAAGTTCTACAACATAGATATGAGGTAAAAAATTATGGTAAATAAACTTACTCTTCTTGCGATGGTATTCTTTTTTCTCGGGACATGCTTGTCGGCGATTCCTACTGATGGACTCGTTGCTTCATACGACTTTAGCGGAGATGCGGAAGATAGCTCTGGTAATGATAATCATGGTACCGTGAATGGCGCAGCTCTTACAACAGACCGTTTTGGCAACACAAACAGTGCTTTTAGCTTTGATGGAATCAATGATGATATCTCTATTGCTCAGCCACTTCCTTCTGAATTGCAAGTGAGCGCTTTGACTATTTCAGTATGGGTGAGACCAACTTCTCACACCCAACAGTCCGTGATTGGTGGAATTGTCTCTTCTCAGTTTGATCCCAACCAAACTGGGTATACAATTAGCATCGATTACCGTACAGCAGTTCATGGTGGGCTACGAGGAGGAACTCATTTTCAAGTAGGAGGAGGAGCTTATTGGGCGAATGGTTCACAGGGAACGACGGAAGAGGCTATGACTCTAAACGAGTGGACTCATGTCGTGGGAGTAGCTGATCCGGTAACCGGCGTTTATAAAGTCTACTACAATGGAGTTGCTCTTGCCAGCACAAGTGATTGGTCACCGACAACCGGAAGTATTGCCTATAGTGCGGGTAATCATTTGTTTATAGGAAATAATGCTCATGGAGGAAGTGGTAATCGTCACTACGCAGGCGATATTGATGATGTCCTTATCTACAACCGCGTTCTTTCTGATCAAGAAATTATTGCTTTAACTAACGATACTGGTTTAAACTCTGTTCCCGAGCCTTCTTCTTTCTTGCTATTACTTTCTGTTACTTTGTTTTCTTTGTTTTCTTTGTTTTGCCAACGCAAAAAATAAGTGCGTTTTTACAGTCTTTCCTAAAGCAAAATATGGTTCTGATAGATTTTTTCCAATCTATCGAGAACCAATTCCTTCCCCAAAATATCACTCTTTTGAATGGTTCTCTCGACAATCTCATATGTGAAGATCTTCATAACTTGATGAGAAAGAGGGGCGTAGCTTAAGTGCCAAGGTTCAGGATACATATGGCCTTCTTGATATTCCTGATAGGGACGAAAAAAGCCATAGGTTTGTATATTTTCATTCAACCAATCGTGCAGTCTGGCAAAGACTCCTTCATTTTCTGTTTCTTCGGGAAGGAGTTTGACTCGATAGTCTTTTTCGATGGCAGCGGCATCTATGACGTCTATTTCTGTCCCCCAGTGATGTCGACTTGCTCCTGGTAAAGCAGACCATCCCAAAATCGCATCGATGATTTCATTTTCAGATAAGCTCGCGTTGTCTCGCTCTTTTCCTCGGATGTCGTAGAGTGGTTTTTGACCCGAGAACTTTTTATTCCAAATGCGGACTTGGGTTTTGTAATTGCGAAAAGAGCTAAACGGTTGCAGATCAATTCCTTCCTTTAGGGCGGCTTTTTGTAGCTGAAAGAAGGCTTTGACCACTTCGCTTTGAGCGGCAAATCGAGGACTTTCTATTTGGGTTATGTGGGTTCTAGCTTTTCCGGTTAGCTCTAATTCATTCATTTTTTTTTAAACTCTTCCTAAAAACTACTTAATCATAACTTTGGCTACTTAGTGCTGAATACGACGAGTACGTATGTTCTTCCCTCGGCTTGGTTTTCCTAGGACTTCATCCTAGGCTGGGTTGTGTTGTCCTTTCAGGACAAAGAATTTTGGTCTATTTTAGTCTTAATATGGAGAAGGACAAGTTTGGTTTTGTAGTGTAAATGCCTCCAACCATTCATTAAAAACTCGGAGTGGTTAGGATTTTAGCTTTTTTTATGCATTTTGCTCGCGGGGGAAATGCACGAAAAATGTACGACGGGGTT